>NZ_JBHJYS010000017.1:0-192602 GCF_042270245.1 Streptomyces sp. NPDC055955
GGGCTCTCCGGCAACGCCGCATGGGGGTCCCCCCTGCTCGAGCAAAGCCGAGAGCTAGGGGGAGTGCGTGCCAGACGCCGCCGGGCAGACGGGAATGTGACGACAGGTCCTAGGCGTCGCCCTCGCGTTCGGCCAGGAACTTCTCGAACTCGAGGCCGATCTCGTCGGCGGACGGGATGTCGGTCGGTTCGGCCAGCATGTTCCCGCGGCTCTCGGCACCCGCCGCCGCGTCGTACTGGTGCTCAAGTCCCTGGACGAGCGAGACGAGTTCCTCGTCGCCCTCCTGGATCTGCCGGTCGATCTCCGTCTGCGTGCGGTGCGCCTCCGTGCGCAGCCCGTGCGCCACCGAGGGCAGCACCAGGCCGGTCGCCGCCGTGATGGCTTCGAGGACGGTCAACGCGGCGTCCGGGTACGGCGAACGCGCGATGTAGTGCGGGACGTGCGCGGCGACACCGAGCACGTCGTGTCCGGCCTCCATGAGGCGGTACTCCACGAGGGACTCCGCGCTGCCGGGGACCTGCGCCTCGTCGAAGGGGCTGCGGTGACCGGGGACGAGCTCGGTCCGGTTGCCGTGCGGCGTGAGGCCGACGGGCCGTGTGTGCGGGACACCCATCGGGATTCCGTGGAAGTTGACCGCGAGGCGGACACCGAGCCGCTCGACGATCTCCTTCACGGCGGCCGCGAAACGCTCCCACTCGACGTCCGGCTCGGGGCCGGAGAGCAGCAGGAAGGGCGCACCCGTGGCGTCCTGGACGAGCCGCACCTCGAGGGCGGGCACGTCGTAGTCCGTCCAGCGGTCGCGCCGGAAGGTGAGCAGCGGGCGGCGTGCCCGGTAGTCGACGAGCCGGTCGTGGTCGAACCGCGCCACGACCTGGTGGGGCAGCGAGTCGAGGACCCGGTCCACGATCTGGTCGCCGGTCTCACCCGCGTCGATGTATCCGTCGAAGTGGTAGAGCATGACCAGTCCGGCCGACTCCTGGGCGAGCGCCACGTCCACCACAGCCAGGCCCTTCGGCTCCCATGCGTACAAACCCTGCGGATCAAGCACTGTGACCGCTCCTCCTCGTGTTCCTTACCCAGAACGCCTGTTGGAGCGCGGGCATTCCCTCCGCACGCCCCTCTCAGACGGCTTCTGACGACCGAGGGCGCCCCCCTGACACCGGCCTTGACGCCGCCATGCCACACCTCCGTGTCCCTGCGCCGACCCGGAGTTCATGCTCAAGAAGCCCGTTCTCCATCAACCGTCGGCGGACACAGAGAAGCGGGCCCGCACCCAAGGGTGCGAGCCCGCTCGACTACTTACCGAACCCCGGAGGGTTCAGGTCAGCTCTGACCACCGGCCAGCTTCTCACGGAGCGCAGCGAGCGCCTCGTCCGAAGCGAGCGCGCCGGAGTTGTCGTCCGACTCCGAGGAGTACGAACCGCCGCCACCGGAGGCAGCCGGGGCGCCGGCCGGAGCGGCAGCACCCTCGGCCTCGGCCTGGGCGTCCGCCTCGCGGGACTTGATGACCTGAGCCTGGTGCTGCTCGAAGCGCTGCTGCGCCTCGGCGTACTGGGTCTCCCAGGCCTCGCGCTGGGTCTCGTAGCCCTCGAGCCAGTCGTTGGTCTCGGGGTCGAAGCCCTCGGGGTAGATGTAGTTGCCCTGGTCGTCGTAGGACGCGGCCATGCCGTACAGGGTCGGGTCGAACTCGACCGTCGACGGGTCGGCGCCGAAGGCCTCGTTGGCCTGCTTCAGCGAGAGGCTGATGCGGCGACGCTCGAGGTCGATGTCGATGACCTTGACGAAGATCTCGTCGTTGACCTGGACGACCTGCTCCGGGATCTCCACGTGGCGCTCGGCCAGCTCGGAGATGTGGACCAGACCCTCGATGCCCTCGTCCACGCGGACGAACGCGCCGAACGGAACCAGCTTCGTGACCTTGCCGGGGACGACCTGGCCGATCTGGTGCGTACGGGCGAACTGCTGCCACGGGTCTTCCTGCGTCGCCTTCAGCGACAGGGAGACACGCTCGCGGTCCATGTCGACGTCGAGAACCTCGACGGTGACTTCCTGGCCGACCTCGACAACCTCGGACGGGTGGTCGATGTGCTTCCAGGACAGCTCGGAGACGTGCACGAGACCGTCGACGCCACCCAGGTCCACGAAGGCACCGAAGTTGACGATCGAGGAAACGACGCCGGAGCGGACCTGACCCTTCTGGAGGGTCGTGAGGAACGTCTGGCGGACCTCGGACTGGGTCTGCTCGAGCCAGGCACGGCGGGACAGGACCACGTTGTTGCGGTTCTTGTCCAGCTCGATGATCTTGGCCTCGAGCTCCTTGCCCACGTAGGGCTGGAGGTCGCGGACGCGGCGCATCTCGACGAGGGAGGCCGGCAGGAAGCCACGGAGGCCGATGTCGAGGATGAGACCACCCTTGACGACCTCGATGACGGTACCGGTGACGATGCCGTCTTCTTCCTTGATCTTCTCGATCGTGCCCCAGGCACGCTCGTACTGAGCGCGCTTCTTGGACAGGATCAGACGGCCTTCCTTGTCCTCCTTCTGGAGAACCAGGGCCTCGATCTCGTCGCCGACCTTGACGACCTCGTTCGGGTCGACGTCGTGCTTGATCGAGAGCTCGCGGCTCGGGATGACGCCTTCGGTCTTGTAACCGATGTCGAGCAGGACCTCGTCCCGGTCGACCTTCACGATGACGCCGTCGACGATGTCGCCGTCGTTGAAGTACTTGATCGTCTCGTCGATCGCGGCGAGGAAGGCTTCCTCGTTACCGATGTCGTTGACCGCTACCTGCGGGGTGGTGGCGGTGGTCTCGGTGCTGCTCGTCATGTGGGTAAGGGCTCCGGTACGGACATTGAAGTCGTAGGTACTGCTACGCCGGGAGCCCGTGATCGCACTGCAGAAGGCCGGACAGCTCAGGAAGCGCCGCTCCCGAAGGGGGCGCCTCGATAACCGAGGGGACATACATACAGATGCGAGCGCAGCCTGCTATGTCTGAGGAGCGCAGGCTCGCAGCGCAACTTGTAGCATACGGGGGCAGCCGGACAGGGTCAATGCGCGAAGGCGCACACCCGGGGCGGAACGCCGCATACCCGGCACAAAACCTGTCGCACGAGGCCACGTGGGCCGCTCGGCACTCCGCCGCGACGGGTTGAACGGAAGAGTACGACTAGGGAGCCCATCATCCAAGAGCCCGAACCGTTCGAGCCCGAAGCCACCCGGCGCGACGCCGACGTCACGGAGAGTTCCCGTGCCAATCGTGGCTGGTGGGACAGGAACGCGGACGACTACCAGGTCGAGCACGGCACCTTCCTCGGGGACGACCGTTTCGTATGGGGACCCGAGGGCCTCGACGAGGTGGAGGCCGAGCTGCTCGGCCCGCCGGAGGATCTCAAGGACAAGGTGATCCTGGAGATCGGCTCGGGCGCGGCGCAGTGCTCGCGCTGGCTCGCCGCGCAGGGCGCGCACCCCGTCGCCCTCGACCTCTCCCACCGGCAGCTCCAGCACGCCCTGCGCATCGACGGCGGCGCGGTGCCGCTGGTGCAGGCGGACGCGGGCGCGCTGCCGTTCGCGGACGGCTCGTTCGATCTGGCCTGCTCGGCGTACGGCGCGCTCCCCTTCGTCGCCGATCCCGTGCGGGTGCTCCGGGACGTGCACCGGGTGCTGCGGCCCGGTGGCCGGTTCGTTTTCTCGGTGACGCATCCGATCCGCTGGGCGTTCCCGGACGAGCCGGGTCCGGAAGGCCTGTCCGTGGCGGCCTCCTACTTCGACCGCACCCCTTACGTGGAGCAGGACGACGAGGGGCGCGCCGTGTACGTGGAGCACCACAGGACGGTCGGTGACCGGGTGCGCGACATCGTGGCCGCCGGATTCCGCCTGGTGGACCTCGTCGAGCCGCAGTGGCCCGCGTGGAACACGCAGGAGTGGGGCGGCTGGTCCCCGCTGCGCGGAAACCTGATCCCGGGTACGGCGATCTTCGTCTGCGAGCGGAGCTGAGCGGGGCGCTCCCGCCCCGGGTCCCCCGGCCTTCGGCAGGGGGTGAGACCGGGGAGACACTGAGCAGGTGATCCGTGACGACGCTCTGGACCTGCCTGTACGCAGTGCGCTGCCCGGCCTGCGCGACGCCCTCGACGGGCCCGCGGGGCCGGGCAGTGCCGTTCTCGTGGCACCGCCGGGAACCGGCAAGACGACCTTGGTGCCGCTGGTGCTCGCCGGTCTCGTCGGTGACGGGCCCGCGCGGCGGGTCGTCGTCGCCGAGCCGCGGCGGATCGCGGCGCGGGCCGCGGCGCGGCGGATGGCGTGGCTGCTGGGCGAGAAGGCCGGCGAGAGCGTCGGCTACACGGTGCGCGGCGAGCGGGTGACGGGGCCACGCGCGCGCGTGGAGGTCGTCACGACGGGTGTGCTCCTGCAACGGCTCCAGCGCGACCAGGAGCTGGCCGGCGTGGATGTCGTGATGCTCGACGAGGTCCACGAGCGGCACCTGGACGCGGACACCGTGGCGGCGTTCCTGTGCGACGTGCGCGACGCGCTGCGGCCCGAGCTCCGGCTGGTGGCGGCGTCCGCGACGACGGACGCGCAGGGATGGGCGCGGCTCCTCGGCGGGGCGCCCGTGGTCGAGGCCGAGGGAATCTCGTACCCCGTGGAGACGGTGTGGGCGCCGCCCGCGCGACCGGTGCGGCCGCCGCACGGGATGCGGGTGGACCCGGCGTTGCTCACGCACGTGGCGTCGGTGGTACGGCGCGCGCTGCGCGAACAGGTCGGGGACGTGCTGTGTTTCCTGCCGGGGGTAGGTGAGATCGCGCGCGTGGCCGGGCAACTGGGCGAACCGGGTGACGTGGACGTGCTTCAGGTCCACGGGCGGGCGCCCGCCGCGGTGCAGGACGCGGTGCTCTCGGCGGGCGCGCGGCGGCGGGTGGTGCTCGCCACGTCCGTCGCCGAGTCGTCGCTGACGGTGCCGGGTGTGCGGGTCGTCGTGGACTCGGGCCTCGCGCGGGAGCCTCGGGTGGACCACGCGCGCGGGCTGAGCGCCCTGACGACCGTACGGGCCTCGCAGGCGGCGGGGCGGCAGCGGGCGGGGCGCGCCGGGCGCGAGGCTCCCGGGGTGGTGTACCGGTGCTGGACGGAGGCGGAGGACGTGCGGCTGGCGCGGTTCCCGGCCCCGGAGATCAAGGTGGCGGACCTGACGGCGTTCGCTTTGCAGGCGGCGTGCTGGGGCGATCCGGACGCCTCGGGCCTCGCGCTCCTGGACGCCGCGCCGGCCGGGGCGATGGCGGCGGCCCGGTCCGTCCTGACGGCGATCGGGGCCGTCGAGGCGGACTCGGGCCGGGCCACGGAGCGCGGCGCCCGCCTCGCGGGCCTCGGTCTGCATCCGCGCCTGGCCCGCGCCCTCCTGGACGCGACTCCCGTGGTGGGTGCGCGCCGCGCGGCCGAGGTGGTCGCCCTCCTGAGCGAGGAGCCGCCCCGCGACTACGGCGACGACCTGGCCGCCGCGTGGCGTACCGCGCGCCGGGGCGCCGACGCGTACGCCGCGCGCTGGAGGACGGAGGTGCGGCGGCTCACGGGGGCGGCCGGACAGGCCTCGGCGCGCGAGGAAGCACCCGGGGACCTGTCCGAGGACCGGGTCGCCGGAATCGTCGCCGCGCTCGCCTATCCGGAGAGGGTGGGGCGCGGGCGCGACGGCGCGTATCTGATGGTGTCCGGGACGCGGGCCGCTCTCGCGGACGGGTCACGGCTGCGGGGCGCGCCGTGGATCGCCGTCGCGGTCGCCGACCGGCCCGTGGGCGCCGGGCACGCGCGCGTACGGCTCGCCGCGGTCGTGGACGAGGAGGTGGCGCTGCGGGCCGCCGCTCCGCTGCGCACCGAGGGGGACGAAGTGGCTTGGGTCGACGGGGAGTTGGTGGCGCGGCACGTCGAGCGCCTCGGCGCGGTGGAGCTCGCCGTGCGCCCCTTGAAGGAGGCCGCCCCCGCTCTCGTACGGGAGGCGTTGAAGGAGGGGCTGCGGCGGGAGGGGTTCGGGCTGCTGCGGTGGTCACGGGAGGCCGGGGAGCTGCGGGAGCGGCTCGCGTTCCTGCACCGCACGCTGGGCGCGCCCTGGCCCGACGTGTCCGACGACGCGCTGCACGCGCGCGTGGACGAGTGGCTGGAGCCGGAGCTCGGCAAGGCGCGGCGCCGGTCCGATCTGGGCCGGATCGACGCGGGGCAGGCGCTGCGGCGGCTGCTCCCCTGGGCGAGCGGTGACGCGGCCCGCCTCGACGAGCTCGCCCCGGAGCGGCTCGAGGTGCCGAGCGGGTCCAGGATCCGGATCGACTACGCGAACCCCGAACAGCCCGTCCTGGCCGTGAAGTTGCAGGAGATGTTCGGGCTGCACGAGTCGCCGCGTGTGGCCGGAGTGCCGGTCCTGGTGCATCTGCTGTCACCCGCAGGGCGTCCCGCGGCGGTGACGGCCGATCTGGCCTCCTTCTGGCGCGAGGGGTACCGGGCGGTGCGGGCCGAGCTGCGCGGCCGGTACCCGAAGCATCCGTGGCCCGAGGATCCGGCGGGCGCGGTCGCGACGCGGCACACGAGCGCGCGGCTCAGGCGCTGACGGGTTCCGGCTCGTACTCCGGGGCGGCCTCGGGCTCGCCCGGACGGCGGCTGCGGGCCTCGAGCCACAGGGAGAGCGCGAGCAGGAGCAGGCCGAGGGTCAGGAAGCCCCACGGCAGGTACGAGGTGAGCAGGACGACCAGGACGCGGTTGGACTTGACGAGGGCGACCGTCGACCTGATGTAGTCCTCGCGCATCTTCACGTGCCCGGCGAAGACCGTGACCTTGTCGCGGCCGCCCAGGAGCGTGCCGCCGCGGAGTTCGTTGTGCTGGATCTCCTCGCCGTAGACGGGGGCTCCGGTGACCGGCTCGACCCAGAACTTGCGGACCGTGGTGTACCAGCGGGTGGTGCCGGTCTTGGCGACCGACTCCGGTGTGATGCCCTTGACCGGCATCGTCTTGGGGAGGGGGACCTTCATCCACGGGATGGTCTGTTCGAAGTAGTAGACCTTCAGCCCGCGGAACGTCCGGGTTCCCTTGTAGTGGATGGGCCGGGTGACGCGGGCCTGGGCGTCGTAGTACTCGTAGTCCCGCTTCTCGGTGAGGAAGGGCCACTTGAACTCGATGCCGTCGCGCCTGACCTTGTCGCCGTCGACGGTCTCGGCGTACTTGCCCGTGGGGTGGACGGGTGCCTGGCTGTGGGCGTCGAAGACGTAGCGCTCGGGGACCTGGGAGACCATCTTGCCGTCGGGGCCGACGATGTACGAGAGGGAGTCCCAGACGACGACGTCGCGGCCCGCGCTCTTCTCGACCTGCTCGGAGGCCTCCACGTTGCCCTTGAGCGTCTGGACGACGGTCACCTCGGGGACCTTCTTCGACTGCATCGAGCCGTAGTCGAGGAGGGTCGGGTTCTTGGCCTCCAGGACGACGTTCTGGTACTGGCCGGCCGGGATCTTCGCGAGGCGCGGGAAGGCGTACCAGCGCATCAGCGGGGACATCGCCGTGCAGAACACGGCGAGGGCGAGCAGGATCAAGCTGGCCTTGCGGCGCATCGCGGCGGCCTCCTCGGCGGGTCAGGGGTGCTTGGGAACGGTGGTCAGCAGCGGCTTGGGCGAGGTCTCGCCGGGCGGGGAGCCGATCGCCGAGATCGTGATGACGAGGGCGAGCGCCACGGCCAGACCGGTCGCGGCGGCGATCAGGGCACGCATGCAGCCTCCCGGCGGGTCACCGGATCTGGAATCTGATAGGGCGTCAGGGCTGGGGCACCGTAGCAACGCGCGGCCGAGATGAGAACACGTTGCACAACAGCGCCGCCCCCTCGGCCGGTGAACGGCGAGGGGGCGGCGCGGGTGCTGCTGATACGGCGTGCGCCGTACGGGAGTTACGTCGCCGAGGGCGAGGCGGACGGAGTTGCCGTGGCGTCGGCCGCGGTGACCTTCAGTTCGATGGTGAGGGTCGCGCCGCCGGTGGTGCTGATGCGGAGCAGGAACGTGCCCGTGGCGTCGTCCGCGTAGATCCCCGGCAGCTGGATGCGGCCGTCGCCGTCGGTCTTGAGGCCCTTGAGGGTGCGGATCGCCTTGCCGTCCGCGTCCTTGAAGTAGGGGCCCTTGTCGTTCTCGGTCGCGTCGTCCTTGGACTTGATCAGCGTGGCCGTGGCGGCGACCCCGTCGGCGGCGTCACCCTTGTACGTGGCCCTGACCTGGACCGGGTCGGCGAACTGGCCGCCGGCCTCGCAGGTCAGTTCCGTGCTGCCGGTCCTGGTGAGCGCGTCGGCCCGGCGCGCGGAGACGGTCGCCGTGTAGTCGAGGCCGGGCAGGTTGCGGTCGACGACGGTGGCGCGGACGGTGAACGCGCCGGTGTCCTCGCCCGCCCTCAGCGGCGGCGCGGTGGCCTTGCCGGTGCTGTCGGTGACGACGGTGACGCTCTTGAACCCACCGCTGAAGGCCAGGTCCGTGTCGCCGACGACGGTGAGCTTCACCTTGACCGTACCGACGCCCTTGCCCGCGGCGTTCTCCGTGCGCACGGCGACACGTTCGGCGAAGGCGTCACCGGCGGTCGTCTCGAGCGCGCCCGTACCGGCGTCCTCGATGTGCGCGACCGACTCGGTCGCCGTGGGCGGTGTGGGGCTCGTGGACCCTCCGCCGCCCGGCTTCGACGGGTCGGTGCCCGAGCCGCCGCCGGGCTCGGACGGCTTGGACGGCTCGGACGGCTTCGAGGACCCCGGGGACGGGCTGGTCGTGCCCGGGCTGCTCGGCGAGGGCGAGGGGCTGGGGGCGCCGTCGCTGCGGCCGCCGGGCTGGACACCGGTGCCGTCCGGGACCTCGTGGGTGCCCTTGCGGTAGTACTCGAGCCACCTGAGGACCGTGTTGAGGTACTCCTGCGAGTGGTTGTAGCTCAGGATCGCCGCGTGCAGGCCGCCGCTCTGGGACAGGTCGCGGTCGCCGCGGCACAGGTAGTGGCCGGCGGCGAGGGCGGCGTCGTAGATGTTGTTGGGGTCCTTCTTGCCGTCGCCGTTGCCGTCGCGGCCGGACCACTCCCAGGTCGACGGGATGAACTGCATGGGGCCGACGGCCCGGTCGTGCGTCCTGTCGCCGTCGTAGGCGCCGTTGTCGGTGTCGGTGATCCTCGCGAAGCCGTTGCCGTCGAGGACCGGGCCGAGGATCGGCTTGAGCGTGGTGCCGTTCGCGTCGACGTTGCCGCCGCGGGCCTGGCCCGACTCGACCTTGCCGATCGCGGCGAGGAGCTGCCAGGGGAGGTTGCAGCCCGGCTTGGTCGCGGCGAGCTCCGCCTCCGCCTTCTTGTAGGCATCGAGGACGGTGGCCGGGATACCGGCCTCGTTCCCGCCGGTACTCGTGCCGCCCGGACTGCCGGGAGCCGTACTGGGCGGCGCGGTGGGGCTGTTGAGGGGCGGCAGATCGGTGTAGTACGGGGAGTTGCCGGTCGCCGAGTCGCCGGGCGAGGGCGCCGCGTCGGCGGCGGACTGTCTGCCGTTCTGCGGGCCGGTGAAGCCGGGCGCCTGGGACGCGGACAGTGCCGCCACGGCGGCAGCCGCCACAGCGGTCGTCATCGCGGACCTGCGCAACCGCTTTCCGAATAGCGCCGCCATACCGTGAGCCCCTCCGATTGCCGACTTTCTACGGGTCAGTCCACGCTCCCCGGCGTGGAGTGACCCAGGCGACACTACGACAACTTCCGGCGCCCGGGCACCTGTTCGTGCCCGTTTTTCGCCGGTTGGCCATGTACGCGTTACCGCGGTCGCCGCGGGCCATACTGAGCGACACCGCGTCCGCACCGCATCAGGAACCGTCCGAGGGGGACCCGTTGCCGTTCACGATCAGCCATGCCGCGGCCGTGCTGCCGGCCGTCCGCCGCGACGGTACCGGGCGCGGCGCGCTCGTGCCCTCGCTGCTGGTGGCGGGCTCGTTCGCGCCCGACGTGACGTACTTCGCGGCGAGTGCGGTGCCGGGGGCGATGGAGTTCGGAGACTTCACCCACTCCTTCCCGGGCGTCTTCACGATCGACGTGGCCGTCGCCGCGGTCCTGGTCGGCCTGTGGCGCCTGCTGCGGGAACCGGTGATCGCATTGCTGCCGAGACGGGTGCGCGGGGCGGTCCTCGTGGTGGCGCGGGGTGCGGGCACCGGACGCCCGGCCGGCTCTTTCGCTCGGGAGCGACGGCCGGTGGCGGCGGTGTGGTGGTGGTACGTGTCCGCCGTCCTGGGCGCGACGACACACGTGGTGTGGGACGCGTTCACGCATCTCGACCGGTGGGGCATGCGCCTCTTCCCGGTCCTCGGCGAGAAGATCGCCGGGTCCCCTCTCTACTGGTATGCGCAGTACGGGGGTTCGGCGGTCGCGCTCGTCGCGATCGCGCTCTTCGTGGTGTCGGCGGTGCGCCATGTCCCCTCGGCTGCCGCCGCCGACGCCCGCGCCGCGCTGCCTCGCCTCTCCGTGAGCGAGCGGTGGGTGGCGGCGCTCGTGATCGGCGGGTGCGTGGCGGTGGCCGCGGGGGTGCGGACCGTGCGCTGGTGGACGTACTGGGGCTCGGTCGCCGAGCCGTGGGAGATCATCCCGACCCTGTGCTTCGGCGGGGGCGCGGGCCTCGTACTCGGTCTGGTCGTGTACGCGCTTCTCGTGCGAGGGCGTCGAGATCCGGCCGGTCACGGGGTGGCGCCGACGCCGGTGAAACAGCAACGGTGACACGACAACGGTGAACGCGGTGAGGGGCGGAGCCTCTTGGCTCCGCCCCTTGGCACCACTACGACTTACCTGAACTACGGCCCGGACAACGGCCCGAGCTGAGGCCCGCCGCAGGGCTAGTGCGCCGCGGACTCCCAGTCCGGGCCCACGCCCACCGACACGTCCAGCGGCGCCCGCAGATGCACGGCCCCGGCCATCTCGCGCCGGACCAGCTCCTCCGCCGCCGCGGCCTCGCCCGGGGCGATCTCCAGGACGATTTCGTCATGGACCTGGAGCAGCAGCCGGGACTTGAGCTTCGCGTCCTTGAGCGCCTTGTGCACGTTCAGCATGGCGATCTTGACGATGTCGGCGGCCGTGCCCTGGATGGGCGCGTTGAGCGCCATGCGCTCGGCCATCTCACGGCGCTGGCGGTTGTCGCTGTTCAGGTCCGGCAGATACCTGCGGCGGCCGAGCATCGTCTCGGTGTAGCCCGTGGCACGCGCCTCGTCGACGACGCGGCGCAGATAGTCGCGCACGCCGCCGAACCGCTCGAAGTACGTGTCCATGAGGACCCGTGCCTCGCCCGGCTCGATGTTCAGCTGCCCGGACAGGCCGAACGCGGACAGGCCGTAGGCCAGCCCGTACGACATCGCCTTGATCTTGCGGCGCATCTCCGCGTCGACGGCGGACCGCTCGACGCCGAAGACCTGCGCGCCGACCGTGGTGTGCAGGTCCTCGCCGGAGGTGAACGCCTCGATGAGACCCTCGTCCTCGGAGAGGTGCGCCATGACGCGCAGCTCGATCTGGCTGTAGTCCGCGGTCATCAGCGACTCGAAGCCCTCGCCGACGACGAAGCCGCGGCGGATGGCCCGGCCCTCGTCGGTGCGGACCGGGATGTTCTGCAGGTTCGGGTCCGTCGAGGAGAGCCGGCCCGTCGCGGCGACGGTCTGGTTGAACGTCGTGTGGATGCGGCCGTCCGCGGCGATCGTCTTGATGAGGCCCTCGACGGTGACGCGCAGCTTGGCCTGCTCGCGGTGGCGCAGCATGATCACGGGGAGTTCGTGGTCGGTCTGCGTGGCCAGCCAGGCGAGCGCGTCCGCGTCCGTGGTGTACCCGGTCTTCGTCTTCTTCGTCTTGGGGAGGTCGAGCTCGCCGAAGAAGACCTCCTGGAGCTGCTTGGGCGAGCCGAGATTGAACTCGTGGCCCACGGAGGCGTGCGCCTCCTTCACGGCCTGCTGCACGGCGCCCGCGAACATCTGCTCCATGGCCTCCAGGTGGGCGCGGTCGGCGGCGATGCCGTACCGCTCCATGCCCGCGAGGAGGGTGGACGTGGGCAGCTCGACGTCCTTGAGGAGATCGGCCGCGCCGACTTCCCGCAGCTTCCCGCCGAAGGCCTCGCCGAGGTCGAGGATCGCGCGGGCGTGCACCATGAGCGCGTCGGCCTCGGCCTGGTCGTCGTCCTCCGTACCGAAGGCGAGCTGTCCGTCGGCCGCCGCCGGGGCGAGCTCACGGCCCAGGTACTCCAGGGTCAGCGCGTCGAGCGCGAAGGAGCGGCGGCCCGGCTTGACCAGGTACGCGGCGAGCGCCGTGTCCATGGTGACGCCGTCCACGGTCCAGCCGTGCTCGGCGAAGACCCGCATGACGTTCTTCGCGTTGTGCAGGACCTTGGGCTTCGCGGGGTCGGCGAGCCAGGTCGCGAACGCGTTCTCGTCGGCCTCGTCGAGCTGGGCGGGGTCGAACCAGGCGGCGGCTCCCCCGGCGCCGGCGAGCGCCACCTCGGTGACGGATCCCGCACCGAGCGCCCAGGTGTCGACCGTGGCGAGGCCCAGTGCGGCGTCGCCGTGCTCGGCGAGCCACGGGGCCACCTCGCCCGCGCCGAGCACCGAGCCGTCGACGTCGACGCCGGGCTCGGCCGGCGTCTGCTCGGCCTCCTCGGCGCCCGGGTCGACGGCGAGGAGCCGCTCGCGCAGGGACGGGTTACGGATCTCCAGGGTGTCGAGGACCATCGCGACGGCCGTGCGGTCGTACGCGGCGCGCTCCAGGTCCTCGACCGTCTTGGGGAGCTCGACGTCGCGCACCATCTCGGTGAGCCGGCGGTTGAGCTTGACGGCTTCGATGTGGTCGCGGAAATTCTGCCCGGCCTTGCCCTTGACCTCTTCGGCGCGCTCCACGAGCTCGGCGAACGAACCGAACTGGTTGATCCACTTCGCGGCGGTCTTCTCGCCGACGCCGGGGATGCCCGGCAGGTTGTCCGACGGGTCGCCGCGCAGGGCCGCGAAGTCGGGGTACTGGGCCGGCGTGAGCCCGTACTTCTCCTCGACCTTCTCCGGCGTGAACCGCGTCAGCTCGGAGACGCCCTTCGTCGGGTAGAGCACCGTGACGTGGTCGCTGACGAGCTGGAAGGAGTCCCGGTCGCCCGTGACGACCAGGACGTCGAACCCGGCGGCCTCGGCCTGGGTGGCGAGCGTGGCGATGATGTCGTCCGCCTCGAACCCGTCGACCGCGAAGCGCGGCGTGCGCATCGCGTCGAGGAGCTCGCCGATCAGCTCGACCTGCCCCTTGAACTCGTCCGGGGTCTTCGAACGATTCGCCTTGTACTCCGTGAACTCCTCGGAGCGCCACGTCTTGCGCGAGACGTCGAACGCCACCGCGAAGTGCGTGGGCGCCTCGTCGCGCAGCGTGTTCGCCAGCATCGACGCGAAGCCGTAGATCGCGTTCGTCGGCTGCCCGGTCGCGGTCGTGAAGTTCTCCGCGGGCAGCGCGAAGAACGCGCGGTACGCCAGCGAATGCCCGTCCATGAGCATCAGCCGCGGCCGGCTGCCTGAGGTCTTGTTCTCGGTCTTCTTCGCTGCTGTCTCTGCCACGCCCCCGATCCTGCCACGCCCCACTGACAGTCCGGTCCGCCACGGGCCTCCGGCAAGGGCTGTCAGTCGTGCGTGCGAGGATCGGCGACGTACCTCACACGCGTGCTCGAAGGGGAACAGACGATGGCAACGAAGCCGCCCACGGGAGATCCGGTCCAGGACGCGCCGCAGGTGGACGCGCCGCTGCGCGCCGCCGCCGGACTGCCCGCCGTCGCCCATTCCCTCAAGATCGCCCAGCAGCAGATGGGCGTGCGCCGCACCGCGCTCACCCTCCTGCGCGTCAATCAGAAGGACGGCTTCGACTGCCCGGGCTGCGCCTGGCCCGAGCCCGACCACCGGCACAAGGCGGAGTTCTGCGAGAACGGCGCGAAGGCGGTCGCCGAGGAGGCCACGCTGCGCCGGGTCACGCCCGAGTTCTTCGCCGCGCACCCGGTCGCCGACCTCGCGACCCGCTCCGGCTACTGGCTGGGCCAGCAGGGCCGCCTCACGCACCCCATGTATCTGGCGGACGGCTCCGAGCGCTACGAGCCGGTGTCCTGGGAGCGCGCCTTCGACATCGTCGCCGAGGAGCTGGCGGCCCTGGCCTCCCCCGACGAGGCCGTGTTCTACACCTCGGGCCGCACGAGCAACGAGGCGGCGTTCCTCTACCAGCTGTTCGCCCGCGAGTTCGGCACGAACAACCTGCCCGACTGCTCGAACATGTGCCATGAGTCGTCCGGTTCCGCGCTGACGGAGACCATCGGCATCGGCAAGGGCAGCGTCTCCCTGGAGGACCTCTACAAGTCCGACCTGATCATCGTGGCCGGGCAGAACCCGGGCACGAACCACCCGCGCATGCTCTCCGCCCTGGAGAAGGCGAAGGCGAACGGCGCGAAGATCATCACGATCAACCCGCTGCCCGAGGCCGGACTCGAACGCTTCAAGAATCCGCAGACCCCGCAGGGCATGATCAAGGGCGCCACACTGACCGACCTGTTCCTCCAGATCCGCCTCGGCGGGGACCAGGCCCTCTTCCGCCTCCTGAACAAGCTGATCCTGGAGACGGAAGGCGCCACCGACGACGCCTTCATAGAGGAACACACGCACGGCTACGAGGAGTTCACCGAGGCCGCCCGCGCCGCCGACTGGGACGCGACGCTGACGGCGACGGGCCTGGAGCGTGCCGAGATCGAGGAGGCCCTCGCCCTGGTGCTCGCCTCCGAGCGCACCGTCGTGTGCTGGGCGATGGGCCTCACCCAGCACAAGCACTCGGTGCCCACGATCCGCGAGGTCGTCAACTTCCTGCTCCTGCGGGGGAACATCGGCCGCCCCGGCGCGGGCGTGTGCCCGGTGCGCGGCCACTCCAACGTGCAGGGCGACCGCACCATGGGCGTCTTCGAACGCCCCGCGCCCGCCTTCCTGGACGCCCTGGAGAAGGAGTTCGGCTTCGCACCGCCCCGCGAGCACGGCTTCGACGTCGTACGGGCCATCGAGGCACTGCGTGACGGCGAGGCGAAGGTGTTCTTCGCGATGGGCGGCAACTTCGTGGCGGCCTCCCCCGACACCGGCGTCACCGAGGCCGCGATGCGGCGCGCCGCCCTGACGGTGCACGTGTCGACGAAGCTCAACCGCTCCCACGCGGTCACCGGCGCGCGCGCCCTGATCCTGCCGACGCTCGGCCGCACCGAGCGGGACCTCCAGGGCAGCGGCGAGCAGTTCGTGACCGTCGAGGATTCCATGAGCATGGTCCACGCCTCACGCGGCCGCCTCGCGCCCGCGAGCAAGCACCTCCTGTCGGAGCCGGCGATCGTGGCCCGCCTCGCGCGCCGCGTCCTCGGCGAGGCGTCACGCACGCCGTGGGAGGAGTTCGAGAAGGACTACGCCACGGTCCGCGACCGCATCGCGAAAGTCATCCCGGGGTTCGAGGACTTCAACGCGCGCGTGACCGGTTCCTCCAGCGGCTTCACGCTGCCGCACGGCCCGCGGGACGAGCGGCGCTTCCCCACCACCACCGGCAAGGCGAACTTCACGGCCGCGCCCGTCGAGTACCCGAGGCTCCCCGAGGGCCGGCTGCTGCTGCAGACCCTGCGCTCGCACGATCAGTACAACACCACGATCTACGGCCTCGACGACCGCTACCGCGGCATCAGGAACGGCCGCCGGGTCGTCCTCGTCAGCCCTCACGACGCTCAGGCCCTGGGCCTCGCGGACGGCTCCTACGTCGACCTGGTCAGCGAGTGGAGGGACGGCGTGGAGCGCCGCGCCCCCGGCTTCCGCGTCGTCCACTACCCGACGGCCCGGGGCTGCGCGGCCGCGTACTACCCGGAGACCAACGTCCTGATCCCGCTGGACGCCACCGCTGACACCAGTAACACCCCCACCAGCAAGTCCGTCGTCGTCCGCCTGGAACAATCGGCGACCGACTGAGCGTTCGCTCAGGCAGTCGACCAGGCAGAACAGCACCCGCAGCACCACACCGACAGACGACGAACGGAGCCGGGCACCATGGGCGAGCACAGCAGCGTGAAGTTCCCGCAAGAGATCATCGACGAGTACGCGGCGCTCGGCGTCGACCTGCCCGCCCTGTTCTCCGCGGGGGACCTCGGCACCCGCATGGGCGTCCAGATCAAGGAAGCGTCCCCCGAGCGCGTCGTCGGCACCATGCCCGTCGAGGGCAACACCCAGCCCTACGGCCTCCTGCACGGCGGGGCTTCCGCGGTCCTCGCCGAGACCCTCGGCTCCGTCGGCTCGATGCTCCACGGCGGCAGCTCCAAGATCGCCGTCGGCGTCGACCTGAACTGCACGCACCACCGCGGCGCCCGCTCCGGCCTCGTCACCGGCGTCGCCACCCCCGTCCACCGCGGCCGCTCCACGGCCACGTACGAGATCGTGATCACCGACGAGCAGGACCGGCGGGTCTGCTCGGCCCGCCTGACCTGCCTCCTCAAGGACATGCCCAAGAGCTGAGGCCCTCCGGTCCGCCGCGGGGCTCGCGCGGCACCGGGCCGGCCCACGACAGGCTGATACGCCACAGGGGCCCGCCCCAGACAAGGCCCATCCGCGACAGGGCTGACCCGGTCCCGACCGGGCCGGTCCTCATGGGTCCGGTCCTGACCGGACCGGTCCGTCACAGGGCGCCACAACGATCACGACGCTTCACGCCGCCGTTCCCGGCGCGGGCGGCCACCGCCGCCGCGCCGGGCAGGGCAGGCATCCCCCCGGACGGAAGCGGAGCGGCTCGGCACACGGCCGCCGACGACGCGGCTTCGACCCACGGACCGACAGGCCTCACCACCCCACCGGACGCCACGGGCAGACGTTCACCGGACGCGGTCCACCACTCAACTGCCCGCAGACGAAGAACAGTTGAACCCTTCGCCCACCCGGCATCGGCGGCCCCCCTCCTCCGCACCAGCATGGACCATGACCGGTACCGGACCAGCCGAGCCGGACCCCCTTCCTTCGACGGCGCCCCACACGCACCCATACGCGCCCACACGGACAGCCACGCCGAAGCCCTGCGAACAGCCCCCCAACTCCCGCCGCCCGCATTGGCGTTGGGCGCGCTTCCGCACGCCTGCGCCGCACCCCGCAAGCCCCACTTGCCACCCCAGCCCGTCGCGGGCGCCCACATGCACACGGCCCTCACCACACGACTCCGGCCGCACTCCCGCATCCCCGCCCTTCCCGGGCCACCTTCCGCGCCAGGAGTGAAGCGGCCCGCCGGACCCTCACCACCCGCGCACCGCCACCTTCCGCTTCACCGCCCCCGTACGCGACACGCGTCCCGTGATTGACCGTCAAGTATCGTCCGGACCAACGGGATTGTGTACACGCGTCACCTCCGCGCAGCCACTGACAGTGAAGGGCGGCGCCCCGAAACCCCTCACTGTGCACATCTCCGCACACAAGTGCGACCCCCTGCCGCACTCGACCCCGGTCCACGGAACCGTCAGGCACAGCAGCAGCACAGCCGCCTCTTCGACGGCGTCCGCCCCCGTGATCTCGCGCCCTCCGCACACGCCACCCGCAGACCGCGCCGAGGGCGCTCCGAACCGCCCGGCGAGGCGGGAACGGATCTCACACCGTAGTAACAATCAGTTACCTCTGCCGCAACAGAGCAATGCGGAGCGCGAGCCACCGGCCCCCGAAGCGCCCGGCGCCCACCTCCCCGGCGGCACACTCCCGCCCGTAAGGACCAAGATCACCCCAAGTTCCTTAGCGGAACAGCACGTTCTCTCCCCGCGCGCGCCGGCACCCTCGGGCCAAAAGTCCCAATCGCCCCCACTGCACCCACGGACGAGCACCGCGTCATAACAAGAGCGTCACATCCTTCCCTCCTCAGCTCCCCACCCCACCCACCTGCGCTTATAGTCACGGCCAGTCACCGCGCCGCCGGGCGCGTCTGCTGCACGGCCCTGTACCACCCCAGTACGGCCCGGCGAGACACACGGCCCCCAACCACGGGAGCCGCGCCAGGGAGAGGATTGATCGTGCGACACCGTTCCTTGCTCATCATGACCAGCGTGCTCACCACCGGAGCACTCACGCTCACCGCCTGCGGATCGCGCGACGACAACAAGGGCAGCGACAGCAGCAAGAAGACCACTGTCGTCATCGGCGTCGACGCCCCGCTCACCGGCCAGAACTCGGCCACGGGCCTCGGCATCCAGGGCGGCGTGCAGATCGCCGTGAACGACGCCAACAAGAACAACACCGTTCCCGGCGTGACCTTCAAGGTCCAGGCGCTCGACGACAAGGCGATCCCGGCCCAGGGTCAGTCCAACGCCACCCAGCTCGTCCAGAACGAGAAGGTCCTCGGCGTCGTCGGCCCGCTGAACTCCGGTGTCGCCACCCAGATGCAGCAGGTCTTCGCCACCGCCAACCTGGTCGAGGTCTCGCCGTCCAACACGGCCCCCGAGCTCACCCAGGGCAAGAACTGGCAGACCTCCAAGTCCCGCCCGTTCAAGACGTACTTCCGCACCGCCACCACCGACGCCCTGCAGGGCGGCTTCGCGGCCGACTACGCCTACAACACGCTGAAGAAGCGCAAGGTGTTCGTGGTCGACGACAAGCAGACCTACGGCGCCGGCCTCGCCAAGCTCTTCAAGGCCGGCTTCACCAAGGCCGGCGGCAAGGTCACGGGCCAGGACCACGTCAACACCGGTGACACGGACTTCTCCGCCCTCGTCACCAAGATCAAGAACTCCAAGGCCGACCTCGTCTACTACGGCGGCCAGTACGACGAGTCCGAGAAGCTCACCAAGCAGCTCAAGGACGGCGGAGCCAAGATCCCGCTGTTCGGCGGTGACGGCATGTTCAGCGACACCTACATCCAGACCGCCGGCAAGACCTCCGAGGGCGACCTCGCCACCTCGGTCGGCCAGCCCGTCGACTCCCTGCCCTCCGCCGCCGACTTCATCAAGAAGTACAAGGCCTCCGGCCTCAAGGGCGACTACGGCACGTACGGCGGCTACTCCTACGACGCCGCCACCGCCATCATCAAGGCGATCGGCAACGTCGTGAAGGACGGCAAGGTCCCCTCCGACGCCCGCACCAAGATCGTCGACGAGGTCCAGAAGACCAAGTTCGACGGCATCGCCGGTCCCGTCTCCTTCGACGAGTACGGCGACACCACCAACAAGCAGCTCACCGTCTACCAGGTCGTCGACGGCAAGTGGAAGGCCGTCAAGAGCGGCACGTTCAACGGCTGATCCGAACCACCCCGGGCCACCAGGCGGTTCGGTCACCGAGGGCCGAGGCCCGACCGAACCGCCGACCCGGTCGAAACCACCGGGACAGGCCCTCAGCACCACCTCAGGGCCGCGCGGCCATGACCACCCGTCACCGCGCGGCCCGCTGCATACGCCCTGCTCAACCTCTCCCCACCACATGGAGGCCATGCGGTGAACACCCTGCCGCAGCAGCTGGCCAACGGGCTGTTCCTCGGCTCGATGTACGGGCTGATCGCCATCGGCTACACGATGGTGTACGGCATCGTCCAGCTCATCAACTTCGCCCACGGCGAGATCTTCATGACCGGCGGCTTCGGCGCACTCACGGTCTACCTCTACGTTCTGCCCAACGGCACATCCATGTGGATAGCCCTCCCCGCGATGCTGATAGGCGGCGGAATCGTCTCCGTCCTCATCGCCGTCGGGGCCGAACGCTTCGCCTACCGACCACTGCGCGGAGCACCACGCCTCGCCCCGCTCATCACCGCCATCGGTCTGTCGCTCGCCCTCCAGCAGGTCGTCTTCAACTGGTACCCGAACGCCAAGAACGACCTCAAATTCCCCCAACTGCCCTTCGGACCCGTCCACATCGGCTCCGTCAGCATCCAGAGCGGCAGCGTCTTCGTCATCATCGCCGCCCCCCTCTGCATGGCGGCCCTCGCCCTGTTCGTCAGCCTCTCCCGCACCGGCCGCGCCATGCAGGCCACCGCGCAGGACCCTGACACCGCGCAGCTCATGGGCATCGACACCAACCGCATCATCGTCATCGCCTTCGCCATCGGCGGCTTCTTCGCCGCCGTCGCGGCCGTCTCGTACGGCCTGCGCTACGGCACGGTCAAGTACGACATGGGCTTCCAGATGGGCCTCAAGGCCTTCACCGCGGCCGTCCTCGGCGGCATCGGCAACATCTACGGAGCCATGATCGGCGGCCTCGTCCTCGGCCTCGCCGAAACCATGGCCACCAGCTACATCGACGGCATCCCCGGCATGCAGCAGCTCGGCGGCGGCGGCTGGTCCTCCGTCTGGGCCTTCGTACTCCTCATCCTCGTACTGCTGTTCAGGCCACAAGGCCTCATCGGCGAACGCGTCGCGGACAGGGCGTGAGCACCATGGCAACCACAGACACCACCACACCCGCCCGCGGTCTCATCGCACTCCCCCGAACCGCGGCCCGCGCCCTCATCGCCGTCGGCGCCGTCGCCACCATCGCCAGCACCTTCATGTCCTGGACCTACACGTCCGACTTCCCCGGGGACCTCACCTACTACGGCTCCCCGGCCGGACTCCAGATCCTCGACCTCGTCGCCGGCGTCCTCACCCTCCTCTTCGCCCTGACCCTCTTCGACGTCCGCGGCCTCGGCTGGCTCAACCCGGCACGAGCCACCCAGCCCGTCGTCCTCGCCACCACCGCCGCGTTCGCCGTCAGCTGGTTCAGCGCCATCGCGATCGCCGTCGACCTCAAGGGCCTCGTCGCCCTCGACCCCGGCGCCTACCTCGCCGCCGTCGGCTCACTCGTCGCCCTCCTCGGTGCCCTGGCCCTCCCCAAGCCCGGCGACACCTTCAAGGACTACGTCACCAAGCCCGACACCATCCCCCCGGCCGCGAAACTCCCCGCCTGGGGCGAACGCCTCGCCATCACCGCCGCCACCGCCGTCGCACTGATCGTCTTCGCCTACGGCGTCGGCGTGGACCCCGACGCCAGCGAAACGTTCCTGGGCTACCTGCTCCTCGTCGTCATCGGCGCCTGGGCCCTGCTCACCGCCGGACTCTTCGACCGCTTCGCCCAGCTCAACGCCAGGCACAAGGGATTCGCCACCACCATGGCCTTCCTCGCCGCGGCGCTCTTCCCCTTCGTCGAGAACAACGAACACAACTCGAACCTCGGCGTGAACATCCTCGTCGTCGCCACCGTCGCCCTCGGCCTCAACATCGTCGTCGGCCTCACCGGACTCCTCGACCTCGGATACGTCGCCTTCCTCGGCGTCGGCGCCTACGCCGCGGCCCTCGTCTCCGGCTCCGAGTTCTCCCGCTTCTCCGGCGTCCAGTTCCCCTTCTGGGCCGCCATGCTCACCGGCATGGCCGCCTCCCTCGTCTTCGGCGTCCTCATCGGCGCCCCCACCCTGCGCCTGCGCGGCGACTACCTCGCCATCGTGACCCTGGGCTTCGGAGAGATCTTCCGCATCGCCGTCAACAACATGGACGGATCCTCCGGACCCAACATCACCAACGGCCCCAACGGCATCTCCATGATCCCGGACCTCAACATCTTCGGGTTCAACTTCGGAAGCACCCACGACGTCGGCGGAATCACCCTCGGCCGCTTCGCGAACTACTTCCTCCTGATGCTGCTCATCACCGCGATCGTCGTCCTCGTCTTCAACCGCGCCGCGGACTCCCGCATCGGCCGCTCCTGGATCGCCATCCGCGAGGACGAGACCGCCGCCACCGCCATGGGCATCAACGGCTTCCGCGTCAAGCTCATCGCCTTCGCCCTCGGCGCCTCACTCGCCGGCCTCGCCGGCACCGTCAGCGCCCACGTCGGCTACAGCGTCAACCCGGCCCCGTACCAGTTCGCCGGCTCCGTGCCCCCGAACTCCGCGTTCCTCCTCGCCGCCGTCGTCCTCGGCGGCATGGGCACCGTCAACGGCCCCATCCTCGGCGCCACCCTGCTCTACATGCTCCCCGAGAAGCTCAGCTTCCTGAAGGAGTACCAACTCCTCGCCTTCGGCGTCGCACTCGTCCTCCTCATGCGGTTCCGCCCCGAAGGCATCATCGCCAACCGCCGCCGCCAACTCGAATTCCACGAGAGCGACGACACCGTCCACATCCCCGAACAAGGCCTGCCCGACTCCACCGTCGGCGTCACCAAGGCAGGGGCGTAACCCACATGACCACCACCACAGCCCCCAGCCCCGTCCTCGAAGCCACCGGCGTCACCATGCGCTTCGGCGGCCTCACCGCCGTACGCAACGTCGACCTCACCGTCAACGCCGGAGAGATCGTCGGCCTCATCGGCCCCAACGGCGCGGGCAAAACCACCTTCTTCAACTGCCTCACCGGCCTCTACGTCCCCACCGAGGGCAAAGTCGCCTACAAAGGCACCGTGCTGCCCCCCAAGCCGCACCTCGTCACCAGCGCCGGCATCGCCCGCACCTTCCAGAACATCCGGCTCTTCGCCAACATGACCGTCCTGGAAAACGTCCTCGTCGGCCGCCACACCCGCACCAAGGAAGGCCTCTGGTCCGCCATCCTCCGCGGCCCCGGCTTCCGCAAGGCAGAAGCAGCCTCCCGCGAACACGCCATGGAACTGCTGGAGTTCGTCGGCCTCGCCCACAAAGCCGACCACCTCTCCCGCAACCTCCCCTACGGCGAACAGCGCAAGCTCGAAATCGCCCGCGCCATGGCCAGCGAGCCCGGCCTGCTCCTCCTCGACGAACCCACCGCCGGCATGAACCCGCAGGAGACCCGCGCCACCGAAGACCTCGTCTTCGCCATCCGCGACCGCGGCATCGCCGTCCTCGTCATCGAGCACGACATGCGCTTCATCTTCAACCTCAGCGACCGCGTCGCCTGCCTCGTCCAAGGCGAAAAACTCGTCGAAGGCACCTCCGAAGTCGTCCAGGGCGACGAACGCGTCATCGCCGCCTACCTCGGCGAACCCTTCGAAGGCGCCCCCGAAGACACCGCCGCAGCCGCAGTCGAAGCCGCGGAAGCACACGCCACGGAAGGAGACGACCAGTGAGCGCACTCCTCGAAGTAGAAGACCTCAAGGTCGCCTACGGCAAGATCGAAGCCGTCAAGGGAATCTCCTTCAGCGTCCAACAGGGCGAAGTCGTCACCCTCATCGGCACCAACGGCGCCGGCAAAACCACCACCCTGCGCACCCTGTCCGGGCTCCTCAAGCCCCTCAGCGGCAAAATCACCTTCGACGGGAAACCCCTCACCGGCATCCCTGCCCACAAGATCGTCTCCATGGGCCTCGCCCACTCCCCCGAAGGCCGACGCATCTTCCCCCGGCTCTCCATCGCCGAGAACCTCCAGCTCGGAGCGTTCCTCCGCAAGGACACCGCCGGCATCGAAAAAGACATCCAGCGCGCCTACGACCTCTTCCCCATCCTCGGCGAACGCCGAAAGCAAGCCGCGGGAACCCTCTCGGGCGGCGAACAGCAAATGCTCGCCATGGGCCGCGCCCTCATGTCACAGCCCAAACTGCTCATGCTCGACGAACCCTCCATGGGCCTCTCCCCGATCATGATGCAGAAGATCATGGCCACCATCACCGAACTCAAGTCCCAGGGCACGACCATCCTCCTGGTCGAGCAGAACGCCCAGGCCGCACTCTCCCTCGCCGACCACGGCCACGTCATGGAAGTCGGCACCGTCGTCCTCTCCGGAACCGGACAGGACCTCCTCCACGACGAATCCGTCCGCAAGGCGTACCTCGGCGAAGACTGAGCTCCGCCCACACACGACTGAGGCCCGTACCCCCTGGAGGGACACGGGCCTCAGCCACGACCGGCACGGGCGGAACTCAGCCCTTCGCCGCCTTCTTCTCCTCGGCGTCCTGAATGACCGCCTCAGCGACCTGCTGCATCGACAGCCGACGATCCATCGACGTCTTCTGAATCCACCGGAACGCCGCCGGCTCCGACAAGCCGTACTCCGTCTGCAACACCGACTTCGCCCGGTCCACCAGCTTCCGCGTCTCCAGGCGCTGCGTCAGATCCGCGACCTCGTTCTCCAGCGTCCGCAGCTCCTGGAACCGCGACACCGCCATCTCGATGGCGGGAACGACATCACTCTTGCTGAACGGCTTCACCAGATACGCCATCGCACCCGCGTCCCGCGCCCGCTCCACCAGATCGCGCTGCGAGAACGCCGTCAGCATCAGCACCGGAGCGATCGACTCCTCCGCGATCTTCTCCGCCGCCGAGATGCCGTCCATCTTCGGCATCTTCACATCAAGGATCACCAGATCCGGCTTGTGCTCACGCGCCAGCTCGACCGCCTGCTCACCGTCACCGGCCTCACCGACGACGGTGTAGCCCTCTTCCTCGAGCATCTCTTTGAGGTCGAGGCGGATCAGAGCCTCGTCCTCGGCGATGACGACACGGGTCGTCAGCGGCGGGACGTGCGACTTGTCGTCGTCGGGCGCGTCTACGGGCTGGGGCGACTCGGGGGCGGTCACGGGGGCTCCTCGTTCAGGGCGGGACTGCTGACACGAGCCTACCTAGCTGCGGTAAGGTGGTCGCGCGAGGGGGGCACCTTCCTCCTTCTTTTCTAAGGCCCCAGTACTCCAACTGGTTAGAGAGGCCGCTCTCAAACAGCGGACAGTGTGGGTTCGAATCCCACCTGGGGCACTTTTCCTGCGATTCCAAGGTCGCAACCCAGAAGTGGATGTTCTCATTCTCGTGAACATCCACTTTTTGCTGCGTGTCGCCGTACACAACCAGCCGACAGTGGCCACATGTACGACATGGGCATGCGTGAACGAGCTCTGTCCCTGGTCTCCCAGGGGCGCAGCCTGAACTCGGTGAGCAAGGAGACCGGGGTCTCCCGGGCCGCAATACGCTCCTGGCAGACCGACATCGAACCGCGTAAGCGCGCAGGCCTCCCGTGCCCAAGATGCGGGGACACGCCGACCCCGCCCGAGGACCAAGCGGCGTACTCCTACCTGTTGGGCCTCTATCTGGGCGATGGCTGCATCAGCGAACAGCGACGCGGCGTCCACGTCCTCCGCATCGTCATGGACAATGCCTGGCCCGGTCTCATCGACGCCTGCGAAGCGGCCATGCGCTCGATCCGCCCGGACAACAGTGTGTGTCGCGTCAAGAAGCCAGGCTGCGTTGCGGTCACCACCTCCAGCAAACACTGGCCCTGTCTCTTCCCTCAGCACGGCCCCGGCAAGAAGCACGAACGGCGGATCGCCCTCGAACCATGGCAGAACGAGATCGTCGACGCTCACCCGTGGCAGTTCATCCGGGGACTCATCCACTCCGATGGATGCCGGATCATCAACTGGACCGAGAAGGTCATCGCCGGCGAGCTCAAGCGGTACGAATATCCCCGGTACTTCTTCACTAACCTGTCGGGCGACATCATCAGGCTCTTCACCGACACCCTGGACAGCCTCGGCGTCCAGTGGCAGCAGGCGAACCATCGCAACATCTCCATCGCCCGCAAAGCCTCGGTCGCCCTCATGGACACCCACGTAGGCCCCAAATACTGACCTGACCCTGATCCCTACTTCGGGCTGTCGTCCTCGCCGATGTGGTGGACGCGGACCAGGTTGGTGGAGCCGGAGACTCCGGGCGGGGAGCCGGCCGTGATGACGACGATGTCGCCCTTCCGGCAGCGGCCGTACTGGAGGAGCAGCTCGTCGACCTGGTCGACCATCGCGTCGGTGGAGTCGACGTGGGGGCCGAGGAAGGTCTCCACGCCCCAGGTGAGGTTGAGCTGGGAGCGGGTGGACGGGGTCGGGGTGAAGGCCAGGAGCGGGATGGGTGAGCGGTAGCGGGAGAGGCGGCGGACCGTGTCGCCGGACTGGGTGAAGGCCACCAGGAACTTCGCGCCGAGGAAGTCGCCCATTTCGGCTGCGGCGCGGGCGACGGCTCCGCCTTGGGTGCGGGGTTTGTTGCGTTCGGTGAGGGGCGGGAGCCCCTTGGCGAGGATGTCTTCCTCGGCCGCTTCGATGATGCGGCTCATGGTGCGGACGGTTTCGACGGGGTATTTGCCGACGCTGGTCTCGCCGGAGAGCATGACGGCGTCGGTGCCGTCGATGACGGCGTTGGCGACGTCGCTCGCCTCGGCGCGGGTGGGGCGCGAGTTGTCGATCATCGAGTCGAGCATCTGGGTCGCGACGATGACCGGCTTGGCGTTGCGCTTGGCGAGTTTGATGGCGCGTTTTTGGACGATGGGGACTTGTTCGAGGGGCATTTCCACGCCGAGGTCGCCGCGGGCGACCATGATTCCGTCGAAGGCGGCGACGATGTCGTCGATGTTGTCGACCGCCTGGGGCTTTTCGACTTTGGCGATGACGGGGAGGCGGCGGTCTTCCTCTTCCATGATGCGGTGGACGTCTTCGATGTCGCGGCCGCTGCGGACGAAGGAGAGGGCGATGACGTCGGCGCCGGTGCGCAGGGCCCAGCGGAGGTCTTCCTGGTCCTTGTCGCTGAGTGCGGGGACGGAGACGGCCACGCCGGGGAGGTTGAGGCCTTTGTGGTCGGAGACCATGCCGCCTTCGATGACGGTGGTGTGGACGCGGGGGCCGTCGACGGCGGTGACTTCGAGGGTGACTTTGCCGTCGTCGACGAGGATGCGTTCGCCGGTGGTGACGTCGGTGGCGAGGCCGTCGTAGGTGGTGCCGCAGGTGTGGCGGTCGCCCTGGATGTCGGGTTCGACGGTGATGGTGAATTCGTCGCCGCGTTCAAGGAGTACGGGGCCTTCGTGGAAGCGGCCGAGTCTGATCTTCGGGCCTTGAAGGTCGGCGAGGATTCCGACGCTGCGGCCGGTTTCGTCGGAGGCCTTTCGGACGTGGTGGTAGCGCTCCTCGTGTTCGGCGTAGGTGCCGTGGCTGAGGTTGAAGCGGGCTACGTCCATTCCGGCTTCGACGAGTGCCTTGATCTGCTCGTACGAGTCGGTGGCGGGCCCCAGGGTACAGACGATCTTTGCTCGGCGCATGGTTCGAGCCTAGGGCTTACCGACGGGTAGGGAATTGGTTGTGCGTGACTACCCAACCACCTTTGAGTGAAGGGTTATTGACAAGTGTTGAATTGTGCATGGGGGTGCTCCGATGAGCATGTATTTCGGTGACGTCGTTCGGGGGCGGGGCTTTTACAGCTCGGGTGGGTGCATGGTGAATCGGGCGTTGACGTTGGCGTAGACGGTTTGGCGCTGGGGTTCGAGGTCGAGGGGTGCGGGGGTGTCGTCGGGGGCGCCGGCGTAGGCGGCCATGCGCATGTGGGGTGCGCCGGGGGCGGGTCCGAAGCGGTCGGCGTCCTCGGCTCCGGTGTCGGCGAGTTCGATGAGGGCGGCGAGGCGTGTGCCGAGGGCTTCGGCGTATTCGCGGGCGCGTTGGACCGCTTCGCGGACTGCTTGCTGTCGGGCGGTGCGGTGGACGGGTGAGTCGGGGCGCAGGGACCACCAGGGGCCGTCGACGCGGGTGAGGTCCTGGTCGGCGAGGCGGGTGGTGAGTTCGCCGAGTGCGGTGAAGTCGGTGAGTTCGGCGGTGATGAGGACGCGGCCGTGGTAGGCGCGGATGCGTTCGCTGCGGCCGTGGCGGGTGAGTTCGGGGGTGATGGAGAAGGCGCCGGTGTCGAGTTTTTCGATGGCTTCTCCGTAGCTTTTGATGAGGTCGAGGGTGGCGGTGTTGCGGCGGGTGAGGTCGGTGAGGGCTTCGCGGCGGTCGGTGCCGCGGGCGCTGACGGTGATGCCGATGCGGGCGAGGTCGGGGTCGGTTTCGATGCGGGCTTCGCCGCGGACGGCGATGCGGGGGGCTCGGGGGGTGCCGTAGGGGGTGGGTTGTCCCTCGGGGGCCGTTTCGTCGGGGGTCATGGGGTCACTTTGGCAGCAGCGCATCGGACAGTCATCGGATTGAAACCTCTTGGGTCTGTTGCGTGTTGGGTTGAGGGGCCAGAATCTACGCGCGTTGCAACTGTCGATGAGTGGTGCCGGAGGGGATCTGAGATGCCGTTGAATCGCCGGAAGTTTCTGGGCAAGTCCGCTGCTACGGGTGCGGCCGTGGCGCTGACCGGGGCGGTGTCGGCGCCGGCCGCGCAGGCGCGCGGGGGCCGGCCGGAGGGGCACAAGCGGTACTCGTTCACCGTCATGGGTACGACGGACCTGCATGGTCATGTCTTCAACTGGGACTACTTCAAGGACGCGGAGTACTCGGATCCGGCGGGTAACGCGCTGGGTCTTTCGCGGATCTCGACGCTGGTGGAGCAGATCCGTGCGGAGCGGGGCCGGCGGAACACGCTGCTGATCGACGCGGGTGACACGATCCAGGGGACGCCTTTGACGTACTACTTCGCGAAGGTGGATCCGATCACCGCGAAGGGTGGTCCGGTGCATCCGATGGCTCAGGCGATGAATGCGATCGGCTATGACGCGGTGGCGCTCGGGAACCACGAGTTCAACTACGGGATCGAGACGCTGCGTAAGTTCGAGTCGCAGTGCGAGTTCCCGCTGCTGGGCGCGAACGCGGTGGACGCGACGACGGAGAAGCCTGCTTTCCCGCCGTATTTCATGAAGCGGCTGCGTACGCCGCACGGCAAGGACGTGAAGGTGGCGGTGCTCGGACTGACGAATCCGGGGATCGCGATCTGGGACAAGGCTTATGTGCAGGGCAAGTTGAAGTTCCCCGGGCTTGAGGAGCAGGCCGCGAAGTGGGTGCCGAAGCTGCGGTCGATGGGTGCGGACGTGGTGATCGTGTCGGCGCATTCGGGGGCTTCGGGCACGTCGTCGTACGGGGATCAGGTCCCTTACGTGGAGAACGCGGCGGCGAATGTGGCGCGGCTGGTGCCGGGGATCGACGCGATTCTCGTGGGGCACGCGCATGTGGAGATTCCGCAGCAGCTGGTGACGAACGAGAAGACGGGCAAGGCGGTCGTGCTGTCGGAGCCGCTTTGTTTCGCGGAGCGGCTGACGCTGTTCGACTTCGATCTGGTGTGGGAGAAGGGGCGTTGGTCGGTCGAGTCCGTCCGGGCGTCGCTGCGTGACTCCCGGACGGTGGCGGACGATCCGAAGATCACGAAGCTGCTGAAGGACGAGCATGCCGCGGTGGTGAAGTACGTGAATCAGGTCGTGGGCCGGGCGACGGTGGAGCTGACGACGGTCGACGCGCGGTACAAGGACGCGCCGATCATCGACCTGATCAACACGGTGCAGGCGGATGTGGTGAGGAAGGCGCTGGCGTCGACGGAGTACGCGTCGCTGCCGGTCCTCTCACAGGCTTCGCCGTTCTCGCGTACGTCGACGATTCCGGCGGGCGAGGTGACGATCCGGGACCTGTCGGGTCTGTACGTGTACGACAACACGCTGGTCGCGAAGTTGATGACGGGTGCGCAGGTGCGGGCGTACCTGGAGTTCTCGGCCGAGTATTTCGTGCAGACGGCGGCGGGCGCGGTCGTGGACGTGGACAAGCTGACGAACGCGAACAACCGTCCGGACTACAACTACGACTATGTGTCGGGGCTTTCGTACGACATCGACGTCGCGCAGGCGGCGGGTTCGCGGATCAAGAACCTGACGTATCAGGGTGCGGCGCTGGACGACGCCCAGAAGTTCGTGTTCGCGGTGAACAACTACCGGGCGAACGGTGGTGGGGCGTTCCCGCATGTGGCGTCGGCGCAGGAGCTGTGGTCGGAGTCGACGGAGATCCGTACGCGGATCGCCGAGTGGGTGACCGCGAAGGGCACCCTGGACCCGGCGGAGTTCGCTTCGGTGGACTGGCGCCTCACGCGGGACGGTACGCCGGTGTTCTAGTTCTTGAGCTCGATGAGATGGGTGTTGCCGCGCTCTCCGGACCGGGTCCGGGGGGCGCGGTTCTCGTTGGGGGTGAGTCCGAAGGTGGTGAAGGCGGTGCGCTGCGGGAGGAGGTAGGGGTCTTTGCCCGTGAGGGTGTTGAGGATGGTGGCGCTGCGCCAGGCGGCGAGGCCGAGGTCGGGGGCGCCGACTCCGTGGCTGTGGCGTTCGGCGTTCTGTACGTAGATGTTGCTGCCGGTGTCGGTGACGGTGGGGTCGAGGACGAGGCGGAACTGTTCGTCGATGCGGGGGCGTTCGGCTTTGTCACGGCGGAGGTGGGGGGCCAGACCGGTGAGGATCTGGTCGAGGGGGCGCTCGCGGTAGCCGGTGGCGAGGACGACGGCGTCGGTGGTGAGGCGGGAGCGGGTGTTCTGCCGGCGGTGTTCGAGGTGGAGTTCGACTTTGGTGGTGGCGACGCGGCCTGCGGTGCGGACGCGGACGCCGGGGGTGAGGGTGGCGTCGGGCCAGCCGCCGTGGAGGGTGCGCTGGTAGAGCTCGTCGTGGATGGCGGCGATGGTTTCGGCGTCGATGCCTTTGTGGAGCTGCCATTGGGCGGGGACGAGTCCGTCGCGTACGTCTTCGGGGAGGTGGTGGAAGTAGCGGGTGTAGTCGGGGGTGAAGTGTTCGAGGCCGAGCTTGGAGTACTCCATGGGGGCGAAGGCTTCGCTGCGGGCGAGCCAGTGGAGTCTCTCGCGGCCTTGGGGGCGGTTCTTGAGGAGGTCGAGGAAGATCTCGGCGCCGGACTGGCCTGATCCGATGACGGTGATGTGGTCGGCGGCGAGGAGTTCGGTGCGGTGGGTGAGGTAGTCGGCGGAGTGGATGACGGGGACGGCGGGGGCTTCGGCGAGGGGGCGCAGCGGTTCGGGGATGTAGGGGGCGGTGCCGACGCCGAGTACGACGTTCTTGGTGTAGGTGCGGCCGAGTGCCTCGGCTTCGCCTTCGGTGTCGAGTTGGGTGAAGTCGACTTCGAAGAGGCGGTGTTCGGGGTTCCAGCGGACGGTGTCGACCTGGTGGCCGAAGTGGAGTCCGGGGAGGTTCTCGCTGACCCAGCGGCAGTAGGCGTCGTATTCGGCGCGCTGGATGTGGAAGCGCTCGGCGAAGTAGAAGGGGAAGAGGCGTTCGCGGGTTTTGAGGTAGTTGAGGAAGGTCCAGTGGTTTGCGGGGTCGGCGAGGGTGACGAGGTCGGCGAGGAAGGGGACTTGGAGGGTGGCGCCGTCGATGAGGAGGCCGGGGTGCCAGTGGAAGGCGGGGCGTTGTTCGTAGAACGCGGTGTCGAGTTCGGTGAGGGGATGGGCGAGGGCGGCGAGGGAGAGGTTGAAGGGGCCGATGCCGATGCCGACGAGGTCGCGGGGTGCTTCGGGGTGCGGGGGCCTGGGGGTGGACGCGGTGGTCATCGGGCGGTGTTTCCTTCCACCAGTTTCAGCAGCTGGGCCAGGTCGCCCGGCTGGGTGTGCGGGTTGAGCAGGGTGGCTTTGAGCCAGAGCCGGCCGTCCATGCGGGCGCGGCCGAGTACGGCGCGGCCTTGGGTGAGGAGGGTGCGCCGGATGTGGGCGGTGCTTTCGTCGGATGCGCCGTGGGGGCGGAAGAGGACGGTGCTGAGGGTGGGGGTGTCGTAGAGGTCGAAGCCGGGGTGGGCGTGCAGGGTGGCGGCGAACTCCTGGGCCTGGTCGCAGACTTGGTCGACGAGGGCGCCGAGTCCGGTGCGGCCGAGGGCTTTGAGGGTGACGGCGATTTTGAGGATGTCGGGGCGTCGGGTGGTGCGCAGGGAGCGGCCGAGGAGGTCGGGCAGGCCGGCTTCGGTGTCGTCGTCGGCGTTGAGGTAGTCGGCGTGGTGGGTGAGGGGGGTGAGGTCGGCGGGGTCGCGTACGGCGAGGAGGCCGGCGGCGACGGGTTGCCAGCCGAGTTTGTGGAGGTCGAGGGTGACGGTGGCGGCGCGGTCGAGGCCGGTGAGCTGGGAGCGGCGGGTGGGGCTGAAGAGGAGCCCGGCGCCGTAGGCGGCGTCGATGTGGAGGCGGGCGCCGTGGTGTTCGCAGACGTCGGCGATCTCCGGGAGAGGGTCGATGAGGCCCGCGTCGGTGGTGCCGGCGGTGGCGGCGACGAGTTTGGGTCCGGGCAGGTCGGTGAGGGCTTCGTCGAGTGCTGCGGGGTCGAGGGTGCCTGTGGGGGCGGGCACGGTGACGGGGTCCGGGAGGCCGAGGAGCCAGGCGGCGCGGGGCAGGGAGTGGTGGGCGCCTGCGCCGGTGATGAGCTGGAGGGGGCCCTCGAAGGCGTGGCTTTCGCGGGCGAGGAGGAGGGCGAGCTGGTTGGCTTCGGTGCCGCCGGTGGTGACCAGTGCCTGCGGGTGGCCGGGCCGGCCGGGCTTGTCTGACTGGCCTGGTCGGCCGGCGTCGCCGTAGACCTCGTGGGCGAGTGCGTCGGTGACGAGGGTTTCGAGGGCGGACGCGGCGGGGGCCTGGTCCCAGGAGTCCATGGAGGGGTTGAGGGCGGACACGGCGAGGTCGGCGGCGGTCGCGAGGGCCAGGGGCGGGCAGTGGAGGTGGGCCGCGCACAGGGGGTCGGCGGGGTCGGCGGCGCCTTCGGCGAGGGCCTGCACGAGGGTGCGCAGCGCGGTGTCGGAGCCGGTGCCGTGGTGGGGCAGGGGGTCGCCGGTGAGCTCGCGCAGGCGGGTGGTGACGGTGTGGGGGCCGCCGGCGGGGAGGGGGCCGCCTCGGCCGACGGCTCCTTCGTGGAGTGCGTCGAGGACGGTGTCGAGCAACGGCCGCAGGGCTTGGGGGCCTTGGGTGCCTCCGGCGAGGGGCGGCGGGTTGCTCATGGCGGTGTCCTTCGGGGTGCGCGGGTGAGGCCTCCAGCCTGTCTGCGGTGGCGGTGGCGTGCCCGGCGATCACAACGATCGGAACCCGAAAGTGGTACTGCCGTACGGGGATTGGGTGAGGGCGGGGCGGTTGGTGGTACGGGGTCCGGTGCGACCGGACCCCGTACCTGCCGGGCCCCTGAGACGGGCCCTAGGACGCGGCGGTGGCCGTCCTGATCTTCAAGGCGCGTGCGAGGTCGTCGAGTTGGTCGGCGAGCCGTCGACGCAGGGCGGGGATGGGGGCGTCGTCCTCGATGCAGCTCTCGCCGAGGGTGAGGGTGTGCGTGTCGACGGCGTGGGCGGGGAAGGCGTGGCGTCCCGCGGCGTCGGCGATGGCGGGGCCGCGGCGGTGGGCGACGGCCACGGCGTCGGGGAAGTAGCGGGCGACGTAGGGGTGCAGGAGGTCGCTCTGCTCGGGCTGCCAGAAGCCCTGGGCGGTGGCGGTGAAGAGGTAGTTGGAGAGCTCGTCGGTGGTGAACATGGCGTCCCAGGCGGCGCGTTTGGCCTCGGGGTCGGGCAGGGCGGCGCGGCAGTGGGCGGCGCCCTGTCGGCCGGTGGCGCTGGGGTCCTGGGTGAGTTCGGCCTCGATGACGGCGTCGTCGACGGCGCCGAGTACGCAGAGGCGGCCGAGGATGCGCCAGCGCAGTTCGGGGTCGAGTTCGGGGCCGCCGGGGACGCTGCCGCTGTCGTACCAGTCGCGGATGGTGTCGGCGTGGGCGGCGCTGTCGATGAGGGTGCGCACGGCGGTGAGGCGCAGGCCCGGGTTGCTGCCGTCCTCGGTGCGGCGGATGAGGTCGGTGCACAGGTCGGTGAGGAGGGCGAGGGCGTCCGGGCGTTCGGCGGGGGTGGTGTAGCGGTCGGCGATCTGGGTGCGGGCGAAGGCGAGGACGCCCTGGACGTTGGCGAGTTCGTGTTCGGCGGGGAGGTGGGCGCGGGCGGCTTCGAGGTAGGTGAGGGGTTCGAGTTCGCCGTCGCGGACCATGTCGCGCAGGCAGTTCCACAGGACGGCGCGGGTGAGGGGGTCGGGCACGCGGGAGAGGCCGCGCAGGGCGGTTTCCTCGGAGTGGCGGTCGAGGCGGATCTTGGCGTAGGTGAGGTCCTGGTCGTTGGGGACGACGAGGGCGGGGCGGGGGCCGGGGAGGCTGTGTTCGCCGGTGGCCGGGATGTCGAGGTCGCTCAGTTCGCGGCGGACGAGGGTGGCGCCGTCGATGAGGTCGCGGTCGTAGACGCCGACGGTGACGCGGTGGGGGCGGCTGCCCTCGCGGGTGACGGTGAGTGCCGTCCGTCCGGGGTGTTCGGTGACGCCTGCGGTGAGGGTGTCGACGCCGGTGGTGCGCAGCCAGGTGTCGGCCCAGGCATGGACGTCTCGGTCGGTGTGGTGGGCGAGGGAGGCGATGAAGTCCGCGAGGGTGGCGTTGGCGAACCGGTGGCGCCGGAAGTGGGTGTTGATGCCGGCGAGGAAGTCCTTCTCGCCGAGCCAGGCGACGAGTTGGCGCAGAGCGGAGGCGCCCTTGGCGTAGGAGATGCCGTCGAAGTTGAGCAGGGCGGACGCGGTGTCGGGGACGGCGTCGGCGTCGGGGGCGACGGGGTGGGTGGAGGGGCGCTGGTCGGCGTCGTATCCCCAGGCTTTGCGGGCCACTCCGAAGTCGACCCAGGTGTCGGTGAAGCGGGTCGCTTCGGTGAGGGTCTGGTAGCCCATGTACTCGGCGAAGGACTCGTTGAGCCAGATGTCGTCCCACCATTGGAGGGTGACGAGGTCGCCGAACCACATGTGGGCCATTTCGTGGGCGATGACCATGGCGCGGGTCTGGCGTTCGGTGTCGGTGACGGCGGAGCGGTGGATGAACTCGTCGCGGAAGGTGACGAGTCCGGGGTTCTCCATGGCGCCGGCGTTGAATTCGGGGACGAACGCCTGGTCGTAGGAGTCGAAGGGGTAGGGCTCCTCGAACTTCTCGTGGTAGCGGTCGTAGCAGGCGCGGGTGATGTCGAGGATCTCTTCGGCGTCGGCGTCGAGGTAGCGGGCGAGGGAGCGGCGGCAGTGGATGCCGAAGGGCAGTCCGCGGTGTTCGGTGCGTACGGAGTGCCAGGGGCCCGCGGCGACGGCGACGAGGTAGGTGGACAGGAGGGGGGTGGTGGCCGCCCGCCATGTTCCGTCGCCGAGGTCTTCGGTGACGCCGTTGGCGAGGACGGTCCAGCCGTCGGGTGCGGTGACGGTGAGGTCGAAGACGGCCTTGAGGTCGGGCTGGTCGAAGGCGGCGAAGACGCGCTGGACGTCTTCCATGAACAGCTGTGTGTAGACGTACGTCTCGCCGTCGCTGGGGTCGGTGAAGCGGTGCATGCCTTCGCCGGTGTGCGAGTAGGCCATGGCGGCTTCGACGCGCAGTTCGTGGGGGCCGGGGGTGAGGCCGGTGAGGGGGAGCCGGTTGTCGTCGAGCGCGGCGGGGTCCAGGGGGTGTCCGTCGAGGGTGACGGATCGCAGGGCGGCGGGCCTGACCTCGACGAAGGTGTCTCCGGCCGTGCGGGTGGTGAAGCCGATGACGGTGGTGGAGTCGAAGGTGTCGGCTCCGCGGGTGAGATCGAGGTCGATCGTGTACCGCTGGACGTCGATGAGCTGGGCTCGGGTCTGCGCTTCGTCGCGCGTCAGTACGGACATGGGGACATGCTGCCGTACGCCTCCGGCGGGGAACAGGGTGGACGGGGCGAGGGGCCGGTGCCCGTCGGCGCGGCCTGTCCCGGCGCTGGGCCGGGGCCTTCGGGCTCCGTCCCGGACCCCCGCTCCTCAGTCGCCGGAGGGGCTCGCATTGGCGGCGATCTGCTCGTGGTGGCGGATGACCTCGCTGATGATGAAATTCAGGAACTTCTCGGCGAAGGCGGGGTCCAGCTTGGCGTTCTCCGCGAGTTGGCGCAGGCGCTCGATCTGGTTGGCCTCGCGGGCGGGGTCGGCCGGGGGCAGGGCGTGTTCGGCCTTGAGGTGGCCGACCTGCTGGGTGCATTTGAAGCGTTCGGCGAGCATGTGGACGACGGCGGCGTCGATGTTGTCGATGCTGTCGCGCAGGCGGGCGAGTTCGGCGCGGACGGCGGGGTCCACGGCGTCGCGGGCGTTGCTGTTGGTCATAGGAGGAAACCCTACGTGGCTCAGGGGCGCTCGATCATGGCGCCCGGGGAGCGCAGCATCGGGGGGTCGTCGGGGTCGGGGACGGTGTGCGACCAGCCGCCGGGGACGGTGCGGCCCTGTTGTTCGCGGAAGCGGACGGGTGCGGTGCCGACGCGGCGGGTGAACAGGCGGGAGAAGTAGGCGGGGTCGTCGTAGCCGACGCGGCGGGCGACGGCGGCGACGGGGAGTTCGGTGGCGGCGAGGAGTTCCTTGGCGCGGCCCAGGCGGATGCCGAGGAGGTAGTCCTTGGGGCTGCAGCCGGCGCCGCGGCGGACGGCGGTGCGCAGTTCGGCGGGGGTCATGCCGTGGCGGGCGGCGTGTTCGGCGACGGTCAGGGGCTGGAAGGCGTCGCGGGCGAGGGACTGGAGGACGGGGTCGCCGTCGGGGGCCATGTCGGCGCGGGCGCGGCGCAGGGCGACGAGGAGTTCGTGGACGGCGGCGGCGGTCTCGACCTCGAGGAGGGGGTTGCCGCGGCGGGCGGCGCGGGCGATGCGGCCGACGGCGGTGCGGGCGTGGGCGGCGTCGGAGAGGGGGACGACGGGGCGCTCGGGTTCTATGTAGCCGAGTTCGGTGTAGGTGGCGGTGGTGGGGCCGGTGAAGTCGACGAAGCATTCGTCCCAGCCGGTGTCGGGGTCGGGCCCGTAGTGGTGGGGCATGCCGGGGGTGACCCAGATGAGGGCGGGTGCGGTGACGGTGGTGCGGCGGCCGTCGGGGGCCTGGTACCAGCCGCGTCCGGCGGTGATGACGACGGCGACGTGGTGGTCGAGGGTGCGGGGGCCGACGGTGGGCAGGGCGCCGTACTGGAGGCCGACGCCGAGGCAGACGAGGCCGAGGCGGTGGTGGGCCGGGCTGGGGGTGAAATACCGCATCCAGGTGTGGTACATCCGCTTGTGTCCCTTCCTGGGCGGGTGTGGTGCCGGTGGTGCGCTCGTTGCGTCCAAACAGGGCTGATCTTTGTCCATGGACCCTGCCGCCCGCCAGAGGTGATCGTGGCAGGCAGTACGTGAGCGAGAGGGACATGATGGCCGGGTTCAGGGTGGGCGAGGACGACTTCGAGGTCGACGGGCGGCCGGTGCGGCTCCTGTCGGGGGCGCTGCACTACTTCCGGGTGCACGAGGAGCAGTGGGGGCACCGTCTCGCGATGCTGCGGGCGATGGGCCTGAACTGTGTGGAGACGTACGTCCCGTGGAATCTGCACGAGCCGCGCCCCGGCGAGCTGCGTGACGTGGGGGCTCTGGGCCGGTTCCTGGACGCGGTGCGCGAGGCGGGGCTGTGGGCGATCGTGCGTCCGGGGCCCTATATCTGTGCCGAGTGGGAGAACGGCGGGCTGCCGCACTGGCTGACGGGTCCCCTGGGCTCGCGGGTGCGCACCAGGGACGGGGAGTTCCTGGCGGCGGTGGACCGCTGGTTCGCGGCGCTGCTCCCCCAGGTCGTGGAGCGGCAGTACGACCGGGGCGGCCCGGTGATCATGGTGCAGGTGGAGAACGAGTACGGCTCGTACGGCTCGGACCAGGTGTATCTGGCCCATCTCGCGGACGCTCTGCGCGGGCTCGGGGTGACGGCGGCGCTGTTCACGTCGGACGGTCCGGACGACCACATGCTGACGGGCGGCTCGGTGCCGGGTGTCCTCGCGACGGCGAACTTCGGGTCGAACGCGCGGAAGGCTTTCGAGACGCTGCGCCGGCACCGGCCCAAGGGTCCGCTGATGTGCATGGAGTTCTGGTGCGGCTGGTTCGACCACTGGGGCGCGGACCATGTCGTGCGGGACGCCGAGGACGCGGCGGCGGCCCTGCGGGAGATCCTGGAGTGCGGGGCGTCGGTCAATCTGTACATGGCGCACGGCGGGACGAGCTTCGGGGGCTGGGCGGGGGCGAACCGGGCGGGGCAGCTGCACGAGGGGCGGCTCCAGCCCGATGTGACGTCGTACGACTACGACGCGCCGGTCGACGAGCACGGGCGGCCGACGGAGAAGTTCTGGCGCTTCCGCGAGGTGTTCGCCGAGTACGCGGACGGGCCGCTGCCGGACGTCCCCGAGCAGCCGGCGGCGTTGGCCGTCGCGGTGACGGCGGAGCTGACGTCGCATGTGCCGCTGGACGCGGTCCTGGAGGGGCTCGGTTCGGCGGAGGGCGAGTACGGGGTGCCGCCGACCTTCGAGCAGCTCGGCGTGGACCGGGGTCTGGTCCGTTACAGCGTGGACGTGCCGGGGCCGCGCAGGGCGTATCCGCTGCGGGCGGCGGGGCTGCGGGACCGTGCCGTGGTGTACGTGGACGGGGTGCGGGCCGGGGTGCTCACGGAGGACGAGCCGGTCCTCGCGGAGCCGGTCGCGGGGCCCGCCCGTATCGAGCTGTGGGTGGAGTCGCTGGGCCGGGTCAACTACGGGCCGCGCACGGGTGAGTCGAAGGGCGTCACGGGCGGGGTGCTGCACGAGCGGCAGTTTCTGCACGGGGTGCGGGCGCGGGCGCTGCGCCTGGACGCGTTCGACGACGCGGACGCGGTGCGGGGCCTCGCGCCGGTGGACGGCTGTGCGGGGGCCGCGGGCCTGTACCGCGGCACGTTCGAGGTGAGCGGCGCGGGGGACGCGGAGCTCGAACTGCCGGGATGGACACGGGGGTTCGTGTGGGTGAACGGCTTCAACCTGGGCCGTTACTGGTCGGTGGGGCCGCAGCACTCGCTGTACGTTCCGGGTCCCGTGCTGCGCGAGGGCCGTAACGAGGTGTGGGTGCTCGAGACGGAGGCGGCGGGCGAGCCGCGTGTGACGTTGTCGTAGGCGCCGCCGGGCGGAGATACGGGGCCGGTTCCGGATCACGGAACCGGCCCCTCTTTACGCGCGACGGGGTGCGGGCCGCTCTCCGTGGGAGCCGGCGGGCACGGTCCTCGCTGCGCTCATGGTGGGGCGCGGTGATCACGATGGTGCGGGTGGGGCCTGCGGGCCCATGGACAAAAGGGGGAGAGGTCTTGGACTAATCGCGCCCCGGTGGGCCTGCCGGATCCCGCCGTACAGTGGAGTTCCGGTGTCCGGGCGGTGGCGCCCGGCGGCCCCAGGGGGTGCGGGCGTGGCGAACGGCGGACCGGTGGAGCACGGCTTTCCGCACCTGGAGACGGTGCGGGCGGCGGTGACCGCGCTGTACAAGAGGCTCTCCTACGACACCGTGCACACGTTCGAGACAAGCGTCGCGCCGGTCGATGTGGCGTTCTGCGATCAGGACGACCTGTACCTGGGGGCGCAGCGGGTGGCGCGTGAGCTGGTGCGGCACTACCGGCTGCCGGATGCCCGGATGATCGTCAGTTTCCGTGAGATGACGCATGCGGCGAGTGTCGAGCTGGCGGCGGGTCCGGAGTACTTCATCGAGCTGAACGACCGGTTCCGTACGCACCGGCGGGACATCGGGGCCGCTCTCGCCCACGAGGTCATGCACGTCTATCTGCACCGGCTCGGCCTCGCGTTCCCGGGGACGCGGGACAACGAGATCCTCACGGACACGGCCACCACCTATCTGGGGGCGGGGTGGCTGCTGCTCGACGCGTACCGGGAGGACGCGGCGTCGTCGCAGAAGCTCGGCTATCTCACGCCGGAGGAGTTCGGCTACGTGCTGGCCAAGCGCTCGCTCGCGTTCGGTGAGGCGCCGGAGACGTGGTTCACCAGTGCGCAGGCCTACACCGCGTACACGAAAGGGCTGGCGCGGGCGCGGGCCGACGAGCAGCGGCCGCCGCTGACGGCGGCCGGGTGGGCGGGGCGGCGGCGGTACGCGAAGGACCGGCGTGAGGCGCGGCAGAACGGGGTGGGCGGGGCGGCGCCGGGCGGTGGGTACGCGTTCTCGACGGAGGGGTCCGCGCTGCGGGTGACGTTTGCCTGTCCGACGTGCCATCAGCGGATCCGGGTGCCGGTGCGGGGCCGGGTGCGGGCGCGGTGCGCACTGTGCCACACCGTGATGGACTGCGACACATAGCCTCAAAACGCTTTGCTTTCACCTCGGGTGAGGGGCGATGGTCGACAGATGGACGAAGAGCAGAAGGCAGGCGCGGGTGGCCTGTTCGACGCGGTGTACGGCGGTGACGAGGACGCGGTGGTGCGGGCCCTGCGCGCGGGCGCCGCGGCGGACGAGCCGGACGACGAGGGCCGTACGGCGCTCTATCTGGCGTCGGTGAGCGACGAGCCGGGCATCGTACGTCTGCTGTTGTCGGCCGGGGCGGACCCGGACCGGCTGAGCAGTGGCACGGATCTGCCGTTGTGCGGTGCGGCGTGCGGCGGGCACACGGAGGTCGTGCGGGCTCTGCTCGGGGCGGGCGCGCGCGTCGATCTGCGCGAGGAGTTCGGGTTCACGGCGATGGCGTGGGCGCTGCAGCGCGGGCACGAGCGGGTGGTGCGGGCGCTGCTCGACGGCGGCTCGGATCCGCAGCTGCCGGGCCCCGGCGGCGGTCTTCCGCTGGTCACGGCGGCCCGGCGCGGGTCCACGGGGTGTGTGCGCGCTCTGCTCGAACACGGCGCGCGGGGGCGGACCGAGGCGCTCACCGAGGCGCTGGCCTGGTGCGGTGCGGATGTGGCGGCGGTGCTGCGTGCGGGACTCGAGCGGCCCGGGAGCGAGACGGTGACGCAGCGGTTCGTGGAGGACGGCGGGGTGACCGTGGCCGTGGAACTGCTCGACGAGGAGGGGCGGCCGCGGTCGGGCAACGACATGCAGACGGGGCACGCGGCGATCGCCACGCTCCTGGAGGCGGACCTGGGCATCGTCACACCGGCCGCCGAACTGGCGGAGCGCGCGCTGCGCCGCGGTGATCCAGACGACGACGACTGGACCGAGACGGTGGCCGTGCTCCGGGCGCGCGGCGACGAGGAGACGTTCCTCGCGGCGGCCGCGTGGTGTGCGAGCGGTGAGGCGCCGCGGCGGGCTCTCGGGGCGGATGTGCTCGGGCAGTTGGGGCCACGGGGCCGGTACACGGCCCGGTCGCTCCCGGTGCTGCGCGCCCTGGCCCGCACCGCCCGCGACACCGCCGGCCTGCGCTCGGCCGTCGTCGCGCTCGGCCATCTCGGGGATCCGGCGGCGCTGCCGGAGATCCTGCTGCACGCGCGGCATCCGCAGCCGCAGGTGCGCCTCGCGGTGGCGGCGGCCCTGACGGGGCTGGTGCCGGCCGGGCACGGCGAGGGCGTCGCCGCGCTGGTCGCGCTGACCCGCGACGCGGACGGCGATGTGCGCAACTGGGCCGCGGCGGCGCTCGCCGCGGCCCCCGCGGACACGGATCAGGTGCGCGACGCGCTGGCCGCGCTCCTCGAGGACCCGGTCCCGGACGCCGCGGCGGAGGCGGCCCGCGGTCTGGCGCTGCGCCACGATGCGCGGGCCGTCGAGGCGCTCGCGCGGATCCTCGCCTGCCGGCCGCCCGGCGGGTACGCGCACGACACGGCGCGTGACGCGATCCGCCATGTCCCCGACGCGCGGGTCAGGGCCCGTCTGGAGTGGACGGTCCCGCGATGTCGTTGACGGCGGCCCAGCTGAACGCCATGGCGGGCCCGATCGTGGCGCCGGGCCCCGGGTACGTCTCCCCCATGACGGCCGCCGAGCAGTTCCCGGAGGCGTAGAGCCCGGCGACGGGCGTGCCGTCCTCGCGCAGGACGCGGGCGTCCGCGTCCGTGACGAGGCCGCCCTTGGTGCCGATGTCGCCGGGGTGGACGGGGACGGCGTAGAAGGGGCCCTTGTCGAGGGGGGCGAGGTTGGGGTTTCGCAGGGTCGGGTCGCCGTAGTAGCGGTCGTAGACGCTGTCGCCGCGGGCGAAGTCCTCGTCCTTCCCGGTGGCGGCGAAGCCGTTGAACCTCCTTATGGTGGAGGGGAGTCGGGGCGTCTTGATGATCCGGGACAGCTCCTCCAGGGTGGCGGCCTCCCTCAGGAAGCCGCTCTCGCGCCACCGCTTCGGGAAGGCCTGGCCGGGGAAGAGGCCCGCGAAGATGTAGCGCGCCTTGGAGCGGGCGTCGAGGATCAGCCAGGACGGGACGGTCGTCGCGTCGGGGCGGTCGGCGGCGTACATGCGGTCCACGAACTCGTGGTACGGCGCCGCCTCGTTGGCGTACCGCTCCCCCGCCGCGTTCACGATCACCATGCCGGGGATGCCCCGGTCGGCGACGAGGAAGAACGGCTTCTCGTCCGGCGGGCACAGAGAGGGGGCGCCCCACACCTTGTCGAGGAGGTCGGTGGCGGCGCCGAGTTCCTCGCCCAGGCGCAGCGCGTCGCCGACCTGGCCCTCGGAGGAGTGGGTCCAGGCGGTGGACGTGGGCTGCGGCAGGTACTTGTCGCGCAGGGCCTGGTCGTGGGAGAAACCGCCGGACGCGAGGACGACGCCGCCGCGGGCCCGTACGACGCGTTCGGTACCGTCGCGCACGACGCGGACGCCGGTCACGCGGCCGTCCTCCACGACGAGGCCGGTCAGCGGCGCCGACAGCCACAGGTCGCCGCCGAGGCGCTCCAGGGAGAGCCGCATCCTGGCGATGAGCGCCTCACCCAGCGAGAGCAGCTTGCGCCCGCGCAGTGCCGCGCCCACGGCCCGCGCCCCCACCCGCAGCGATCTGCGCTTGCCGGCCCAGGTGCGGGCGACCATGTTGAGGAACCGGAAGTCGTACGACGTCATGGTCAGCCCGTACGTGGGCAGCCCCGCACGGCGCAGGTCCCGGGCGAGCGGGCCGAGTTCCTTGAGGTCGACGACGCACGGCTCGGCCGAGCGGCCCTGCGCCATGCCACCGAGCGCCTCCGGGAAGTAGTCGGAGTAGCCGGGTGTGTACATGAAGCGGACGGCGGTGCGGTCGTGGAACTCGCGCACCATGCTTGGCCCGTGCCGCAGATAGGCGTCCTTGCGGTCAGCCGGTACGCGGTCGCCGACGGTCGCGTCGAGGTAGGCGCGGGCCTTCTCGTACGTGTCGCCGAGGCCGGCCGCGTCGAGATGGAAGTTGCCCGGCACCCAGATCGCGCCGCCGGACAGGGCGGTGGAGCCGCCGTACTGATCGGTCTTCTCGACGATCAGGGCGGTCAGGCCGCGCAGACGGGCGGTGATCGCGGCGGCGAACCCAGCGGCGCCGGACCCGACGACCACCACGTCGTAGCCGATCTCGGCGTCACTCATGCGAACTCCCCGGTGGCGTAGGCGCTGCGGAAGTAGAGCAGGGGTCCACCGCCGTCGCGTGCGGTCAGGCCGAGGACGCGGGCGGTGACGATCCAGTGGTCACCGGCCTCGTGGACGGCGTAGAGCTCGCAGTCGACGGTGGCGAGGGCGCCGGCCACGCGGACCGCGCCGCCCGCGGCCGGCTCCCACTGCACGTCGCGGAACTTGTCGGGCCCGCTGCGGCCGACGGCGGCGCACACGGCGCGCTGATCGTCGGCGAGGATCGAGACGCCGAACCGGCCGGCGCGCCGCACCTTGGGCCAGCTCGTCGACGACTTGGCGACGCACAGCAGCACGAGCGGCGGTTCGAGGGAGAGCGAGGCGAAGGACTGGCAGGCGAGGCCCACCGGTTCGCCCGTGTCCTCGTCGAGGGCGGCGACGACCGTGACGCCGGACGCGAAGTGGCCCAGGACGTCGCGGAACGCGTCCGGGGTCAGCCGTTCCACCGGTGGCCCCAGAAGCTGTCGGAGGTGATCTCCTTCGTCACCCAGGTCGCTTTGTCGACGAGAAGACCGTCCCAGCCGTACTCGACCTGGAAGCCGCCGGGGGCCTGCGCGTAGAACGACACCATGTGGTCGTTGGAGTGCCGGCCGAGGGTGGAGGCGATCGGGATGCCCGCCGCGTTCATGCGGTCCAGGCAGAAGCCGACGTCGTCGAGGCGCTCCAGCTCGACCATGAAGTGCACGATGCCGGGCGGGAGTTCACCCGGGTACAGGCCGAGGCTGTGGTGGCGGGCGTTGGGGCTGAGGAAGTTCATCCAGTAGAAGTCCTGGCCCGGCTTCCCCGTGGGCACGGCGGCGGGCGGCAGCTTCATGCGGTCGCGGAGCTGGAAGCCGAGGAGGTTCTCGTAGAAGTCGAGGGTGGCTTCCATGTCGGGGGCCGGCATGACGACGTGACCGAGCCCGAGGTGGTCGCCGGTGACGAAGCGGTTGCCGTAGGGCGCGGCGAGCGGCGTGTGGTCCTGGGCCTGGCCCCAGTAGATCTCCAGGGGGTTGCCGGCCGGGTCCTCGCAGTGGATGAGGCCCTGTACGCGGCGGTCGGCGAGGGTGGCGTCGTCGGCGTGCTTGACGGCGACTCCGGCCGCTTCGAGTTCGGCGGCGGCCTCGGCGAGCGCTCGCGCGTTCGCGACCTCGAAGCCGGCCGACAGGAGGCGGTCGTGTTCGCCCGCCACGAAGGACAGGCGGCGGATGCGGTCGTCGATCCGGGCGTGCAGGACGGTGTCCGTCGAGTCGGCGCCCTCCGTCATCCCGAGGATGTCGATGACGTAGGTGCGCCACTCGGCGAGCTTCGCGGTCTCGATGCGGAGGAAGCCCAGAGAGCGGATGTCCATGGCTGTGGGCCTTTCGGTGGCTGGTGACTGGTGGCTGGCGGCTGCGGGCCGATGACTGGTGGCTGCCGGCCGGTGGCTGGTGGCTGCCGGCCGGTGGCTGGTGACTGCTGACCGGTGGCCGGTGGCCAGTGGCTAGGGGCGGAAGAAGTCGATGGCGAGGCGGTTGAACTCGTCGAACCGCTCCGTCTGCGCCCAGTGGCCGCAGTGCGGGAAGACGTGCAGACGCGCGTCCGGGATGGTCTTGAGAGCGACCAGTGCGCCGTCGAGCGGGTTGACGCGGTCCTCGCGGCCCCAGGTGAGGAGTGTGGGGGCAGTGATGCGGTGGGCCTCGCGCCACAGCATCGTGTCGGCGGGCCACTTGGCGAAGGACGCGGCCATGCGGTCGTTGCCGAGCTTGGCCTCGGGGTCGGTGGCCTGGACGTAGCGCTCCTCGACGAACGCGTCGGTGACGATCGAGGCGTCGTACGCGAGGGTGGTGAGGAAGTCGCGCATCATGGCGCGGGTCGGCTCGCCCGAGCCGTTGAACGCGAAGAGCTTCTTGATCCCTTCGGTCGGGTCGGGCGCGAACAGGTTGACGGAGATGCCGCCCGGACCCATCAGGAGGAGCTTGCCGACCTTGCCCGGGTGGTCGAGGGCCATCCGGGTCGCGGTGCCGCCCCCTAGGGAGTTGCCGACGAAGTGCGCCTGGGGGATGGCCAGTTCCTCCATGAGGGCGGCGACGGCATCGGCTGCGTAGGAGAAGAAGTCCTTGGTGAGCTCGGGCTTGTCGGAATTCCCGTAGCAGGGCTGGTCGACCAGGAGGGTGCGGAAGTGCTCCGCGAACACGGGCAGATTGCGGCCGAAGTTGGACCATCCGGAGGCACCGGGGCCGCCGCCGTGCAGCATGATCACGACGGGGGCGTCCGGGGCGTCGGGGCCCGCCTCGTGGTAGTGGAGCGCGAGGCCCGCCGCTTTGACGGTCCGCGAAGTTCCTTGGGCAGTCAGGGTGTTCACAGCATCGTGTCCTGGATGTCGAGGCCGAGGGCGCTCTGGCCGGAGAGGAGGAGGGCGCGCTCGGGGTCGTTGGCGGCGTGACCGCGGCCGGTGTGGACGTCGCGCCAGGCGCGCTGCACCGGGTTGGGGCCGGTGCGCATGGCGCCGCCGCCCGCGTTCTCCATGAGCAGGTCGACGGCGGCGACGGCGCGTTCGGTGGCGAGGACCTGGTCACGGCGGGCACGGGCGCGCAGCGGCATCGGGAGTTCCTCGCCGCGCTCCGCGCAGGCGTACAACTCGGCGATGTTGCGCTGGAGTTGAAGACCAGCGGCGTCGATGTCGGAGGCCGCGCGGGCGATACGGACCTGCGCGAAGGGGTCCTCGGCGACCTGCTCGCCATAGGAGACGCGGAAGCGCTTGCGGGTGGCCTCGATGTACGCGTCGAGGGCGCCCTCGGCGATGCCGACGACGGGGGTGGAGATGGTGGTGGTGAAGACGGCGGCGTACGGGAGGCGGTAGAGCGGCTCCGGGTTGACCGCGTGGCCCGGCACGTTCAGGGCCGTGACGGGGCCGAAGCTGAGGGCGCGGTGCTCAGGCACGAACACGTCGTCGCACACGATGTTGTTGGAGCCGGTGCCGCGCAGGCCGACGGTGTCCCACACGTCGTCGATGCGGTACTGGGTGCGCGGCACGAGGAACGTCCGCATGTCGACGGGCCGGCCGTCCGCGTCCATGACGAGGCCGCCAAGCAGCGCCCAGTCCGCGTGGTCGCAGCCGGAGGAGAAGCTCCAGGAGCCGCTGATGCGGAAGCCGCCGTCGACGGGGGTGACCTTGCCGGTCGGGGCGTACGAGGAGCAGATCCGGGTCGACGGGTCGGCGCCCCACACCTCTTCCTGGGCGCGCGGGTCGTAGAGCGCGACGTGCCAGGGGTGGACGCCGACGACGGACGCGACCCAGCCGGTGGAGCCGCAGGCTCGGGCGATCTCGCGGACGGCGGCGTAGAAGACGGCCGGGTCCGCGGCGAATCCGCCATGGGCCCGGGGCTGGAGGAGCCGGAAGAAGCCGGTCTGCTCCAGGTCCTTGATCGACGTGTCGGGCACCTTGCGCAGCGCCTCCGCCTCGGCGGCGCGTTCGCGCAGCGCCGGCGTGAGGGCGCGGACCGCTTCGAGTACGGCGGCCGCGGTGGCCGGGGATTCGCTCATGCGAGGGCCCTCTCCTGGGTGCGGGTTCGAGTGGCTGGACCGTACGCCCGCCTCCCGCGGGCCGAGAACGGGTGGTTCCCGCTGAGCGGGAACCACGGCGGGTTCCCCCGCTGTCGCCTGTGGGCTGCGTGGATGGCGCGCGCCGTTCACCGGCCTGTCATGCGGGGCGACCGTAATGAGAGGGTCGGCCTGTCCCTTCGGCTTCTGGAGCACTGTGAACACCCCTCGCGCCCACTCCGGCGTGCCCACCCGCGCGCTGCCCGTCGACCCCTCCGCCCTCCAGGCGGTGCTCTTCGACATGGACGGCACGCTCGTCGACACCGAGGACATGTGGCTCGAGGTCGTCGAGGCCGTGTCCGAGCGGCACGGCCGCACCCTGGACGAGGAGGGCCGCGCCGCGGCGCTCGGACGCTCGGTCGAGGACACGGCGGATCTGCTGCACGAGTCCCTCGGCGCGTCCCGCGAGGGCCTCGCGGACGAACTGGGCAGGGGCTTCACCGCCCGGATCGCCGAGGGCGCGCCGCCGCGGCCGGGCGCCCTCGGGCTGCTGACCGCACTGCGCGCGGCCGGAATCCCGACGGCGCTGGTGTCGGCGTCGCCTCGCGCGGTGGTGCGCCGGATCGCCGGCTCCCTGGACGGACACGTCTTCGACGCGGTGTACGGGGCCGAGGACACGCCGCGCACGAAGCCGGCGCCGGACCCGTATCTCGCGGCGGCCGCGGCGCTCGGCGTGGAGCCCGCGCGGTGCGTCGCGGTGGAGGACACCCCGACGGGGGTGGCGTCGGCGGAGGCAGCGGGGTGCGCGGTCCTCGCGGTCCCGTCGGTGCGGCCGATCGCTCCGGCCCCGGGCCGCACGGTCGTCGCCGATCTCACGGGGGCGGACGTGGGGCTGCTGCGGTCCCTCGTGGCGGGCACGGCGTGACGAGGACGGGCGCGCGGCGGCGAGCGACGTGACGAGCACAGGCACGCGGCGACGAGCGACGTGACGAGCACAGGCACGCGGCGACGAGCGACGTGACGAGCACGAGCACAGGCACGCGGCGACGGACGGCGTGAGGAGGACGGGCGTGCCGGAGCGATCGACTCGAGAGCGACAGGTATGCCGAACCGAAATACATAGCTCCCGGCTCTTCCCCTGGGCCGAGGGCGCATGGCAAGGTCGGCGCGAGGTCGTCAACGCGCCCGCAATGTCGCGGATGCGCCCTGTTGTCCTGGGGGTTCAGCCATGCCCGAGCAGACCGGGATCGTCGGGGGCGCCGCGCCCTCGCTCCTGGAGAAGGCCGCGAAGGTGCTCGGCGCCTTCGACGGCGCGCAGCCGCGTCTCTCCCTCACGGAGGTGATCCGGCGCTCCGGGATCCCCCGGTCCTCCGCCCACCGCATCCTCGACCAGCTGGTACGGCTCGGCTGGCTCGACCGGGAGGGCAGGGACTACCGGATGGGCATGGGGATGCTCGAACTGGGCGCGCTCGCCGCCCACCACAACCGGCTGCGCCGGACGGCGCTCCCCCGGCTGCACGCGCTGCACGAGTCGACCGGGCACCTGGTGCACCTGTACGTCCTCGACGGCGCCGAAGTGGTCTGCCTGGAACGGATCGGCGGTCTGCACGACACGTCGGTGCCCTCCCGGGTCGGCGGCCGCATGCCCGCGTACTGCACGGCCGCCGGCAAGGCGGTCCTCGCGTTCAGCGACCCCGCCACCGTCGAGGGCGTCCTCGCGCAGGGGCTGCGCCCCCGCACGCCGCGCACCCTCACGCAGCCGACCGCGCTGCGCTCCGCGCTCGCCGCGGCCCGCGACCGGGGTGTCGCCTTCGACCGCGAGGAGAGCCACCGCGACGTCGTCTGCGTCGCGGCCCCGCTGCGCGGCGCGGGCCGGGCCGTCGCCGCGATCTCCCTGTCCGGCAAGGGGCTGACGGCCCAGCGTGACCTGGAACGCCTCGCGCCCGCCGTGCTCGCCTGCGCCCGCACGGTCTGGCGCGACCTGTACGGCCCCGGCCGCGCGACCCGCTCGGCGCCGCCGCCGAGCTGCGCGCCCGGCGTCTCCGAGCAGGCGCTGGACAACATGATGGGGTGGCTGCGGACGAGTGAGTGGATGTAGCGGGCGGACCTGCTCCCGAGGTGCCTGGCCCGACCCCACCGCGCGGGCCGGGCCCCTCGGATGCGGACCCCGCCCGCGCCCCTCAGGAGTACGTGACCCCCACCGCGTCCGACACGGGCAGCGCCTGGCACGCGAGGACGTACCCCTCGTCGAGGTCCCGCTGGTCGAGGATCTCGTTGCGCGCCATCGTGACCTCCCCCTTGGTGACCCGGCAGCAGCACGCGCTGCACGCTCCCTCGCGGCACGAGAAAGGGGCGTCGACGCCGGCCGCGAGCAGGGCGTCGAGCAGCGGCGTCCCGGCGGGCCACGCCACTTCCCGCTCCTCGCCGTCGAGTTCCACGTGCAGCCGGTGGTCGTCGGCGTCCGGCCCGGCCCCGCCCTGGCGCTCGGACCGGCCCTCCGGCTCGGCGAACACGTCGTCGCCGAGCGAGAAGTACCGCTCCCTGCGCACGGACCGGCCGCCCACCGCCCGTAGCGCCTGCTCGGCCGCGTCCATCAACGGCGCGGGCCCGCACAGATAGGCGTCGCGTCCCGCGTACGGGGCGAGGGGTGCGCGCAGGGCGGCGGCCGTGGGCAGGCCCTGGAGGGTCTCCAGCCAGTGCACGACGGTGAGCCGGCCCGCGAACTCGACTCCCAGAAGCCGGAGTTCCTCGCGGAAGATGACCGACTCCTCGTCGCGGTTCGCGTACAGGAGGGCGACCCGGCCGCGGCCCGCGGCGAGCGCCGACTTGGCGATGGAGACGACGGGCGTGATGCCGCTGCCGCCCGCCACGAGCAGCACGTCCCCGTCGAGGTCAGGTGGCGTGAACGTCCCCGCGGGCGGCAGGACCTCCAGCTCGTCGCCGGGCTCGACGCTTTCGCAGATCCAGCCCGACCCGACTCCCCCGGCGACCGCCTTCACGGTGACCTTCATGGGCTCGCCGGTGTGCGGGGAGCTGGCCAGGGAGTAGCAGCGGGCCCCGCCACCGGGCAGTCGCACGGTCATGAACTGGCCGGGTTTGTAAGGGAGTTGCGCGTCCAGGACAAGAGAGACCGCGTCGGCCGTCTCCCGTATCACCTCCGCGACCCGAACCCTCACGCTAGGCATCCGCGACCTCCAGGAGGCCGCTCGCGACCGCCACGTCGATGCTCGCCCGCAGCGGCGCGCAGCCCCGTACCCGCGCGCTCAGTTCGCCGGCCGTGACGCGCTCCGCGATGATCGGGCAGACCGCGGCCGCCTCCTCGGTCCACTGGATCTGCGTGTGGGCGGCGCTGAACTTCTCGCACAGGACCTGGTTTCCGCAGGCCCCGCACCGCACGGGCCGCATCAGTCGGCCTCCCGCCGGGCGAGGTTCTCCTCGACCTCGGCGCGCCAGGCGGCGGTCGCGCGCTCGGTGTCGATCTCGAACTCGAAGCGCCGCACCATCTCGTCCTTGACGTCACCGGCGTCGACGTAGAACTGCTCGTACCAACGGCGCAGTTGGTAGACGGGACCGTCCTCCTCGGTGAGGAGCGGATTGTCGATGCGGGTCTTGTTCCGCCAGATCTCGACGTCCTGCTCGAAGCCGACCGCGAGGCCCTCGGAGGTGAGCCGGGCGGCGTCGGCTGCCTGCTCGTCAGTCATGCCGGGCAGCTTCCTGACGATCGCGCCGTACATGAGCATGAAGCTGTTCTCGTCGATCGGGTAGTGGCAGTTGATCAGGACGGACTCCATCTCGACACCGCCCCCGACATCGCTCCACAGCTTGTCGATCATGTACGAGGGGCCGAAGTACGAGGCGTCGGAACGCAGGCCGCCGCCGGTGGACAGCGTGCCGAGCTCCACGTCGCCGCGCGGCGTGGACTCCATGTACTGGGTGGCGACATGGCCGTCGAAGATGTTCTTGAAGTAGTTCGGGAACGCGTAGTGGACGTAGAAGAAGTGCGCCATGTCGACGACGTTGTCCACGATCTCGCGGCAGTTGGAGTTCTCGACGCGCAGCGCGCTCCAGGACCAGTCGGACCACTCGGGGCTGCCGAAGCCCTCGATCTCCGGGATGGTGACGCCGGGCGGGGGCTCATTGCCCTCGGGGTCGTGCCACACGTAGAGCTGCCCGTTGCGTTCGAGGGTGGTCCAGGCGCGGGTCCTGGCGCGCGGCGGGACGCGGCGCGCGTACGGGATGCCGGCGCAGCGCCCGTCGCCCGCCCAGCGCCAGTCGTGGAACGGGCAGGCGACGGCGTCGCCCTTGACGGTGCCGTGGGCGAGATTGCCGCCCATGTGGGGGCAGTACGCGTTGAGTACGTGCAGGCGGTCGCCGTCCTCCCCCCGGAAGACGACGAGCTTCGTGCCGAACGCCTCGACCTCGTGCGGGCCGCCGTCACGGAAGGCGGTGGCCAGACCCAGGCAGTGCCAGCCGCGGGCGTAGCGGGCCGGCGGCGCGGTGGCCTCGATGACGCGGACCTCTTGCTGCTGTGCGGTCATGTCGCGTGTCCTGCCCTTCAGTCGCGTGCGGCGAGTTCGACGGCGATGTCGATGAGCTGGTCCTCCTGGCCGCCGACGAGGCGGCGTTCGCCGGCGCGCAGCAGGATCTCGGCGCCGGAGACGCCGTAGCGCTCCGCCTGCCGGTAGGCGTGCTTGAGGAAGCTGGAGTAGACGCCGGCGTGCCCCATCAGGAGGGACATCCGGTCGAGCAGGCACTCGTCGTCCATGACGGGCCGCACGACGTCCTCGGCCGCGTCGATGATCTTCAGTACGTCGATGCCGGTGCGCAGGCCCATCTTGTGGCAGACGGCGGCGAACGCCTCGACGGGCGTGTTGCCCGCGCCCGCGCCGAGCCGCCGCGTCGAACCGTCGATCTGCAGTGCTCCGGCGCGCACGGCGGCCACGGAATTGCCGACGCCCAGGCCGAGGTTCTCGTGGCCGTGGAAGCCGACCTGCGCGTCGTCGCCCAGCTCGGCGACGAGCGCGGACACCCGGTCGGTGACGTCGTCCATCACCAGGGCGCCGGCCGAGTCGACGACGTACACGCACTGGCAGCCGGCGTCGGCCATGATCCTGGCCTGGGCGGCGAGCCGCTCCGGCGTCGTGGAGTGCGCCATCATCAGGAATCCGACGGTCTCCAGGCCCATCTCCCGGGCCAGGCCGAAGTGCTGGACGGAGATGTCGGCCTCCGTGCAGTGCGTCGCGATGCGGCACACGCTGGCGCCGTTCGCGTGCGCGGCCCTGATGTCGTCCTTCACACCGAGGCCGGGCAGCATCAGGAACGCGATGCGTGCCTGCCGCGCCGTGTCGACGGCGGCCTTGATGAGCTCCTGCTCGGGCGTCTTCGAGAACCCGTAGTTGAAGGACGAGCCGCCCAGGCCGTCGCCGTGCGTGACCTCGATGACGGGCACTCCCGCGCCGTCGAGGGCGCCGACGACGCGGCGTACGTCGTCGGCGGTGAACTGGTGACGCTTCGCGTGCGAACCGTCGCGCAGCGACGAGTCGGTGACACGGATGTCGAGCGTCTCGGAGTACGGCTTCACTTGCGGATCCCCTTCGCGAGCTCCTCGCCGACCTTCGTCGCGGCGGCGGTCATGATGTCGAGGTTTCCTGCGTACGGCGGCAGGAAGTCGCCCGCGCCCTCCACCTCCAGGAAGATCGCTACGCGCGCCATCCCGCCGTTCATGGGTGACGGGTCGTCGAACTGCGGTTCCGTGCGCAGCCGGTAGCCCGGCACGTACGTCGCCACGCTCTCGGCGACCTCCTTGACGGAGAGGGCGATCGCGTCCCGGTCGGCGTCCTCGGGGATGGCGCAGAAGACGGTGTCGCGCATGATGACGGGCGGCTCGGCCGGGTTGAGGATGATGATCGCCTTGCCGCGCGCGGCGCCGCCGATCTCCTCGATGCCGCGGGACGTCGTCCGGGTGAACTCGTCGATGTTCGCGCGGGTGCCGGGTCCCGCGGACACCGAGGCGACGGAGGCCACGATCTCCGCGTACGCGACGGGCACGACGCGTGAGACCGCGTACACCATGGGGATGGTGGCCTGGCCGCCGCAGGTGATCATGTTGATGTTGGGCGCGTCCAGATGCGCCGTGAGGTTCGCGGGCGGGACCACGGCGGGGCCGACGGCGGCCGGGGTGAGGTCGATGGCCCTGATGCCCAGTTCGGCGTAGCGCGGGGCGTTGGCGCGGTGGACGTAGGCGCTCGTCGCCTCGAAGACGAGGTCGGGCAGCTCGTCCTGGGCCAGGAGCGTCTCGACGCCCTCGTGACTCGCCTCGACCCCCAGCTTCCGCGCCCGCGCGAGGCCCGCGCTGTCGGGGTCCACGCCGATCATCCAGCGCGGCTCGATGTACGGGGAGCGGTGGAGCTTGTGGAGGAGGTCGGTGCCGATGTTCCCGGAGCCGACGATCGCGGCGGTGACCTTTTTCGCAGTCATGTGTACCTCAGCAGAGAGTCAGCGGACCCGTCGGGTCATCGGAACGAGAGCGATACGGCGCCGAGTCCGGTGAACTCGGCGGTGTAGGTGCGGCCCGCCTCGACGTCGACGGCGCGGGTGCAGGAGCCGGGCAGGATGACGTGCCCCTTGCGCAGGGGCACGTCGAAGCGGGCGACGGTGCGGGCCAGCCAGGCGACGGAGACCGCGGGGTCACCGAGGACGGCGTCACCGCGGCCCTGCGCGATCTCGTCGCCGTCGCAGGTGAGCCGGGCCTCGACGGCCTTCAGATCGAGGTCGCGCGGGTCGCGGCCCGCGCCGATGACGTAACCGGCGGACGAGGCGTTGTCGGCGATCGTGTCGGCGATGGTGATGCGCCAGTCGGCGATCCGGCTGTCGATCAACTCCAGTGCGGGCACGACGCGTTCGGTCGCGGCGAGGACGTCGGCCGGGGTGCAGCCCTCGCCCGGCAGGTCGTCGCCGAGTACGAATCCGATCTCGACCTCGACGCGGGGCGCGCAGTAGCGGACGGTGTCCACGGGCTGGTCCTCGCGCAGCTCCATGTCGTCGAGGAGATGGCCGTAGTCGGGCTCGTCCACGCCCATCATGCGCTGCATCACCGGCGACGAGAGGCCCACCTTGTGCCCGGTGACCTGGGCACCCAGGGCGGTCCTGTGCCGGATGTTGATCAGCTGGATCTCGTACGCGTCCTCGGTTCCGATGCCCTCGAACGCGCCGGCCAGGGGCGCCACGGGGCTGCGGCCGAGCTCGGCGCGACGCAAGCGCGCGGCGGCCTCCTGCCGGCTGCGGACGTCAAGCATCTCGGCTCCTTGGGGTGACGGTCCGGCCCGCGGTGCGGTGCACCGCGGTGGGCCAGACGGTAGGCCGGAGCCGCGACGCGCAGGGAGGCCGGATTCCCGCTCAGCGGGAAGGTGACGGGGTGGCCCGTGGGGACAGCCGGGGCACGCCCCCGCCGGGGGCGTCACCCGCTCCCCCCGTAGGGACAGCCGCAGGCACCCCCCCCCACTGAGAGGCGTCACCCGCTCCCGTACACCGCCCCCGGCACCTCCGCCCTGCCGAGGAGTTCCCTCGCCGCCTCCCCCGCCTCGGCCGGGGTCCAGCGCGACGCCTTGTCGGCGGTGGGGCCCGGGCGCCAGCCCTCCATGACCGTGATGCGGCCGGCCTCCGCCTCGAAGACACGGCCGGTCACTCCGTCGCTGGCGGCGGAGCCGAGCCACACCACCACCGGCGACACGTTCTCCGGGGCCATCGCGTCGAAGCCGTCCTCGGGGGCGGTCATGGTGTCGGCGAACGTGCGCTCCGTCATGCGGGTGCGGGCCGCCGGTGCGACCGCGTTCACCTGCACCCCGTACCGCCCCATCTCCGCCGCGGCGACCAGGGTCAGACCCACGATGCCGGCCTTCGCCGCGCTGTAGTTGCCCTGGCCCACCGAGCCGAGCAGACCCGCCCCCGACGACGTGTTCACGACCCGGGCCGAGGGTGTCCTGCCTGCCTTCGCCTCCGCGCGCCAGTGCGCCGCCGCGTGCTTCAAGGGCAGGAAGTGGCCCTTGAGATGCACTCGCACGACCGCGTCCCAGTCGTCCTCGTCGAGGTTGACCAGCATCCGGTCGCGCAGGAAGCCCGCGTTGTTGACCAGCGTGTCCAGGCGTCCGAACGTGTCGAGGGCCGTGGCGACGAGGGACGCGGCGCCGTCCGTGGTCGCGATGTCCCCGCCGTGGGCGACCGCCTCGCCGCCGAAGGCCCGTATCTCCGCCACCACTTGGGCCGCCGGACTGTCCGGTGCGGGGGCCCCGTCCAGGCCCACCCCCAGGTCGTTGACCACGACCCGCGCGCCCTCGGCGGCGAACGCCAGCGCGTGCGCGCGCCCCAGTCCGCGCCCGGCCCCCGTCACGATGACGACGCGCCCCGCGCACAGCCCAGAACCCGTACCGGTGTCCGCAGCCACAGCCGCTCCCTTGTCGTTCGTCATGTCACGCCTCCTTGTTGACCGTTGCCGCGTCCAGGAACGCCGGACGCTCCCCGCCTCCGTGCACGAGGAGGCTCGCCCCCGTGATGTACGACGCGGCGCCCGAGGCGAGGAACACCGCCGCGTCCCCGATCTCCGAGGGCTCGGCGAGGCGTCCGACCGGCACCGTGCGCCCCACCGCCGCCACGCCTTCCTCGTCCCCGTAGTGCAGATGGGACAGTTCGGTGCGCACCATCCCCAGGACCAGCGTGTTCACCCGTATCTCGGGCGCCCACTCCACCGCCATCGAGCGCGCCAGGTTCTCCAGACCCGCCTTGGCCGCCCCGTACGCCGCCGTGCCCGGCGAGGGTCTCGCGCCGCTCACGCTGCCGATCATCACGACGGAGCCGCGCGTGCGCCGCAGTTGTTCGCGCGCGGCCAGCGACGCGGTCATCGGTGCCGTGAGATTGAGCTCGACCACGCGCGCGTGCCGCTCCGCGTCGGACTCCCCGAGCAGCCGGTACGGCGTACCTCCCGCGTTGTTCACCAGCACGTCCACCTGGTCGAGGCCCGCGAAGAAGCGCCGTACGGCCGGGCCGTCCCGCAGGTCGACGGGGATGAACTCGCAGCCGGGCAGCGGCTCTTCGGGCGGTCTGCGCGCGCACACCACCACGTCCGCCCCCGCCCGCACGAACGCCGCCGCGATCCCGGCTCCCACACCCCGGGTGCCCCCGGTGACGACCGCGACCTTCCCCCTCAGGGGCCTTGAGCTCAGATCCACGCCATCCACCTCAGGTCCATTCCGCTCGTCCCCATCGCCTGCTACCTTCCTACCAAACAAACGTTAGGTGGAAAGGTAGCTGAACGCCATGGGTGTCTCCACCTCCTCACCCGAAAAGGGGATCGCCGTCGTCACGGTGGACTTCCCTCCGGTCAACGCGCTGCCGGTGCGAGGCTGGTACGACCTGGCCGACGCCCTGCGCGCGGCGGGCCGCGACCCGGACATACGCTGTGTCGTCCTCGCCTCCGAGGGCCGCGGGTTCAACGCGGGCGTCGACATCAAGGAGATGCAGCGCGACACGGCGTCCGGCGGCCACGGCGCCCTCATCGGCGCGAACCGCGGCTGCTACGAGGCCTTCGCGGCCGTGTACGAGTGCGAGGTGCCCGTCGTCGCCGCGGTCAACGGCTTCTGCCTGGGCGGCGGCATCGGACTCGTGGGCAACGCGGACGCGATCGTCGCCTCGGACGACGCCACGTTCGGCCTCCCCGAGCTCGACCGCGGAGCGCTGGGCGCCGCGACGCATCTCGCCAGACTGGTGCCGCAGCACCTGATGCGCGCCCTCTACTACACCTCCCGCACGGCGACGGCGCAGGAGCTGCACGCGCACGGTTCCGTCTGGAAGGTCGTGCCACGCGCCGAACTCGGTGCCGCCGCACTGGACCTGGCCCGCGAGATCGCCCGCAAGGACGGCTCGCTCATCCGACTCGCCAAGGCCGCGATCAACGGCATCGACCCCGTCGACGTACGCCGGAGCTACCGCTTCGAGCAGGGCTTCACCTTCGAGGCGAACCTCAGCGGCGTCGCGGACCGCATCCGCGACACGTTCGGCACGGACACGGACACGGACACGGACACGGCAACCGAGGGGGAAGCCGAATGACGGACAAGACCATGACGCCCGAGGACGTCGTCGCCCGCCTCCGCAGCGGCATGACCATCGGCATCGGCGGCTGGGGTTCGCGGCGCAAGCCCATGGCCCTGGTGCGGGCCCTGCTGCGCAGCGACGTCACGGACCTGACCGTCATCGCGTACGGCGGTCCTGACGTCGGCCTGCTCGCCGCCGCCGGGAAGATCCGCAAGCTGGTCACCGCCTTCGTGACCCTCGACTCGATCCCGCTCGAACCGCACTTCCGCGAGGCCCGCCAGCGCGGCGCGTTCGAGCTGACGGAGGTCGACGAGGCGATGTTCATGTGGGGCCTGCACGCCGCGGCGAACCGGCTCCCCTTCATCCCGGTACGGGCCGGCATCGGCTCGGACGTCATGCGCGTCAACCCCGGTCTCAGGACGGTCGGTTCGCCGTACGAGGACGGGGAGACCCTGGTCGCGATGCCGGCGCTGCGGATGGACGCGGCGCTCGTCCACATGAACCGCGCGGACCGGCACGGCAACGGCCAGTACCTGGGCCCCGACCCGTACTTCGACGACCTGTTCTGCGAGGCGGCCGACACGGCGTACGTGTCCTGCGAGGAGCTGGTGGAGGGATTCGGCGACGTGGGGGACGCCGTTCCGCAGACCCTTCTCGTCAAGCGGCACGCGGTCACCGGCGTCGTCGAGACACCGAACGGCGCGCACTTCACGTCGTGCGCCCCCGACTACGGCCGGGACGAGGCCTTCCAGAAGCTGTACGCGACCACGCCCTGGCCCGAGTTCGCCGAGCGCTTCCTGCCTGCGCGCGGCGACGAGAAGAGCTACCAGGAAGCGGTACGCAGCTGGCACGCGGAGCAGCAGGAGCACGCGGGGCCGGCCACCGGCGCGGCCACGCGCACACCTGCGCCCGTCCCGGCGACGGGAACCACCCCGGGAACGACCACCACCCCCACCCGCGCCGAATACTGCGTCATCGCCTGCGCGGACGCCTGGCGCGACAGCGGCGAGATCCTGGCCAGTCCGATGGGACTGATCCCGTCCGTCGGCGCCCGCCTCGCCAGGCACACGTTCTCCCCCGATCTGCTCCTCACCGACGGCGAGGCGATGACCGTGGGTCTCGGCGGGGAGCCGGAGGGCTGGCTTCCGTACCGTCAGCACCTGACCATGGTCACCGGCGGCAGGCGTCACGTGATGATGGGCGCGAGCCAGATCGACCGGCACGGCAACCAGAACATCTCGTGCATCGGCGACTGGGACCGCCCCGACCGCCAGCTCCTCGGCGTCCGCGGGGCGCCCGTGAACACCCTCAACAATCCGGTGAGTTACTGGGTGCCCAAGCACTCCGCGCGCGTGTTCGTCGAGAAGGTCGACATGATCAGCGGGGTCGGGTACGACAGCGCCGCCGCGGCCGGACCCTCGGCGACGCGCTACCACCGCATCCCGCGCGTCGTGTCGAACCTCGGCGTCTTCGACTTCGAGACTCCGGACCGCTCGATGCGGCTCGCGTCCGTGCACCCCGGAGTCACCGTCGACGAGGTGATCGCGGCGACGGGCTTCCCCCTGGCCCTGCCGGACGGGGGCGAGGTGCCGCAGACGCGCGAGCCCACCCCTGAGGAGCTGCGGCTGATCCGCGAGGTCATCGACCCGAAGGGCCTGCGCGACCGCGAGGTCAGGACCGTATGAGCGACGCGACCCTCGAGACGGCGTTCACCGAGCTGGTCGGTGTCCGCCATCCGCTCGTACAGACCGGCATGGGCTGGGTCGCGGGCCCGCGCCTCGTGTCGGCGTCGGCGAACGCCGGGGCGCTCGGCATCCTCGCCTCCGCCACCATGACCCTCGATCAGCTCAGGTCGGCGGTGCGCGAGGTGAAGTCCCGTACGGACGAGCCCTTCGGGGTCAATCTGCGCGCGGACGCCGGTGACGCGCGGGACCGGGTGCGGGTGATCATCGACGAGGGGGTGCGGGTCGCCTCGTTCGCGCTCGCGCCGTCCCGTGACCTGATCGCCGAGCTGAAGGACGCCGGCGTCGTCGTCATCCCGTCCATCGGTGCCCGGCGGCACGCGGAGAAGGTCGCCGCCTGGGGCGCGGACGCCGTCATCGTGCAGGGCGGCGAGGGCGGCGGGCACACGGGGGACGTCGCGACGACGGTGCTCCTGCCGCAGGTCGTGGACGCCGTGGACATCCCCGTGATCGGCGCGGGCGGGTTCCACGACGGGCGCGGCCTGGTCGCCGCCCTCGCGTACGGGGCGGCCGGCGTCGCCATGGGCACCCGTTTCCTGCTCACCTCCGACTCGACCGTCCCGGACGCGGTGAAGGCGAGATATCTGGCCGCCACGGTCAAGGACGTCACGGTGACGACCGCCGTGGACGGTCTGCCGCACCGCATGCTGCGGACGGATCTCGTCGACTCGCTGGAGCGGTCGGGGCGCACGCGCGCGCTCGTGCAGGCCGTGCGGCGGGCCGCCGGGTTCAGGAAGCTGTCGGGCCTGAGCTGGCCGCAGATGGTCCGCGACGGACTGGCGATGAAGCACGGCAAGGAACTGTCGTGGAGCCAGGTCCTGCTCGCCGCGAACACCCCCGTGCTCCTCAAGGCGTCCATGGTCGAGGGCCGCACCGACCTCGGCGTCATGGCGTCGGGCCAGGTCGCGGGGGTGATCGAGGACCTCCCCAGCTGCGAGGAGCTCGTCACCCGCGTGATGTCCGAAGCCCGGCACGTGCTCGGCACCCTGCCTACCCCAGGGTGATCCCGCTTCCCGCAAGGGAGTTCAGCGATGCCACGCACCGTTTCGAGACGCGCCCTCGTCGGCGCCGCGCTCACCACCCTGACGGCCGCGGCCGTCGCGCCCGGTGCCGCCGCGGCCGGACGGCGTCCGTACCAGGACCCGCCGATCCGGCACATCCCGCTCCAGGGCGCGGTCAACGTCCGCGACCTGGGCGGCTACCGGGCCCTCGGCGGCCGTCGTGTCCGCCACGGACTCGTCTACCGCTCCGACGCCCTGTCCAAGCTCACCGACGCCGACGTCACCACGCTCGCGGGCCTCGGTCTGCGCCGGGTGGTCGACTACCGGGTCCCGGTGGAGATCCAGTACGACGGCGCGGACCGCCTCCCCGCGGGCCTCACCCCGCAGTCACGGCCCGTCTCCGACAACGGCCTGTACGCGCAGATGATGGCCGCGATCGGTTCCAAGGACCCCGTGCGGCAGGAGGAGATGCTCGGCGGCGGCCGGGCGGCCGCGTTCATGCGGAGCGTGTATCCGCGGTTCGTGTCGGACGTGGACAACCGCGCGCGGTTCGCGGCCACACTGCGCGACGCCGCGTACGGCACCGGGGACCGGGGCGCACTCCTGTACCACTGCACATCGGGGAAGGACCGCACGGGCTGGACGACGTATGTCCTCCTGTTGCTGCTCGGCGTCCCCGAACGGACCGCCGTGGAGGACTACTTGGCGTCGAACGGGTTCCGTGCCGCGTACGACGCGAAGGTGCGCGACGGGCTGAAGCAGTCCGGCATGATGCTCGACCCGGACCTGCTGATCCCGCTCCAGGAGGTCCGTACGGAGTATCTGTCGGCGGCCGTCGACCAGGCGCGGGCGGACTACGGAAGCCTGGGCCGGTACGTCTCGCGGGGGCTCGGCCTCGACGGGCACACGGTCGCGGCCCTGCGTCACCGGCTCCTCGACTGACGCGAACGCGAAGCGGGGCGGTGGGGCGAGGCTGTTCACCTCGTCCCACCGCCCCGCCGTTCAGCTGGAGTACGGGTTACGCGGCCGCGCCGCGCCCGGCGTCACGCGGACCGCGCCGCGCCCGGCCGCCGCGCCCGCCGGCACTCTGACCTGCGCCGCCCTGCCCGGGACCGCCCTGGGAACGGCCGCCCTGGCCCCGGCCACCGGCGCCCTGGGAGCGGCCGCCCTGGACGGCCTGGCCGCGCCCGCCGCCCTGGCCGCCGCCTTCGCCGCGCCCGGCCTGCGCGCGCCCGCCCTGGGCACGCCCCGCCTGGCCGGCGCCCTGTCCGCGTCCGCTGCCGCCGCGGCTGCGCCGCGGCTTGCGGGCACCGGAGGCGGCCGGAGCGGTCGGCTCGGGGACCTCGATGACGGCGGGGACGCCGGAGGGCTCGCGCGCGCCGGTGATACGGACGAGCTCTTCGTCGGTGGACTTGACCTGCGTGGTCTGCGGGCGGATGCCCGCGTCCCGCATGAGGCGCGTGACGTCGCGCTTCTGCTCGGGCAGGACCAGCGTGACGACGCTGCCGGACTCACCGGCGCGGGCGGTGCGGCCGCCGCGGTGCAGGTAGTCCTTGTGCTCGGTCGGCGGGTCGACGTTCACGACGAGGCCGAGGTCGTCGACGTGTATGCCGCGGGCGGCGACGTTCGTGGCGACGAGGGCCGTGACCCGGCCGTCCTTGAACTGCTCCAGGGTGCGGTTGCGCTGCGGCTGCGAGCGTCCGCCGTGCAGCGGCGCCGCGAGGACACCGCTGGCGAGGAGCCGCTTGGCGAGCCGGTCGGCGGACCGCTTGGTGTCGACGAAGAGGATCACGCGGCCTTCGCGGGCGGCGATGCGCGCGGTCACGGCCTTCTTGTCGGTCTCGTCGAGCACGTGCAGGACGTGGTGCTCCATCGTGGTGACGGCGCCCGCCGACGGGTCCACGGAGTGGACGACCGGGTCGGTGAGGAACTGCCGGACCAGCCGGTCGACGTTCCGGTCGAGCGTCGCCGAGAACAGCATGGTCTGGCCGCCCGGGGCGACCTGCTTGAGGAGCGCCGTGACCTGCGGCATGAAGCCCATGTCGGCCATCTGGTCGGCCTCGTCGAGGACGGTGATCCGCACCTCGGACAGGTCGCAGTCACCTCGCTCGATGAGGTCCTTGAGGCGGCCGGGCGTCGCCACGACGACGTCCGCGCCGCGGCGCAGGGAGGACGCCTGACGCGAGATCGACATGCCGCCGACGACGGTGGTCAGGCGGAGCCTGACGGCGCCCGCGTACGGCGTGAGGGCGTCGGTGACCTGCTGGGCGAGCTCGCGGGTCGGCACGAGGACGAGGGCCAGCGGCATGCGCGGCTCCGCCTTGAGGCCGGCGGTGCGGGCGAGCATCGGCAGGCCGAACGCGAGGGTCTTGCCGGAGCCGGTGCGGCCGCGACCGAGGAGGTCGCGTCCCGCGAGGGAGTTGGGGAGGGTGGCGCCCTGGATGGGGAACGGCTCGGTGACGCCCTGCTCGGTGAGCGTCTTCAGAAGGCCGGCCGGCATGTCGAGCTCGGCGAACGTCGCGGCCGCGGGCAGCGCGGGCGTCGTGTTCTCCGGCATCGTGAATTCCTGCGGCGGCGTGGGCCTGCGCTCGGGAACGCGGCCCCTTCCACCGGACCTTCCGCCCCGGGGATTCCTTCCGGCGTTCCCGGCGCCCGCGCTTCCTGAAGCGGATGCGGACCGGTTGCGGGTCGGGCGGGGCGGACGTGCGGGGTTAGCCATGCGGGCATGCCTTCCTGGGCCTGGGCGGCCGGGAGCCGGTGGCCATCGACGCGTCTAGGGTCTGTCGTCACCTTCCCGTTCGCCGGGGAGCAGGCCGCCGGGCGGACGGGAAGGTGACCACAGGCCCCACGGGGCCGCCGGCCTGGGGACAGCACGGGCCGGGGCCCGCACCTTCGCGGTGCGGACCCCGGCCGTGGGGTGCGTGATCCTTGGGATCAAGCGGTGTTTCAGGCGGGGAGGATGTTCTCCGCCTGGGGGCCCTTCTGGCCCTGCGTGACGTCGAACGTCACCTTCTGGCCCTCCTGGAGCTCACGGAAGCCCGAGGTGGCGATGTTGGAGTAGTGGGCGAAGACGTCGGCGCCGCCGCCGTCCTGCTCGATGAAGCCGAAGCCCTTTTCCGAGTTGAACCACTTCACGGTTCCGGTGGCCATAACAATCTCCTTTACTGGGGCGGTACGGAAATCCGAGTCCTTCGAATCTCCAGTCGCACCATTGAGCCCCATCCGGAGTGGCCCGGAGACCGGCCGGAAAACAATAATGCGCCTGAGGAACATTCCCGTCAGGCGCACATAAAGTCTATGGGTACCAAAACTGCAACGTCATCGACCTTAGCACGACCGTCACGGGACTAGAGACGCTCGATGATCGTGACGTTGGCCTGGCCGCCTCCCTCGCACATCGTCTGCAGTCCGTAGCGTCCGCCCGTGCGCTCCAGCTCGTGCAGCAGCGTCGTCATCAGCTTCGCGCCGGTCGCGCCGAGGGGGTGCCCGAGGGCGATCGCTCCCCCGTTCACGTTCACCCTCTCCGGGTCCGTGCCCGTCTCCTTGAGCCAGGCGAGGACGACGGGGGCGAAGGCCTCGTTGATCTCGACGAGGTCGATGTCGTCCATGGACAGGCCGGTCTTCTTCAGGGCGTACGCCGTCGCGGGGATCGGCGCGGAGAGCATGCGGATGGGGTCCTCGCCGCGCACGGACAGGTGGTGGACGCGGGCACGCGGGGTGAGGCCGTGCTCCCGTACGGCGCGCTCCGAGGCGAGGAGCATCGCGGCGGCGCCGTCGGAGACCTGCGAGGAACAGGCGGCGGTGATCGTGCCGCCCTCGACGACGGGCTTGAGGCCCGCCATCTTCTCCAGGGTGGTGTCGCGGCGCGGGCCCTCGTCCACGGTGACGCCCGCGTAGGCGACGGTCTCACGGGCGAAGCGGCCCTCGTCGATGGCCCGGATCGCCCGCTCGTGGGAGCGCAGGGCCCACTCCTCCTGGTCACGGCGGGTGATGCCCCACTTGCGGGCGATGAGTTCGGCGCCGTGGAACTGGTTCACCGGCTGGTCGCCGTAGCGGGCGCGCCAGCCCTCGCTGCCCGCGTACGGGCCGTCCGTGAGGCCGAGGGGCTCGGCGGCCTGGCGGGAGGCGAAGGCGATGGGGATCTGCGTCATGTTCTGGGTGCCGCCGGCGACGACGAGGTCCTGGGTGCCGGACAGGACGCCCTGCGCCGCGAAGTGCACGGCCTGCTGTGACGAACCGCACTGGCGGTCGATCGTCACGCCGGGGACCTCCTCGGGGAGGCCGGCGGCGAGCCAGGCGGTCCGCGCGATGTCACCGGCCTGCGGGCCCACCGTGTCGAGGCAGCCGAAGACGACGTCCTCGACGGCGGCCGGGTCGATCCCGGAGCGGGCGACGAGCTCCTTGAGGACGTGCGCGCCCAGGTCGGCGGGGTGGGCGGCGGCGAGACCCCCCTTGCGCCGTCCGACGGGGGTGCGGACCGCTTCGACTATGTAGGCCTCGGCCATGACGGGTTTCCCTTCAGGGTTGGGTGACGCGTACGGCGATGCCGTCCAGGACCATCGAGAGGTACTGGCGGGCGATCTCCTCGGGGCTGTGCTGTCCGCCGGGGCGGTACCAGGACGCGGCGACCCAGACGGTGTCGCGGACGAACCGGTAGGTGAGCCGGATGTCGAGGTCGGCGCGGAACACCTCGGCGGCGACGCCGCGCTCCAGGGTGGAGAGCCACGCCTTCTCGAACTTGCGCTGGGAGGCCGCGAGGAACTCGAAGCGCTCCTGTACGGCGAGGTGCTTGGACTCCTTCTGGTAGATGGCGACGGCCGCGCGGTGCCGGTCGATCTCGCGGAAGGACTCGGTGACGAGGGCCTCCAGGGTCTCCCTGGGGCCGAGCCGGGAGTCGAGGACGGAGTCGTATCCGTGCCACAGCTCGTCGAGGAAGGTCCGCAGGATCTCTTCGAGCATCGACTCCTTGGAGTCGAAGTGGTAGTAGAGGCTGCCCGCGAGCATGCCCGCGTGGTCGGCGATCTTGCGGACGGTGGTGGCGTTGTACCCCTGGGCGGCGAAGACCTCGGCGGCGGTGTCGAGGAGTTCGCGGCGGCGCTCGGGCGAGGCGGTCACCTGGGGCTTCTTCTTGGTAGGCACGGGTCCATTGTCGTCCTCACCGACACGGTGGCGGCGCTACGCATGCCGGCTGCTGACGGAGACGACCTCGCCCGTCATGTACGAGGAGTAGCCGGACGCCAGGAACACGATCACGTTGGCGATCTCCCAGGGCTCGGCGTACCGGCCGAAGGCCTCCTTCTCGGTGAGTTCGGCGAGGAGTTCGGCGGAGGTGACCTTCACGAGGTGGGGGTGCATGGCGAGGCTGGGCGAGACCGCGTTGACCCGGACTCCGTACGCGGCCGCCTCGATCGCGGCGCACCGGGTGAGAGCCATGACGCCCGCCTTGGCGGCGGCGTAGTGGGCCTGTCCGGCCTGGGCGCGCCAGCCGACGACGGACGCGTTGTTCACGACGACGCCGTGGCGGCCGGTGTCGCGGAAGGCCCGCAGCGCAGCCCTGGTGCACCGGAACGTGCCGTTCAAGGTGACGTCGAGGACGCGGGACCACTGGTCGTCCGTCATGTCGACGAGGTCCGAAGTGCCGCCGAGACCGGCGTTGTTGACCACGATGTCGAGGCCGCCGTGCGCCTCGGCGGCCAGCGCGAACAGGGCCGCGACCTGTTCCTCGTCGGTGACGTCGCAGGGCAGCGAGGCGACGTTCGCCGCGCCGAACTCGTCGGCGAGCGCCTGTTCGCTCTCCTTGAGCCTGCGGGCGTGCGCGTCACTGATGAGGACGCGGGCGCCCTCTTCGAGGAACTTGCGTGCCGTCGCGCCGCCGATCCCGGCTCCGGCGGCCGCGGTGATGACGGCCGTGCGCCCCGTCAGCAGGCCGTGGCCGGGCACATACTCGGGCTTCGCGCTCATACCCGCGCCTCCTTGGGCAGGCCGAGCAGGCGCTCGGCGACGATGTTCTTCTGGATCTCGTCGGATCCGGCGTAGATGGTGTCGGCGCGGGAGAAGAGGAACAGCCGCTGCCAGGCGTCGAGTTCATAGGGTTCCCCGGCGGCGACCGTGGACGCGGCACCGCACACGTCCATGGCGAGCTCGCCGAGACCGCGGTGCCAGGCCGCCCAGTGGAGCTTGCCGACGGAGGGGTCGACGCCGCGCCGGGCGGAGGCCGCCATGGCCTCCAGGTCGATCCAGGCCTGGACGAGGCGGTCGCGGATCAGGGGGTCGGCGATCGCGCCGTTCTTCCTGGCCAGCTCCGCGAGTGCGTCCCATTCGCGGCGGAATCCGACCTGCTGACCGAGGGTGGAAACGCCACGCTCGAAGCCGAGGGTGGCCATCGCGATCCGCCAGCCGTCGCCGGGCTCGCCGACGACGTGGGACGCGTCGGTGCGGGCGCCGTCGAAGAACACCTCGTTGAACTCGCTGGTGCCGGTGAGCTGCACGATGGGGCGTATGTCGACGCGGCCGCCCGGCTGGTCGAGGGGCACGAGGAGATAGGACAGGCCCGCGTGCCGACGCGAGCCGGGTTCGGTGCGGGCGACGACGAAGCACCACTGCGCCTCATGGGCGAGCGAGGTCCAGATCTTCTGGCCGTCGACGACCCACTGCGAACCGTCGGGCGACAGGGCGCCTCTCGTGCGGACGTTCGCCAGGTCGGAGCCCGCGTCCGGCTCGCTGTAACCCTGGCACCACAGCTCCTCGACGGCGACGATCGGCGGCAGGAAGCGCTTCTTCTGCTCCTCCGTGCCGAAGGCGATGAGCGTCGGTCCGAGGAGCTGCTCCCCGATGTGGTTGACCCGGGCGGGCGCGTTCGCAAGCGCGTACTCCTCGTGGAACGCGATCTGTTCCTCGAGGCTCGCGCCGCGGCCGCCGTGCTCGACGGGCCAGCCGACGCAGGTCCATCCGTGCGCCGCCATGTGCCGCTCCCAGGCGAGCCGCCCTTCGAACGCCTCATGCTCACGGCCCGGCCCGCCGCGGCCCCTCAACTCGGCGAACTCCCCTACGAGATGGTCCGCGAGCCAGGCCCGGATCTCGGCGCGAAACTCCTCGACGCTGCTCATGGACGTACGTTAACCTACCAAACACTTGTTAGGGAAGGATGTTTCCGATGCCCGCAGCCCACGACAGTCCCGCACCCGCCCCGCACGAGGGTCCCGAGTCCGCCCCGCACGAGGGTCCTGAGCCTGTCCTGTACGAGCGCCGCGGCCCGGTCGCGTACGTGACGATGAACCGTCCGCGGTACCGCAACGCGCAGAACTCGGCGATGACCTACGCCCTGGACGCCGCCTTCTACCGCGCGGCCGACGACCCCGACGTCAAGGTCGTCGTCCTGGCCGGGGCGGGTGACCACTTCTCCGCGGGGCACGACATCGGCACCCCGGAGCGGGACGCGCATCTGCCCTTCGAGCGGCGGGCCGGACTCTGGTGGGACCACTCGGACAAGCAGGGCGCCGAGTCGCGGTTCGCCCGTGAGTCGGAGGTGTATCTCGGCATGTGCCGGCGCTGGCGCGAGCTGCCCAAGCCGGTGATCGCCTCGGTCCACGGGGCGTGTGTGGCGGGCGGGCTGATGCTCGCCTGGGTCTGCGACCTGATCGTGGCCTCCGACGACGCGTTCTTCGCGGATCCCGTCGTGCGCATGGGGATCCCCGGCGTCGAGTACTTCGCGCACCCCTGGGTGATGCCGCCGCGCGTCGCCAAGGAGTTCCTGTTCACCGGCGACCGGATGAGCGCCCGCCGGGCCCACGAGGTGGGGATGGTCAACCGCGTCGTGGGGCGCGGCGAACTGGCCCGGACCACGGACGAGTTGGCGCTGCGCGTCGCCGAGATGCCGCGGCTCGGGCTCGCCCTCACCAAGCGGGCGGTGAACCAGGCGGAGGACCTGCAGGGCCTGCACGCGGGCATGGACTCCGTGTTCGGCCTGCATCATCTCGCCCACGCGCACAACGCGGAGACGGCGAAGGACTCCCTCGGCGGCATGGACGTACGCGCGATGAAGGAGGCGAACGCCTGATGGACCTCGACTTCACACCCGCCGAGGACGCGTTCCGCGCCGAGGCACGTCAGTGGCTCGCCGCGCATGTCCCGGACGAGCCACTGCCGTCCCTGGAGACCGAGGAGGGGTTCGCCGCACACCGCGCCTGGGAGGCCGAGCTCCACGCCGGCCGCTGGTCGGTGGTGTCCTGGCCCGAGGAGTACGGAGGGCGGGGCGCCGACATCTTCACGTGGCTGCTCTTCGAGGAGGAGTACTACGCCGCGGGCGCCCCGGGCCGTGTTTCGCAGAACGGCATCAACCTGCTCGCGCCGACCCTCTTCGACCACGGCACCCCCGAGCAGCGGGCCCGGGTGCTGCCGTCCATGGCGAGCGGCGAGACGATCTGGGCGCAGGCCTGGTCCGAGCCCGAGGCCGGCTCCGACCTGGCGTCCCTCACGTCCAAGGCCGTGCGCACCGAGGGGGGCTGGCTGCTGTCCGGACAGAAGACCTGGTCTTCGCGGGCCGCGTTCGCCGACCGGGCCTTCGGGATCTTCCGTACGGACCCGGACGCGCCCAGGCCCCACCAGGGCCTGACCTACCTGATGTTCGACCTGCGGGCGCCCGGGGTGACCGTGCGGCCCATCGGGCGGCTCGACGGGAAGCCCGCGTTCGCCGAGCTGTTCCTCGACCGTGTCTTCGTCCCCGACGAGGACGTCATCGGCGCGCCCGGCAACGGGTGGCGGATCGCGATGTCCACCACGGGGAACGAGCGCGGGCTCACGCTGCGCTCCCCCGGCCGCTTCCTCGCTTCCGCCGACCGGCTCGCGCGGCTGTGGCGGGAGCGCGGGGAGGACGCGGGTACGCGCGATCGGGTCGCCGACGCCTTGATCGGGGCGCGGGCGTACCAGTTGTTCACGTACGCCAATGCGTCGCGGTTCGCGGCCGGCCAGACGATCGGCGCCGAATCCAGCCTGAACAAGGTGTTCTGGTCGGAGTACGACATCGCTCTGCATGAGACCGCGCTCGATCTTCTCGGCGCGGACGGGGAGTTGGCCGACGACGGCGGGTGGGGCGAGGGGCACGTCTTCTCGCTCGCCGGGCCCATCTACGCGGGGACCAACGAGATCCAGCGCGACATCATCGCCGAGCGGCTGCTCGGCCTGCCGAAGGGACGGCGCTGATGAGGTTCCTCCTCGACGCGGAGCAGGCCGAGTTCGGGCGCACGCTCGATCGGCTTCTGGGCGCGGCGGACACGCCCATGGTGATCCGGGCCTGGTCGTCCGGCGACCATGGGCCCGGGCGAGCTCTGTGGGAGCGGCTGGGCGGGACGGGGGTCTTCGCTCTCGGCGTTCCGGAGGCGTTCGACGGGGCGGGGTTCCTGCCGGTCGAACTGGCTCTGTCCTACGTGGAGTTGGGGCGGCACGGAATGCCCGGTCCTGTGGTGGAGACCGCTGCCGTCGCTCGGCTGCTGGGCGGCCTGCCCGATGTCGCCAAGGAGTGGCTCCCCCGGATCGCGTCCGGGGACGCGGTCGTTTCGCTGGGCGTGGACTCCTCGTACGTCCTCGACGCGGATTCCGCCGACGCCGTCTTCGCCGTCAGCGGTGACGAGCTGCGGCTCGCCTCCGGCGGCCACGGGCCTCTGCTGCCGTCCGCCGACCCCGCGCGCCGGCTCTACGCGCCCGCGGACGGCGGGACGCTGCTCGCGCGGGGGCCGGACGTACGGGACGCGGCGGCGCGGGCTGTGGACCTGGCCTCGCTCCTCACCGCCGCGCAGTCGCTCGGCGTGGGGCTCTCCCTGCTGCACCGGACCGTCGAATACGTCACGCAGCGCACCCAGTTCGGCGTCCCCATCGGCTCCTTCCAAGCCGTGAAGCACCGGCTCGCGGACGCGCTCACGGGGCTGGAGTTCGCGCGGCCGCTGGTGTTCGGGGCGGCGCTCTCGCTCGCGCCCGGGGACATCGCGGCGGCGAAGGTCGCTGCGGGCGAGGCGTCCTACGCGGCGGCGCGGGCTGCGCTTCAGCTCCATGGGGCGATCGGGTACACACAGGAGCTGGACCTGTCGCTGTGGCTGCGCAAGGCCCGACCGCTGCGGGACGCTTGGGGCACGCCTGCGGCTTGCCGGGCTCGGGTGCTGGGGGGCTGACGGGCTCCGGTGCGGGGGGCTCGCTCCGGTGCGGGGGGAATGACGCACTCCGGCGCTGTAGGGCTGACACGCTCTGGTGCCGGGCTCGGCGGTGGTTCGGTGCGCCTCGCGGCCTTGGTCGTGGGGCGTCTCGCCGTTTTTGGGGTACTGCGCCGCTCTCGGGGCCTCTCACCGCTCGAGGGTGCTGCGCCGCTCTTCGGTGCGTCTCACCGTTCGAGGGTGCTGCGCCGTTCTTCGGTGCGTCTCGCCGTTCGGGGTGCGGGGACGCGGCGGGATGTACGTGCTCGCCGTTCTACGGGTTCCAGGCACCAAAAGGCTGCGTCCCGAGCGCTCCCTAGGGTGGCTCCGCGCGCACATCCCGCCGCGTCCCCTCCTGTCGGGGGCGACTGCCGGCCGGTCGGGGTTTCCCCGACGGCAGCCGGCTCGTACGCCACCGAGGGGCGGGCGCTCAGAGAACGTGACTACGGCATGTACGCGCTCGCCGTTCTACGGGTTCCGGGCACCAAAAGGCTGCGTCCCGAGCGCTCCCTAGGGTGGCTCCGCGCGCACATCCCGCCGCGTCCCCTCCCGTCGAGGGCGACTACCGGCCCGTCGGGGTTCCCCGGCGGCAGCCGGCTCGTACGACGCCGAGGAGTGAGCACTCAGTGGAATGAGACCACGGCGGTGCGTCCTCTGGCGTGCAGGGCCGCCCTGCCCGTGGCGGAGTCCATCAGCGCCGCGTCGTAGTGGCCGAGCGTGACGTCGGCGATGTCGGCGCCCTGTTCGTCGAGGGCCACCACCAGGGCCTTGCCGGTGAGGGTGAGGCGGCCTCGGACCACTGCCACCGACGGGGGCGTGCCCGCTCCCCTGCGCCACATGACGTTGAAGTTCACCACCGGGCCGTCGATGAGACGGCAGTCGGTCGGTACGTCTCCACGGAAGTCCTGTGGCACGTAGCGCTCGTCCACGGTGGTGTGTTCGCCTCCGAGCGTCAGTTCCATACCGGTGCCCTCGACCATCGTCAGGGTCCGGTCGACTTCGGGGAACGCCGAGAACGGGCCGTCGCCCTCGACGTCCGCGAGGCTCACCCGCCACACGAAGTCGTCCGTCCCCGCGTCCGGTGGCGACGCCGCGATGTTGCGGGTGACCCCGCCGCCGTTCTTCCAGGGCACAGCGGTCCGTTCCGCCGCGGGCAGCAGTCGTACACCGTTGTCAGTGATCCCGGGCATTGGGCGGCTCCGATGGTGCTGTCGTGGGGCGGGAGTGCCGAGGCTACGCCACGGGAGTCAGGCCCAGCCCGCAGGCGAGCCGTCGGCGGTGTGCCGACGGGGTGCCGAACAGGTGGCGGCCCGAGTGGGCCCGCTTCAGGTGGCGGTGGGCCTCGTGTTCCCAGGTGATGCCTATGCCTCCGTGCAGCTGGATCATCTCGCCGGCGATGTGCGTGTACGCCTCGGAGCAGGCGGCTGTCGCCGCTGCCGCCAGGCCGGGTGCGGCGTCGGAGTGCGCGGCCGCCAGTGCCAGCGACCGTGCCGCCTCCAGTTGGACGTGCAGGTCGGCTGTCCGGTGTTTGACCGCCTGGAACGAGCCGATGGGCCGCCCGAACTGCACTCGGTCCTTGGCGTACTGGACGGTGTCCTCGAGTGCCCGGGTTGCGGCGCCCGTCTGTTCGGCTGCCAACGCCGTGCAGGCGAGGTCCCGCACGCGGGACAGGATGCGTTCTCCGTCGGTGGCCAGGAGCTTGGCGTCGGGGGCCGTGTCGAACGTGATGCGAGCCTGGGGGCGCGTCTGGTCCATGGTCGGGAGGGGTGTGAACTCGGCTTGTGCGGTGGGGACCTGGTAGAGGGCGAGTCCGTCGTCGTCCCGGGCCAGGACCAGCAGGGTGTCCGGGCGTCCGGGGCCCGTCAGGACGTGCTCCTTCACTCCGGTGAGCCGGCCCGCCCGGACCCGGGCGTTCAACGCCTCCGGCTCCCAGCTTCCGTTCTCCGCCCAGGCCAACGCCCCCACCGCGGTACCGTCGGCGAGCTCGGGAAGCAGCTCTGCGCAGGCCTGCGCGTTACCGGACGCGAGCAGCGCCTGGGTGGCCAGGACGGTGGAGGCCAGGTACGGGACCGGGCTGAGGGCCCGGCCCAGTTCCTCCATGACCACGTACGTCTCCACCGTGCCGCCGCCGCACCCCCCGTACTCCTCCGGCACCCCGAGGCCCGCCGCGCCGACCGCCTCGGTGAGCGGGCCCCACGCGGCCGTGCCCTCGTGCCGGGTCAGCACCGCCCGTACCGCCGAGCGCAGTTCGTCCTGTTCGCTGGTGAAATTCATCCCCGGTCTCCTCTTGCCTTGCTGCGCAGCGCGCCTTTCAGGAGCTTGCCGCCCGCGTTGCGCGGCAGCTCGCGGACGGTCACGAATCGGCGCGGCACCTTGAAGTTGGCCAGACGCTCGCGCGTCCATGCGGTGAGCTGCTCCGCGTCAACGGGTCCGGATACGACGATGAAGGCGACTCCTACCTCGCCGAGCCGTTCGTCCGGGGCGCCGACCACGGCCACGTCGACTATCAGTTCGTGGCTCAGGAGGGTGTTCTCGACCTCGGCCGGGTACGCGTTGAACCCGCCCACGACGTACATGTCCTTGAGCCGGTCCGTGATGGTGAGGAAGCCGCGCTCGTCGAGCGTTCCGATGTCGCCCGTGCGGAGCCAGCCGTCCTGGGGGACCGCCTCCCGGGTTGCGCTTTCGTCGTCCAGGTAGCCGCGCATCACGTGATAGCCGCGCACCTGCACCTCGCCCGGTTCACCGGCGGGCAGTTCGTCGCCCAGCGGCGAGGCGATCCGGATCTCGGTGCCGGGCAGCGCGCGGCCCACCGTGTGCGCGACCGTCCACGCGTCGGCGTCCGTGGGGCAGACGGAGACGACGCCGCCCGACTCGGTGAGTCCGTACGCCGTGAACACGTCGGGGGCGCCGAGTTCCGTGCGGATCAGTTCGACCAGTTCGGTCGGCACGGCGGCGGCGCCGGTTCCGGCGAGCCGCAGCGCTGCGAGGTCTGCTTCGCTGCGGTGGGGGTGGTGGATCAGGCCGTGGAACACGGTGGGCGGGCCCATCAGGCAGGAGACGCGTTCGGTGGCGATGCGCTCCAGGACGCGGTCCGCGTCATAGACCTCCTCGGGCAGCATCGTGACGCCGCGCAGCAAGCAGGCGATGATGCCCGCCTTGTAGCCGAAGGTGTGGAAGAACGGGTTCAGCAGGAGGTAGCGGTCGCCGGTTCTCAGGGTGACCTGGTGCGACCACTCCTCGTAGAGGCGGATCGTCTGTCCGTGGGTCGTCATCACACCCTTGGGGCGGCCCGTGGTGCCGGAGGTGTAGAGGATGTCGCCGAGGTCGTCGGGCCCCACGGCGGCGGCGCGGGCCAGGCGTTCGGTGTCGGTGACTCCTTCGCCCGCCTTCAGGTACGTCTCCCATGCGAGAGCGTCGTCGTGCGCGTCGCCGCGGAGGACGACCACGGAGCGCAGGGCGCCGAGGTCCTCGCCGCTCGCGCGGAGTGTGTGGACGTAGTCGGTGCCGAGGAAGCCGCGTTCCGTGAAGAGGAGTTCGGCGCCGCTGCGGCGGATGATGTCGGCGGCCTCGGCCGCCTTGTAGCGCGTGTTGACCGGGACGAGGACCGCCCCGGCGCCGACCGCGCCCAGCGCGGCGAGGATCCACTGACGGCTGTTGGCGGCCCAGATCGCGACACGGGTGCCGGGGCGTATGCCGTGCGCGACGGCGGCGCGCGAGGCCGCGGCGATCTCGTCGCGCAGCCGGCTGAAGCTCCAGCGGACCTCGCCGTCGGCGAGTGCCTCCCGGTCGCCGTACGCGGCGGCGGCGTACTCGGGGAGCTGGGCGAGCGTACGCGGTGGGGTGGTGCTGGTCACGAACCCTCCCTGTGATCAGGGGTACTTGACGTGCGAGCGTGGCCGGTATCCAATCACAGGTGTTTCGGTTAGGCATATACCTAGTAGGCACATTCCTTGGAGGCCTCGCATGCCGATCCCCACCCACCCCGCCACCTCGGCCGAGGACCTGAAGTCGGCCCTCGCCGGATTCTGTACGGGTGTCGCGGTCATCACCGCGCTCGACGGAGACGGCCGCCCCACGGGCATGGCCGTGCAGTCGTTCTCGTCGGTCTCGCTCGACCCGCCCCTGGTCTGCTTCTGCCCGGCGCGCACCTCGACGACCTGGCCACGGATCAGGGCGGCGGGCCGGTTCGCCGTCAACGTCCTCGCCGAGGACCAGCGCGAGCTGTGCCGGCGCTTCGCGGTGACGGGCGGCGACAAGTTCGCCGGCACGCCCTGGCGGCCGGGCGGCAACGGCGCACCCCTGCTCGACGGAGCGCTCGCCACGATCGAGTGCGAACTCGCCGACGTGCTCGACGGCGGCGACCACGCCATCGCGCTCGGCCGGGTCACCTCACTGACCACGCACCGCGACGCGGGGCCGCTGCTCTACTTCCGGCGCACCTACGGGCGCTTGCCGCGCTCCAGCTCCTCGATGTCCGCGAGCATGGCGTCGGCGAGGTCGCGCTCGGACGCGTAGTACCGCTCGGCCCACTTGAGCGTGAGCGTGGGGTACGTCCAGGCCTCGTTGGCCTTCGCGCCCTCCACGTCCTCCTCCGCGCGCACCCGCATCGTCTCGGCGAACTCCCGGTGCCGCGCGAGCACTTCACGCATCTGCTCGGCTTCGAGCAGGTGCCCGAGCCAGAGCCGCAGCATGGGTCCGTGCTTGAGGACGGGCGGGTCGACGGGCGCCTCGCGGGCCCAGGTCCGCACGGCCTCCATGCCCTCGTCGGTGATCCGGTAGACCCGCTTGTCGCGGGTGCCGGTCTCCTGCGCGACCATCCGCGAGGTCGCGTAACCGGCCTTCTCCAGGCGCTTGAGCTCGCTGTAGATCTGGCTGAACGACGGGCTCCAGTAGAAGAAGCGCAGGGACCAGTCGGACCACTTCTTCAGGTCGTAGCCGGACAGCTCCTCACCGAAGGAGAGCAGCCCGAGCACCGCCCAGCTGGTCGCCGGGAGTGCGGGGCGCTCCGCGCCGGCCGCGTCGTCTACCGCCTTCTTCTTCACCACGCACGCAGTCTACGTAGCCCCTTCCCTCGCCCTGCGTATGCCTGCTAGAAGTATTCCTATTAGAAATACATCTCCCGGGAGGATCCCCCGTGAAGTTCTCCATGATCTTCGAGGCTCAGCTCGCCGACCCGACGCCAGAGAACGAGCGCCAGGTCCTCAAGGACTGCGTCGAACAGGCCGTCTACGCCGAGGAGATGGGCTTCGACCGCGTCTGGGCGGTCGAGCACCACTCCCTCACCCAGTACGCGCACATGAGCGCGTCCGAGATCTTCCTGACCTGGGTCGCCGCCAGGACGTCCCGGATCCGCATCGGGCACGGCGTCGTCACGATGCCCTTCGGCTACCAGCACCCCGTCCGCGTCGCCGAGCGGGCCGCGATGCTCGACTCGCTGACCGGCGGCCGCGTCGACATCGGCGCCGGACGTGGCGCGACGAAGCAGGAGATGCGGATGTACGGGGTCCGCCCCGAGGACACGTATCCGCAGATGGAGGAGGCCCTGCGGATCTTCTCCTCGGCCTGGCGCGAGGAGCAGTTCGAGTGGCACGGCTCGATCGACATCGGGCCCGGCGCGGTCCTGCCCCGCCCGGTGCAGAACCCGCACCCGCCGCTCTTCATGGCCTGCTCCAAGCACGACACGCTCAAGCTCGCGGCCGAACTCGGCATCGGGGCCCTGGTGATGGGCTTCGCCGGCGCCGACGACGTGCGCACGATGCGGAAGGTCTACGACGAGGCCATCGCGACCCGCACCGGCGAGCGCTTCGTGTCCACCGAGGTCAACGACCACCTCTCGGCGCTCTGCCCGACGATCGTCCTCGACGACGCGGACCTCGCCCTGCGCCTCGGCACGCGCGGCCAGCGCTTCTTCGCCGAGTCGATCGCGCACTGGTACGGGAACGCGCCCGCGCCCACGTCCTACGCCGAGTCCGAGGACACCGCCGACCACGTGGCCGCGATGGCCAGGGACCGTGAGGAGCTCGTCGCCAAGCTGCACGAGGCGAACATCCCGGCCCGCCCGGTCGACACCGGCACCTACAACGCCGAACACGCCTACGGCTCCGCGGACACCGCGATCTCGTACGTCGAGCAGCTGCGCGAGATCGGCGTGGACGAGGTGATGTGCCTGATCCAGATGGGCACGGTCCCGCAGGAGGCGTGCATGGAGACCATCCGCCAGTGGGGCGAGAAGGTCATCCCGCACTTCCGGGCGCTGGAGGCGAAGTGACGGTCTCACTGGACGGCAAGGTCGTCGTCATCACGGGCGCGGGGCGCGGGCAGGGCGCGGCGGAGGCCGCTCTCGCCGCGGCGGCCGGCGCCCGGGTCGTGGTCACGGACGTGCGGGAGGAGGAGGGCGCCGAGGTCGCCGAGTCGCTCGGCGATCAGGGGCTGTTCGTGCGCCACGACGTGGCGGACCCGGACAGCTGGGGCGAGGTCGTCGATGCCGCGCTCGGCGCCTTCGGGCGCATCGACGCGCTGGTCAACAACGCGGCGCTGTGGCGCACCGCCCCCGTCGAGCGGGAGACCCTGGAGAACTTCGAGCAGCTGATCCGGGTCAATCTCCTCGGCCCGTTCCTCGGCATCCAGGCCGTGGTCCCCGCGATGAGGGAGGCGGGTGGCGGATCGGTCGTCAACGTCTCGTCGACGGCGGGCCTCATCGGCATCCCGGGGCACGCCGCGTACGGCTCGACGAAGTTCGGCCTCCGCGGCCTGACCAGGTCATCGGCGCTCGACCTGGCGGGGTACGGGATCCGCGTCAACTCGGTGCACCCGGGTGCCATCGACACCCCGATGATCGCCGGGGTCTCCGGCAAGGACTGGTCGCAGCTGCCGCTGGGCCGGATGGGCCGCCCCGAGGAGGTCGGTGAGCTGGTCCTGTTCCTGGCGTCGGACGCCTCCTCGTACATCACCGGCACGGAGTTCACGGTGGACGGGGGGTCGACGGCGGGATGACGGCGCACGACCCCCTCACCCCGCAGGCGCGCACCCTGTGCGACGCCATGTCGGCCACGTTTCCCGACCCGGCCGACGGCCCTCTCGACGCGTCCGCCCTGCGGGCGGCCGCGCGGGCGGGGCTCGGAGGGCCGGCCGTGCCCATGCGGTCGGTGACCGAGCGTCTGGTGTCCGGGCCGGATCTCGACGCCTCCGTGCCCGTACGGATCTACGAACCCGAGTCCGACGGCCCGCGCCCGCTCGTGGTGTTCCTGCACGGCGGCGGATGGGTGCTCTGCGACCTCGACACGCACGACGGGCTCTGCCGTCGACTCGCCGCGCTCTCAGGCGCGTCGGTCGTGTCCGTCGACTACCGGCGCGCCCCCGAGCACCCCTTCCCGGCCGCGTCCCACGACGCGTACGCCGTGGCGCGGTGGGCCGCCGCGCACACGCGGGAACTGGGGTGCGACCCGGACCGGCTGTACGTCGCCGGGGACTCCAGCGGCGGCAACCTGGCCGCCGCCGTCGCCCAGCGGGCCCAGGGCGACCCCGAGGGGCCGGCGGTCGCGGGCCAGCTGCTGCTGTACCCGGTGCTCGACCACCGGCTCGGCGGCGAGTCCCCGCTGGCGTTCGAGCGGGGGTTCTTCCACACGACGGCCCATATGCGCTGGTACTGGGAGCAGTACCTCGGCTCCGCCGGCGATCCCGTCGCCGCCTCGCCCGGGCTCGCACCCGACCTCGACGGGCTGCCGCCCGCCCTCGTGCTCCTCGCGGACTGCGACCCGCTGCGCGACGAGGGTCTCGCCTACGCGCGGCGGCTCGCGCAGGCCGGGGTGCGGGCGGAGGTGGCGCTGTATCCGGGCGTGTTCCACGGGTTCCTGGGTGCGGCCGGGTTCCTGCCCGAGGCGGACGCGGCGCTCGCGCGGGCCGCCGCCTGGCTGACCCGCACCCCGGGCACCGGCACCTGACGGCGTTCGCTATTTTGTTCGCCGCCGTCCCCACCGGCTCTGTCCCCCTCCCCGAACCTCAGAGGAGCCGGCCGTGGAAGCCGAGTCCCAGTCCGCCACGCCCCCCGCGGTCACCACCTGCTACCGCCATCCCAAGGTGGAGACCTACGTCGGTTGCACCCGCTGCGAGCGGCCCATCTGCCCCGACTGCATGCGGTCGGCGGCCGTCGGCCACCACTGCCCCGACTGCGTGAAGGAGGGCGTCCGCTCGGTCCGCCAGGCCCGCACGGTCTTCGGCGGACGGGTGTCGGCCGTCCCGCTCGTCACGTACGTCCTGATGGGCCTGAACATCGTGGCCTACCTCGCCGAGCTGGTGCGCCCGGCCGTCGTGGACCGGTTCGGGATGCTGGGCGCGGGGCTCGTCGGCCCTGACGGCGGGCATTACGTGTACCAGGACGGGTTCCCGGCCGACTTCCACGCGGAGGGCGTGGTGGCGGGCGAGTGGTACCGGATGATCACCGGCGCCTTCCTCCATCTGCCGGCCACCGAGGGCGCCTTCGGGATCCTGCACATCCTGTTCAACATGTACTCGCTGTGGAACCTCGGCCGCGTCGTCGAGACACAGCTGGGCCGCGTCCGCTACCTCGCCGTCTATCTCCTGTCCGCGTTCGGCAGCTCCGTGCTCGTCTATCTGATCGCGCCGGGCACCCTCACGGTCGGCGCGTCGGGCGCGATCTTCGGGCTCGGCGCCGCGTACTACGTGATGGCACGGCGCCTGGGCGCGGACATGAGCGGCGTCAACCGGTTCATGGCGTACTTCCTGCTGTGGATGGTGATCTCGGCCGGATTCGCCTCCTGGCAGGGCCACTTGGGCGGCCTGCTCACGGGTGGCGCGGCAACGCTCGCCCTCGCGTACGCGCCTCGCGCCCGCCGCACCCTGGTACAGGGCTCGGCGTGCGCGGGGCTGTTCGCGCTCCTGATGGCGCTGACGTTCCTCAAGCAGCCGTAGAACGAAGGCTGTCACTTCGACCGCTCGCGCCCCTGCTCCTGCTCCTGCTCCTGCTCCTGCTCCTGGAACGCCGGAAGTTCGAGGATCCGCTGCCTGCCGCGGCGTCGTCCATCAGCTCCACCAGGGGCAGGAGCAGGTCCCACTGGGTCTGCTTGTCCACCTCGCGGGCCGGCGCGTCGTGTTCGGGCGCGGACCGCGCGCGGCCTGGGCGCAGCTCGCGATCGGTTCGCGCTCGGCTCGCCCCGGCGACTGGCGTCGGATCGACTTTTGGCCAAGAGCGGCGGGCATCGGAGCCGGTGTGTCCGCCACGTAATCTGAGGCGCATGAAACGCGCAGGCTGCATACTTCTGGCCGTGGCTCCGGTCGCCACGGTCGCGGTGTTCCTCTTCACGCCGGGGCACGACGACGGCAAGGGCGGCGCGAACGGCCCGTCCACGTCGCACCGGTCCGCCCAAGACGCCGCGGCTGCCAAGGCCGCCGCGGAGAAGCAGGCCGACGACGACGCCATCGCCGACCTGCCGCCCGGCCTCGCCGCGCCCGCGAAGAAGGACCTCGCCCAGCAGATCGTGGCCAGCGCGGAGAACTCGACGCTCGACTGGCGCGGCCAGTACGGCTACATCGAGGACATCAAGGACGGCCAGGGGTACACGGCCGGGATCATCGGCTTCTGCACCGGCACGCACGACCTGCTCACCCTCGTCGAGCGGTACACGAAGGCCCACCCGGACAACGGCCTCGCCCGCTATCTGCCGGCTCTGCGCAAGGTCGACGGCACGGACTCCCACGAGGGCCTCGACCCCGGCTTCACCGCGGCATGGAAGAAGGAGGCGACCGACCCCGCTTTCCGCGCCGCCCAGAACTCCGAGCGCGACCGCGTCTACTTCGACCCGGCCGTCCGCCTCGCCAAGCTCGACGGCCTGGGCACGCTCGGTCAGTTCGTCTACTACGACGCGATGGTCCTGCACGGCCCCGGAACCGGCCCGAGCGGCTTCTACGGCCTGCGCGAGAAAGCCATGCGGGAGGCGGACACCCCGGCGCAGGGCGGCAAGGAGAAGGCCTACCTCGACATCTTCCTCGACGTGCGCCGCGCGGCGATGAAGGCGAAGAAGCCGAACCGCGACACCACCCGCATCGACACGGCCCAGCGCCAGTTCCTCTACGACGGCAACCTGTCCCTGAAGACACCACTGGTGTGGAAGGTGTACGGGGAGACGTACCGGGTGCCGTAAGCCCGTCCACTGCGCCCTCACCGAGTCACCCCCCTCAACACCCTTCCCCGTACTGCCACTTCTGGGATGATGTGCCAGGTCAGGCGAGAGAGGGAGGGGCTCGGTGGGACCGGAGGACGGCCAGGCACAGCGGACCGGAAAGCGGCGGGCACTGCTGATCGGTGTGCGGGAGACTCCCTATCTGGCGAGGCATCCGGAGCTCCATGCCCGCTTCCGGCCCCTGGACTTCGTCAGCAAGGACATTTCGCTCGTCCAGGAGGCCCTGGAGCACTCCGAGTACGAGGTCTTCGTCTCCTGCGAGGACACCAACTACGGACCTGTGACGGGCACCTTGGAGGAGTTCTTCGCATCGTGCCATGAGGGTGACACCGCGTTCGTATACGTCTCTTGCCACGGTCAGACCCTCGGCGACCGACACTACCTCGTCCTTTCGGACAGCCAGTCCAGAGCCATGGAGGACGGAAGCCGGGGCCTGAGCACCACCGCCCTGCTCAGCGCTGACGCGGCAGGGCTGCTCCGCGACGCCAAGCCCGGGGTCAGCACCATCGTGTGCCTCGACACCTGCCGCACACCGGGCACGCCCCCGACCACCGTGGAGCCTCAGGGCCAGGGCCCCGGCCTCGACGCGTACTGGCTCTACAGCTGCGGCCAGGGGCAGCGCTCCTACGCAGATCCCGAGCAGGGCAGCTGGTTCGCGCAGGCCCTCGCCAAGGCACTGCAGCCCGGCACGCCGCCGACCACGTTCTCGCAGCTCGCCGAGTACACCGGAAGCCGGCTGCGCGGACTCGCCGACGGGCACCAGGTCGAATGGCCCACGGTCGAACCGACCTGGCCCGTACGTGCGCCCGGCAACCAGCGCGATCCATGGGTCTGCAAGGGCTCCACGGAGACCCTGGACTGGAGCCACCTCCTCATGGAGTCCGCTCTGTGGGACCACACATCCGGTTCCCCCGCGACACACCAACGGGTGAAGGAGGCGCTGTCGGAGCTGGTCCGATGCGTCGTGGAGAGCGGCGCGGGGGCGGGTGCCCACCGTCGCGACCCCTGGACCGATGCCTCGTACCCGGCACGTGTCCAGGACCGCCTCGACGACCTCGTGACCCATGCGGACCTGTCCGGGCCTGACCGGCTGTCACCCGCCGAAACGGCCTGCCTGCTGGCGGCCGCCGTCGTCCACGAGGGCGTCGTTGCCACGGCACTCCAAGACCTGCACCGCTTCCTGCCCAACACACTCGACCCAGGCCCGCGCGGCCGCGTGAAATCGCGCGACCGCCACCAGCAGGTGCGGGACGACGCACGGGACGTCTGCCGTGCCCACATGCTCGTGCAGAGGACCGTCGACACCCTGCGCAGCCGTGGCCTCGACGAGGCCGCGACGGCCGCGGACCATTGGTTGCGCCATCGGCTCATAGCCGAGTGGGACCGACTGTGGGGGCGCACCGACGGCTACGAGTTGGTGGATCTGCTCATCGGCATGACGGTGGACGCCGTCGTGGCGGCGGCCGACGGCCCCTCCCCGGAGCCGGTGACGCCGGAGGCCCGTCATGAGATCGACAGCCAGGTACGCCAGGTTCTGGGCCACTTCACGATCAAACCGGGCAGCAGCCCGCGGATCAACGAGAAGGGGAGCGACCGCTGGAACAACAACTCTCCTGTCTCCGGCAGCTGTTGGCGCGGCCGCGAGCTCGCGACACTGCTGTGGACAGCCGCACATCTGGCCGCTGACCCCCGCCGGCCCGCGAGCGTGCTCGTCGACCACCTCGGCGCGCATCAGCCCCTGCTGCCGTCCCAGGTGGTGTCCGCACTCGCCAACCGGTTCGGTTACGACAGAGTCGAAGGCCGCACGGAAGGCACGCGCGGTCTCGCCGTACGCTTCCTGTGCCCGCACCCCGCCCTGCACGCCGCGATCGAGGAGACCGTCCACATTGCCGACGCCGCGGTACGGGCCTTCCACGCGGCGGCCGGGCCGCGGGGCCTGCATCCCCTGTTGCGCGGGCTTCCCGACCGGGTCACGGCCGAGCACCTGAGGCCTCCCTCCAACGGGTACCAGACCCCTGTCGAGCGCTTCCGGCTCGCCGAGGACGAGATCCGCGCCCTCCTCATGGGCACGCAGTTGTACGGCGACCGGATGCTCGCCGTGCGCGAGCTGTACCAGAACGCCCTCGACGCCTGCCGCTATCGGGACATGCGCAAGAGGTACGGGAAGCAGCGCGGCCCCGAGTGGAAAGCCCGTATCGAGTTCACCCAAAGCTGGGAGGGCCCGCGGCCCTACATCGAATGTCTCGACAACGGCGCGGGGATGACCCGCGCCCGGCTGACCTCGATGTTCGCCCGGGCCGGCAAGCGCTACGAGCAGGACCCCGAGTTCGTCCTGGAGCGGCGCAACTGGCGCAGGGAGGGCATCGAGGACGTCGCCATGAACTCCCGTTTCGGCATCGGCGTGTTCAGCTATTTCATGCTCGCCGACGAGGTCGTCGTATGGACCAGCGCGGTTGATGAGCGCGGCCTCAGTGGGGGCGCGCGGGCGCTGCGCGCGGACATCCAATCGGGCTCCGGACTCCTGCAGATCAGTGACACGGACTCGGGCCTCGTCCCGCCCGACGGGGGCACTCGCGTACGGCTGTATCTCGCCGAACCGGGCAAGAACGAGAAGCAGCCCTCCCTCGTGGAGACGCTCCGCACCCAGCTGTGGGTCTCCGAGCACGAGGTGGCCGCCGAGGAACTGGCCCGGAACGGCGATCGCGTACGGAATCTCTCCTGGAAGCCGCATCACCTGGAACCTCGCGACGAATGGCACGGTGAGCCCGCACAGGCGGGGACGGACGCCGACGCCTGGCTGGTTCAGGGAAAAGGGCAGCTGCTGCTCGACGGCGTGCTCGTGCAGGATGCGCCCAAGGTGTACGGCCGGGTCGTCAACCTGCGCGAACGCCACAGCCCCGTGCCGAGCGTGGACCGCAACCAGCTCCTCGAGTACGACAAGGAGAGCGTCCTGTCGGAACTCCTCGAAGGCGTCGCGGCTGTCGCCGGACATTTCGAAGAGGTGTCACTGCGCTGGCTGTGGGGTCTCGCCCGGGACGCGCCCCGGCTCGCGGTGAAGGTTATCGACGCCCTCCCGGAGGCGACGATGGTGGTGCTCTCCGCAGACGAGGACGGCCGGCGTCTCGTGGAGGAGCGACTGCCGCTCTCACAGACCGGATGTCTGCCCAGCGACGATGGGGCTCTTCACCACTACCGCTCGCCCGCCCAGCTCGACACGGGCGGCCCGTACGAGAGCGCTCTGCTGCAGAGCTGGCAATACACACGGCTCTCCCTGCCGCAGCCCGACGGCGTCTTCGCTCCGCAGGGCTATCCCGTTCCTGTCGGCCTCGACGCCGTGCTCTTCGCCACACGTCTGCCCCAGGGCTGGCAGAGCGTGCTGCGTGCCGCCGCGCTGGCCGACGTGTCGATCGGGGAAGCTCTGAAGGAACTACGCAAGTACTCCATCATGGGCATCCAAGTCCCCGCGGCCCCGGACCTCCGGGCGCTGCGCGATCAGAGAGCGGACCTCGCGCTCGCCGATCTCCTCGCCGCCCACCTCAAGGCCGCCGACCCGCGTGCCACGGACGGCGAGCACCGCAGGCCACCGGCTGAGCACGCAGCCACACTCGTCGTCTCGGCCCAGCACGACATGCCTTTGGGAAAGGTGGCCGAGCGCCTGGTACGGCTGAGGGAGTTCCACCCCGAGCTACCGTCACCGCCCGAACTCGACGCTGCACTGGCCACCACCCGCATCACCCCGCAGGAGGCCGGACGACTCGCCATCGGCCGGGATGACCCGGTGGAAGCCACCGCCGACCTCTCCTGGCTGCCCGGCAGGGTGGGGCCCGTCGACCTCTTGCACCGGTCGGACGCGCCGTTCTCCGTCGAGGAGATCACCCGTCGCCTCGACCGGCTCGGGCCCCTCGGGTTCTCATACGAATGCGAGCCTTCACCGGCCGCGAAGCAACAACGTGCCCTGTCGACGGGGCAGCGGCTCCTGCTCTCTGTCGACAGCGACCACGCGCCACCGTGGCACGAGGAAAGCATCACGCTGCCCGAGGTCCTGGTCATCGCCCAACGCCTTTCGGCTTCCCCCGGCAACGTCGCCAAACGCATCGCCGACGCGACATCCGTCACCGGTGTGCGCGCACCGGACATCCCCGCCGAGGCGACCGACTGGCGGGTTCCCTACTGGGTCTCGAGAACCATCGACCGATGGCAGCGTCACAGGGCGCCGCGCCGGTTCAGGCCATGGGAACTGATCGGCGCCTTCCAGGAGTACGGGGACGCCGAACCAGACGAGTTCCAGCGAGCCGTCACCGCGCTCGACGCTTGCGATCTGATCCGCTGGGATCGCTGCGACGACGCCGCCGCGCTGAACCTGCAGGCCTCTGCCCGCAGCAAATTCCTCATTGCCCAGCCCAGCGTGGGAACGGCGCACAGCGGCCAATACCTGGAGGTCAATGGCGACTTCGACGAGGACGGTGTCTCGCTCGTCTACCTGTGGGCAATGACTGCCATGGAGGACTGCACGCTCGGCGAGGTCGCCGATGCCATCAAGAAGATCGATACGGCGATCCCCTTGGACGTCGTGCCAGTTCCCGACGCGGTCCGCACTTTGCAGGCCACCGTCATCGATGTCCTGCTCCTCAAAGCCGAGGACACGGGTGACGACGCGGCGTTCCGCCTCCGCGAGAAGCTCACCATCCTGGACCTCCTGCGCCACGCTCAGCTCAGCCACACACCACTCGGCACCAGCGCCCGACGAATCGCCACTTTTGCCGTCATCGGTGCGCCGAGGCCGCCGGGCACCATCGAGGGTCCTGATGCCGCGTTCCTGGACGGGCTGCGCCCCGACCGCTTCGACCTCGCCGCGTTCGACAAGGGCCTCCTAGGCGCCGACCACGTCCTCGGGCCCCTCGAACTCGTCCGCGTCGCGGGCCGGTTCGGCTGGACACTCGGGAAGACGTACGACCGCTACGCTCCCTTCCGCCGCCTCGGCCTGACGGTCACCGTCCCTGCCCCCGACCCTCAGGAGGCAGTGCTCACCCCCGACTGGCGGGACGTGCTGATCCTGAGCGAGCAACTCACCGGCCGTGTACCGGCGCTGGCCTTTCCCGTTACGGCGGAACACGTGAGCCTGTGCGCGCAGGAGACGGACCTGTCCGAGGAGGAAGTGCGCACGCGTCTTCGTCTCTACTCCAGACTCTTCGGCCTGTCCTTGTCCGGCAGAGCCCGGCCCGAGTGAAGGAAGCCACTGTGCAGTACCGAGAAGAGCCCCATCCTGGTGAAGTCACCTTCTCCTGGACGCGCCACGAGTCCGACGGGCGTGTGCTCCTGGAGGCGAGCGGTCATTGCCCCGTGTGCGGCTGCGCCATGTCCCACACCTTCAGGCACCAACAGCCCGCGGTTCCCAAGGGCAGCGGATTCCTCGGCCGCAGGAAGCCTCCGGGTGGCGGTGTCTGGCAAACGCGCTGCCGCTGCGACAGTTACCACTTCCCGCGGCCGGCGGAGGCGACAGAAGGCTGCGGTGCCTGGCTGCGGCTCGCGGACCCGCCGACCGCAGTCATCACTCCGGACGGGGGTTCCTGATGGACTTCACGCAGCGTGAGCTGCGCGAAGCCGAGCGCAGGATCGAGGCGCAGGGCGATCCGCACGAGCAGCTGCGTATCGCCCGGCAGCAGGCCGAGGGCTACCGCAACTTCCTCTCGTCCCTGACCGCCGTGTTGACCGCCGTCTTCGTCCTCAAGGGACAGGAGGACCTGAGCAAGCTGGACAGCGTCGCGCGCTGGACGGTCGTGGGCCTGCTCATCGCCGGTTTCGTGACGCTGATCGCCGCGTCCTGGCTCGGAGTGCTCGCCACCGACGGGCGCCCGGGCGAGGAGACCTGGAGCGAGCCGGGACGGTTCCTGGAGGCGGAGGTCCTGCGCACCAGGCGAATCTGGCGTCTGGTCGAGTGGACCCGCCGACTCGCTCTCGCCGGAGTCGTGTCTGTGGCCGTCGCGGTCATCACGACCTGGGTGGCACCCAGTTCTTAGGGCCGCAGCCACCGCGGACGCACCGCGACGCCCGCCCAGGCGTCCGGTCGGGGACAGTTCGGGCGAGCGTCGCGCTCAGTTCCGTACGCCTTTGTACGGGACGTCTTTGTTGGGCCGTCAGGCCGCCGTCGCGTCGGTCAGACGGTCAGGGAGCGGTCCGTCGGGCGGATCGGGGCCGGCAGTTCGCTGGCTCCGGTCAGGAAGCGGTCGACCCCGCGGGCGGCCGAGCGGCCCTCCGCGATGGCCCACACGATGAGTGACTGGCCGCGGCCCGCGTCACCGGCGACGAAGACGCCGGGGACGTTGGTCTGGAACTCGTCGTCGCGCGCCACGTTGCCGCGCGCGTCGAGCTCCAGGGCGAACTGGGAGACGAGGCCGTTCTCCTGGTCCGTGCCCGTGAAGCCCATCGCGAGCGTGACCAGCTGGGCGGGGATCCTGCGCTCCGTGCCCGGCTTCTGCGTCAGCTTGCCGTCGATGAACTCCACCTCGACGAGGTGCAGGTACTGGACGTTGCCGTCCTCGTCGCCCTCGAAGTGGGTGGTCGAGACGGAGTAGACCCGCTCGCCGCCCTCCTCGTGCGCGGACGTCACCTTGTAGAGCATGGGGAACGTCGGCCAGGGCTGGCCCGCGTTCCGGTCCTCGCCCGGACGCGGCATGATCTCCAGCTGCGTGACCGAGGCCGCACCCTGGCGGTGGGCGGTGCCCACGCAGTCCGCGCCGGTGTCGCCGCCGCCGATGACGACGACGTGCTTGCCCTCGGCGGAGACGGGCGTGGTGACGTAGTCGCCCTCCTGGACCTTGTTGGCCAGGGGCAGGTACTCCATCGCCTGGTAGACGCCCTTGAGTTCACGCCCCGGGACCGGCAGGTCACGGGCCGTCGTGGCGCCGGCGGCGATGACCACGGCGTCGTGGCGCTTGCGCAGCTTCGCGGCGTCTATGTCGCGGCCGATCTCCACGCCCGTACGGAACTTGGTGCCCTCCGCGCGCATCTGCTCGATGCGGCGGTTGATGTGGCGCTTCTCCATCTTGAACTCGGGGATGCCGTAGCGGAGCAGGCCGCCGATGCGGTCGGCGCGCTCGTAGACGGCGACCGTGTGGCCGGCCCGCGTCAGCTGCTGGGCGGCGGCGAGGCCCGCCGGGCCCGAGCCGATGACGGCGACGGTCTTGCCGGAGAGGCGCTCCGGGGCCTGGGGCGCGACGTCGCCGCGGTCCCACGCCTGGTCGATGATCGAGACCTCGACGTTCTTGATGGTGACGGCCGGCTGGTTGATGCCGAGCACGCACGCCGACTCACAGGGCGCCGGGCAGAGGCGGCCGGTGAACTCCGGGAAGTTGTTGGTGGCGTGCAGACGCTCCTGCGCCGCCGACCAGTCCTCGCGGTACGCGTAGTCGTTCCACTCGGGGATCAGGTTCCCGAGCGGACAGCCGTTGTGGCAGAACGGGATGCCGCAGTCCATGCAGCGGCCGGCCTGCTTGCTGATGATGGGGAGCAGGGAGCCGGGAACGTAGACCTCGTTCCAGTCCCGCACGCGCTCGCCGACCGGACGGGTCTTGGCGACCTCGCGGCCATGGTTGAGAAAGCCCTTGGGATCAGCCATTGGTCGCCGCCTCCATCATCTTCTCGGTGGTCTCGGACTCGGAGAGTCCGGCTCGCTCGGCGGCGTCCTTGGCGGCGAGCACTGCCTTGTACGTGCTGGGGATGATCTTGCTGAAGCGGTCCACCGCCACCGTCCACTCCGCGAGGAGCTTCTCGGCGACCGTGGAGCCGGTCTCCTCGGCGTGGCGGCGCACGACGTCGTGCAGCCACTGCTTGTCGGTGTCGTCCAGGACACCGACCGCCGCCTGGGACGCGGCGTTCACGTTGTCGAGGTCCAGGTCGACGACGTACGCGATGCCGCCGGACATGCCGGCCGCGAAGTTGCGTCCGGTCTCGCCGAGGACGACCGCGCGACCGCCGGTCATGTACTCGCAGCCGTGGTCGCCCACGCCTTCCGAGACGACCGTCGCGCCCGAGTTGCGGACGCAGAAGCGCTCACCGGTGCGGCCGCGCAGGAAGAGCTCGCCGCCCGTGGCGCCGTACGCGATCGTGTTGCCCGCGATCGTCGAGTACTCGGCGAGGTGGTCGGCGCCGCGGTCCGGACGGACCACGATGCGGCCGCCGGACAGGCCCTTGCCGACGTAGTCGTTGGCGTCGCCCTCCAGGCGCAGGGTGACACCGCGCGGCACGAACGCGCCGAACGACTGGCCCGCGGAGCCGGTGAACGTGATGTCGATGGTGTCGTCGGGCAGGCCCGCGCCACCGAACTTCTTCGTCACCTCGTGGCCGAGCATGGTGCCGACCGTGCGGTTGATGTTGCGGATCGCGACCTGGGCGCGGACCGGCTGGGCGTCGGCCTGCGCGTTCGCGGCGAGCGCGTCGGCGGCCAGCTTGATCAGCTCGTTGTCCAGGGCCTTCTCCAGGCCGTGGTCCTGAGTGATCACCTGGTGGCGCACGGCGCCCTCGGGCAGCTCGGGGACGTAGAAGAGGGGCTCGAGGTCGAGGCCCTGCGCCTTCCAGTGGTCCACGGCCCGCTCGGTGTCGAGGAGTTCGGCGTGGCCGACGGCCTCCTCGATGGTGCGGAAGCCGAGCTCGGCGAGGATCTCGCGGACCTCTTCGGCGATGAACTCGAAGAAGTTCACGACGAATTCGGCCTTGCCGGAGAAGCGGTCGCGCAGGACCGGGTTCTGCGTGGCGATGCCGACCGGGCAGGTGTCCAGGTGGCAGACGCGCATCATGACGCAGCCGGAGACGACGAGCGGCGCGGTCGCGAAACCGAACTCCTCGGCGCCGAGCAGCGCGGCGATGACGACGTCACGGCCGGTCTTGAGCTGGCCGTCGGTCTGGACGACGATGCGGTCGCGCAGGCCGTTGAGCAGCAGGGTCTGCTGGGTCTCGGCGAGACCGAGCTCCCAGGGACCGCCGGCGTGCTTGAGGGAGGTGAGCGGCGAGGCGCCCGTACCTCCGTCGTGGCCGGAGATGAGCACCACGTCGGCGTGTGCCTTGGAAACACCCGCGGCGACGGTGCCGACGCCGACCTCGGAGACCAGCTTCACGTGAATCCGCGCCTGCGGGTTCGCGTTCTTCAGGTCGTGGATCAGCTGGGCAAGGTCCTCGATGGAGTAGATGTCGTGGTGCGGCGGCGGCGAGATGAGCCCGACGCCCGGCGTCGAGTGACGCGTCTTGGCGACCCACGGGTAGACCTTGTGGCCGGGCAGCTGGCCGCCCTCGCCGGGCTTGGCGCCCTGCGCCATCTTGATCTGGATGTCGTCCGCGTTGACCAGGTACTCGCTCGTGACACCGAAGCGGCCGGAGGCGACCTGCTTGATGCTGGAGCGGCGCGCCGGGTCGTACAGCCGGTCCGCGTCCTCGCCGCCCTCACCGGTGTTGGACTTGGCGCCCAGCTGGTTCATGGCGATGGCGAGGGTCTCGTGCGCCTCCTTGGAGATGGAGCCGTACGACATGGCGCCCGTGGAGAACCGCTTGACGATCTCGCTGACCGGCTCGACCTCGTCGATGGAGATCGCTTCGCGGCCGCTCTTGAACCCGAAGAGTCCGCGCAGCGTCATCAGACGCTCCGACTGCTCGTTCACACGGCCGGTGTACTTCTTGAAGATGTCGTAGCGCCGGTTGCGCGTGGCGTGCTGGAGGCGGAAGACCGTCTCAGGGTCGAACAGGTGCGGCTCGCCCTCGCGGCGCCACTGGTACTCGCCACCGATGTCCAGGGCGCGGTGCGCGGGCGCGATGCCGCTCGCCGGGTACGCCTTCGCGTGGCGGGCGGCGACCTCCTGGGCGATGACGTCGAGACCGGCGCCGCCGATCTTCGTGGCCGTGCCGTTGAAGTACTTCTCGACGAAGGCCTCGTCGAGGCCGACGGCCTCGAAGACCTGGGCACCGCGGTAGGACGCGACGGTCGAGATGCCCATCTTGGACATGACCTTGAGGACGCCCTTGCCGAGGGCGTAGATCAGGTTGCGGATGGCCTGCTCGGCCTCGACACCGGGCAGGAATGTGCCGGCGCGGACCAGGTCCTCGACGGACTCCATGGCCAGGTACGGGTTGACGGCCGCGGCGCCGAAGCCGATGAGCAGGGCCACGTGGTGGACCTCGCGCACATCGCCCGCCTCGACGAGCAGGCCCACCTCGGTGCGCTGCTTCGTACGGATGAGGTGGTGGTGGACGGCCGCGGTGAGCAGCAGCGACGGGATCGGCGCGTGCTCGGCGTCGGAGTGCCGGTCGGAGAGCACGATCAGGCGGGCGCCGGCCTCTATGGCGGCGTCGGCCTCGGCGCAGATCTCCTCGATGCGGGCGGCGAGCGCGTCGCCGCCGCCGGAGACCCGGTACAGGCCGGACAGGGTCGCGGCCTTCATGCCGGGCATGTCGCCGTCGGCGTTGATGTGGATGAGCTTGGCCAGCTCGTCGTTGTCGATCACCGGGAAGGGCAGGGTGACCGACCGGCAGGAGGCCGCGCTCGGCTCGAGCAGGTTGCCCTGCGGGCCGAGGGTGGAGCGCAGCGAGGTGACGAGCTCCTCGCGGATGGCGTCCAGCGGCGGGTTAGTGACCTGCGCGAACAGCTGGGTGAAGTAGTCGAAGATCAGCCGCGGGCGGGCGGAGAGCGCCGCGATCGGCGAGTCCGTGCCCATGGAGCCGAGCGGCTCGCCGCCGGTCTTGGCCATCGGCGTGAGGATGACGCGCAGCTCTTCCTCGGTGTAGCCGAAGGTCTGCTGGCGGCGGGTGACCGAGGCGTGGGTGTGGACGATGTGCTCGCGCTCGGGGAGGTCCTCGAGCTCGATCTCGCCGGCCTCGAGCCACTCGCCGTACGGCTTGTCGGCGGCCAGGGTGGCCTTGATCTCGTCGTCCTCGATGATGCGGTGCTCGGCGGTGTCGACGAGGAACATCTTGCCGGGCTGGAGGCGGCCCTTGCGGACGACCTTCGCGGGGTCGATGTCGAGGACACCGACCTCGGAGCCGAGGACGACGAGGCCGTCGTCGGTGACCCAGTAACGGCCGGGGCGCAGACCGTTGCGGTCGAGAACGGCACCCACCTGCGTACCGTCGGTGAAGGTCACGCACGCCGGGCCGTCCCAGGGCTCCATCATCGCGGAGTGGAACTGGTAGAAGGCGCGGCGGTCGGCCGCCATGGAGGCGTGGTTCTCCCAGGCCTCGGGGATCATCATCAGGACGCTGTGCGGCAGGGAGCGGCCGCCCAGGTGCAGCAGTTCGAGCACCTCGTCGAAGGACGCGGAGTCCGAGGCGTCGGGCGTACAGACGGGGAAGATCCGTGACAGGTCCTCGGCGCCGAACAGGTCGGAGGCGAGCTGCGACTCACGCGCCTTCATCCAGTTCCGGTTGCCCTTGACCGTGTTGATCTCACCGTTGTGCGCGACGAAGCGGTACGGGTGCGCGAGCGGCCAGCTCGGGAAGGTGTTCGTGGAGAACCGCGAGTGGACGAGCGCGATCGCAGACGCGAATCGGCGGTCCGACAGGTCGGGGAAGAAGGGCTCGAGCTGGCCGGTGGTCAGCATGCCCTTGTAGACGATGGTGCGGGCGGAGAGCGACGGGAAGTACACGCCGGCCTCGCGCTCGGCGCGCTTGCGCAGGACGAAGGCCTTGCGGTCGAGCGCGATGTCCTTCGCGGTGCCGTCGGCGTCCGAGACGAAGATCTGGCGGAAGGCCGGCATCGTCGAGCGGGCGGTGGCGCCGAGGAGCTGCGGGGCGACCGGCACGTCGCGCCAGCCGAGGACGGTGAGGCCCTCCGCGGCGGCGATCGTCTCGATCTGTGAGACGGCGGCGGCGTTGTCGGCCTCGTCGACGGGCAGGAAGGCGATGCCGACCGCGTACGCGCCGGCGTCGGGAAGGTCGAAGGAGACCTCGGCGCGCAGGAAGGCGTCCGGGACCTGGGACAGGATGCCCGCTCCGTCACCCGAGTCGGGCTCGGAACCGGTGGCACCTCGGTGCTCCAGGTTGCGCAGAACCGTGAGCGCCTGTTCGACCAGCGCGTGGCTCGCCTCGCCGGTGAGGGTGGCCACGAAGCCGACGCCACAGGCGTCGTGCTCGTTGCGGGGGTCGTACATACCCTGGGCGGCAGGGCGAGCATCCATGTACGGCTGGTACATGGAGTGCTGGGACGGCTGGCGCGGCGTGCGCATCGGCTCTCCCGTCGTCGTTTTGCGTGGCATATGACATCTACCGAGGGACGACGTTGGCCCTCTGCTGGGGGGTGCAAATTTCGAACAAGTTACATGATGGATCGGTTCTCGGGAACCGGACACTGCGTTTCATCATGCGGACAGCGCAGTGTGTGGCGGTGCCGCTCCCGGTGACGGAACGGCTGCGTCGTGGGGGACCTTCACGGGCAGATCGATGTCCGCGGGTCCATGAGCGAGGCGGGCGTCATTGCCCGCAGCGCTTACGGCTCATGCCCCGCCGTCAAGCAATCGAAACCGCCAAGTAACGACTACTTATACAGAGACCTGTATAGCCATCACTGCGGCGTCATCCTACGGCCGTACCGAACAAGCTGCCCAGGAGATACGTCACACCCGCCGCGGCACCACCGAGAGCCAGCTGGCGCACCCCGCTGAACCACCAGGACCGCGCCGTCACCTTGGCCACGATCGCCCCACAGGCGAAGAGGCCGACGAGCGCGAGCAGGACCGCGGGCCACAGGGCGCTCGCGCCGAGCAGATAGGGCAGCAGCGGAAGCAGGGCGCCGAGCGCGAAGGACCCGAAGGAGGAGACGGCGGCGACGGTCGGCGACGGCAGGTCGCCCGGATCGATACCCAGCTCCTCGCGCGCGTGGATCTCGAGGGCCTGCTCGGGGTCCTTCGACAGCTGACGCGCGACTTCCCGGGCGAGGTCGGGCTCCACACCACGGGACATGTAGAGGTCGGCGAGCTCTCGCTCCTCGTCCGCCGGGTGCTTCTTCAACTCCCGTCGCTCGACATCGAGTTCGGCCTCGACCAGCTCACGCTGGGAGGCGACGGAGGTGTACTCGCCGGCGGCCATGGAGAAGGCGCCGGCGGCAAGGCCGGAGAGCCCGGTGATGATGATCGTCTGCTGCGACACGGCGCCGCCCGCGACACCGGTCATCAGGGCCAGGTTCGAGACGAGTCCGTCCATCGCGCCGAACACCGCGGGGCGCAGCCAGCCACCGTTGACGTCGCGGTGCGTGTGGTTGTCGCGGTGCGCGTCGTGCAGCGTCGCTTCGGTCTCGATGATGGCCATGTCGCCCTGTGCTCCTCTCGTACGGAGCCGATGCCGCGCGGCGTTCCCACGGGCCCGGACTCCCCCCTCAACACCGTCGAAAGTACGCACGGATCCGGGCCCCCGCCAGCAAGGAAGGCCGTACTTACCAGGGCTTTCGACCGCTTTGCCCACCCGCTCGAACGGCCCTCACCGTCACCCGAGAGATGGATCACATGATCTGAGCGTTGACGGACGGGGGAAACATCGCCGCAACACCTGTAAACGTTTCCAAGTGCGGTGAGGAGCGATCCCATGTCTCCGGTGCCGGGCGGCGGCCAGCCGACGATCGTGTCGATCGCGCGGCAGGCCGGGGTCTCCATCGCCTCGGTCTCCCGCGCCCTCAACGGCCTGGGCGCCCGGCGGGAGACCGTCGAGCGGGTGGAGCGCGCCGCCTCGGAACTCGGCTACGTACCCAACGCCGTGGCCCGCTCCCTCAAGGACGGCAGGAGCCGGCAGCTCACCTTCGCGCTGCCCGACATCGGAAACCCGGCCTACGTGGCGATGGTCCGCGCATCCACAGCACCGCCGACCGAGAACACGAGGTCCACATGAGTGCCCACCGCGCCTCGCAGAGCCCGAACACGCCATGAGCGTCGACCTCGACCCCGATCCGTCGCCGGGCGCGGAAGGTCCCCGCAGGCTCGGCACGGTCCCGCACCGCCAGCCGCCGGCCGCGATCTCCCTGCGGGACCGTGCCCGGGGAGCCCTGCTCGGCCTCGCGGTGGGCGACGCGCTCGGCGCGCCCGCCGAGAACATGAAGCCGTCGCAGATCCGCGAACGATGGGGCCGTATCGAGGGGTTCGTCTCGTCGGACCCGGCGGGCACGGACGACACCGAGTACGCGATCTTCTCGGGCCTGCTGCTCGCGGACCACGGCTCGGCGCTCACCGTGGGACATGTCGAGGCGGCCTGGCACACCTGGATCGCCGACCGCGACGAGGGCCCGTTCCGGGGCGCGGGCTTCAGCGAGAGAGGAACCCTGGAGAACCTGCGCCGGGGCCTCGCGGCGCCCATCTCTGCGCAGCACCGCCACGCGTGGAGCGACGGACTCGCCATGCGGGCGGCCCCGTTCGGGGTGTACGCGGCGGGCCGCCCGGCGGAGGCCGCACGTCTCGTGGCGGTGGACGGCTCGGTGTCGCACGACGGGGAGGGCATCCTCGGAGGCCGGGCCGTGGCGGCCGGGGTCGCGGCGGCGATGGTGAGCCACAACCCGGACGCGGTGGTCCAGGCAGCTCTGTCCGTGATCCCCGAGGACTCCTGGACGGCACGTTCGCTGCACCGCGCGGTGGCGGCGGCCCGCAGCGCCCGACGCGACCCCGAAGGCACCCAGCTCTCCATGGAACGAGCGGTGCGCCGGGCCGTGGTGATCGGCGGCTACCCCTGGCCGGACCTGGCCCCCGAGGCGGTGGGCCTGGCCTTCGGCGCGTTCGCCGCGGCCCGGGGCGAGTTCAGGGAGTCGGTCCTGATGGCGGTGAACATGGGCCGGGACGCGGACACCACGGCCGCGGTGGCGGGCGCCCTGGCCGGCGCGCTGCGCGGCGAACGAACGATCCCCGCCGACTGGGCGACGACGATCGGCCCGGTGCGAGGCAGCTGCCTCCCCTCGATGACGGGACGTCACATCCTGGACATCGCCGACACCTTGACCCCCAGACCCTCGCCCCCGGAGGGAGCCGCACCGTGACACCCCACCACCCCGCCCCCACCCACGTACACGGGCTCGGGCCCCCGCCCCCCACCCACGTACACCGCCTGAGAGCCCCGGCACCCGCCCGCGCAGAGGGCCCGACGGACCCCGGCCCCGACGCACCGGCACCCGCGCCCGAACGGGAGGGGCCCGGCCGGTACGTCCGCCCAGAGCCGGCGCACACCACCGACGCGTACGAAACCCGACGCCGAACCGTCCGAGCGAGGACGGACATACCGGCCCGGCCCCGCACCCGCCACGGGCGCGAGCCACAAGCCGAGAACAGGCCCGCGCCCGACAGCCCGCCCCGGAGAGGCCCGCACACCATGACGTCCCCCACGGTCACACCCGAAACGAAACCCCGCGCCCCCGCACCCCCCACCACCCCCCGCCGCATCGAGGGCCTTCTGCTCGGCATCGCCGCAGGCGACGCCGCGGGCTGGCCGTCGGGCCGGCACCGCGCCGCCCGCCTCCCCGACTGGACCCGCCGCCTGACCCGGGAACTGGACACGTTCGCGGAGCAGAACGCGACGACGACGCTCCCCGTACCGATCGCGCTCAACCAGCCCCCGGAACCCCTGCGCCTGGGCCCGTCGGACGACGCGGAATGGGCGGCGTTCACGGCGGCCTCGATCCTGAAAGCCACCGCGGCGAGAGCCCCGAGCACGGACCTCGCCCCGGACGACCAGGTGCGCAAGGCGCTCACGCTCGCCTGGAGCACCCTCGCCGCCGAGGTGGCCGCGGCAACGGCCCGCGCGGACGAGATCGAGTCGGCGCGCATGCCGATGCGGGCACGCATCTCCGTGCGAGCGGGCCTGGGCAACCTGGCGGCGGGCCTGAGCCCCCCGGCCACAGGACACGACAACCCGCACTACTTCGACGACGCGGCCTGCGTACGCGCGGCGGTACTGGCCGTGGTCCATCCGGGCGCTCCCGACCTCGCGGCGGAACTGGCGGAGTTCGACGCCCGGTACACCCAGGACGGCGACGGAGTGCACGGCGCCCGAGCCGTCGCGGCCGCCGTGGCGACAGCGCTGGGCGGGGCCGCGGTGGACGCCTGCGTGGACGCCGCGCTGGCCCAGCTCCCCGAGGGAACCGAGATCCGCCGTAACGCGCTGCACGCGGTGGATCTGGCACGACGGGCGGCCGCGGCCCGCCCCGGCCTGCCGGGAAACGCGTTCGCGCTGGTCCCGGTTCTGGAGCACGAGATCGTCGACCACGTCTACAGCTACGGCATCGCGGCGGCGGAAACGGTCCCGGTGGCCCTGGCCGTGGCGACCGCGGCCGGCGGCAACGTGACGGAGGCGGTGCCCACGGCGGCGTGCCTGTCGCGGGTGGCGGACTCGGCCCCGGCGCTGGCGGGCGCGCTGACCGGGGCGATCGGCGGCGCCGACACGCTCCCGGCGAGCTGGCGGGACGCCTGCCGCAGGCTCGCGGGCTGCGCACTGCCGCGCCTGGCGGGAACGGACCTCGTGGACATCGCAGCAGACCTGACCCGGGCAGCAACCACACCGAAAGGCCTCTGATGACCACCCCCACAACGGCCACCCCCGCCCCGAAGCGAACCTCCACCCCGACTCCGACCCCCCGTTCCCTCGAGGACCGCACCACCGGAGCGCTGCTCGGCGCGGCGGTGGGCGACGCGCTCGGCGGCCCGGTGGAGGGCTGGACGCCGGAGGCGATCGTGGAGCGCCACGGCGGCCGGGTCCGCGGCATCGTGGAGCCGTTCCACAAGGACGACTGGCGCACGGCGCGCCCGATCGCCCCGTACCACAAGGGCGACGGCCACGTCACCGACGACACCTTGATGACGCACGCGCTGATCAGGGTCTACGAGAGCGTGCGGGACCACCTGGACGCGTACGCGGTCGCGGACCACCTCGTCCCCGACCTGATCACCAACACCCGCTGGATCCCGGAGCTGGAGGCGGAGGCGCTCCCCCTCCAGCGGATCTTCCTGGCCGAGAAATGGATCGTGGCGCGCATCCACTACGGCCATGTGGACCCGCGCGAGGCGGGTGTGGGCAACATCGTCAACTGCGGCGCGGCGATGTACATGGCTCCCGTCGGAGCGGTGAACGCGGGCAACCCCGGCAGGGCGTACGAGGAGGCCCTCGACGTCGCGGGCGCGCACCAGTCGTCGTACGGCAGGGAGGCGGCGGGCGTCTTCGCGGCGGCGGTCGCCGCGGCGTTCAGGCCGGACGCGACGCCGGAGTCGGTGGTCGAGGAGGCGCTGGCTCTCGCGAAGGACGGCACGAGGTCCGCGATCGAAGCGGTGTGCGAAGTGGCGTGCGGGCACACGGACTTCGAGGACGCTCTGGGACCGCTGCGGGAGGCGGTCACGCCGTTCGACACGGTCGGTCCGGACTACCGCAAACCGTCGCTCGGGGCACGCCGCCCGTCCCGGCTGCACGCGATCGAGGAGCTGCCGATCGCGCTCGGGATGCTCCTGGTCGGGCAGGGCGACTTCCGGCAGACGGTCCTCGGTTCGGTCAACTACGGCCGTGACTGCGACTCGATCGCGACGATGAGCGGAGCGATCGTGGGCGCGCTGTACGGGGAGTCGGCGGTGCCACAGGAGTGGAGCGGGGAGGTGGCTCGCGCGAGCAGACTCGACCTGCGCGCACCGGCGGCCTCGCTGGCCCGGGTCACGCGCGAGGTGTTCGCCAAGGACATGACCCGCCGCCGGTCCCACGAGGCGGCGTTCGCCGAACTCACCGCGACCGCGGGGTCGTGATGCTGCGCCTCACCTGGGTCCAGCCCGAGGACCTGCTGGGCCACGAGCTGCGCCAGGCGGCGCAGGACGGCCGGGACGCGAGCGGGGTGGAGCGCCGCTGGCGCGAGGCGGGCGGCCTCCCGCCCCCCGAGCGCGCGGGCGCGTCACCGCCACCCCAGGACCCAGGGCTACGAGCACTGGCGAACACGCTCCTGGACGAACTGGCCTCGGCACAGAGCCCCCTGAGGGCACTGGAACCGACCTCCTTGCCGGAGATCAAGCAGCTCACCCCCCGGCCGGCCCGTCCGGCGCACGAGGAAAGGGAACGCGGGGGCCCGGCGGCGGCGCCCGCGCAGACCCCCGGGACGAAGGGCCTGCACGCGTCCTGGCTGGGCAGAGCGGTCGGCTGCCTCCTGGGCAAGCCCGTGGAGAAGCTCCCTCTGCACGGCATCCGGGCCATCGCGCAGTCCACGTCCAACTGGCCCCTGAACACGTGGTTCACACACCGGAACCTCCCGCGGGACGTGGCGGAGCGCTACCCCTGGAACCGTCGCTCCCGCCCCACCTCCCTCGCCGAGAACATCGACGGCATGCCGGAGGACGACGACCTCAACTACCCGCTCCTCGGTCTGCTCCTGCTCCGGCGCCACGGCGCCGGTTTCACCACGGCGGACGTGGCACGGTTGTGGCTCGACGAGTTGCCGGCGGGCCGCACGTTCACCGCCGAGCGCATCGCGTACCGCAATCTCCTGGACGGCATCGAGCCCCCGGACACGGCCGTGCACCGCAACCCGTTCCGGGAGTGGATCGGCGCCCAGATCCGCGCGGACGTCTTCGGCTGGACGAACCCCGGCGACCCCGTCCGGGCGGCCGAACTGGCGCACACGGACGCGACGTTGACGCACACGGCGAACGGCGTCTACGGAGAGATGTTCGTAGCGGCGGCCATCGCCCACGCGGCAGCACCGACCGTCACCACGCCCCCCACCGCGACACCACACCGCACCACGCTCACCGCCCCCACCGTCCACACCGCCCTCGACGCCGGCCTCTGCGTGATCCCAACCGACTCGCGCTACGCCCAGGCGATCCGCTTCGGCATCGAGACGGCCCGCGCCGAGCCCACCGGCACCCCGGCCGGCTTCGCCTCCGTGGTCGACACGCTCCACGCCCGCTACGCCCACGACCACCACTGGGTGCACGTCCTGCCCAACGCGGCGCTCCTCGCCGCCGCCCTCACCCACGCCGACGGCGACTTCACGGGGTCCATCTGCCGTGCGGTGTCGGGTGGCTGGGACACCGACTCGAACGGCGCGACGGCCGGTGCGATCGCCGGCCTCCTCGCCGGCTCCCCCGACGCGATCGACGACCGCTGGACCACCCCGCTCAAGAACCGTCTGGCGACCTCGGTCGCCGACTTCGACGGGATCGGCTTCGACGAACTGGCCAGGCTCACCCAGGAGGCCCGCACATGAATTCCGATCACGACCAGCACACCGCCACCCCCACGCCCAGCACACCTGCACCCGCACCGAGCACCCCCCGGCACCCCGCCCCCTTGCAGGGCCTGCGCGTACTCGACCTGGCCACCCTCTTCGCCGGCCCGCTCGCCGCGACCATGCTGGGCGACTTCGGCGCCGACGTGATCAAGGTCGAGCACCCCCGCAAACCGGACCCGTCCCGAGGCCACGGCCCGTCGAAGGACGGCGTCGGCCTGTGGTGGAAACTCCTCGGCCGCAACAAGCGGAACATCACGCTCGATCTCTCCACCCCGGGCGGCCGGGAGATCCTCCTCAAGCTGGTCGCGGACGCGGACGTACTGATCGAGAACTTCCGTCCCGGCACCCTGGAGAAGTGGAACCTCGGCTGGGAGGAGCTGAACGCCGCCAACCCGCGCCTGGTGCTCACCCGCGTCACCGCCTTCGGCCAGTTCGGGCCGTACTCGCGGCGCCCCGGATTCGGCACCATCGCGGAGGCGATGAGCGGCTTCGCCGCGCTCACGGGCGAGCCCGAAGGCCCCCCGACACTCCCGCCGTTCGGCCTCGCGGACTCGATCGCCGCCCTCTCCACGTCGTACGCGGTGATGGCCGCGCTCCAGGGCCGCGAGCAAACGGGGCGGGGCCAGGTCGTCGACATGGCGATCATCGAACCGATGCTGACGGTCCTCGGCCCGCAGCCCATCTGGTACGACCAGCTCGGCTACGTACAGCCGCGCACCGGGAACCGGTCCACGAACAACGCCCCGCGCAACACCTACCGCACCAGCGACGACAAGTGGGTGGCGGTGTCCACGTCCGCCCAGTCGATCGCCGAGCGCGTGATGCGCCTGGTCGGCCGCCCCGAGCTGATCGACGAGCCGTGGTTCGAGACGGGCTCGGGGCGCGCTGGCCACGCCGACGAGCTCGACACGGCGGTCGGCTCCTGGATCGCCCGGCACTCGCGGGACGACGTCCTCGCGGCCTTCGAGAAGGCCGAGGCCGCCATCGCCCCGGTCTTCGACATCCGCGACGTGATGGAGGACGAGCAGTACCAGGCGCTCGAATCGATCACCGAGGTGCCCGACCCGGAGCTGGGCACGGTCAGGATGCAGAACGTGCTGTTCCGCCTCTCCGAGACCCCCGGCGCCATCAAGTGGGCCGGCCGCCCCCACGGTGCCGACACGGACGAGATCCTCACGGGCCTCGGTCTGACCCCCTGGGAGATCACCACCCTTCGCGAGGCGGGCGCGCTGTGACCGCCCAGTCCTACGAGACGTTCCTGACCTGGCTCTACGCCCCGGGCGACCGGCCTGAGGTCGTGGCGAAGGCGCTCGACTCCGGCGCCGACGTGGTCCTGATCGACCTGGAGGACGCGGTCGCGCCCGACCGCAAGGCGTACGCCCTCGACGCGACCGCCGAGCTGCTCGCCGAGAAACACCCGGTGCCGGTACATGTGAGGGTCAACACGCTGGACTCGCCGCGCGCCGAATCCGAGATCAGGCGCCTCACCCCGCTCCCGGGCCTCGACGCCCTTCGTCTTCCCAAGGTCCACGGCCCCGCCGACCTGGACCGAGTCTCGGACTGGTCGGTCGAGGTGCCGCCCCTGTACGCCCTCCTGGAGTCGGCGCTCGGCGTCGAGCAGGCGTACGAGATCGCGCGGCATCCCGGCGTACGGGGCATCGCGCTGGGCGAGGCGGATCTGCGGGCGGAGCTCGGGGTGGCGAACGGCGAGGGTCTGGCGTGGCCACGCGGGCGGGCGGTCGTCGCCGCGCGGGCCGCGGCGCTGCCCCCGCCGCCACAGTCCGTCTACCCGGACGTCCGCGACACGGTGGGCCTGGCCCGCTCCTGTTCCCACGGCCGGGCGCTCGGCTTCTTCGGCCGTATGGCGATCCACCCCCGCCAGCTCCCCGTCATCGAGGCTGCGTTCCTGCCGACGGCGGCGGAGGTCGACGCGGCCACGGAGGTCGTCGGCGCCGCCGCCACGGAGGCGGGGGCCCTGGCACTGCCCGACGGCCGCTTCGTCGACGCGGCGATCGTGTCGGACGCGCGCCGGGTCCTCGCGCTGGCGTCACGCCGTCGCGGGGGCTGACCGGGACGCAGCGACGGGGGCGCCGGATCGATTCGATCCGGCGCCCCCGTCGACGGGTGGGGGCGAGGCTCAGCTAGCTCTTCCCGGCCGCCGTGGCCCCCGCCTCACCGTTGGCCTCGTTCCTTTCGGCGGCCCGGTCCTCGGTGGACCCGGCATCGTCACCCGCTGCCTTGTCCTCAGCCTCGGCCACGGTCTTGTCCGCCGACTTGGTCTCCACCTCGACCTCAGCCTTGTCCAGGGGCTCGGTGTCGTCGCCCTTGGCCTTGGCCGTGTCATCGTCACCGGCGCCCGGCTCCACGATCGCTTCGCGGCCGGGGCGGACCTTCGCCGAGATCACGATGTAGATCACCGCGAGCAGGAAGACACCCATCGCGGTCCAGTCGTTGAGCCGCAGGCCGAGGATGTGGTGGGCGTCGTCGACGCGCATGTACTCGATCCAGAAGCGGCCCACGCAGTACGCGGCGACGTAGAGCGCGAAGGCCCGCCCGTGGCCGAGCTTGAAGCGGCGGTCCGCCCAGATCACGAGCAGCGCGACACCGATGCACCACAGGGACTCGTACAGGAAGGTCGGGTGGTACGTGCCCGGCACGCGCCCGTCCGCCGACGACGTGATCTTCAGGGCCCACGGCAGGTCGGTGGGCTTGCCGTACAGCTCCTGGTTGAACCAGTTGCCCCAGCGGCCGATGGCCTGCGCGATGGCGATGCCGGGCGCGATGGCGTCGGCGTAGGCGGGGAGCGGGATGCCGCGCCTGCGGCACCCGATCCACGCGCCCACCGCGCCGAGCGCGATGGCACCCCAGATCCCGAGGCCGCCCTCCCAGATCTTGAAGGCGTCCACCCAGTCACGGCCCTCGCTGAAGTACAGCTCGTAGTCCGTGATCACGTGATAGAGCCGGCCGCCGACGAGGCCGAACGGCACGGCCCAGACCGCGATGTCGGCAACGGTGCCGGATCGCCCGCCGCGGGCGATCCAGCGCTTGTTGCCGAGCCAGACGGCCACGAAGACGCCGATGATGATGCAGAACGCGTAGCCGCGCAGCGGAATGGGTCCGAGATAGACCACTCCGTGAGCCGGGCTGGGGATGAAGGCAAGAGTCATGGCAATGTCGACGCTACCGTGCCGGGCCGTGGCGGCGGCAACCAGCCCGGCTACGGGTCCATAACGAGACCCTCGCGTCTGCGGCCTCTCCTACGACTTGTCGGCCGCCTGCACCATCTGCTTCAGCTTCGCGGGGGTCAGCGGGTTCGCCTGGTCACCGAACACGTTCTTCCCGTTCAGGAGCACCGTCGGCGTGCCCTGGAAGCCGCCGGCCTGGAACGCCAGGTTCGACTTCTTGACCCAGCTGTCGTGGCTGCCGCCGTCGACACACTTCCTGAAGTCCGGCGTCACGAGGCCGCCGACCTTGCCGGCCAGATCGATCAGCTTGCCGTTGTCGGCGAAGGCGTCGCTGGTCTCCGGGGGCTGGTTCTCGTACAGGACGTCGTGGAACGGGGTGAACTTCCCGGCGTCCTGGGCACACGCCGCCGCGTTCGCCGCCCGCAGGGAACCGGTACCGCCCATGTTCTTGTCGATGAGCGTGACCAGGTGGTACTCGACCTTGAGCTGTCCGGAGTCGGTCAGCTCGTGGATCGTCGTGCGGTAGGCGTCCTCGAAGGCCTTGCACGCGGGGCAGCGGAAGTCCTCCCACACCGTGAGTGTCGACTTCGCGCTGTCCTTGCCGACCGGAATCGCGAGGCTGTCCTTGCCGACCGCGCCCTGCGGGGCGACGACGGGACCCGAGGCGGCAGTCTTGTCGTCACCGGAATTCGCCGCGATCACGCCGATCACGGCGGCCAGCGCGAGGACACCCACGACGGCTCCCCCCACGATCAAGCCCCTGCGGCGCCTGTCCTTGGATCTCTGCTTCTCGCGCTCCTCCGCCAGCCGGTCACGGGCGGTGCGCTTTCCCTCACGGTTCTTCTCGCTCACACCCGCCAAACGAACCGGGGAGGCACGAGCGTGCCTCCCCGGTCCCAGGTCCACCCATACGGGTTACGACGCGCTGGGCTGTGACGTCATGGTCACGCCTTGCCGCGCACCCCGTCCGCGAGGTCCGCCGCGAGAGCCCGCACGGCGGCGAGCCCGGCGGGCTCGTCCTGCGCGTCGAGCATCAGCTTCACGAAAGCCGAGCCCACGATGACCCCGTCGGCGAACCCGGCGACCTCGGCCGCCTGCTTCGCGTTCGAGACGCCGAGGCCGACGCAGACCGGCAGGTCGGTGGTGGCCTTGGTGCGGCGCACGAGGTCCTGGGCCTGGTTGCCGACGGACTCGCGGGTGCCGGTGACGCCCATCAGGGAGGCGGCGTACACGAAGCCGGAGCCCGCGGCGGTGATCGTCGCGAGGCGCTCGTCCTTGCTGCTGGGAGCGACGACGAAGACGGTCCCGAGGCCGTGCTTGTCCGCGTGCTCCCTCCAGGTCGCCGACTCCTGGACGGGCAGGTCGGGCAGGATGCAGCCCGCGCCGCCCGCCTCGGCGAGCTCGGCGGTGAACCGCTCGACGCCGTAGCGGTCGATGGGGTTCCAGTACGTCATGACGAGGACCGGCTTGCCGGTCGCCGCGTGGGCCTCGCGGACCGTGCGCATGACGTCGGCGATCCGGACGCCGCCGCGCAGCGCGATGTCGTCCGCGGTCTGGATGACGGGTCCGTCGAGGACGGGGTCGCTGTGCGGCAGCCCGACCTCCACGACGTCGGCGCCGCCGTCGAAGACGGCCTTGATCGCCTCGATGCCGCCCTCCACGGTCGGGAACCCGGCCGGGAGGTAGGCGATGAGGGCGGAGCGACCCTCGGCGCGCGCGCCGGCGAGGGTGTCGTTCAACAGCTGGACGTTGCCGCTCACTTGGCGTCTCCCTCGATCTCCGCGCCGGAACCGGCCGCGTCCGCCGCGACGGCGGCGTCGGTGTCGTACAGGCCGAAGTAGCGGGCGGCCGTGTCCATGTCCTTGTCGCCGCGCCCGGACAGATTGACGATCACCAGACCGTCCTTGCCGAGCTCCTTGCCGACCTCGATGGCTCCGGCGAGCGCGTGGGCGCTCTCGATGGCCGGGATGATGCCCTCGGTGCGCGAGAGCAGGCGCAGGGCCTGCATGGCGGCGTCGTCGGTGACCGCGCGGTACTCGCCGCGGCCGCTGTCCTTGAGGAAGGCGTGCTCCGGGCCGATGCCCGGGTAGTCGAGGCCCGCCGAGATCGAGTACGGCTCGGTGATCTGTCCTTCGTCGTCCTGGAGGACGTACGACCGCGAGCCGTGCAGGATGCCGGGCTCGCCCGCCGTCAGCGTCGCGGCGTGCTCGCCGGTCTCGAGGCCGTGACCGGCCGGCTCGCAGCCGATGAGGCGCACGCCGGCGTCGGGGATGAAGGCGTGGAAGAGGCCGATGGCGTTCGAGCCGCCGCCGACGCAGGCCACGGCCGCGTCGGGCAGGCGTCCGGCGCGCTCCAGGATCTGGCGGCGGGCCTCGACGCCGATGACGCGGTGGAAGTCGCGGACCATCGCCGGGAAGGGGTGGGGTCCCGCGACGGTCCCGAAGAGGTAGTGCGTACGGTCGACGTTGGCGACCCAGTCGCGGAACGCCTCGTTGATGGCGTCCTTGAGGGTGCGGCTGCCGGACTTCACGGCGACGACCTCGGCGCCGAGCATCCGCATGCGCGCCACGTTGAGCGCCTGGCGCTCGGTGTCGATCTCGCCCATGTAGATGGTGCACTCGAGGCCGAAGAGGGCGCAGGCGGTGGCGGTGGCCACGCCGTGCTGGCCGGCGCCGGTCTCGGCGATGACGCGGGTCTTGCCCATGCGCTTGGTGAGCAGCGCCTGGCCGAGCACGTTGTTGATCTTGTGCGAGCCGGTGTGGTTGAGGTCCTCGCGCTTGAGGAACATCCGGACGCCACCGGCGTGCTCGGCGAACCGGGGCACCTCGGTGAGGGAGCTGGGCCGTCCCGTGTAGTTGACGAGCAGGTCGTCGAGCTCGGCGGCGAAGGCCGGGTCGTTCTTGGCCTTGTCGTACTCGACGGCGACCTCGTCGACGGCGGCGACGAGCGCCTCCGGGATGAACTTGCCGCCGAACGCGCCGAAGTACCCCTCAGTGGTGGGAACCTGGCCCTCGGGATCGGGAATGAAGAAGTTGCTGGGCATGCGAAACCTCATGGTGTGAGCGGTGTGGACACTACGCGCCATGGGGGCAGGGTCACGTGTGTGCAGCGGGCCGCCTGTGGCCGCCCGCGCCGTTCCCCGCGCCCCTTATGGGGCGCAGCACCATCGCATCCCGTTGACCTGACCCGGCTCGTCACCGATGACGTAACGCACCCGGCGCCCGTGCACACGCCGCGCCGGCGCCCGGCAGCCGCGGGGGCGGCAGCCGGGTGCGAGGCGAGCGGCGATGGCCATCGGGGAGGTCAGCTCCTGCCGTGGCGCAGGGCGGGGTGGGCGCCCGCGGCGACCAGGTCGGAGACCGCGGTGCGCGGGTCGCGGCCGGTCACCAGGGACTCGCCCACGAGGACGGCGTCGGCGCCGGCGTTGGCGTACGCGATGAGGTCGTGCGGGCCGCGCACGCCCGACTCGGCGATCTTGACGATGTGGTCGGGGATCTCCGGAGCGACCTGCTGGAACGTGTCGCGGTCGACCTTGAGCGTCTTGAGGTTGCGCGCGTTCACGCCGATGATGCGGGCGCCCGCGTCCACGGCGCGCTCGACCTCGTCCTCGTCGTGCACCTCGACGAGCGGCGTGAGCCCGATGGACTCCGCGCGCTCGATGAGCGACTCGAGGGCGGGCTGCTCCAGGGCGGCCACGATCAGCAGCGCGAGGTCGGCGCCGTACGCCCTGGCCTCCCACAGCTGGTACGAGGTGACGATGAAGTCCTTGCGCAGGATCGGGATGTCGACCTTGGCGCGTACGGCCTCCAGGTCGGCGAGCGAACCGCCGAAACGGCGCTGCTCGGTCAGTACGGAGATGACGGCGGCGCCGCCCGCCTCGTAGTCGGCGGCGAGGCCGGCCGGGTCGGCGATCGCGGCGAGCGCGCCCTTGGACGGGCTGGAGCGCTTGACCTCGCAGATCACCTTGACGCCGTCGCCGCGCAGGGCGGCCACCCCGTCCTTGGCGGCGGGTGCCTTGGCCGCGCGCTCCTTGAGCTCGTCGAGGCTGACGTGCGCCTGCCGCTCCGCGAGGTCGGCACGGACTCCGTCGATGATCTCGTCGAGCACACTCACGCGAGCGGCCCCCTTCCTGACGGTGGAGCGGTGGAAGCTGATTGCCCCCGAGGGCAATCCACTGGTCACAGCGATGATATCCGGAGGAGGGCGAAGGGCTCGCATCCGGTTGACGCCGGTCCCACTACCTGGACACATACTGTTGATCAAGGGTGGAGCCAGCCACCTGGGGGCAGGTTCCGGACAACCGTGAAGACAAGCACCACGGCGCCCACGGCCCACCGGTGGGGGCGTCCGAGATCGATCCGCACCGGCAGTCCCCGTGCCGCCCGTACGGCCCATACGACCCACAGGACGGCGAAGAGGGCGTAGCCCGCCACGGCGAGCGCGTTGTCCCCCACAGCGGCCGTGAGGTCGCCGTGGACGAGCGCGTGAGCGCTGCGCAGGCCGCCGCAGCCGGGGCAGTAGATCCCGGTGTAGTGGAGCAGTGGGCAGGCGGGGTAGTGGCCCGGCTCGTTCGGGTCGACGGACCCGACGTAGGCGAAGCCCGCACCGACCGCGGCGAGGACACCGGCGGGGACGGCCAGCCGCCGCAGCGGACCGCCGGCGCCGCCGGTCAGGGCGGCCGCGGAGGTGTCCGTTTCGGCGTTCACCCGTGAATTGTGCAACGGGTCCGCCGGGTCCGCCCGTCGGCGCGCAGCGCGCGCAAAGCGTGAGAGGCGGTCCGGCACCAGGTGCCGGACCGCCTCTCACGACGTGGGTGAGGCTCAGGCCTCCGCGGCGACAGCCTCGGGCGAGACGGCCGGCAGCGACTGGGGCTTCGGCTTGCCGAGACCCGCGGCGCTCATGGCGCCGCCGACGACCGCGGCGATGGCGAGCAGGGCCATGCCCGCCCAGAAGCCGACGGGGTTGCCCATCACCATGAAGGCGCCCGCGACGCAGAAACCGATGAAGGCGATGATGACACCGGTCCAGGCGGCCGGGGTGTGTCCGTGGCTGCTGTCCGCCATGGTTGCTCCTCGTTGCTCAATGCGTGGCTGATGCGCGGCCCCGTGCCCCGCGCGTGGCACCGCGCTGGGGGTGAGCCGGACGCTCGTGCCCATTGTCCCGCACTCGCGGGCATGGGCGGCACTCGGGGTCCGGGGCCCCGCTATGCCTCGTGTGTGGGGTCCTCGCCCCGGTCGAGGGCCTTCCACAGCTCCTCGGGGCGTTCCGGGTCGACGGGACGGGCCGCCTTGCGGGGCCGCGGGGTGCCGTCACGTTCGTAGCGGCCGCCCATCGACGGCCAGGAGCGGCCGTAGCGCAGGGCGAGCAGGCCGGCCAGGAGGATGAGGGCGCCGCCCGCGGCACCGACGTACGGCCATACGGTGTGGCCGAGGGAGTCGATGGTGGCGGCGGTGTTGCCGGAGACCTGGGCGGCCTTCTCGTCGAGGGCCGCGCTGTCGCCGGCGCCGAGGACGGCGGCGACCACGGCGCCCGCACCGCTGAGCGCGAGGAGCCCGGCGACGAGCGTGCGCCCGGCGCGGCGGACCGCGAAGACGGCGACGAGGGCCGCGAGCCCCACTATGGCGAGGGCCGCGGGCACTCCGGTGACGTCACTGCCCTTGGCGGTGAGCGGGAAGCTGCCGCCGGGCACGGTCGCGGACCCGGAGGCCCACTCCTGCCGCGAGGCGAGCAGGGCCACCGCCGCGCCGACGGCGCCGAACAGGAGCGCGGCGGCGAGGCTGCGGCGGCCGTTGCGCGCGGCGGCCGTCTCCGGGGAGGCGGTCCCGGCGTCGGTTCGGGGGGATGGCACTGCGGAAGTCACCTCACCACTATCCCCCACGTCGTCAGGCGTCGTGCATCCGGTTGGCCGTGTGCACGGCGCGCAGCACGGCCGCCGCCTTGTTGCGGCACTCGGTGTCTTCGGCGACGGGATCCGAGTCGGCGACGATACCCGCTCCGGCCTGCACATATGCGGTGTTGTCACGCAGGAGCGCGGTGCGGATGGCGATGGCCGTGTCGGAGTCCCCGGCGAAGTCGAGATATCCGACACATCCGCCGTACAGACCGCGCCGGGAGGGTTCGAGCTCGTCGATGATCTGCATCGCGCGCGGCTTGGGCGCGCCCGAGAGGGTGCCCGCGGGGAAGCAGGCGGTGAGGACGTCGAAGGCGGTGGTGCCCGGGGCGACCCGGCCGGTGACGGTCGACACGATGTGCATGACGTGCGAGTAGCGCTCGACGGACATGAAGTCGACGACCTCGACGGAGCCCGGTTCGCAGACGCGGCCGAGGTCGTTGCGGCCGAGGTCGACGAGCATCAGGTGCTCGGCGCGCTCCTTGGGGTCGGCCAGGAGCTCGTCGGCGAGCGCCTGGTCCTCCTGGGGGGTGGCGCCGCGGTGCCTGGTCCCGGCGATGGGGTGCACCATGGCGCGCCCGTCCTCGACCTTGACGAGGGCCTCCGGCGACGAGCCGACGACGTCGAACCCGTCGAAGCGGAACAGGTACATGTACGGCGACGGGTTGGTGGCGCGCAGGACCCGGTAGACGTCGAGCGCGCCGGCCGTGCACGGCGTCTCGAAGCGCTGCGAGGGCACGACCTGGAAGGCCTCGCCCGCCCGGATGCGCTCCTTGATGTCCTCGACGGCCTCCTGGTAGTCCGTGCCGCCCCACAGAGCGGTGAACTCCGGCAGTTCGGAGGGCGGGAGCATGGCGGGGGCCTGGACGACGGGCCGGGAGAGGTCGGCCTCCATCGCGTCGAGGCGTGCCACGGCGTCCGCGTAGGCGTCGTCGACGCCGGTGTCGAGGTCGTTGTGGTTGATCGCGTTGGCGATCAGCAGGACCGAGCCGTCCCAGTGGTCGAGGACGGCGAGGTCACTGGTGAGCAGCATCGTCAGCTCGGGGAGCTTCAGGTCGTCGCGCTCGCCGGGGCCGATCTTCTCCAGGCGGCGCACGATGTCGTAGCCGAGGTAGCCGACCATGCCTCCGGTGAACGGGGGCAGGCCCTCGTAGCGGGGGGTGTGGAGGGTCTCGACGGTGGCGCGCAGGGCGGCGAGCGGGTCGCCGTGGGTGGGGACGCCCACGGGCGGGGTGCCGAGCCACTGCGCCTGGCCGTCGCGGGTGGTGAGGGTGCCGGCCGAGCGGACGCCGACGAAGGAGTAGCGGGACCACGAGCGGCCGTTCTCCGCGGATTCCAGGAGGAACGTGCCGGGGCGTTCACCGGCCAGCTTGCGGTACAGACCGACGGGGGTGTCGCCGTCCGCGAGAAGCTTGCGGCTGACGGGGATCACTCGGCGGTCGGTCGCGAGCTTGCGGAAGGTCTCGAGATCCATAGGAAGAGCTTAGGCCGTGTCCGGACGGGTCCGGTGCGCCGCCCGGTCCGTGGAACGGGCGGCGGGGCGGTGGTCTCAGGCGCCGGCGCCGGTCACCGTCAGCTCACCCGCGTCGAAGCAGGTGCGGTCGCCGGTGTGGCAGGCCGCGCCGACCTGGTCGACCTTCACCAGGAGGGTGTCCGCGTCGCAGTCGAGGGCGACCGACTTCACGTGCTGGAAGTGACCGGACGTGTCGCCCTTGACCCAGTACTCCTGGCGGCTGCGGGACCAGTACGTGCAGCGGCCTGTCGTCAGCGTGCGGTGCAGCGCCTCGTCGTCCATCCAGCCGAGCATGAGCACCTCGCCGGTGTCGTACTGCTGGGCGATCGCGGGGACCAGGCCGTCGGCGCTGCGCTTGAGGCGGGCGGCGACGGCGGGGTCGAGGCTGCTGGGCGGGGGCGTGCTGGTCATGGGGACCATTGTGCCGCGCCCCGGGCGCCGTCTCGGGCGGGCGTCCACCGACTGAGAGCGATGGCGCGGAGCGCCGCGTCGAGGGGGCGGCGGCCGGCCGACGGGTGGGCGGACCGGTCGGACGGTCGTACGCTGGCCATATGTCGACCCATGCAAAGCGTGAACGACTCCTCCTCGCCGACCTGTTGGAGGCCGCGGGTCCCGACGCCCCGACCCTGTGCGAGGGCTGGACCGCCCGCGATCTCGCGGCCCATGTGGTGGTGCGCGAGCGCCGTGCGGACGCCGCGGGCGGGATCCTGATCAAGCAGCTGGCGCAGCGTCTGGAGCGGGTGCAGGCGGAGTTCGCCGAGAAGCCCTACGGCGAGCTGATCCAGCTGATCAGGACGGGCCCGCCGCGTTTTTCACCGTTCGCCCTCAAGCAGATCGACGAGGCGTCCAACGCGGTCGAGTTCTACGTCCACGCGGAGGACGTGCGCCGCGCGCAGCCGGACTGGACGGCGCGCGAGCTCGACCCGGTCTTCGCGGACGTGCTGTGGTCGCGCCTGGAGCGGATGGCCCGCGTGATGGGCCGCAAGTCGCCGGTCGGCCTGGTCCTGCGCCGCCCTGACGGCCGCACGGTGGTGGCGCACAAGGGCGCGCCCGTCGTGACGGTGACCGGTGAGCCCGCCGAGCTGCTGATGTTCGCGTTCGGCCGGCAGGACGCGGCGCGGGTGGACACGGAGGGCGAGAAGGACGCGATCGGGAAGCTGCACGAGACGAAGCAGCTCGGGATCTGATGCGGGTTCAGTCCGGGAGTTCGGCGCGGCGCAGCGGCGTGCGGCACAGGCCGTAGACGCCGGCCAGGGCGCAGATCGCGGCGCTGGCCACGAAGACGGGTCCGGTGCCCCACTGGCCGACGGCCGCGCCGGTCAGCGGCATGGTGAGCGGGACGAGGCCGAGGCTGGACAGGCTCGTGACGGCGGTGACCCGGCCGAGGTAGGCGGGGTCGGCGTGGGTCTGCGTGAGCGCTCCGCACAGGGTGCCGCTGAGGCCGGCGAGCAGCCCGATGACCAGCGCGACGGCGACCGCGGCGGCGAGGTGCGCCACGAAGGCGAGCGCGCCGATGGCGACGGCGCCGCCTCCCATGGTCGCGGCGAGGACGAGACCCGCGCGCGGCACCCGGCCGCGGACGGCGAGGAGCAGCGAGGATGCTCCCGCGCCGACGCCGAACCCGGCGAGCACCGAGCCCATGCCTGAGGCACCCCAGCCGCGTTGGTCGGCGAGGAGGGTCAGGCCGACGTTCAGGGGGCCGACGAAGCCGAGGTCGCTGAGGGCGATGACGACGACCAGCGGGGCGAGGACGCTGTGGCGGCGGATGTGGCGCAGGCCGTCCGCGAGGCCGCTCCTCGCCGGGGCGCCGCTCTTGCCGTGGTCGTCGGGCAGGTCCCGGATGCGCAGGGACATCAGGAGCGGCAGCGAGATCGCGAACAGCAGTCCGGCCGCGCCGAACGCCGCCGCGGGGCCGCCGAGTGCGACGCCGAGACCGCCCAGGGGCGCGCCCACGACGTTGGCGAGGCGGACCGCGAGTCCGCGCATGCCCTGGACCCGGGCGAGCTGGTCGCGTCCGGTGACCCGGGCGGGCAGTGCGCCGACGGCCGGCAGGAAGAGCGCGTCGACGACGCCGAAGACCAGGCCGAGGAAGGTGAGCGGCCACAGGCCGGGTTGTGTCGCGAGGAAGAGCCCGGCGACGCCGAGGACCGCGGCGCTGCGCACGGCGTCGCCGGCTATGACGATGCGGCGCGGCCCGAGCCGGTCGGCGATCACTCCGCCGCCGAGCATCAGCAGGGCGCGGGGCGCCGCGCTCGCCGCCATGACGAGCCCGGCCTGCGAGGGGCTGCCCGACTGGACGGCCGCCCAGGACAGGGCGACGTAGTAGATGTTGTCGCCGATCATCGAGGCGCCGTAGGCGCCGAGCCAGCGCAGCACGTTGCCGTCGCGGTGGGCGGGCTTCTCGGGGGCGGGGCCGCCGGTGAGGGGCGTGTCGGTCACGGTCATGGGAGGTGGTCCTCTCAGGCGCGGAACGGGAAGCCGTACAGGTGCAGCGCGACGTTCTCGCGCCCTTCGGTGTCGCCCGCGGCCTGTGCGGCGCGGCCCTGCGCGTCGTACTTCCTGATGACGGCGAGCAACTCGCCGGTCAGTTCGGTCAGTTCGGCCGCCGTCAGAGGCATCAGGGCTTCGGAGTCCGACGACGCGGCGCGCCACTCGGGGGCCCAGGTGGAGCGCTCGTCGAGGTAGCGGCGGTAGAGCTCGCTGCGCTGTTCGTAGAAGAGCCGGGTGGCCGCCTGGTGCGCCGCGGCCTTCTCGGGGGCGTCGACGAAGTCCGCCTCGCGGATGCTGACGCCGTCGGACGCGGGACGCCACCAGCGTTCGCGGCCGTCCCGCTGCGTCCCGGGCGCCTCTTCGATGAGCCCCGCGTCCGCGAGCTTGCGCAGGTGGTAGCTGACCAGCGAGACAGCCCCGTCGACCTGCCCGGCCAGCTGCGACGCGGTCGCGGTGCGGGCGACGACCAGCGCGCGGTACAGCTGCGAGCGCAGCGGGTGGGCGAGCGCCTTGAGGGTGGCGAGGTCCGTGATGCGGCGGGTCTGTTCGTCGGTCATGGCACGAGGCTAGATACGAAAGAAATATTGCGCAAGATAAATTGCGCAATGAATCCTGTGCATCGGACGGAGAAAAAGGCCCCGGCCACCCTGAGGGTGACCGGGGCCCGAGCGCGTGCGCTCCCGCGTCAGCGGACGGGGTGACCCGCCTCGCGCAGCGTCCCCTTGACCTCGCCGATCCGCAGATCGCCGAAGTGGAAGACGGACGCGGCGAGCACCGCGTCGGCGCCCGCCGCGATCGCGGGCGGGAAGTGCTCCAGGCGTCCCGCGCCGCCCGACGCGATCACGGGCACCGTGACGTGCTTGCGGACGGCCGCGATCATCTCGATGTCGTAGCCGTCCTTCGTGCCGTCGGCGTCCATCGAGTTGAGCAGGATCTCGCCCGCGCCGAGCTCCGCGGCCTCGTGCGCCCACTCGACGGCGTCGATGCCGGCGGACTTGCGGCCACCGTGCGTCGTCACCTCGAACGTGCCGGACGGTGTGCGGCGCGCGTCGACCGACAGGACGAGCACCTGGCGGCCGAACCGCTCGGCGATCTCGCGGATCAGCTCGGGGCGGGCGATGGCGGCCGTGTTCACGCCCACCTTGTCCGCGCCGGCCCGCAGCAGCTTGTCCACGTCGTCCGCCGTGCGGACGCCGCCGCCGACGGTGAGCGGGATGAAGACCTGCTCGGCGGTGCGGCGCACCACGTCGTAGGTCGTCTCGCGATTGCCGGAGGACGCCGTGATGTCGAGGAACGTCAGCTCGTCGGCGCCCTCGGTGTCGTACACCTTCGCCATCTCGACGGGGTCGCCCGCGTCGCGCAGGTTCTGGAAGTTGACGCCCTTGACGACCCGGCCGTTGTCCACGTCCAGGCAGGGGATGACCCGTACGGCCAGCGTCATGACGGTGTGTCTCCTCGGTACGCCTCCACCTCGACCTCGACGACCAGGCTGGGATCGATGAAGCCGGAGACGATGATCATGGATGCGGCGGGGCGGACGGCGTCGAACAGCTCCTTGTGGGCCCGGCCCACGTCGTCCACATCCCGCGCATGGGTGATGTACATACGGGTGCGCACCACATGCTCGCTCCCGAGCCCCAAGGTCTTGAGAGCGTCGAACGCGGCCTTGAACGCGTTGAGCGTCTGCTCGTACGGCGTTCCCGCGTCGATGACGCCGTTGATCACGGACGTACAACCGGACACCAGGACGAGGCCGTTGGGCAGCTCGACCGCGCGCGAGTAGCCCACGGCCTCCTCCCACGGCCCGTCCGACTTGACCCTGCGTACGTCGTCGCTCATGACGCCACCGCGGCGAGGGCCTCTTCCAGCGTGAAGGCCTTCGCGTACAGCGCCTTGCCGACGATCGAGCCCTCGACGCCCAGCGGGACGAGCTCGGAGATGGCGCGCAGGTCGTCGAGCGACGAGACGCCGCCGGACGCGACGACGGGCCGGTCGGTCACGGCGCACACGTTGCGCAGGAGCTCCAGGTTCGGGCCCTGCAGCGTGCCGTCCTTGGCGATGTCGGTGACGACGTAGCGGGCGCAGCCCTCGGAGTCGAGGCGCGCGAGCGTCTCGTAGAGGTCGCCGCCGTCACGGGTCCAGCCGCGGCCGCGCAGCGTGGTGCCGCGCACGTCGAGGCCCACCGCGATCTTGTCGCCGTGCTCGGAAATGACCTTGGCGACCCACTCCGGGGTCTCCAGAGCGGCGGTGCCGAGGTTGACGCGGGTGCAGCCGGTGGCGAGCGCGGCGGCGAGCGTGTCGTCGTCGCGGATGCCGCCGGACAGCTCCACCTTGATGTCCATGGCTCGCGCGACCTCGGCGATCAGGGCGCGGTTGTCGCCCGTGCCGAACGCGGCGTCCAGGTCCACGAGGTGCAGCCACTCGGCGCCGGAGCGCTGCCACGCGAGGGCTGCCTCGAGCGGGGAACCGTAGGAGGTCTCGGTGCCGGACTCGCCGTGCACGAGACGTACGGCCTGGCCGTCGCGGACGTCGACGGCGGGAAGGAGTTCGAGCGTGCGGGACATCAGAGGGTTCCGATCCAATTCGTGAGGAGCTGGGCGCCGGCGTCGCCGGACTTCTCGGGGTGGAACTGCGTCGCCCACAGTGCGCCGTTCTCGACGGCGGCGATGAACGGCTCGCCGTGCGTCGCCCAGGTGACCTTCGGCGGGCGCATGTGGACGTTGCCGACCTCGAAGTCCCACTGCTGCACGGCGTAGGAGTGCACGAAGTAGAAGCGGGCGTCGCTGTCGAGACCGGCGAAGAGCTCGGTGTCCTGCGGCGGGCGGACCGTGTTCCAGCCCATGTGCGGGACGATCTCGGCCTTGAGGGGCTCCACCGTGCCCGGCCACTCGTCGAGGCCCTCGGCCTCGACGCCGTGCTCGATGCCGCGCGCGAAGAGGATCTGCATTCCGACGCAGATGCCCATCACGGGGCGGCCGCCGGCCAGGCGACGGTCGATGATCCAGTCGCCGCGCGCCTCCTTGAGGCCCTTCATGCAGGCGGCGAAGGCGCCGACGCCGGGGACGAGGAGACCGTCGGCGTTGAGTGCGGTGTCGAAGTCGCGGGTGATCTCGACGTCCGCGCCCGCGCGGGCCAGGGCCCGCTCGGCGGAACGGACGTTGCCGAACCCGTAGTCGAAGACGACGACCTTCTTGCCGGCTGTGCCGGCGGGCTTGGCTGAAGTCATGGCTGGCTGCTCCCTGCCCCTCAGTTCCAGTAGTCGAGCCGCAGGACACCGGCGACCAGACACATGGCCGCGGCGACGGAGAGCAGCGCGATCAGGCTCTTGGGCAAGCCCTGCTTGACGAAGGAGATGACGCCGCCGATCAGGAAGAGACCGACAACGATCAGGACGGTGTTGAGGCCGTTCATGGGTCAGAGAGCGCCCTTCGTGGACGGAAGGATGCCCGCGGCACGCGGGTCGCGCTCGGACGCGTAACGCAGCGCGCGGGCCAGCGCCTTGAACTGGCACTCCACGATGTGGTGCGCGTTGCGCCCGTACGGGACGTGGACGTGCAGCGCGATCTGGGCCTGCGCGACGAACGACTCCAGGATGTGCCGGGTCATCGTCGTGTCGTAGGAGCCGATCATGGGGGCCATGTTCTCGGGCTCGGTGTGCACCAGGTAGGGGCGGCCGGAGAGGTCGACCGTGACCTGGGCGAGCGACTCGTCCAGCGGGACGGTGCAGTTGCCGAAGCGGTAGATGCCGACCTTGTCGCCGAGCGCCTGCTTGAAGGCGGCGCCGAGCGCGAGGGCGGTGTCCTCGATGGTGTGGTGCGTGTCGATGTGCAGGTCGCCCTCGGTCTTGACGGTGAGGTCGAAGAGGCCGTGGCGGCCGAGCTGGTCGAGCATGTGGTCGTAGAAGCCCACGCCGGTGGACACCTCGACCTTGCCGGTGCCGTCGAGGTCGATCTCGACGAGGACCGAGGTCTCCTTGGTGGTCCGCTCCACCCTGCCTACGCGACTCATGCGTTCCGCTCCTTCTTGATTGCGCGTACCGCATCGAGGAACGCGTCGTTCTCGTCCGGGGTGCCCGTGGAGACACGCAGCCACCCGGGTACGCCGTTGTCCCGGACCAGGACGCCCCGGTCGAGGATCTTCTGCCACACCGCGTGCGCGGCGCCTTCGCCTTCGAACCGGCCGAACTGCACGAAGTTGGCGTCCGAGTCGGTCACTTCGTAGCCGGCCGCCCGCAACTCGGTCACCAGACGGTCGCGTTCGTCCTTCAGCTGCTCGACGTATCCGAGGAGCGTGTCGGTGTGCTCCAGGGCGGCGAGGGCCGTGGCCTGGGTGACGGCCGACAGGTGGTACGGCAGGCGCACCAGCTGGACGGCGTCGACGACGGCGGGGGCGGCGGCCAGGTAGCCCAGACGCAGGCCCGCCGCGCCGAAGGCCTTCGACATCGTGCGCGAGATGACGAGGTTCGGCCGGCCTTCGAGCAGTGGGAGAAGGGACTTCCCGTGGCTGAACTCGATGTAGGCCTCGTCGACGACGACCATGGACGGCTTGGCGTCCTGCGCGGCCTCGTACAGGGCGAGGACCGTCTCGGGCGGGACGGCGCTGCCCGTGGGGTTGTTGGGCGTCGTGATGAAGACGACGTCCGGGCGGTTCTCGGCGATGGCCTTCACGGACGCTTCCACGTCGATGGTGAAGTCCGCGCTGCGCGGTCCGGAGATCCAGCCGGTGCCGGTGCCGCGCGCGATGAGGGCGTGCATCGAGTACGAGGGCTCGAAGCCGATGGCGCTGCGGCCGGGGCCGCCGAAGGTCTGCAGGAGCTGCTGGATGACCTCGTTCGAGCCGTTGGCGGCCCAGACGTTCTCGATGCCGACGTGGTGGCCGCCGGTGCGCGTGAGGTAGCCGGCGAGCTCGGTGCGCAGCTGGACCGCGTCCCGGTCGGGGTAGCGGTTGAGGTCGCGGGCGGCCTCGCGCACGCGCTCCGCGATCCGCTCGACGAGCGGTTCGGGCAGCGGGTAGGGGTTCTCGTTGGTGTTCAGGCGTACGGGTACGTCGAGCTGGGGGGCGCCGTAGGGGGACTTGCCGCGCAGCTCGTCCCGCACGGGCAGATCGTCGATGCCGGTCACTGGCCGGGAACCTTCCATTCGAACCTTGCCTTGATCGCCGCGCCGTGCGCGGGCAGGTCCTCCGCCTCGGCGAGCGTGATCACGTGGTGGGCCACGTCGGCGAGGGCGTCGCGCGTGTAGTCGACGATGTGGATGCCGCGCAGGAAGGACTGGACGGACAGACCGGACGAGTGGCAGGCGCAGCCGCCGGTGGGCAGCACATGGTTGGAGCCCGCCGCGTAGTCGCCGAGGGAGACCGGCGCCCAGGGGCCGACGAAGATCGCGCCGGCGTTCTTCACGCGCTGGGCGACCGCGGCGGCGTCGGCGGTCTGGATCTCCAGGTGCTCGGCGCCGTACGCGTCGACGACGCGCAGGCCCTCGTCGACCCCGTCGACCAGGACGATCGCGGACTGCCTGCCGCGCAGGGCGGGGACGATCCGGTCGTCGATGTGCTTGGTGGCCGCGACCTGCGGCTCCAGCTCCTTCTCGACGGCGTCCGCGAGCTCCACCGAGTCGGTGACGAGGACCGCGGCGGCGAGCGGGTCGTGCTCGGCCTGGCTGATCAGGTCGGACGCGACGTGTGCCGGGTCGGCGGTGGCGTCCGCGAGGACCGCGATCTCGGTCGGGCCCGCCTCGGCGTCGATGCCGATGAGCCCGGTGAAGTAGCGCTTGGCCGCGGCGACCCAGATGTTCCCGGGGCCGGTGACCATGTTCGCCGGGGCGCAGGACTCGGTGCCGTGCGCGAACATCGCGACGGCCGTGGCGCCGCCCGCGGCGTACACCTCGTCGACGCCGAGCAGCGCGCACGCGGCCAGGATCGTCGGGTGCGGGAGGCCCCCGAACTCTGCCTGGGCCGGCGAGGCGAGGGCGATCGACTCGACCCCGGCCTCCTGCGCGGGCACCACGTTCATGATCACGGAGGACGGGTAGACCGAGCGGCCGCCCGGCGCGTACAGGCCGACGCGCTCGACGGGCACCCACTTCTCGGTGACCGAGCCGCCGGGGACGACCTGGGTGGTGTGGGTGGTGCGGCGCTGCTCGCGGTGGACGATGCGGGCCCGGCGGATCGACTCCTCCAGGGCCGCGCGGACGGCGTGGTCCAGCTGCTCCAGGGCGTCCTGGAGGGCCTTGGCGGGAACCCGTACGGATTCCAGCTTCACCCCGTCGAACTGCTCCGCGTAGTCGATCAGCGCCGCGTCGCCACGATGATGCACGGCCTCGCAGATCGGACGCACCTTCTCGAGGGCGGCCTGAACGTCGAAGTCGGCTCGGGGCAGCAGGTCGCGCAGTGCGGGGCCCTCGGGGAGGGCGTCGCCGCGCAGATCGATTCGGGAGATCACGTGCTCAATTCTCGCAGACGTCACATCAGCGCCCGACGTCCGTATCAATGGCTGATACGGATCACCGCGCAAGTCCGGACGAAGACCTTCACCAGGAGCGTTCAGGCCGTCACTCAGCGGGCATGAACAGTTGTACTAAACCCACGAGTAGCGGAGTCGTCCCGGGACGTGCGGGGCTTCGTGAGGATCCGGGGGCTTACGGGGAGGAAGACAAGTCGTGGTCGACGGTACGGGCATCGGTGACCCGCCGGACGGTCTCACGGGCACCGAGATCGGCATGTGGCAGGCCTTCCGCAACGGCAGTGTCTACGACCTGAGCTCGGGCGATCCGGACGTGGACGACCCCCACGGCGGGCAGGCATGGGGGCCCGACCGCAGCGTGCGGGCGCGCACCGTGGCCTGGCTGCTGCTCGACGGGCCTCCCGCGCTGGCCGGGCGTGTCGCGTCGCTCAAGCTCACGGGCGTACAGATCACCGACGCGCTCGACGTCTCGGGCGGCGGCGTCGTGCCGTACGTCGAGCTGAAGCAGTGCCGCTTCGAGAAGGAGATCCTGGTTCCCGAGGCCCGGTTCACCACCCTGCGCCTGGTCGACTGCTCGATCCCCCGCCTGGAGGGCGCCCGCGTCCACACGGAGGGCGATCTGCATCTGCCGCGCTGCCGCTTCCACAGCGGTGTCCGCCTCACCGACGCGCACATCGGCACGGACCTGCTGCTCAACCAGGCCGTCGTGTACCGCGACCGGCGCGGTAAGTCGATCATGGCGGACGGGATGTCCGTCGGACAGGACCTCCAGGCCGAGATGCTGGAGACGCACGGGGAGCTCAGCCTGCGCGCCGCCCAGATCGGCGTCTCGCTCAGCCTGCGCGGCAGTCGGCTCTCCAACGCGTACGGGAGCCGCGCGCTCAACGCGCCGCAGCTCACGGTGGAGCGCTCCCTCTACCTGACCCCCGCCGGTGTCGGCAATCCGCTCCAGACCAGCGGCACGACACCGGCCCGCGGCACCCGTGTGCAGCGCTTCGAGTGCCAGGGCGGGGTGCGGCTCGACGACGGCCGGTTCGGCGACGCCGTCGACCTCGACCAGGCACGCTTCCACCTGGAGCCCGACCAGGAGGTGTCGCTGCGCCGCATCCAGACGCCCGAGCTGCGCTTTTTGTGCGAGCGGCCGCAGCGCGGGCGGGTCGTCCTGTCCGGCGCGAAGGTCGTCAACCTGATCGACAGGGCGGCGAGCTGGCCGGGCCCCGGCGGCCTGCGCGTGGGCGGCTTCACGTACGAGAACCTCATCCCCTTCGGCCCGTTCCCGCTGGCGCGGCGCCTCGAGTGGCTGTCGGCCGCGACACCGGAGTACAGCCCGGAGCCGTACGAGAAGCTCGCGACCGTGCTGCGCAACAGCGGCGAGGACGCCGACGCGCGGGAGGTGCTGCTCGCCAAGCAGCGCCGGCGCCGCGAGACGCTGCCGCCGGCCGCGAAGATCTGGGGGTACGTCCAGGACTGGACGGTCGCCTACGGGTACCGGCCGGGGCGGGCCGCGGTGTGGATGGCCGTGCTGTGGGCGGCGAGCACGCTCGCCTTCTCCCACGCGTCGCATCCGGCCATCAAACCGGGTGAGGCACCGCACTGGAGTCCGGCCCTGTTCTCGCTCGACCTCATCCTGCCGGTCATCGACCTGGGCCAGGACGGCTACTGGCAGCTCCAGGGCGGCTGGCAGTGGGCCGCTACCGTGCTGATCCTGCTCGGCTGGATCCTCGCCACGACGGTCGCCGCGGGGGCCACCCGCCTGCTCCGCAGAAACTGACCGGGCGCCCGCGCATTTTTTGCCGGACCGCGGGCAACCACGGGCGCATTTCAGCCGTCATCCCAGCGCAACCATCAACAGAGCGACGGGGAGCGGGGTCCACACCTTGGCACTGCTGCGCGCCCTCATCCGCACCGCGCGGATGGTCCGCCACACCTCGGGTCTCGCGGCCGGACTCCCCGCCGACGACGACGTCCTCCTGGACGTCCCCGACGAACGTCTCGCGCCCGCACTCGTCGCCGCGGGCCGGGGCGAGTACGAGGCGGCCGCCAAGCTGCTCGCCGCCACCCGCGAGGCCGGCGAGTGGGAGAACCGGGACCGCTACGTCACCCGGCTCGCCGCCTTCGCCAGGTCCCGCAGCGAGTGGTTCGACGACTGGCGCTTCGCGGCGCCCCACGACCCGGACGCCCTCCTCGTCAAGGCCGAGCTGGAAGTCGCACGCGGCTGGGAGTCCCCCGCCCGCGCCGAGCTGCTGCGCGCGGTGACGCCACTGATCACCGCCGCCGCCGAGGGCGACCCCGGCGACCCGGTGCCCTGGCGGGTCGCCCTTGACCACGCGCGCGGCACGAACGCCTCGCACACCGTCTTCGAGAGGCTCTGGGCCGAGGCCATAAGGCGCTCCCCGCACCACTACGGCTGCCACGTGTCGGCGCTCCAGTACCTGTCGGCCGCCTGGTACGGCTCACATCGCGAGTGCTTCGACTTCGCCGAGCGCGCGGCCCAGGACACCCTGCCGGGATCCCTGGTGCAGGCGCTGCCGGTGCGGGCCGCGTTCGCGTACCTGACGAGCGAGGAGGGCCCGGGACCGGCCGCGAAGGTGCCCCGCGAGCGCCTGGACGAGGCCGCCGACCTGGCGATCGCCCTGTCCCGCGAGTACGCCGCCGACGACCCCTGGCCCGCAGAGGTCCGCAACCTCCTCACGTACGTCCTGGTCCGCCTGGAACGCTGGTCCGACGCCCTGGAACAACTGCGGCTGACCGGTCCCTACGCGTCGTCGTTCCCCTGGGACCGGATCTCGGACGACCCGCTCGGACAGTTCCTGGAACTGCGTGACGGCGTACGGATCGAGGTGGCCGCGGCCCGTCCGCTCGGCGGCCGCGGAACCGGCCGCGGATCCCTCACCTCCGGCTCCCATTAGGCTTGACCGTCGTGACCACCGTCCGGCTTCCGCTCTTTCCGCTCAACTCGGTGCTGTTCCCGGGACTCGTGCTCCCGCTGAACGTGTTCGAGGAGCGCTATCGCGCCATGATGCGCGACCTGCTGAAGACCTCCTCCGGGGGTTCCGAGGCCTCCGGCGACCCCGCCGACTCCGACGAGCCGCGCCGGTTCGCCGTCGTGGCGATCCGCGACGGCCACGAGGTCGCGCCCAGCGCCCCCGGCATGCCGGACCAGGCGGCGAAGACCGCCGCCGAGGCGGGCCCCGCGGCCGGCTTCGGCGACGACCCGATCAAGGCCCTGCACGGCGTGGGCTGCATCGCTGACGCCGCGACGATCCGGGAGCGCGCCGACGGCAGCTTCGAGGTGCTCGCCACCGGCACGACCCGCGTGAAGATCCACTCGGTCGACGCGTCGGGGGCCTATCTGACCGCCGAGGTCGAGGAGCTGCCCGAGGAGTCCGGCGACGAGGCGGGCGCCCTCGCCGAAGGGGTGCTGCGCGCCTTCCGCTCCTACCAGAAGCGGCTCGCGGGCGCCCGTGAGCGCTCCCTGGCGACGGGCGCCGACCTGCCGGACGACCCGTCCGTCGTGTCGTACCTGGTGGCCGCGGCGGCCGTCCTCGACGTGCCGACCAAGCAGCGCCTCCTCCAGGCCCCGGACACGGCGTCACGCCTGCGCGACGAGCTGAAACTCCTTCGCGCCGAGACGGCGATCATCCGTAATCTGCCGTCCTTGCCGGCCGGCGACCTGACCCGGCAGGCGACCAGCCTCAACTGACGTGGCCGGTCCCGACTGACGTAAGGCATGAGGACGTTGGCGAAGAAGTCCAAGAAGCAGCAGTCCGGGGGAACACCCGCGACCGTGGCGCTCACCGCGGCGGGTACACCCTTCACCACGCACGCGTACGAGCACGACCCGGCCCACCCCTCGTACGGGGACGAGGCGGCGGAAGCGATGGGCGTCTCCCCCGACCGGGTGTTCAAGACGCTCGTCGCCGACGTGGACGGCGAGCTGACGGTCGCCGTCGTGCCGGTGGCGGGCCAGCTCGACCTGAAGGCCCTGGCGACGGCCGTCGGCGGCAAGCGGGCCGCGATGGCCGATCCGGCGGCGGCGGAGCGCACCACGGGCTATGTGCGGGGCGGCATCTCCCCGCTGGGCCAGCGCAAGAAGCTGCGTACGGTCCTGGACGACTCGGCGCGGGCGCACGACACCATCTGCGTCTCGGCGGGCCGCCGCGGCCTGGAGGTGGAGCTGGCTCCCACGGACCTGGCGACGCTCACGTCAGCGGTGCTGGCCCCCATCGGCCGCGCCTGACCCCGACCGGAATCGCCGCCACCTCTCGACGCACGACAGGTCCTCGGCTAAGTACCGAGGACATGTCGAAGAGGACGCGCAAGCGCAAGTGGCGGATCAGGAAGCACAAGGCCAATCACGGGCGCAGGCCCGCCTGAGAACCGCCCTCAGGGTGCCGGAGGGGTGTCCTGCGGGTAGTGGGTGTCGAAGTACGGGTCGGGATCGCGGGGCCCGAAAAGGCCGGTCAGGCCGAGGTGCACGATCATCGCGGCGAGCGGCCAGGCGAGGAGCGCGCCCTTCGCCTTGAGTTCGAGCGGCGCGGCGAACGTGACGCCCTTGCCGACCTCCTTGGCGTGGGCCGCCACGTCCTGCGTGGGGCCGAGCCAGATCCCGAAGCGCCAGGCGAGGAGCCCGCCGAGCAGTCCGCCGACGGCCAGGGCGACCACGAGCGGCACGCCGCCGCGCTTGCGCCACAGGAACACGGCGACGGCGCTGACCACGCCGAACGCGAGGCCCAGCAGGGTGAACGTTCCGTCGACGCCGACGGCCTGCTCGCCCTCGGTGTCCTTGAGGTAGACGGCCTGGGCGTCCGCGATGAGCGGCACCTGCGGCGCGAGCCACACCCACAGCGCGCCCAGAAGCAGCCCGCACACGGCCAGCGCGACCGTGACGACGGCGGCCTCCCGCAACTCGGTCCTCATCCCTGGCCCGTCCTCCTGGTGCTCGTGAGCTTGAGACGGCACAGCGCCCGCGGGCCCGGAGGCCTGCCAGGGGTCGTGCTGGGGTTGCTGGGGTCGTGGCGTCAGCGGTGCGGTCACCCTGCCATCGTGCCAGGCCCCCGCGACACGCGCGTCACCGGACGGCTGCCCGGCGGTACGCCCAGGTGGCGAGGGCCAGCGAGGCGACGCCGACACCCGCGCAGACACCCAGATCGAGGAGCACGACGCCCCAGTCCGGATGCGCCCCGAAGGTGCGGGCGAAGGCCTCGACGCCGTACGTCGACGGCAGCAGATCGCGCGCGTACTGGATGACGTCCGGCATGCGGTCGGCCGGCAGAACGCCGAGCAGGAGTGCCGCGGACATGCCCAACTGGCCGAGCAGCGTGGCCAGTTCGGGCCGCGGGGCGAGCAGTCCGAGCGCGGCGCCGAGCCCGGAGAGCGCGGCACCGGCGAGCGGGATGACGGCGGCGAGCACCCACAGGTGCGCGAGCGGAAGCTGGAACATGACACAGCCGACGACGGCGGTGACCACGGTCCCGGGCACGGTGAAGGAGGCGTACGCGCCGGCGGCGCCCAGCACCACGGCGGCGGGCGGCACGGGCAGCGTCGCGTAGTGGTCGAGCCCGCCGGCGGCCCGCAACTGCCCGAAGTACTGAGCGAGCAGATTGAGCGCGACGAACGCGACGACCAGAACGCTCGACCCGGCCACGACAGCCTGCGCCTCCGGGCCCCCGTCCACGACGCCCCGCATCAGAATCATGATGCCGACGGACTGGAAGGTGGCGACGAAGAGCAGCGGGATCCTGGCGACGCGCGCCCTCGAGAGCTGCGCCCGGTACACGGCGGCGAGGGACGGCAGCAGCCGGGCCCTCGGGGCGAGCTCACCGACGGCGTCACCCTCGGCGCTCAGCCCGCTCGCGCCCGCCCGGGCGCCGCCCTGAAGGACCTCAGCGGGTACGACACTCACGGTGCGCGACTCCTGTCGTGACTGTTCCGTCGGATACGGGGGGCGCCGTGTTCACGACTTCACCAACCCCTTGGCCTCGCCACCGAGCGCCAGGTACACATCTTCCAGGCTCGGCGTGGTCAGGGAGAAGTCGTCCAGTGCGGCGAACGCGGGGCCGCCGGTGACGGCGGCGACGGCGGCCCGCGCCTCGTCCGGGCCGAGCCGCAGCGACCAGCGGCGCCCCGACTCGGCGGCACTGTCGCGCAGCGCGGCGACGGCAGGCACGTCCAGGGGAGCCCGCTCCCGCCACACGAGCTCCACGCGCACCTCGCCGGCGACCTTCTCCTTCAGCCCGGCCGGGGTGTCGCAGGCGATCACGCGCCCGCGGTCGAGCACGGCGACGCGATCGAGCACGGTCTCGGCCTCGATGACGTTGTGGGTGACCAGCACGACGGTGGCGCCGTTCTCGGCACGCCGCCGGTCGACGGCGGCCCAGACGGCCCGCCGGGCGACAGGGTCCATCCCTGTGGTCGGCTCATCGAGCACCAACAGCGGCCGCTCCCCCACAAGCGCGGCAGCGAAGCAGGCGAGCCGCCGCTGCCCACCGGAAAGCTTCTTCAGGGGCCGCGACGCAATCGCCCCGAGCCCCAGCTCCTCCACCACGGCGTCCCGCTCGGCCCGGGCCGTACGCAGATCGAGCCCCCGCAGCCGCCCGGTGGTCTCGGCGGCGAGCGACACGGTCAGCTCGTCCAGAGCGCTCGACTCCTGCCCCAGATACGCCAGAATCCGCGAGGCCCGCTCAGGGTGACGCACGATGTCGTGCCCGAGAATCCCGACGCTCCCGCTGTCGGGCCGCATCAGCCCGGTCAGCTGCCGTACGAGGGTGGACTTGCCGGCACCGTTGGGCCCGAGCAGCCCGAAGATCTCCCCGCGCCGGATCTCGAGGGACACCCCGTCGGTGGCCCGGACCGCAGCGCTCCCGGGCGCTCCGCGACGCCCGCGGGTGGCGGGATACGTCCGCACGAGATCCCGCACGACGCACACCACATCCCCCCGTCGCCCTCTGGGGGCCGCCTGTGCCGTGCGCGTACTCACGAAGGACGAGAGTACGGGGTCGAACCCTCCGGACGACGCCCGGGTAGGGACATGCCACCGAAAACGGGCCGCTTCCCCCGCCCGCACGGAAGACACCGGCCCGCCGTCCCCACCCGAAACCGACACGCACCGCGCACCCACAACCGAACGCCCCGCATCCGCGCCTGAACGGAAGGGGCCGGGCCGGTATGTCCGCCCGGAGCCGGCACACACTACTGACGCGCACGAATTCCGACGCCAGACCATCCAAGCGAGGACGGACATACCGGCCCGGCCCGGCACCCACGACGAGCGCGAGCAAAACCGAAAACAGCCCCCACGCGACAAGGACCACCCGGCACCCAGCACCCAGCGCCCGGCACCCGGCACCCGGCACCCGGCACCCGGCACCCGACCAAGAACACCACCCCGGGCAAGAAGGCCATCCCGGGGCAAGCCGCCCGCCCCCGACTACTCCGCAGTCACCCGCTCCGCAGCGCTCCGCACATCGACCTCGCGCCAGAACCCGGCCCGGATCGCATACCGATCGTGCTCGTCGATCTGATCGTCCTTGTGGGCGAGCAGCCCGAACCGCGCGGCATACCGCAGCAGCTCCCCGTCGATACGATGCGGCACCCGCGGATACATGGTGGACAGCTTCTGCAGCTGAACCTGGTCCCCCAGCCGTTCCATCCACCGCCGGGCGAACACCTGCCCCACCTCGAAGGGGTCACCCCCGACGGTGGTGATGTCCTCCTCGCGGTCGGCCCACCGCTGCTCAGCGGTGGTCAGCTGGGCCAACGTCGGCAGGGACGCCGCGTCCGCGGACTCCCCCACGACCCCGGGCCGCTCGACCCACCCCTTGTCGGACGACCACCGCAAGGTGGCGTTGGCGGGCTGCTGCCCGGGATGGACATGCGGATGCACCCCGAGCCCGGGAGCGGCGCCGGGCCCGCGCAGGGCGGCAAGGTCCTTGGGCGTGGGGACCCCCTTCCCCGCGCCGCCCCGCTCGTCCTCGGTCGCCCCACCGTGACCCTCGCGCGCGGCCACCCCATGATCGATACCGTCGGCGACCGGCGCGCCCCCCTGCCCGCCGCCGGGGGCACCGCCGGCTCCCGGCACATCGGCGAGATCCGCGGAGTGCCCCGCCGCGGAGGCAAGGGCCGACTCGGGGAGCGGCGCGGACAGGATCGCCGCGATCTCCGGCCGCGGAGCGGGCTGCGGCGCACAGATCCCGCCGACTTCCTTGGCCCGCACGGCCTTGGTGATCCAGGCCCGGTCGAGCACACGCCGCTCATCCGCTTCGGCGACGAGGTCCTCGGACTGGTTGTAGTCGCCGTCGGCGGCCTGCACGGCCCACAGGTGCACGGCGACCCCGTGCTCCTTCGCGGCCATCATGCCGGGCAGCAGATCGCCGTCGCCGGTGACGAGCACGATGTCGGAGCAGGCGCGGTTTCGGGCGAGTTCGGTCAGCTCGGCGTGCATCGCCGCGTCGACCCCCTTCTGCGCCCAGCGCCCGTCGCTACGGGTGAGCGCACCGAGCCGCACGGTCACGCGGGGCATCACGCGCAGCCGGCGGTGCTCGGGCTGGGGCACCCGGTCCGGCGCCCCGTCGAACCAGTAGATCCGCAGAAGTGGCCGCTCGGTGTCGGATTCGGCGCGCTCACGCAGCCCTTGGACGAGGGCGACATGATCGACGGTGATCCGGGACCGGGACGGCTCCCCCGCGAGGAGACTCGCGGCGGCCCCGAGCAGGTAACCGGCGTCCACCAGGACGATGCAACGGTCCACGCGATCCACCCTCTTTCGCTGAATTACCGGCGTCCGGAGGTCCCACGGTGTCGAAGATCGCGGGTTCGCCTCGGGTTTCCTTCGAGTCTGCCCGACCGCACGGGGGTTAACGGCCCGAACTCGATCTTCGGCGTGGCGGATCGGACGAATTCCCGAAGCGGCCCGCTCACAGAACTCCCGTCGCGCTCCGGACAACGCCCTGACAGCGCTTATAACGCACGGTAATTCTCTGAAATGCGTGCCTCGTCAGCATATGTGAATCTGAATCCGGCCCTGGCCCCTAGACCCCCCTCAGGAGGCAGTCACCATGGCCAAGAACAAGAACCGCAAGCAGGGCGACCAGCGCAGCCGCGCCTCCGCCTCCGAGCAGGCTTCCGAGCAGGCCAAGTCGGCCGGTATGGAAGCACAGTCGGAGATGCAGTCGCAGGCTCAGGGCACGCCCGCGGATGTTGCCCGTAAGCACCAGCGCCGCTTCGGCCACAACTGACGCCTTCCGTAAGGCACGTGGCCCTTTGGGCACACGGTGAGGGGCGCTCCCGGAGGAATCCGGGAGCGCCCCTCACGCACGTAATGACCATGGCCTCAGGGCCTCTCGGCCCGCGTCAGCCCGCCAGGCAGGACGGCCCGAGCAGCACCTTCAGGTCGCCGAAGAGCGCGGGGTCGGGCTGCACGCGATGCCGGTCGAGCCGCAGCACCGTTGTCTTACGGGCCCCTTGGAGCTTGATCCGCACCTCGCTGTTGCCCTTGTGGTGGCTGAGGATCTCACCGAGCCTGCTGACCATCGGCGGGGTCACCTTCACCGTGGGGATGGTGATCGTCACGGGCGCGTTGGTCCCGGCGTTCGACAGGTCGGGGACCATGAGTTCCATCGCGACGAGGCGCGGCACGTCCTCGCGCTTGTCGAGGCGGCCCTTGACGAACACGACCGCGTCCTCGACGAGTTGGGTCGACACCAGCTGATACGTCGCCGGGAAGAACATGCACTCGATGGAGCCGGCGAGATCCTCGACGGTCGCGATGGCCCAGGCGTTGCCCTGCTTGGTCATCTTGCGCTGGAGGCCCGAGATGATGCCGCCGATGGTGACGATCGAGCCGTCCGAGTAGTCGCCGCCGGTGAGCTGCCCGATGCCGGCGTCGGCCTTGTCGGACAGTACGTGTTCGAGGCCGAACAGCGGGTGGTCGGAGACGTAGAGACCGAGCATCTCGCGCTCCTGGGCGAGGAGATAGGTCTTCTCCCACTCGTCCTCGGAGAATTCGACGTCGAGCCCGAAGCCCGGCTCGCTGCTGTCCTCCTCCCCCATGCCGCCGAAGAGGTCGAACTGGCCCTCGGCCTCCTTGCGCTTGACCTGCACGACGTTGTCGATCATCGGCTCGTACTGTGCGGTGAGGCCCTTGCGGGTGTGCCCCATCGTGTCGAACGCGCCTGCCTTGATGAGCGATTCCGTGGTGCGCTTGTTGCAGGCGGCGGCCTCGACCTTGTCGAGGTAGTCGGGGAAGGAGGCGTACTTCCCCTTCGCCTTGCGGCTGCGGATGATCGACTCGACCACGTTCGTACCGACGTTACGGACGGCGGAGAGGCCGAAGAGAATCACGTCGTCGCCCTGGGCGGCGAAGTTGTGTTCCGACTCGTTCACATTCGGCGGGAGAACCTTGATGCCCATGCGCCGGCATTCGTTCAGATAGACCGCGGACTTGTCCTTGTCGTCCTTCACCGACGTGAGCAGCGCGGCCATGTACTCGGCCGGGTAGTTCGCCTTGAGGTAGGCGGTCCAGTAGGTGACGAGGCCGTACGCGGAGGAGTGCGCCTTGTTGAACGCGTATCCGGCGAACGGCACCAGAACGTCCCACAGGGCCTGGATCGCCGCGTCGGAGAAGCCCTTCTTCTTGGCACCGGCCTGGAAGAGGACGAAGTTCTTCTCCAGTTCCTCGGGCTTCTTCTTGCCCATCACGCGGCGCAGGATGTCGGCCTCGCCGAGCGAGTAACCGGCGATGATCTGGGCGGCCTTCTGCACCTGCTCCTGGTACACGATGAGGCCGTAGGTGAGACCCAGGGTCTCCTTCAGCGGCTCTTCGAGCTCCGGGTGGATCGGGGTGATCTCCTGGCGCCCGTTCTTGCGCTCCGCGTAGTTCGTGTGCGAGTTCATTCCCATCGGGCCCGGCCGGTACAGGGCCGAGACGGCGGAAATGTCCTCGAAGTTGTCGGGCTGCATCTGGCGCAGCAGCGAACGCATCGGGCCACCGTCGAACTGGAACACGCCGAGGGTGTCGCCGCGGCAGAGCATCTCGTACGTCTTGGGGTCGTCCAGCGGCAGGGAGAGCATCTCCAGGTCGATGCCCTTGTTGGCCTTCACCATCTTGACGGCGTCGTCCATGATCGTGAGGTTGCGCAGGCCGAGGAAGTCCATCTTCAGCAGGCCGAGCGACTCGCACTGCGGGTAGTCCCACTGCGTGATGGTCACGCCGTCCGTGTGCCGGACCCAGATCGGGGCGTGGTCGACGATGGGCTCGCTGGACATGATGACGCCGGCGGCGTGCACGCCCATCTGCCGGACCAGGCCCTCGACGCCCTTGGCGGTGTCGATGACCTTCTTGACGTCCGGCTCGTTCTCGTACATCCCCCGGATCTCGCCCGCCTCGCTGTAGCGCGGGTGGGCGGGGTCGGTGATGCCCGACAGGTCGATGCCCTTGCCGAGGACGTCGGCGGGCATCGCCTTGGTGAGGCGGTCGCCCATCGCGTACGGGTAGCCGAGGACGCGCGCGGAGTCCTTGATCGCGTTCTTGGCCTTGATCTTTCCGTAGGTGCCGATCATGGCGACCTTGTCGGCGCCGTACTTCTCGGTCACGTACCTGATCACTTCGACGCGCCTGCGCTCGTCGAAGTCGATGTCGACATCGGGCATGGAGACGCGCTCGGGGTTCAGGAACCGCTCGAAGATCAGGCCGTGCGTGATCGGGTCGAGGTCGGTGATGCCCATGGCGTACGCGACGATCGAACCGGCCGCGGAGCCTCGGCCGGGGCCGACCGCGATGCCGTTGTTCTTGGCCCACATGATGAAGTCGGCGACGACCAGGAAGTACCCCGGGAACCCCATCTGGATGATGATGTCCATCTCGTACTCGGCCTGCTTCTGCCGGTCCTCGGGGACGCCGCCCGGGTAGCGGCGCTCCATGCCGACCCGGACCTCCTCCTGGAACCAGGTGACCTCGGTGAAGCCCGCCGGGATGTCGAACTTCGGCATGAGGTCGCGCTTCTCGAACATGCCGGTGGTGTCGATCTGCTCGGCGACCAGGAGCGTGTTGGCGCAGCCCTCCTGCCAGGCGTCCGAGGAGTCGATCGCGTACATCTCGTCGGTCGTCTTGAGGTAGTAGCCCGTGCCGTCGAAGCGGAAGCGGTCCGGGTCCGAGAGGTTCTTGCCGGTCTGGATGCACAGCAGGGCGTCGTGCGCGGTCGCCTCGTGCGCGTACGTGTAGTGCGAGTCGTTCGTCACCAGGGGCGGGATGCCGAGCTTCTTGCCGATCTCCAGGAGTCCGTCGCGGACCCGGCGCTCGATCTCGATGCCGTGGTCCATCAGCTCCAGGAAGTACCGGTCCTTGCCGAAGATGTCCTGGTACTCGGCGGCCGACTTCAGGGCCTCGTCGAACTGGCCGAGGCGCAGGCGCGTCTGGAGCTCGCCCGAAGGGCAGCCGGTCGAGGCGATGAGCCCCTCCGACCACTGGGAGATCGTCTCCTTGTCCATGCGTGGCCACTTCTGCAGCCAGCCCTCGGCGTACGCGTCCGAGGACAGCTTGAAGAGGTTGTGCAGGCCCGTGCTGTTCGCCGCCCAGATCGTCTTGTGGGTGTAACCACCCGAACCGGACACGTCGTCCCGCTTCTGGTGCGGCTGGCCCCACTGGACCTTGCGCTTGTTGCGCCGGGACTCGGGGGCGACGTACGCCTCGATCCCGATGATCGGGACGACCCCGGACTTCTTCGCCGTGTGGAAGAAGTCGTACGCCCCGTGGAGGTTGCCGTGGTCGGACATGGCGATGTGCGTCATGCCCATTTCATTGCAGGCGTTGAACATGTCCTTGAGCCGCGCGGCACCGTCCAGCAGCGAGTACTGGGTGTGGACGTGCAGGTGCGTGAACGGCGGCTTTGACACGGGTTCGGCCTCCAACGGAAAAACGGAAAGATACGGACCGGCGACAGGCTGCGGGCAGTCGTACGGACAGCTTGGAAGTCTACGGGGGGCCACTGACATATGAGATGGACTCTGCGGCGGCAGCGCCCCGCCGAGGGGCGGAGGTCAAGTGGCGGGCCGACGGGCACTCGGGGGTACGGTCGGGCGTTGGACAGAGCAGGACAGCTGTCCCCCATGGCACGATCCACGGTCATCATCCGCCGTCACCCCCGACGGCACGGCCCGCACCAGGAGGCACCCCGCGATGTCGGTCCCGCAGCCCACCGCTGAACAGCGCGGCGAGCAGATCCTCACCGTCTTCGACACGGCGTTCGGCGAGCTCCTGGCCGCCGACCCGGCGGCGTTCCGGGTCAAGTTCCGGAAGATGGCCTCGTCCGCGTTCGCGTTCTACCGCGGCACGGCATGCCTGTTCTACGCGGACCTGGAGCGCGAGCGGCACGGCGGCCCGTACCTGGACGACCGCACGGGCCGGGTGTGGATCCACGGCGATCTGCACGCGGAGAACTTCGGCACGTACATGGACTCCACGGGCCGGCTGATCTTCAATGTGAACGACTTCGACGAGGCGTACGTCGGCCCCTTCACCTGGGACCTCAAGCGTTTCGCCGCCTCCGTGGCACTGATCGGCTACTCCAAGGCGCTCAGCGACGAGCAGATCACCGAACTGGTGGGCACGTACGCGGGCGCGTACCGCGAGCGCATCCACGCGCTGGCGACGGGCGCGAAGAGCGACGAGGTGCCGCCCTTCACCCTGGACACCGCCGACGGTCCGCTCCTGGACGCGCTGCGCGACGCCCGCTCCCTGACGCGCTTCGGGCTGCTCGACTCGATGACGGAGATCCGTGACTTCGAGCGCCGCTTCGCACCAGGCGGCGGTTCCATCGAGCTCGACGCGGCCACGCGCTACAAGGTCCTCGCGGCCTTCGACGGGTATCTGGAGACGCTTCCCGAGTCGTCCCTGGCCCGCCCCGACTCGTACCGCGTGAAGGACGTCGTGGGGCGGCGCGGCATCGGCATCGGCTCCGCGGGCCTGCCTTCGTACAACATCCTCCTGGAGGGCAACAGCGACGCCCTGGAGAACGATGTCGTGATCTATCTCAAGCAGGCGCAGACGCCGGCCGTGTCGCGGCACATCACCGACGCGACGATCCGCGACTACTTCCAGCACGAGGGCCACCGCACGGTGATCTCGCAGCGCGCCCTCCAGGCACACGCGGACCCGTGGCTGGGCTGGACCGAGCTGGACGGCTCGGGGCAGCTGGTCGCCGAGGTCTCGCCGTACGCGGTGGACCTCGACTGGTCGGACATCGACGACCTGGACGAGATCGCCGCGGTCGTCGCCGACCTCGGCCGGGCCACGGCGACGATGCACGCGGCGGCCGACGACCTGTCCGGGCAGTCCCTCGTGCCGTTCTCCACGGAGCGGGCCATCGACGCGGCCATCGCGGCGGACGAGGACGGCTTCGCGGGTCTGCTGGTCGATTTCGCGCACGACTACGGGGCACGCGCGCGTGCGGACCACCAGATCTTCGTGGACCTCTTCCGCAACGGCCGGATCCCCGGCCTGTAGGCCACCGGGGCCGACAACGCTCCCATAACGCACAGCGACCCTTTAGGGGTCCCTTACAGGAACGCGTGGCACACTCCTCCGCGATGGACGACATATCCGGGACCCAGCTCAGAGCCGTGCGCGCGGCGCTCTTCACGGCGCTCGTCGTGACGCTCTCCGCCGCGTCGCACGTCCTGCTGTCCCGGGTCCCCCTTCCGGTGGTGACGGTGGCGGCCACGGCCTTCGCCGTCTTCGTCCTCGCGTACGCGCTGGCGGGGCGCGAGCGGAGCTTCGGCCGGATCGCTGCCCTGCTCGTGCCACTGGAGCTGGCCGCCGACACGGTGTTCACCACGGGCCAGCACGTCTGTTACGGCGCGGCGGGCGGGCCCGTCGCCGGGCCGCTGCGCGCGGTCGGCCTCGACGTCCTGTGCGGCGGCGTCGGTACGCCGCTGGCCCGCATGGCCGGCGGCCACACCGACAGGGCGGCCGCCCTCCTCGCGCACACCGACCCGGCCGCCGCCTGGCTGCTCCTCGGCGCGCATGTCGCCGTGGGCCTCCTCGCCGCCGCCTGGCTGCGCCGCGGCGAACAGGCACTGGCCCAGCTGCTGCGCGCGGTCGCCGGTTTCACCTTCCGGCCGCTGCTGATCGCCTTCGCCGCGGTGCGGGCCCACCTGGAGCCCGTACGCCGCCTGCCGCGGCGCCCCTCGCGCCGGGTGCGGGCCGCCCGTACGCAGCTGTGGGCGCACTCCGTGGGACGGCGCGGACCGCCGTGCGTGGCCCTGGCCGCCTGAGGCCCGGGCACGGCACAGCAGTCCCCCCGAACACCTCGCAGAACCCACACGGAGAACGATCATGAGCCAGAGGAACAGCCAGGCCGCGAAGACGGCCGCCCGCGAGCGCCTTCGCGTCGAGCGCGAGCGGCAGGCCAAGAAGGAGAAGACGAAGCGGCAGGTGACCGTCGCCGGTGCCATCGTCGCCGTCCTGGCGATCGCCGGCGGCATCGGTTACGCCGTGATGCAGGCCAACAAGCCCAGCTACTGGGAGGCCGCGAAGGACGACAAGCTGGTCGCGCCCGCGAACACGTCGGGCAAGAACGGGACCACGGTCGTCGTCGGCAAGGACAGCGCGAAGAAGACCCTCCAGATGTACGAGGACCCGCGCTGCCCGATCTGCGCCACCTTCGAGCAGACCGTCGGCTCGAACGTCGACAAGGACGTCGAGGCCGGCAAGTACAAGATCCAGTACATCGGCGCGACGTTCATCGACAACAGCGACAACGGCGAGGGCTCCAAGAACGCCCTCAGCGCCCTGGGCGCCGCGCTGAATGTCAGCCCGGAGGCGTTCCTCCAGTACAAGACCGCCCTGTACTCGAAGGCCAACCACCCCGAGGAGACGGACGACAAGTTCAAGAAGGACGCCTACCTGATCAAGGTGGCGAACACCGTCGACGCCCTCAAGAACAACAAGGCGTTCCAGAAGGACGTCAAGGACGGCACCTACGACAAGTGGGCGCTGACCATGTCGAAGAAGTTCGACGCCAGCGACGTCAAGGGCACGCCGACCCTCAAGATGGACGGCAAGACGCTCACCGGGCCCGATGGGAACGCCCCGATGAACGTGGCCGACTACACGACCGCGATCGACATGGCCCTCAAGGCCTGACGGTCCTGCCGGCTGATGACCCGGCCGGCTGACGCGCCGTCGAAGTGTGGGCGAACTCTTTGGAGTTCGCCCACACTTTGCTTTTACTGGTCAGTAATGTGATCACTCGTGACCAGTCGACTCAACATAGACAGCCCCCTCGGCGCCGCCGCCGATACGGCCGACTCCCTTGCCCCGCGCCGCCGTTCGGTCGTGAAGGCCGCCGCCGCCACGGCCGGGGCCGCCGCCCTCGCCCCGCTCGCCACCGCGCCCCCCGCGCACGCGGCCGACGGGCCCGCCTTCCTGCACGGCGTCGCGTCGGGCGACCCGCTGCCCGACGGCATCCTTCTGTGGACGCGCGTGACGCCCGTCCCCGACGCGGTTCCCGGCTCCGGAACGGGCCCCGACACGGACGTCCGCTGGGAGGTCGCCCAGGACAAGGACTTCCGTCAGGTGGTCGCCCACGGCACCATCACGGCGCGGGCGTCCGCCGACCACACCGTCAAGGCCGATGTGAGGGGCCTGCTCCCGGCGAGCGTCTACTACTTCCGCTTCTGCGCGCAGGGCCCCCAGGGCGCCGTCTCCCCCGTGGGCCGTACGCGCACGGCGCCCGCGCTCGACGCGCAGGCCGCGGGCATCCGGTTCGGCGTGGTCTCGTGCGCCAACTGGGAGGCCGGCTACTTCTCCGCGTACCGCCATCTCGCCGCCCGCACCGACCTGGACGCGGTGCTCCATCTCGGCGACTACATCTACGAGTACAAGACCGGCGAGTACCCCGAGGCCAAGTACGTCGTACGTCAGCACGAGCCGCGGCACGAGATCCTCACCCTCGCCGACTACCGCGTGCGCCACGGCCTGCACAAGACCGACGCCGACGTGATGGCCGTGCACGCCACGCACCCGCTGATCGCCATCTGGGACGACCACGAGTTCGCCAACGACGCCTGGTCGGGCGGCGCGGAGAACCACACACCCGGCACCGAGGGCGACTGGGCGGCGCGCCGGCAGGCCGCCCAGCAGGCCTACTTCGAGTGGATGCCGGTGCGCCCGTCCACCGCAGGCACGGTCTACCGCCGTCTGCGCTTCGGCAAGCTGGCCGATCTGCACCTGCTCGACCTGCGCTCGTTCCGCTCCCGGCAGTCGGCCGTCGGCAACGGCGACGTGGACTCCCCCGAGCGCTCCATCACCGGGCGCGCCCAGCTCGACTGGCTCAAGGAGGGCCTGGCCGCGTCCGACGCCTCGTGGAAGCTCGTCGGCACCTCGGTGATGATCTCACCGGTCGCCTTCGGCTCGCTGCCGGCCCATCTGCTGGAGCCGCTCGCCGAGTTGCTCGGCCTGCCGACCGGCGGCCTCGCGATCAATGTCGACCAGTGGGACGGCTACACGCACGACCGCAAGGAGCTGATCGGGCACCTGCGGGACAAGGCGATCCGCAACACGGTCTTCCTCACCGGCGACATCCACATGGCCTGGGCGAACGACGTGCCGGTGACGGCCGGAACGTATCCGCTCTCCCCGTCCGCGGCCACGGAGTTCGTCGTCACGTCGGTGACCTCCGACAACCTCGACGACATCCTGCACGTGGCTCCGAACACCATCTCGACGGTGGCGGAGGGCGCCGTCAAGGCGGCCAACCGCCATGTGAAGTGGCTGGACATGGACGCGCACGGCTACGGCGTCCTCGACGTCACCGCCGAGCGCTCGCAGATGGACTACTACGTCGTCTCCGACCGCAGGGATCCGGCCGCGACGACCTCGTGGGCCCGCTCCTACCGCACGCTCGACGGCACGCAGAAGGTCGAGCGGGTGAACGCGCCGGTGCGCTGACCCGGCCTCCGGGTGGCGGACGAGGGTCCAATTCCAGCCACTCGTCGGCGCGTTAAGAACAGATCACAGCACTACGGCGGGTGGTGCCGTCCGCGGATCGAATGCGGACACACCACCCGTCGCGGTAACCGCTCCCGTTACGTACGGATCTCAAACTCCGGACGCCACACCAAAATTTCTTCCCGTTGCCCCGAATTGCCGGAGGAAGAGCGGCAATTGATTGGGCCAGAACTTCGCTCTTCAGGAGATGACATGGCCACGTAATCTCCCCGCGGCGGCGAGGAAGTCCCTCTCCCCACCCGTCCGCGAGGAGTCCGCATGACCACGCTTGCCCGAATATCTCCGCTGATGCGCCGTCGGCTGATCGGCACCGCGCTGGTGGCCGGAACCCTGGCCATCGCCCCGCTGTCCGCCCCGTCGGGCAGCGCGGCGACCGCCAAGGCGTCGGTCGCCGCGGAGAAGTGCGCCGACAGCGGCAACGCCGTGGCACGCGAGAAGAAGCCCACCGGCGCCGCCCACGCGCAGGAGCCGAACGAGGTCAGCGCGGCCAGGGCCAAGTCCATGGACGCGGACATGCAGCGCAGACTCGACAGGATGCGCGCCGACGGCACACTCTCCAGAGGCCTCGCCGCCGCGTCGACCACGATCCCGGTCTACGTCCACGTCATCCACGACGGCGCGACCGGCAACCTCACGTCGAACGACATCGCCCAGCAGATCGACGTCCTGAACGCGGCCTACAGCGGCCAGGGCACCGGCAACAACGACTCGGGCTTCACGTTCACGCTGGCCGGCACCGACTACACGGACAACGCCGCCTGGTACAACGGCATCACGCCGGGCTCGGCCGCCGAGAAGTCCATGAAATCCTCGCTCCGCAAGGGCGGTGCGAACGCGCTCAACTTCTACACGGCCAACCTCGGCCAGGACCTGCTCGGCTGGGCGACCTTCCCGTCCTCGTACAAGTCGAACCCGTCCGACGACGGCGTGGTCGTCCTCGACACCTCGCTGCCGGGCGGCTCGGCCACCAACTACAACCAGGGCGACACGGGCACCCACGAGATCGGCCACTGGATGGGGCTGTACCACACGTTCCAGGGCGGCTGTAACGGCAACGGTGACTACGTCTCCGACACCCCGGCCGAGAAGAGCGCCGCGTTCGAGTGCCCGACCGGGCGCGACACCTGCACCAACAAGACGGGTGTCGACCCGATCCACAACTTCATGGACTACACGTACGACTCCTGCATGTACCAGTTCACCGCGGGCCAGGTGCAGCGGATGAAGGACAGCTGGACGGCGTACCGCGCGGGCTAGCGGACCGCGGGACGGGCCCTACAGCGAATCGAGGAAGCCGAGCGCCACCCGCCAGGTGGCCTCGGCCGCCTCCGCGTCGTAGTCCGGCAGTTCGGGGTCGGTGTAGAGGTGACCGGCGCCCGGGTAGCGGTAGACCTCCACGTCGGCGCCGGTCCGGCCCATCTGGAGGTACCAGGCGCTCAGCCAGTCGTCGGTCTCGAACGGGTCGGGCTCGGCCACGTGCAGCTGGACGGGCAGTTCGTCCACGGACGCGTTCTCGGCGATGTCCGAGGTGCCGTGCAGGAGCAGCAGGCCGCGCGCCTTCTCGTCGCCGAGGGCCAGGGTCTGCGCGATCGAGGCGCCCAGGGAGAAACCGGCGTAGACGAGCCCGCGCTCGGAGTAGGGGGCGGCGGCGAGGATGGCGCGCTTGAGCAGCTCGTCCTTGCCGGTCTCCTCGTTGAAGGCCATGCCGTCCTCGACGGTGTCGAAGGTGCGGCCCTCGAAGAGGTCCGGGGTCCACACCTCGTGTCCGGCGGCCCGGAGCCGGTCGGCCGCGTCACGGACGGCGGGACGCAGGCCGTACGTCGAGTGGAAAAGCATGATGTCCATGTGGCCCATGGTGCCATCCGGGGGCGCCCGCGCCCGTCAGCGGCCGTGCTCCTCAGCGCAGGCTGCGCACGTCGAGGTGGCGCAGTACGCGGTCCACGATCTCGGGGTCGGCGCCCGGCTCGCTGCGCGCCGCGAGCACCTCGTGACGGGCGGCCGAGAGCATCTCGTTCTGGATGCGGCGCACGCGCTTGATTCGCGAGACGCGCTTGGCGTGCGCCTCCTTGCGTTCCTCGCTGCCCAGTTCGGGGTCGATGCGCAGTCCGATGTCGTAGGCCCTGCGCGCCATCTGGTCGGAGAGGTCGTCGGGCAGCTCCTCGACCTCCTCGATCTCCTTCAGCCGTCGCTTGGCGGCCCTGGCCGCGCGGAGCGCGAGCTGCTGCTCGAACTCCTTCTCGGCCTCTGCGTCCGCCTTGACCCCCAGCTTCTTCACCAGCCAGGGCAGGCTCAGCCCCTGGAGCACGAGGGTGCCCATGATGACGCCGAACGCGATGAAGACGATCTCGTCGCGGTCGGGGAACGGCGAGTTGTCGTCCATGGTGAACGGGATGGCGAGGGCCAGGGCGACGGAGGCGACCCCGCGCATTCCCGCCCACCACATGATCACGGTCTCGCGCCAGGAGATCGGGATGTCCTCGTCGACGTCCCGCCGCACATGCAGACGCCGCGTCAGCCAGGTCGCCGGAAGCAGCCACAGCAGGCGGACGAAGACGACGACCGCCACGACCGTGCCGGCCCAGCCGAGCATCTCGCCCCATCGGCCGGCCGCGGTCCTGATCGCGTTGTGCAGTTCGAGGCCGATGAGACCGAAGGCGACGCCGGTGACGAGTGTGTCGACGATGTCCCAGAAGGCGCGGCCGGTCAGCCGGGTCATGACGTCGTCCGCGTCGAAGGCGTACTCGGCGAGGAACAGCGCCGTGACGAGTACGGCGAGCACACCGGAGCCGTGCAGCTCCTCGGCCAGCACGTACGAGGCGTACGGCATCAGGAGCGTGAGGCCGATCTGGAGCGTGGAGTCGTCGAGGAAGTCCATCAGCTTGTTGGCGGTCCAGCCGATCACGAGCCCGACGGCGAGCGCGACGACCGCGGACAGCAGGAGCGAGACGACGGCCTCCGGCCAGGAGAAGCCGCCGCTCACCACCGCGGCGATGGCCACGTGGTAGAGCACGATCGCGGTGACGTCGTTGAACAGGCCCTCGCCCTCCAGGGTCGACACCAGGCGCCGGGGCAGGCCGAGTTGACCGGCCACGGCGGTCGCGGCGACGGGGTCGGGGGGCGCGACGAGGGCCCCGAGCGCGACGGCGGCGGCGATCGGCAGGCCCGGCACGATGGCGCTGGCGACGAACGCGACGGCCCCTGTGGTGACGAAGACCAGGGCCACGGCGAGCAGGAAGATCGGTTTCTTGTTCGCCGCGAACTGACGCCATGACGTGCGCTTCACGGCCGCGTAGAGCAGGGGCGGCAGGAGGATCGGGAGGATCAGGTCGGGCGGGACCTCGACGTTCGGCACGACCGGGAGGAGCGCCAGACTGATGCCGAGCAGCGTCATCAGGACGGGCGCGGGCAGCCCGAGCCGGTCTCCGAGGGGCACGCTCAGCACGGCCCCGAGCAAGAGCACGAACAGCAGGGCCAACTGATCCACGGTGCGCACCCCGGCGAGTAGCGGCGGTCAAGCCATCGGACGATCAAGTCCCCAGCGTGCCACGCACATCGCTCTGTGGTGATTTGTGGCGCGGGTCGGCGCCGCGCGGACGCCGGACCGGCCCGTCGAGACGCGAGTCAGGCCCGCCACCGGCCGTGCTCCGCGCTCAGACCTGCGGCTGCCCCAGCGTCTTGCGCATCGCGCGGTGCGCAATCCCCGCGTCGGGGAACTCCGGTCCGTACACGGCATAGCCGAGGCGCTCGTAGAACCCCAGGGCATGCGTCTGGGCGTGCAGGTCCACGGCGACGAGCCCACGCTCCGCCGCGGCGTCCTCGATGGCCCGCACGAGGGCCGCGCCCACGCCGAGCCCGCGGGCGGCCTTCGCCACCGCGAGCCGCCCGAGCGCGCCGACCCCGGCGTCCCCGCCGTTCTTCGCCACGGCGGCGGCGCCCGTCAGCAGCCGCCCCGTGCCGAGCGGCTCACCGTCGGCGCGCAGCGCCAGCACGTGCACCGTGCCGGCCCCGTCGTCGTACTCGTCGTACTCGAGTTCCTGAGGAACCCGCTGCTCGACGACGAAGACCTCCTGGCGCACCGCGAAGCACGCCGTGCGGTCGGACTCGCTGTCGGCGACCCGCACCACGTACGGGGAAGAGGGCTGCGGCACGGTCACGAGCTTTCCGCCCGGACGCGGTCCAGGGCCGTCTGCAGATCATCGGGGTACTGGCTGGAGAACTCCACCCACTCGCCGTCGGCCGGGTGCTCGAAGCCGAGCCGCACGGCGTGCAGCCACTGGCGCGTGAGGCCGAGCCGCTTGGCGAGCGTCGGGTCGGCGCCGTACGTCAGATCGCCGACGCAGGGGTGCCGGTGGGCCGACATGTGCACACGGATCTGGTGCGTACGCCCCGTCTCCAGCTTGATGTCGAGCAGGCTGGCGGCGCGGAACGCCTCGATGAGGTCGTAGTGGGTGACGGAGGGCTTGCCCTCGGCGGTCACGGCCCACTTGTAGTCGTGGTTCGGGTGGCGCCCGATGGGGGCGTCGATCGTGCCGCTCATCGGGTCCGGGTGCCCCTGGACCAGCGAGTGGTAGCGCTTGTCGACGACGCGCTCCTTGAACTGCCGCTTCAGCGTCGTGTACGCGCGCTCCGACTTGGCGACGACCATGAGGCCGGAGGTGCCGACGTCGAGCCGGTGGACGATGCCCTGGCGCTCGGCGGCGCCGGACGTGGAGATCCGGTACCCGGCGGCGGCGAGGCCACCGATCACGGTCGTCCCGGTCCAGCCGGGGCTGGGGTGTGCGGCGACGCCCACGGGCTTCATGATCACGACGATGTCGTCGTCGTCATGGACGATCTCCATGCCCTCGACGGGCTCGGCGACGATCTGCACCGGGGCGGGCGCCTGCGGCATCTCCACCTCGAGCCAGGCCCCGCCGTGCACGCGCTCGGACTTGCCGACCACAGAGCCGTCCACCGCGACCTTCCCCGCCGCGGCGAGCTCGGCGGCCTTGGTGCGGGAGAAGCCGAACATGCGGGAGATGGCGGCGTCTACGCGCTCGCCCTCCAGGCCGTCGGGCACGGGCAGGGTTCGGATCTCGGGAAACGTGCTCACCCATTGAGTATGCAGGAGCCCGCCGACGCTCCGGACCGCGCGGGGTGAAGCCCCTGGTCCCTCAGTCCTTGTGGACGGTCCCGTCCGGGTCGAGCCCCCGGAACGAGAGGAGCACGATCAGGATGCCGCCGCACACGATCGCCGAGTCGGCGAGGTTGAACACCGCGAAGTCCTTCGGCGCGATGAAGTCGACCACAGCGCCTTCGAAGACGCCGGGCGAACGGAAGATCCGGTCGGTGAGATTGCCGAGCGCGCCGCCGAGCAGCAGCCCCAGGGCGATCGCCCAGGGCAGGCTGTAGAGCTTGCGGGCGAGCCGGGCGATCACGACGATCACGGCCGCGGCGATCACGGTGAAGATGATCGTGAAGGCCTCGCCGATGCCGAACGCGGCGCCCGCGTTCCTGATCGCCTCGAGCCGCAGCCAGTCACCGAGGAGCTCGATCGGCTCGTGGTGCTCCAGCCTCGCGACCACGATCATCTTGCTGACCAGGTCGAGGGCGTACGCGAGGGCGGCCACCGCGAACAGCACGGCGATCTTCCGCTTGCCCTTGGGCCGCTCCTGGGCCTCCCCGCCGTTGTCCGGCCCGTCTGCCCCCGCATCCGGGGTGTCCGGAGTACCGATGACGCGCTCCGCCTCTGCCACGTGAGTCCCTCAACCTAGGTACCTGACTGAGGACGAGAGTACGGCACACATGTACGCCCTCAGCAGCCCAGGAGCGACTGTGTGGCGTCGCGCGCGGCGGGGTCAGGAACGGCGCTCCTGCTTCTGCTTGCACTCGACGCACAGGGTCGCCCGCGGGAAGGCCTGCATCCGCGCCTTGCCGATGGGGTTCCCGCAGGTCTCGCAGATGCCGTACGTCCCCGCGTCGAGCCGCTCCAGGGCGCGCTCGGTCTGCTGGAGCATCTCCCTGGCGTTCGCCGCCAGCGACAGCTCGTGCTCCCGCGTGATGTTCTTCGTGCCGGTGTCCGCCTCGTCGTCGCCGGCTCCGTCCCCGGAGTCCCGCATGAGCCCGGCGAGGGACTTCTCCGACGACTCGATCTCGCTGTTCAGGCGCAGCGCCTCGCTCTGGAGCTCCGCCCGCGCCTCCTCGACCTCCGCCGGGGTCCAGGGGTCCTCGCCCGGCCGTACCGCGAGCTCGTCCGGCGCGGCCGCGACCCTCGCCTTCGGCACCGCGTGGGACTCCTTCGGCGTGGCCGTGCCAGGGGTCTTCTTCGCAACCACAGTCGTGGCTCCCGTCTTCTCCGCGGCCGACGCCGCGCCATCGGCCGCGGACGCGACCGTCTTCTTCTCCGCGGTCTTGTGGCCGGTGGCCTTCTTGACCGCGCTCTTCCTGGCGCCCGTTCTCCCGGCCGCGCCCTTCTCGGCGGCGGCGCTCTCCGCTTCCGCGGAGGTCTGCGTGGACGTCGTCCTCGTGGTGGGCTTCGCGGCCTTCTTCGACTTGGCGGTCCTCGTGTTGTTGGTGGCCTTGGTCGCCTTGGTCACGGGCCCGGCGGCCGTCTTCGCGGCCTTCGCCGTCTTCTTGGCGGCCGCGGTCTTCGTACCTGCCCTCTTCGTAGTGGCCTTCGTGGCCGCCGTGCTCTTCTTGGCGGCCGTCTCCGTCGCGGTGCCCTTCTTCCCGGCAGCGGGCTTCTTCGCGGCCGGGGCCGCCTTGGCCGCCGCCGTGGCGGGCACCGCCTCCTCGGCCGCGGCCTTCACGCCGGCGGATACCTCTCGCACCCCCGCCGGACTCTTTTTCGCCACCATGGCCGCGGCCCCTTCACATTTTGTGATCTTGCACGCGAATCGTGCTGGGACGATAAATCGACTTCTGACCCGCGGCAACGGGGCACACCTCCCGATGCGCCCGCCCCGCGCGTCCCGCGCGGCAGACCTGCAAGCGTTGTGCCCAGCTCCCCGCCGGGTAATCCGCCGAGGCCCCGGGCCCGAGGATCCGCCGCGCCCCATGTCGCCATTCGGGTCAGTCCACACGGCCGTGACCGGCCCGGCGAAAGCCCTGGACGAGCCCGTCTCGTGGCACTCCGGAGGAATAAACTGGGGCAGAAGATGAGAAGGTGCATCATCATGCGCAAAGTAGTCGACTGCCGTGACATGCCGAGCGAGACGAACTGCACGCTCGCCATCACGGGCGAGGAGGACGAGGTGGTCCGCGCCGCGGCCGAGCACGCCGTGTCCGTCCACGGTCACACCGACACCCCCGAGCTGCGGAACATGATCCGCAGCGGACTCAAGGACGAGACCCCTCAGCACGTCTGACACCTGCCGCCCGGGGCCCTGCCGTCGCCCACCCGAAAACCGGTCGGCCGCGTGCGCCCGGGCCCCGTACACTGGGCGGAGCGAGAAGCGTGGATGGGGCCGAGTAGCGGCGTACGCAGCCATGAGCGACCCGGGGACGGTGGAAGCCCGGGGGCGAGCGCGACGCGAAGATCACCCCGGAGCCGCCGGAAGAAAACCCCGCTCGCGGGGCGAGTAGAACCGGCATCGCGACCCCAATGAGGGGGCTCACCGGAGCATTCAGCGCCCCGGAGGGCCAAGGAGGGTGGTACCGCGGGAGCGCGCCGCACACGGCGTACGTCACAGACGAAGCTCTCGTCCCTCCGACGGAGACGGAAGAAACAGTGTCCGCCGGAGGAAGATCGATGACGTACCGCCAGGTGCCCGCCCAGGTCGACCTGCCCGCCCTCGAGCACGCCGTGCTCGACTTCTGGCGCGAGCAGAAGATCTTTGCCAAGACCTTGGAGCAGTCCGAGGGACGCCCCGAGTGGGTGTTCTACGAGGGCCCGCCCACGGCCAACGGCATGCCGGGCGCCCACCACATCGAGGCCCGCGTCTTCAAGGACGTCTTCCCGCGCTTTCGCACCATGCGCGGCTACCACGTGGCCCGCAAGGCCGGCTGGGACTGCCACGGTCTGCCCGTGGAGCTGGCGGTCGAGACGGAGCTCGGCTTCAACGGCAAGAAGGACATCGAGGCGTTCGGCATCGCCGAGTTCAACGCCATGTGCCGCGAGTCCGTGACCCGCCACACCGACGCCTTCACCGACCTGACGACCCGCATGGGTTACTGGGTCGACCTCGACGACGCGTACCGCACCATGGACCCCGAGTACATCGAGTCCGTCTGGTGGTCGCTCAAGGAGATCTTCAACAAGGGCCTGCTGACCCAGGACCACCGCGTCGCCCCCTGGTGCCCCCGCTGCGGCACCGGACTCTCGGACCACGAGCTGGCGCAGGGCTACGAGACGGTCGCCGACCCCTCCGTCTACGTCCGTTTCCCGCTCACCTCCGGTCCGCTGGCCGGCGAGGCCTCGCTCCTCGTCTGGACGACGACCCCCTGGACGCTCGTCTCGAACACGGCGGTCGCCGCGCACCCCGACGTCCGCTACGTCGTCGCGACGGACGGCAACGAGAAGGTCGTCGTCGCCGAGCCCCTCGTCGAGAAGGCGCTCGGCGAGGGCTGGGAGAAGACCGGCGAGTCCTTCACCGGCGCCGAGATGGAGCGCTGGAAGTACCAACGTCCCTTCGAGCTCGTGGAGTTCCCGGCCGAGGCCCACTACGTGGTCAACGCCGCGTACGTCACGACCGAGGACGGCACCGGTCTCGTCCACCAGTCCCCCGCGTTCGGTGAGGACGACCTCAAGGTCTGCAAGGCGTACGGCCTGCCGGTGGTGAACCCGGTCCGTCCCGACGGCACCTTCGAGGAGGACGTCCCGCTCGTGGGCGGTGTCTTCTTCAAGAAGGCGGACGAAAAGCTCACCGAGGACCTCAAGGACCGCGGCCTGCTCTTCCTGCACGTCCCGTACGAGCACAGCTACCCGCACTGCTGGCGCTGCCACACGGCGCTGCTCTACTACGCGCAGCCGTCCTGGTACATCCGCACCACGGAGATCAAGGACCGCCTTCTCCAGGAGAACGAGAAGACCAACTGGTTCCCTTCGAGCGTGAAGCACGGCCGCTTCGGCGACTGGCTGAACAACAACATCGACTGGGCCCTCTCCCGCAGCCGCTACTGGGGCACCCCGCTCCCGCTGTGGCGCTGTGAGGACGACCACCTCACCTGCGTCGGCTCGCTGGCCGAGCTCGGCGAGCTGACCGGCACCGACCTGGCGAACCTCGACCCGCACCGCCCCTTCATCGACGAGGTCACCTTCGCGTGCCCCCAGTGCGAGAAGACGGCCACGCGCGTGCCCGAGGTCATCGACGCCTGGTACGACTCGGGTTCGATGCCGTTCGCACAGTGGGGCTACCCGTACAAGAACAAGGAGCTCTTCGAGAGCCGGTACCCGGCGCAGTTCATCTCGGAGGCCATCGACCAGACCCGCGGGTGGTTCTACACCCTCATGGCGGTCGGCACGCTCGTCTTCGACAAGTCGTCCTACGAGAACGTCGTGTGCCTCGGCCACATCCTCGCCGAGGACGGCCGCAAGATGTCCAAGCACCTGGGGAACACCCTCCAGCCGATCCCGCTGATGGACCAGCACGGCGCGGACGCGGTGCGCTGGTTCATGGCCGCCGGCGGCTCCCCGTGGTCCGCGCGCCGCGTCGGCCACGGCACGATCCAGGAAGTGGTCCGCAAGACCCTCCTGACGTACTGGAACACGGTCGCCTTCCAGGCCCTGTACGCCCGTACGTCGGACTGGTCGCCCAGCGAGGCCGACCCGGCCCCCGCCGACCGCACCGTGCTCGACCGCTGGCTGCTCTCCGAACTGCACGCGCTCACCGACCAGGTGACGCAGTCCCTGGAGGCGTACGACACCCAGCGCGCCGGCAAGCTGCTCTCCTCGTTCGTCGACGATCTGTCGAACTGGTACGTGCGCCGCTCGCGCCGCCGCTTCTGGCAGGGCGACAAGGCGGCCCTGCGCACCCTGCACGAGGTCATCGAGACGGTCACGCGCCTGATGGCGCCGCTGACCCCGTTCATCACGGAGCGGGTCTGGCAGGACCTGGTGGTTCCCGTCACCCCGGGCGCCCCCGAGTCGGTCCACCTGTCCACGTGGCCGGAGGCGGACCTCTCCGCCGTCGACCCGGACCTGTCCCGGCAGATGGTCCTCGTCCGGCGCCTGGTCGAGCTGGGCCGCGCCACGCGCGCGGAGTCGGGTGTCAAGACGCGTCAGCCGCTGTCCCGCGCGCTCGTCGCGGCCGCGGGCTTCGAGACGCTCAACCCGGAGCTGCACGCGCAGATCACCGAGGAGCTCAACGTCTCCTCGCTGGCGTCGCTCTCCGAGGTCGGCGGCTCACTGGTCGACACGACCGCCAAGGCGAACTTCCGCGCCCTGGGCAAGCGGTTCGGCAAGGGCGTCCAGGCGGTCGCGAAGGCGGTCGCCGAGGCGGACGCCGCCGCGCTCTCGCTCGGCCTGCGCGAGGGCACGGCGTCGGTCGAGGTGGACGGCGAGACGATCACGCTGGCGCCCGATGAGGTCATCATCACGGAGACCCCGCGCGAGGGCTGGTCCGTCGCCTCGGACTCCGGCGCGACGGTCGCGCTCGACCTGGAGATCACGGAGGAACTGCGTCAGGCGGGTCTGGCCCGTGATGCGATCCGCCTGATCCAGGAGGCCCGTAAGAACAGCGGCCTGGACGTCGCGGACCGGATCGCCCTGCGGTGGACGTCCACGGAGCCCGCGGTCGTCACGGCCCTGTCCGAGCACGCCACGCTGATCGCGGACGAGGTCCTCGCCACGGACTTCGCCCAGGGCGAGGCCGACGACACCTACGGCGAGACGTTCACGGACGAGCCTCTCGCCCTCGCGTTCCGCCTCCGCAAGGCGTAGCCCACGACCGAAGGCCCGGTCCCGCCAAAGATCTTGGCGGGACCGGGCCTTCGGCGTTTCGTACTCACGCACAGATGAACGTTTCTGCACCACGTCCGAGGCAGCATCCGTGCCTGTCCCGCAGCGCTGCCGCCGCCGGCCCACCGCCGTCCGCCCCTGGCCCACCGCGGTATCCACCGCCGGCCCACGGCGACTTCTGCACTCTGACCACGGCAAAGGGCCGGGCCCCCGGAAATCCGGGGGCCCGGCCCTTGAACGCTGCCGACGCCTAAGGCGTGGTCACGCCCGTCAGTTGTCGTCCTCGTCGATGAGGAAACCGCGCATCGGCGACGGAGCCTGCTGCATCGGCGCGGGACCCTGCGGCCGCACCGGCGCCATCGGCTGGGTCATCGCCGGCGACATCTGCTGCTGACCGCCGTAGGACGGACCGGCCGGCGGCTGGTTGCCGCCCATGGTCTGGTTGCCACCGTAGGACGGGGCACCCGCACCGGCCGACGCCATGGAAGGCGCGGGCGACGGCGGCAGCGACGCGGTCGCCGGCGTCCGCGGGGGAGCCAGCGAGTCGTCGGCCTGGGTCTCCAGCTGACGCAGCTGCGACTCGAGGTAGGACTTCAGCCGCGTGCGGTACTCGCGCTCGAAGCCACGCAGGTCCTCGACCTTGCGCTCCAGCGTGGCGCGGGCGGACTCGAGGGAGCCCATCGCGACGCGGTGCTTCTCCTGCGCGTCCCGCTCCAGGGCGTCGGCCTTGGCACGGGCGTCACGCTCGAGGCCCTCGGCGCGGCTGCGGGCCTCACCGACGATCTTGTTGGCCTCGGAACGGGCCTCCGCGATCGCCTGGTCGGCGGTCTGCTGCGCAAGGGAGAGGACACGGGCGGCGCTGTCGCCACCGGGTCCCTGACCGGGCTGCGGCATCTGTGGACCGTGACCGCCCATGGGGCCACCCATGGGACCGCCCATCGGGCCGCCCATCTGCTGCTGCATCTGGCCCTGGCCCATCTGGCCCTGACCGAGCTGGTTCTGGCCGGGGTGACCCTGGCCCATCGGACCCTGGCCCATCGGGCCGGGGCCCTGCGGACCGGGACCCTGCGGACCATGTCCACCGGGGCCTGCGGGCAGCTGCGGAGCACCGCTGGGCAGCTGGGGCGGGCCGCCCATGGGGCCACCCATCTGCTGCTGCGGCTGCACCGGCTGCGGACCCGATATTGCGGCGGGCACCGGCGCCCCGGGACCGCGCTGGTCCTGCGGTTCCGGAGGCTTGCGCATGCCGCCCTGCTGCTGGTTCTGCGCAGCGGCGCGGGTGGCTGCGGCGAGCTTCGCGCGCAGGTCCTCGTTCTCTCGGAGAAGGCGAGTCAGTTCGCCTTCGACCTCATCGAGGAAGGCATCGACCTCGTCCTCGTCATAGCCTTCTCGGAGGCGGACGGTCGTGAACTGCTTGTTCCGCACGTCCTCGGGGGTCAACGGCATCTCTTCACCTCAACGTAGTCGTCGGCATTCGGCAAGACCGTATCGTTCACAGCCGGCTCACGACGGAGATCAGGATGTAGACGATGATCATCAGTACGAAGAAGGACAGGTCGAGCGCCACGCCCCCGAGACGCAGCGGCGGAATGAACCGCCGCAGAAGCTTGAGCGGTGGATCAGTGACAGTGTAGGTGGCCTCAAGTACGACCACCATCGCCTTGCCGGGTTGCCACGAGCGGGCGAACTGGAAGACGTAGTCCATGACCAGCCTGAAGATCAGCACGATGAGGAAACACATCAGCGCGATGTAGACAACATCCAAAACCACGCTCATGTCCGCGGTTCCCTCTCCCCTGTGTCTCGTGCTTCGTGGCTAGTTACTGCACCGGCACTTCACCGGTGCTGCGTCTCAGCTCTGGTTGAAGAACCCGCCCTCTGCGATGCGGGCCTTGTCCTCTGCCGTGACATCGACGTTAGCAGGCGACAACAGGAACACCTTCTGCGTCACCCGCTCAATGCTGCCGTGCAGACCGAAGACGAGACCGGCGGCAAAGTCGACAAGTCGCTTCGCATCGGTGTCGTCCATCTCCGTCAGATTCATGATCACCGGAGTGCCCTCACGGAAGTGTTCCCCGATGGTACGGGCCTCGTTGTACGTCCGGGGGTGCAGCGTCGTGATGCGGTAGGGCTCCCGCTCGGACACAACCTTGGGCATGATCACCGGTGCGTTCTTCTCCAGGCTCTGGCGTTCAGGTGTGATGGATGCCACGGGGGCGATTCGCGCCGGACGTCCGGATTCCACGGGCAGCGGAGCCGGTTCGCGCTGGGCGGGAGGCTGCACCACTCGTACCGATTCGTCCCGTTGGGACTGATGTGGCTGATGGGTGTTGTGCGACTGATGCGACGATTCGTGGCGCCTGCGGTCCCGCTCGGGTTCGGGGTCCAGCTCAGGCTCGAAGTCGTCGTCGGGGTCGAACCCCCGGCCGTCGTACCCATCGTCCTCCACGAGGCCGAGGTAGACCGCCATCTTGCGCATCGCGCCGGCCATTGCTCTGAGTCCTCCGCTCTGTGGTGGATCGGCTGACGTCAACCAAAGTGCCTGCGATCCACGCGATCTCCCCGCCCATCAGCGAGAATGACCATATTTTCTGCTGTGGTCCGACTTCTTGGCGACGTTACCCGAGCCTGGGTCGGACTCCGAGTACCGCCGTACCGACGCGCACATGTGTCGCTCCGGCCGCCACGGCCTGTTCGAGGTCCGCACTCATCCCTGCTGACACCATGTTCGCAGCCGGATGAGCCCGGCGCAGGTCAGTCGACAAATCCATCAGCCGCTCGAACGCCGCCCGTTGGCGATCCGCGTACGGACCGGTGAGCGGAGCGACCGTCATCAGACCGTCAAGGCGCAGACCGGGAGAGTCCGCCACAATTGCGGCCAACTCCTCGATTCCGCCCGGCCCTACGCCGCCGCGCTCGCCCCGCCCGTTCTCCCCGGCGTCGAGCGCGACCTGGATCAGACAGCCGAGTTCACGCTCGGCGCGCACGGCCGCCGTCGACAGTGACGTGACGAGCTTCGACCGGTCGACGGACTGCACGACGTCGGCATAACCGACCACGGAGCGAACCTTGTTGGTCTGCAACTGCCCGACAAAGTGCCACCGGAGCGGCAGATCCGCACATTCCGCGGCCTTGGGCGCCGCGTCCTGGTCGCGGTTCTCGGCGACATCGCGCACACCGAGTTCCGACAAGATCCGCACATCGCTCGCGGGGTACGTCTTGGTGACCACGATCAGGGTCACTTCCTCGCGCTCACGGCCGGCGGCGGCGCACGCCGAAGCGATGCGTTCCTCCACCCGTGCCAGATTTGCTGCGAGTTGAGCCTTACGGTCCGTCATGTCCCATCAGTCCAGCCAGACATAGCCAGCGAGCCGACCGGTGGTGCGGTCGCGGCGGTACGAGAAGTGGTCGTGCGACTCCAGGGTGCACACCGGCGACTGCTGCCGGTCACGCACCCCGAGCCGCTCCAACTGGGCATGCACTCCGGCGGTCACATCGACGGCGGGGGTGCCCCAGCTGGTTTCGGCGTACGCCGCGGGTTCCACGGCGGCCACCTCGGCGCGCATCACGTCCGGCACCTCGTAGCACTTCCCGCAGACGGCGGGGCCGGTGCGGGCCACGATGCGGGCGGGTTCGGCGCCGAGCCCCACCATCGCCTCGACCGCCGCGGGGACGACTCCGGCGACCATGCCGGGACGTCCGGCGTGGGCGGCGGCGGCGATTCCGGCGACGGGGTCGGCGAGCAGGACCGGTGTGCAGTCCGCGGTGAGCACCGCGAGAGCGAGTCCGCGCCGTGTGGTGACGATCGCGTCGACGGAGGGGATGTCGGCGGCCGGACCCCAGGGTGCGTCCACCACCGCAACGTCCGGGCCGTGCACCTGGTTCATCCAGACCACGTGCGCCGGATCGAGGCCGAGCGACCGCGCCGCGCTGCTGCGGTTGGCGTGGACGGCGGCCGGGTCGTCGCCGACCGCGCCGCCGAGGTTGAGCTCCTCGTACGGAGCGGCGCTCACCCCGCCCCACCGGTCGGTGAAGGCGAAGTGGGCGCCGCTCACGTGGTCGCGCTGTCCTATCACTTCAGGAGGTCACTTCTGCAGGTCACTTGTGCCGGTCACTTCAGGAAGTCCGGCACGTCCAGCTCTTCGACCTGGCTGTCCTGGTAGGGACGGGCCGGCGGAATCTGGGGCTGGGCGACCGGGGCGGACGGCATCTCGTTCGCCGGGGCGACCTCGACGGGCTCCACAACCTTCGGCTCGTCGCGCGGGGTGACGCTGCCGAGGCTGCCGAAGGACGGACGGGCCTCGGTGGTGGCTCGCGGCGCCGGCTCCTCGCGCTTGGCGGACGCGCCGCCGATCACGTTGTCCCGCTTGGACGGCGGCTGTCCGCCGTCGAAGCCGGCCGCGATGACGGTGACCCGCACCTCGTCACCCAGGGCGTCGTCGATGACGGCACCGAAGATGATGTTGGCCTCGGGGTGCGCGGCCTCACTGACCAGCTGCGCCGCCTCGTTGATCTCGAAGAGACCGAGGTCGGAGCCGCCGGAGATGGAGAGCAGCACGCCGCGTGCGCCGTCGATGGAGGCCTCGAGGAGCGGCGAGGAGATCGCCATCTCCGCGGCGGCCACCGCGCGGTCGTCGCCGCGGGCCGAGCCGATGCCCATGAGCGCCGAACCGGCCTCGGACATGACCGACTTGACGTCGGCGAAGTCGAGGTTGATCAGGCCGGGGGTGGTGATCAGGTCGGTGATGCCCTGGACACCGGACAGGAGGACCTGGTCGGCCGACTTGAAGGCGTCGAGGACGGAGACCTGCCGGTCCGAGATGGACAGGAGACGGTCGTTGGGGATGACGATGAGGGTGTCGACCTCTTCGCGGAGCTCGGCGATGCCGTCCTCCGCCTGGTTCGCGCGGCGCCGGCCCTCGAAGGTGAACGGCCGGGTGACCACACCGATCGTCAGGGCACCCAGCGAGCGCGCGATGTTGGCGACGACAGGTGCGCCGCCGGTGCCGGTGCCACCGCCTTCGCCGGCGGTGACGAAGACCATGTCGGCCCCCTTGAGGACCTCCTCGATCTCCTCGCGGTGATCCTCGGCCGCCTTGCGTCCGACGGCCGGATTGGCTCCGGCGCCGAGTCCGCGGGTGAGTTCACGGCCGACGTCGAGCTTGACGTCCGCGTCGCTCATCAACAGGGCTTGCGCGTCGGTGTTGATGGCGATGAACTCGACGCCCTTGAGACCGACCTCGATCATCCGGTTGATGGCATTGACACCACCGCCGCCGACACCGATGACTTTGATGACTGCGAGGTAGTTCTGCGGTGCTGCCACGTCGAAGGCCTCTCGCCTCGAGTTACGTGTCGCCGCCTCGCATTGGTACGTTGCGACGACTGATGCCGAATTGGGGCGGCCCGGACTACTTGTCTGCCGACCCGAACCCTAACGCTGAAGTTTAGGGTTACCAGTGTGCCTGTTCCCTGGACTCTTCCGAACAGGACACTAAGTCGACAAGTGGCGCACGTTCAACGAACACGCCGAACCTCCCGTTTTTCTTTTCACCCTATGTGATCAGCCGTAGCAGTGCCCAACCAGGGTGCTGGCCTGCGCTGATGTGCGTCAACTCCCCGATGACGCAGGGGCGGTGGGGACACTTACGTCGAAGTGCCGTGCCTTCGGGGCGGCTTTCATGAGGGCGGTGAGGGTGGTCGCCTTGGTGTCGCCCTTCTCGCCGCTCCCCCATGCGACGGTGCGGCCACCGCTCAGCTCCAGGGACACGTCGTCGTACGAACGGACCCTGACCGCGCGGGTGTCACGGGCCACGGCCGGGGGCAGATCGCCCGCGACGCGGACCGCCTCGCGCACCAGACGGTCGGGGCCGAAGCGTCGGAGACTTGCGGCGGCGCCCGACTGATTCGGCGTCAATTCCAGTCGGGGAACGCCACGGGGGGCCTTCTGAACGGTCGCGAAACGGACACCCTTGGCGTCAATTTCGACGAACTTGCCCGCCTTGGGGTCACCTTCGCGACTTTCGCCGTTTTTACCGTTTGTGCCGTTTTCGACAATCAGGACCGGCTCGCGTTCGGTCACTTTCAATCCGATTCCGTGCGGCCAGGAACGCACGGCCTCGACCGAGTCGATCCGGGGCAATTTCCGGCGAAGTCGGTCCTCGATGTCATCCGTGTCGACGGAAATCAGCGGGGCGCCGACCGGAACGGCGGCGGCCGCGCGCACTTGAGCGGGCGTCAGAATCCTGGTCCCCGAGGTCGTGACGCGCTCCACCCTCAGCCACTGAGAGCCGTACAGGAGCCAGCCGGCGGCGGCGCCGAGCAGGAGCGCGACCCCGGTCACGATCAGGACGCGCGGGCGCGGCAGGCGCAGGCGGAGGCCACGTGGAGGCCGGGGCGGGCCGGACTTCGACTTGTGCCGCTCACCGCGGTCTGCGGTCGTCGGTCCGGCCACGCGCACTCCCTGTCCTGGCTCGGTTCACCTCGGGGGCGCCTCGGCCGGTGTCGGGGGCCCGGGCGCGCTCAGCCCTTCGGACCCGCGCGCGCTCGACCTCTCGACACCGGCACGCCCCTTCGCCTCACTCGCCGGTGTGTTATTGGCGGTGGCGTGAGGCGATCGCCTCACGCACCATGCCGACGAGCAGCTCGTCGGCGTCCCGGCGGCCGAACTCGGAGGCGGCGCGGGACATCTCGTACAGCCGGTGCGGGTCGCCGAGCACGGGCAGGACATTGCCCATGATCCACTCGGGCGTCAGTTCCGCGTCGTCGACCAGCAGTCCGCCGCCGGCCTTGACCACCGGTTGGGCGTTGAGCCGCTGTTCGCCGTTGCCGATGGGCAGCGGGACGTAGGCGGCGGGGAGCCCGACGGCGGAGAGTTCGGCGACGGTCATCGCGCCCGCGCGGCAGAGCATCATGTCGGCCGCGGCGTACGCGAGGTCCATCCGGTCCACGTACGGTACCGGGATGTACGGGGGCATCCCCGGCATCTGCTGGACGTGCGGCAGTTCGTTCTTGGGGCCGACGACGTGCAGGATCTGGATGCCGGACTGCTGGAGCAGCGGAGCGACCCGCTGGACGACCTCGTTGAGGCGGCGCGCGCCCTGGGAACCGCCGGAGACGAGCAGCGTCGGAAGGTTCGGGTCGAGGCCGAAGGCGGCGCGCGCCTCGGGCCGTACGCGCGCCCGGTCGAGCGTGGCGATGGTGCGGCGCAGCGGGATGCCGACGTAACGGGCGCCGCGCAGCTTGCTGTCGGGCGTGGAGACCGCGACGCCCGCGGCGTAGCGCGAACCGATCTTGTTGGCGAGTCCGGGGCGGGCGTTGGCCTCGTGGACGACGATCGGCACACCGAGGCGCTTGGCCGCGAGGTAACCGGGCAGGGCGACGTAGCCGCCGAAGCCGACGACGCAGTCCGCGTTGGTGCGCTCCAGGACCTGCTCGGCGGCCTTGATGGTGCCGCGCAGCCGGCCCGGGACGGTGATCAGTTCAGGGGTCGGTTTGCGCGGCAGCGGTACGGCGGGGATCAGCGCGAGTTCGTATCCGCGCTCGGGTACGAGCCGCGTCTCGAGCCCCTTCTCCGTACCGAGGGCCGTGATGCCCACGGTCGGGTCCTGCCTGCGCAGGGCGTCCGCGAGGGCGAGCGCGGGCTCGATGTGGCCGGCGGTCCCCCCGCCGGCGAGTACGACATGCACCGAAATTCACCGCTCTCCGGACGTACGCGCCGTGGCGCGCCGTCGCATCGTGTTCCATCTCATCCGAGGCTGCCGCATGGCCAGGGCCGCCCGCGCCGCGGGTTCGTCCCGCGCGAACGCGATCAGAAGTCCTACGGCGAACATGGTCGGCAGCAACGCAGACCCCCCGTACGAGAACAGCGGGAGCGGGACACCGGCGATCGGCAGGAGACCGAGCACCGCACCGAGGTTGACCACGGCCTGGGCCGTGATCCAGGTGGTCACGCCACCCGCGGCGTACCTCACGAAGGGGTCCTCCGTGCGTCCGGCCACGCGGATACCCGCATAGCCTAGAGCCGCGTACAGGGCGAGCACCGACAGCGTCCCCGCAAGGCCCAGTTCCTCACCGGTGATGGCGAAGATGAAGTCGGTGTGCGCTTCGGGGAGTTGGCCCCATTTTTCCACACTTGCCCCGAGTCCGGATCCGAAGAATCCGCCCGAGGCGAGGGCGTAGATGCCGTGCAGTCCCTGCCAGCAGATGTCGTCGGGGCCCGCGTCGGTGGAACCGAGACAGGACAGGCGCGCCATGCGGTTGGGGCTGGTCTTGATGAGGAAGGCGCCGATGGCTGCCGCGACGGAGAGCACGCCGACGAACAGGCGGGTGGGCGCCCCGGCCAGCCAGAGCAGTCCGAAGAGGATGGCGGTGAGCAGGATCGCCGTGCCCATGTCGCCGCCGAGCATGATCAGTCCGAGCAGCAGGAAGGCCACCGGGACGAGCGGCACCAGCATGTGTTTCCACTGGGTCAGCAGCCGCTTGTCGTGCTTGCGCGCCATGAGGTCGGCGCCCCACAGGACGAGGGCCAGCTTCCCGAACTCGCTGGGCTGGAGCATGAAGGGGCCGCCCAGCGAGATCCAGTTCTGGTTGCCTCCGATGGAGACCCCTATCCCCGGCACCTGCACGAGGACCATCAGGAAGACGCTGACGGCGAGCAGCGGGTAGGCCAGCGCGCGGTGCAGCTTCACCGGCATCCGCATGGCCGCGAACAGCAGGGCCCCGCCGATCGTCGCCGCGAGGAACTGCTTGCGGAAGTAGTACGAACTGGGCAGCCCGTTCTGCAGCGCCGTGATCATCGAGGCCGAGTAGACCATCACCAGGCCGAGCACGGTGATCAGGAGGCTGGAGCCGAGGATGAGGTAGTACGCGGTCAGAGGGCGGTCCCAGGCGCGGCGGGCCTGGGTGTAGAGGCGTCGTACGGGGCTGACGCGGGCCGGGCGGGCCGGTTTCTTCGGGGGACGCGCCGCCGGGGGCCGCCGGGCCGCCCGCGCGCTGCTGCCGGGCATCAGCGCACCCCACCGCTGTACGACGATGACGCTGCCACGATCCCCTCCCGAGGGTGCCCGGCGTCACCGGGCACCCGAAGGCCCCCGTCAGACGCTCGTGGAGCCGAGTTCGCGGACCGCTTCCGCGAACGCGTCGCCACGCTTGTTGTAGTTGGTGAACATGTCCATCGACGCACAGGCCGGGGCCATCAGCACGGTGTCCCCCGGCCGGGCGAGCCGCGCGGCCTCCTGGACCGCCTGCGACATCGCACCAGTGTCGGTCCGGTCGAGGTCGACCACCGGGACTTCAGGGGCGTGTCGCGCGAGGGCTTCCCGGATCAGCGCGCGGTCCTGGCCGAACAGGACGACCCCGCGAAGCCGCTTCGCGGACTTGGTGACGAGCTCGTCGAAGACCGCGCCCTTGGCGAGCCCTCCGGCGATCCACACGATCGACTCGTAGGCGGCCAAGGAGGCTTCCGCGGCATGGGTGTTGGTCGCCTTGGAGTCGTCGACGTACGCGACGCCGTCGACGTCGGCGACGTGCGCGATGCGGTGCGCGTCGGGTGTGAAGGCGCGTAGTCCGTTGCGTACGGCGGCAGGCTCGACGCCGAAGGCGCGCGCGAGGGCGGCGGCCGCGAGGGCGTTGGCGATGTTGTGCGGGGCGGGCGGGTTGACGTCCGCGACCTCGGCGAGTTCCTGGGCGTTCTTGTGCCGGTTGTCGACGAAGGCCCGGTCGACCAGGATGCCGTCCACGACGCCGAGTTGGGACGGGCCGGGCGTGCCGAGGGTGAAGCCGATCGCGCGGCAGCCCTCCTCGACGTCGGCCTCGCGGACCAGGTCCTCGGTCGACGGCTTGTCGGTGGCATCGGCGTTGTAGACGCAGGCGACCTGATTGCCCTCGTAGATACGGCCCTTGTCGGCGGCGTACGCCTCCATGGAGCCGTGCCAGTCGAGGTGGTCGGGCGCGAGGTTGAGGACCGTCGCGGAGTGGGCGCGCAGCGAAGGCGCCCAGTGGAGCTGGTACGAGGAGAGCTCGACGGCGAACACGTCGTAGGCGTCGTCGCCTTCGAGCACGACGTCGATGATCGGCGTACCGATGTTGCCGACGGCCGCCGTGCGCAGGCCCGCCGCCTCCAGGATCGACGCGAGCATCTGTGTGGTGGTGGTCTTGCCGTTGGTGCCCGTGATGGCGAGCCAGGGGGCGGCGCCGGGGCCGCGCAGGCGCCAGGCGATCTCCACGTCCCCGACGACGTCCACGCCCGCCTCGGCCGCCGCCGCGAAGAGCGGGGACGAGGGCTTCCAGCCCGGTGACGTGACGACGAGCTCGGTGCCTTCGGGGAGCGTGTCGGCGTCCCCGAGGCGGGCCGCGACGCCGAGCTGCGCGAGCTCGGCCGCCCTGGCGCGGTGCGTCTCGCTGTCGCCGCCGTCCACGACCGTGACCGACGCGCCGAGGCCGGCCAGGGCGCGGGCGGCGCTGATGCCGCTCACGCCGAGTCCGGCGACGGTGATCCGCTTGTTCTGCCAGTCGGACGCAGTGGTCACTTGTCGGCTGCCCATCCCGCGTAGAAGAGGCCGAGTCCGACGATCACGCACATGCCCTGGATGATCCAGAAGCGGACCACCACAAGGACTTCGGACCAGCCCTTGAGTTCGAAGTGGTGTTGCAGTGGTGCCATGCGGAAGACGCGCTTGCCGGTGAGCCGGAAGGAGCCGACCTGGATGACCACGGACATGGTGATCAGGACGAACAGGCCGCCGAGCAGGGCGAGCAGGAACTCCGTGCGGGAGCAGATGGCCAGACCCGCGAGGGCGCCGCCGAGCGCGAGGGAGCCGGTGTCACCCATGAAGATCTTCGCGGGCGAGGTGTTCCACCAGAGGAAGCCGAAGCAGGCGCCCATCAGGGCCGACGCGACGACCGCCAGGTCGAGTGGGTCTCTGACCTCGAAACAGGCGGCGGGGTTGGTGAGGGTCTGCGCGTTGGCGCAGGACTCCTGGAACTGCCAGACGCCGATGAAGGTGTACGCGCCGAAGACCATCACGGAGGCGCCGGTGGCGAGGCCGTCGAGGCCGTCCGTGAGGTTCACGCCGTTCGACATCGCGAGGATCATGAACAGCGCCCAGACCACGAACAGGACCGGGCCGATCGTCCAGCCGAAGTCCTGCACGAAGGAGAGCTTCGTGGAGGCAGGGGTGTTGCCGCGGTTGTCGGCGAACTGGAGTGAGAGCACCGCGAAGGCGATACCGACGGTCAGCTGTCCGGCCATCTTCGCCTTGGCCCGCAGGCCGAGCGAGCGACGCTTGACGATCTTGATGTAGTCGTCGAGGAAGCCGACCAGGCCCATGCCGCCCATCAGACCGAGCACCAGCAGGCCCGACAGGGTCGGCGTGGCACCGGTGATGATCTTGCTCATGAAGTACGCGATGAACGTCGCCAGGATGAAGGCGATACCACCCATCGTCGGCGTACCGCGCTTGGCGTGGTGCTCGCGCGGGCCGTCGTCACGGATGTACTGGCCATAGCCCTTGCGCGCAAGGAGCTTGATCAGCAGGGGCGTCCCGATCAGGGTCAGGAAGAGCCCGATCACACCCGCGAAGAGGATCTGCTTCATCATCGGGCAGCAACCTCGCCCACGTTGTCGCCGTCGACGGCGAGCAGCGCCTGCGCGACGCTCTCCAGGCCCACCGACCTGGAGGCCTTCACGAGCACGACGTCACCCGGGCGCAGCTCGCTGCGCAACAGGTCGACAGCCGCCTGTGCGTCGGACACGTGCACCGACTCCTCACCCCACGAACCCTCGTTATAGGCGCCCAGTTGCAGCCAGGACGCTTCCCTGCCCCCGACTGCCACGAGCTTGCTGACGTTGAGTCGGACGGCAAGCCGTCCGACCGCGTCGTGCTCGGCCAGCGCCTCGTCCCCGAGCTCGGCCATCTGACCGAGCACCGCCCATGTACGGCGCCCTCTGCCCATCGCTGCAAGCGCTCGCAGAGCGGCTCGCATGGACTCGGGGTTCGCGTTGTAGGCGTCGTTGACGACCGTCACGCCGTCCGGGCGCTCGGTGACCTCCATACGCCAGCGGGACAGTGTGCCCGCCTCGGAGAGCGCGAGGGCGATCTCCTCCACGGACATGCCAAGGTCATGGGCGACGGCGGCCGCGGCGAGCGCGTTCGACACGTGGTGCTCACCGTACAGGCGCAAGGTCACGTCGCTGCACCCGGAGGGTGTGCGAAGGCTGAAGGAAGGCTGTCCGTTCTCCGTGAGACGGACATTCTCGGCGCGTACCTCGGCGTCGGGGCCCTCTCCGAAGAGCAGCACCCTCGCCTTGGTGCGGGAGGCCATCGCGCGGACCAGGGGGTCGTCCGCGTTGAGGATCGCGGTGCCGTCGGCCGGCAGGCTCTCGACCAGCTCGCCCTTGGCCTCGGCGATCTGCTCGCGGCCGCCGAACTCGCCGATGTGCGCGGTGCCGACGTTGAGGACGACGCCGATCCTCGGCGGGGTCAGACCGGTGAGGTACCGGATGTGACCCTTGCCGCGGGCGCCCATCTCCAGGACGAGGTAGCGGGTGTCGTCGGTGGCGCTCAGCGCGGTCAGCGGCAGGCCGATCTCGTTGTTGAACGAGCCCGGCGTGAAGACCGTCGGCGCCTTGCGGCGCAGGACCTGGGCGATCAGGTCCTTGGTGCTGGTCTTGCCGGCGGAGCCGGTGAGCGCGACGAGGGTGGCGCCGAGCCGTTCGACGACGGTGCGCGCCAGCGCGCCGAGGGCGGCCTGCACGTCGTCGACAACGATGGCGGGCACCCCGACCGGGCGTGAGGCGAGTACGGCGGCGGCTCCGGCGTCCACCACGGCGGCCGCGTAGTCGTGGCCGTCGACGCGCTCGCCGGCGAAGGCGGCGAACAGACTGCCGTCCGTCACCTTCCGGGAGTCGATGACGACCGGTCCGGTCACCTGGACCGACGGATCCGGTATGTCGTACGTCTGCCCGCCGACGGCTGTGGCGATCTCGGCGAGGGAGAGGGCGATCACAACTTCATCCCTGGGTTTGCTGGATAGCTTCGCGAAGCACCAGGCGGTCGTCGAAGGGACGCACCACCCCGGCGATGTCCTGGCCCTGCTCGTGGCCCTTGCCCGCGACGAGCACGGTGTCGCCCGGCTGCGCGCGGGCGACCACGGCGGCGATGGCCGCCGCCCTGTCCTCGAAGACCTGCACCTCGGCGCGCTCGTGGGCAGGCACCTCGGCGGCGCCCGCGAGCATCGTGGCGAGGATCGCGAGGGGGTCCTCGGAACGCGGGTTGTCCGATGTCAGTACGGCGGTGTCGGCGAGCCGGGCGGCGGCGGCGCCCATCGGCATCCGCTTGGTCGTGTCACGGTCGCCGCCGCAGCCGAGCACGATGTGGAGCTTGTTCTCCGTCACCTTGCGCAGCGCGCGCAGCACGGACTCGACGGCGTCGGTCTTGTGCGCGTAGTCGACGACGGCGAGATAGGGCTGGCCCTCGTCGACGCGCTCCAGGCGGCCGGGGACGCCCGGCACTGCGGCGACACCGTCGGCGGCCTGGTGCGGGTCGATGCCCGCGACGGCGAGGGCGACGATCGCGGCGAGCGCGTTGGCCACGTTGAACGGCCCGGCCAGCGGGGACTTGGCGGTGATCCGCTCGCCCTTGGGGCCGACGGCCACGAAGGTGGAGTCGAACGGGCCGACCTCGACGTCCTCGGCGCGCCAGTCGGCGTCCGGGTGGCCCTCGGCGGAGAAGGTCACGACGGGTACTTCGGACTCGTCGATCAGCCGGCGGCCGTACTCGTCGTCGTAGTTCACGACGCCCTGTTTGCTGCGTGCACGAGTGAAGAGCTGCGCCTTGGCCCGGAAGTAGTCCTCCATGTCGGAGTGGAACTCCATGTGTTCCGGGCTGAGGTTGTTGAAGACCGCCACGTCGAAGACGCAGCCGTCGACCCGGCCGAGCACGAGGGCGTGGCTGGAGACCTCCATCGCGACCGCGTCCACACCGCGCTCGCGCATCACCGCGAACAGCGCCTGGAGGTCGGTGGCTTCGGGGGTGGTGCGCTCCGACTTGATGCGCTCGTCACCGATGCGCATCTCGACGGTGCCGATGAGTCCGGTGCTGTGCATCGTGCGCAGCCCGCCCTCGATGAGGTAGGCCGTCGTGGTCTTGCCGGACGTGCCCGTGATGCCGATCTGGAGCAGATCGCGGCCGGGGTGGCCGTAGATCGTGGCCGCCAGCTCTCCCATCCGGCCGCGTGGGTCGTCCACGACGAGGGCCGGCAGACCGGCCGCCGCGACGCGCTCGGCGCCCGACGGGTCGGTGAGGGCCGCGACGGCGCCGAGGCTCGCGGCCTGGGCGGCGAAGTCGGCGCCGTGGAAGCGGGCGCCGGGCAGGGCCGCGTAGATGTCGCCGGGGCGCACGGCGCGCGAGTCGTGCGTGATGCCGGTGCTCCCCGTCGACGCCGAGGGCTCTTCGGGCGCGGGGACACCCAGCTGATCTGCGAGATCGGCAAGTCGTGTCGCGGTGACCTGCACCGGTCGCGGCGGTCCCGGATATGTCACGGGAACGCCCTTCTGGGTGTTTAGGGACTGATCAGCGTGTGGCACGGCGGTGAGCGTACCGGGCGCACCCCCCATGGAGCGAAGCGAGGGGCGTGGCGCGGGCTGGTTCCCGGGGTCCGGGGTGATCGTTGTCACGGGCTGTACCTGGTCACTCTCGGGGCTCGGGCTCGGATCAGGGCTGGAAGCTGACGGGCAGCCGGGCGGGCTCGGCGCCGGTGGGCGGCACCTGGAGCGTCTTGAGGGCGAACTCCATGACCTGCTTGTAGATCGGGCCACAGATCTGGCCGCCGAAGTAGCCGCCCTTGGTCGCGTTCTGGATCGCGCAGTAGACGGTGACGCGGGGCTTGTCGGCGGGGGCGAAACCGGCGAACGACGACGTGTACCCCTTGTACCTGCCGGTGGCCGGATCGACTCGGTTGGCGGTGCCGGTCTTGCCGGCGACGCGGTACCCGGGGATGCGCGCCTTGGCGCCGGTGCCCTCCTCGTCGTCCACGACGGACTCGAGCATCTGCGCGACCGTCTTGGCCGTTTTCGCGCTGACGACCCTGTTCTTCTTGGGACTTGGGGCCGGGGTGAACCTGCCGTCGGGTCCCTTGGTGCCGCGGACGAGGGTGGGCTCCACGCGTACGCCGCCGTTGGCGATGGTCGAGTAGACGGAGGCGGCCTGCATCGCGTTGATGGAGAAACCCTGGCCGAAAGGGATCGTGTACTGCTGCGAGGTCGACCACTTGTCGGCGGGGGCCAGGATGCCCGGGGTCTCGCCCGGGAAGCCGAGCCCGGTGGGGCGGCCGATGCCGAACTTGCGCAGGTACGACGAGAGCACCCGGTTCGCCTGGGGCTGGGTCTTGCCGAGCTGGCCCGCCGCCAGGATGGTGCCGATGTTGCTGGACTTGGCGAGCACGCCGTTCAGCGTGAGATGCCAGGTGGGGTGGTCGACATCGTCCTGGAAGAGCCGGTCGCCGCGGTGCAGTCGGTTGGGCACCGTGACATGCGTGTCGGGGGTTGCCGCGTTCTCCTCCAGGACGGCTGCCATCGACATGACCTTCGCGGTGGAGCCGGGCTCGTACGCGTCCTGGAGCGCGGCGTTGCCCATGGCGGTGGCGTTGGCCTGCGAGAGGTCGTTGGGGTCGAAGCCCGGCGCGTTGGCCATCGCCAGGACCTCGCCGGTCCTGGTGTCCTGCACCATCACGTAGCCGCGGTCCGCCCCTGACTTCTTCACCTGGTCGGTGATGGCCTTCTGCGCGGCCCACTGGATGTCGCGGTCGATGGTGAGCTCGACCTGTGAACCGGGCACGGCGGGCTGCTCGTCGCTGCCGGCCGTGGGTACCTGACGTCCGCCGGACTGGGCGTACTTGATCTTGCCGGGCTTGCCCGCCAGATCCTTGTTCAGCTGCTGCTCGATACCGCCGCCGCCCTTGCCGTCGGCGTTGACCCAGCCCAGTATCCCGGCGGCCAGATCGCCGTTCGGGTACACGCGCTTGCTGCTGGGGTCGGCGAAGACTCCGGCGATGACGCTCGCCGACTTCTCCCGGTCCGCCTTCTCGGAGAGCGTGCTCTTGAGGTCCTTGATCTGCCTCCAGACCTGGGGGGTCTGGCGGCGTGCCAGCAGGACGTAGCGCGTCCTGGGGGTCCGCAGCTTCTTCGCGAGCACGTCGGCGTCCGCGCCGAGGATCGGGGCGAGGAGCGCCGCGGCCTGCTCGGGCGCGTCCCGCGGCACCACCGGCGCCGTGGAGTTCGTGGCGGCCGCGGTGTCCGCCGGCCGGAACATCGTGGGGTCGGCCGTGATGTCGTACGCGTCCACGCTGGTGGCGAGCGCGACCCCGCTGCGGTCCGTGATCCCGCCGCGCTCGGCCGCGAGGACGTGCTCGACGTACCGGTGCTGTTCGGCCTTGGCCGCGTACGCGCTGGCGTCGACGGCCTGCACCTGGAGCAGGCGTACGACGAAGGCGACGAGAACGAGGGTGAGACCGAGGCTGACCATGCGCAGCCGGGGGCGCGGACTGCCGAGGCGCAGGGCGGCGGGCGCCTTGGCGGGGGCCGGACGCGGGCGCCTGGGGCCGGGGTTCGGGCGCCGGGAGGCGGCGGGGCGGCCGTTCCTCGCGGGCCTCGCGGGGGCTGGGACCCGGCGTCGCGGGGGCTCCCTGTCGGTCATTCCGTCACCTGCCGGAGGTCGAGGGCGCGGGTGTCACCTGCGAGGACGTGGGATTCGGCGTGACCTTGGGGGTCGCGGACGGGGTCGGCGAGGGACTCGGGGTCGGGCCGGCGGCCTCGGGCGAGGGCGGCGTCGGCCGCCACAGTGCGGAGGGGGCCGCGACTGCCGCGCCGGGGACGCCGCGCACGGTGCCGTCGGGGTCGAGGAAGGCCGGGTCACCGCCGGGGACCATGCCGAGCTCGCGGGCGCGGCGCTGGAGGGCGTCGGGGGCCGCGTAGGCGTCGACGTCGCGCTGGAGCGCCTGCTCCTCATCGGTGAGGTCGGTCGTCTGCTTCTTGAGGTCGTTCAGCCTGAACGACCCTTCGTTGAGCGCCGAGTTCAGCATCAGGAGCGTGATCAGCCCGCCGCCGAGCAGCAGCACGACGAGGAGCACGAACGGTGTGCGGGCCGCCTGGCCGCCCGCGGATCCCGAGGGCAGCAGCCGCGCGAGTCGCGCGGCCCTCCCCCGCAGCTCGCGCCTGGGACTCATCGACCCCTCCTCGCGCGCCCGGAACTCACCCGGCGACCTCCTCGCGGATGCGCTGCGCACCCCGCAGCCGCGCCGGGGCCGCCCGGCGGTTCTCGGCGACCTCTTCCTCCGTGGGGAGTTCGGCGCCGCGCGTGAGCAGCTTGAGCCGTGGCTGGTAGCGCTCGGGCACGACCGGGAGTCCGGGCGGCGCGGTCGTCGCGGCGCCGGCCGCGAACACCTGCTTCACGAGCCGGTCCTCGAGCGAGTGGTACGACAGGACGGCGATGCGTCCGCCGACGGCGAGCGCCTGCACGGCGGCCGGAATGGCCCGCTCCAGGACACTGAGCTCACCGTTCACCTCGATGCGCAGAGCCTGGAAGGTGCGCTTGGCAGGGTTGCCGCCCGTGCGCTTGGCCGCCTGCGGCAGCGCGTCGCGGATCAGTTCCACGAGCCGGGCGCTGTTGCTGAACGGCTCCTTCTCGCGCTCACGCACGACCGCCGAGACGATCCGCTTGGCCTGCTTCTCCTCGCCGTACGCGCGCAGGATCCGCACCAGTTCGCCCGGGGGGTACGTGTTGAGCACCTCGGCGGCGCTCATTCCGGTCGTCTGGTCCATACGCATGTCGAGCGGCGCGTCCTGCGCGTAGGCGAAGCCGCGGTCGGCCTCGTCGAGCTGCATGGAGGAGACACCCAGGTCGAAGAGGACGCCCTGGACGCGCGGGATGCCGAGGCGGTCGAGGACCTCGGGGAGTTCGTCGTAGACGGCGTGCACGAGGGTGGCGCGGTCGCCGAAGGGGGCGAGGCGCTCACCGGACAGGCGCAGGGCCTCCTTGTCGCGGTCGAGAGCGACGAGGCGGCAGGAGGGGAACGTGGAGAGGAGGGCTTCGCTGTGTCCGCCGAGGCCGAGCGTGCAGTCGACGACCACCGCACCCGGCTCGGCGAGGGCCGGGGCCAACAGGTCCAGGCAGCGCTGGAGCATCACCGGGACATGTCGGGTCTGGCTCAAGGGGCCCTCTCAGTTCCGGCGCGGCGCCCACGCACCGCCGGGGTGCCCGTCGCGCACGTGGTGAAGAGTCCGGTGAAGTGCCGGGATCTTCGGTGTTTCCTGGGGTTTCCGCGTCACTTTAGTCCACGCTGTCGCCCGGTCAATCAACCGGCCTGCGCGCCGCGCGCCGCCCCCTCGCGATGCCGCGGACCAGGAGAATTCACCCGTACGGGCGAGCCGGAGCCGCCCCTGTGGGTTACCTCACAACAAGCCCCGATGGCGTTCTTTGTCCGCTCTCACAGCGGGCTTGCGCCAGGAGTGACCATTACCGTCATAGCTATGACGACTTCCGCATCCCTCCCTGCTGAGTCCGAAAGCGCCATAGGTGCCGACGGCACCGTGACCGACCGCCTCGTCGAGGCGAACCAGCGCTACGCCGAGGCTTTCACCGACCCGGGCATGGACGCCCGTCCCGTCCTGCAGGTGGCCGTGGTGGCCTGCATGGACGCGCGACTCGACCTCCACGCCGCCCTGGGCCTCGAGCTGGGCGACTGCCACACCATCCGCAACGCGGGCGGCGTCGTCACCGACGACGTCATCCGCTCGCTGACCATCAGCCAGCGGGCGCTCGGCACCCGCAGCGTGGTGCTGATCCACCACTCGGGCTGTGGCCTGGAAGGACTCTCCGAGGACTTCCGGCACGACCTGGAGATGGAGGTCGGTCAGCGCCCGACCTGGGCCGTCGAGGGGTTCCGCGATGTCGACCAGGACGTGCGCCAGTCCATCCAGAAGGTGCGCACCTCGCCCTTCCTGCTGCACACCGACGACGTACGCGGCTTCGTCTTCGACGTGAAGTCGGGTCGGCTGCGGGAGATCCGGCCCGTCTGAGTCACGGACTCGACCATGCTCTCAAAAGGTCGTAAGCCCCGACATATCGCTGCCAGTTATCCACAGTCGAGTGACACGAACCGGTAACGGCAACAAGAATGCGGTGAGGCACCCCGCGCGAGAGAACGGAACGGCTCGCGCGTGGTGTCCGTGTTTCGGGGTGGGCCGGTCCGCAGCCAAGAGCGTCGGCCCGGAAAGTACGGGCCGAGGAGGGCCGGGTGACGACCTATGACGATCGAGCGAGCCTCACTGATCTGACCACCACCGTGGAGCGAGTCCGCAGGTCGGTGGAGGGTGTGATCGAGGGCAAGCCGGAGGTCGTACGGCTTTCGCTGACGGTGCTCCTGGCCGAGGGGCACCTGCTCATCGAGGATGTGCCGGGCGTCGGCAAGACCATGCTGGCGAAGGCGCTCGCCAAGTCCATCGACTGCTCGGTGCGTCGCATCCAGTTCACGCCCGACCTGCTGCCGTCGGACATCACCGGTGTCTCCATCTGGGACCAGCAGCGGCGGGACTTCGAGTTCAAGCCGGGCGCGATCTTCGCGCAGATCGTGATCGGCGACGAGATCAACCGCGCGTCCCCGAAGACGCAGTCGGCGCTCCTGGAGTCCATGGAGGAGCGCCAGGTCACCATCGACGGGCAGACGTACGAGCTGCCCAGCCCCTTCATGGTGGTGGCCACGCAGAACCCGGTCGAGATGGAGGGCACGTACCCGCTGCCCGAGGCGCAGCGCGACCGCTTCATGGCCCGGGTGTCGATCGGCTACCCGAGCCCGGAGGCCGAGCTGCAGATGCTCGACATCCACGGCGGGGCCTCCCCTCTGGACGACCTCCAGCCGGTGGCGCACGCCCACGACATCGTGAAGCTCGTCGACGCCGTCCGCTCGGTCCACGTGGCCGACTCGGTGCGGCGGTACGCGGTCGACCTGGTCGCCGCCACACGCAGCCACCCCGACCTCAGACTCGGCGCCTCGCCGCGCGCCACGCTGCATCTGCTGCGCGCGGCGAAGGCATCCGCGGCGCTGAGCGGGCGTGAGTACGCGCTGCCCGACGACGTGCAGGCGCTCGCCGTGCAGGTCCTCGCGCACCGCCTGCTGCCCACGGCGCAGGCCCAGCTGAACCGGCGCACGTCCGAGCAGGTCGTCCTGGAGATCCTCCAGCACACGTCGGTCCCGGCCGTCTCGGGCCACGGGTCCCCGATATACGGCCAGCAGCCGCCCGGCGCCCGGAGGCTGTGATGGCCGAGGGGGGAGGCTTCGGGGGTGACGACGACAAGGGCGGCCTTCGGGTCGCGCTCTCGGGGCTGACCACCCGAGGACGTTCGTTCCTGGCCGCCGGGGTGGCGGCCGCGATCTGCGCGTACGTCCTGGGGCAGAGCGACCTCCTGCGGGTCGGACTGCTGCTCGCCGTGCTGCCGCTGGTCTGCGCGTTCGTGCTCTACCGCACGCGCTACCGGGTCGCGGGCAGCCGGCGGCTGTCCCCCGCGCGCGTGCCCGCGGGCAGCGAGGCCCGCGTTCATCTCCGCTTGGACAATGTCTCGCGGCTGCCCACGGGCCTGCTGATGCTCCAGGACCGGGTGCCGTACGTGCTCGGGCCGCGCCCCCGCTTCGTCCTGGACCGGGTGGAGGCGGGCGGGCGCCGCGAGGTGTCGTACCGCGTGCGCTCGGACCTGCGGGGCCGCTATCCGCTCGGCCCGCTCCAGCTGCGCCTGACGGACCCGTTCGGCCTGTGCGAGCTGTCCCGTTCCTTCTCCACGTACGACACCCTCACGGTCGTCCCGCGCGTGGAGCCGCTGCCCGCGGTGCGGCTGACCGGCGAGGCCAAGGGATACGGCGACGGGCGGAACCGCTCGCTGGCCCTGGCCGGCGAGGACGACGTGATCCCGCGCGGGTACCGCTACGGGGACGACCTGCGCCGCGTGCACTGGCGCTCGACCGCGCGCTACGGCGAGCTGATGGTGCGCCGCGAGGAGCAGCCGCAGCGCGCCCGCTGCACGGTGCTCCTCGACACCCGGCGCCTCGCCTTCCGGGGCGCGGGTCCCGACTCGGCCTTCGAGTGGGCGGTGTCGGGCACGGCGTCGACGCTGTTCCACATGCTCGAACGGGGCTTCTCCGTACGCCTGTTGACCGATACGGGCAATTCGGTGCCGGGCGAGGGGGCCGACGGGTTCGCCGGTGCCAGCCAGGAGTCGGCGGACGCGGCAGGACTGATGATGGACACGCTCGCCGTCGTCGACCACTCGGACGGCTCGGGGCTCTCGCGCGCGTACGACGTGCTGCGCGGGGGGAACGAGGGGCTGCTGGTGGCCTTCTTCGGCGATCTCGACGAGGAGCAGACCGCGGTCGCCGCCCGGATGCGGCAGCGCACCGGCGGCGCCGTCGCCTTCGTGCTCGACAGCGAGACCTGGACGCGCGGTGCCCCTTCGGAGCGCTGCGAGGAGCGGCTGCGGATGCTGCGCGAGGCGGGCTGGTCGGCCCTCGCGGTCCCGCCCGGCGCCTCCCTGACCGACCTGTGGCGCGACGCCGACCGCCACCGGGCGTCCACCGGCGCGGAGAGCGGACCGGCGGTGACGGGGTGGGGTTCTTGATCATGCGTGATGTCACTGGGGGAAAGGCGCGTTCATGAGTGGAGGCGCTCGGCTGACGCTGTGTGCGACGGCGGCCACTTTCATGGCGGCGTGCGCTCTGCTGCCGCTGGTCGATCTGGCGACCTGGATCTTCCAGGCCGCGTTCCTGCTGGTCGTCCAGGCCGGGGTGGGCGCACTGACCCGGCGCGTGCCTCTCGCGCGGCCGCTCACGGTGGCCGTGCAGGCGCTCGTGACGCTGATGCTGCTCACCCTGCTGTTCGCGAACGCGCAGGCGATCGGCGGGGTGCTGCCGGGCCCGGAGGCGTTCCGTCACTTCGGGGAACTGCTCCAGGCGGGCGGCGAGGACGTGAGCCGGTTCGCGATCCCCGCGCCGCTGTCCGACGGGATCCGGCTGATGCTGGTGGGCGGCGTCCTGGTGATCGGCCTCGCGGTGGACGCGCTCGCGGTGACGTTCCGCAGCGCGGCGCCCGCCGGGCTGCCGCTGCTCGCCCTGTACTCGGTCGCGGCGGGCCTCTCCCACGGCTCCGCGGACTGGCTCTGGTTCCTGCTCGCCGCCGGCGGCTATCTGATGCTGCTCCTCGCCGAGGGCCGGGACCGGCTCTCGCAGTGGGGACGCGTCTTCGGCGGTACGGCCCGCTCGCCGGGCCGCGCGGGCGGCCCGGCCGAGAGCACGGCCGACGCCGTGGCCCCGATCCGCACCGGCCGCCGCATCGGCGCGCTCGCGCTCGGCATCGCCCTGGTGGTGCCGCTCGCCCTGCCCGCGCTGAACGGCGGCCTGCTCGGCCCGACGGGTACGGGCGCGGGCGTGGGCTCCGGGGGCGGCGGCACCATCTCCGCCGTGAACCCCCTGGTCTCCCTCCAGAACAGCCTGAACCAGCCGGAGGACCGGGAGGTGATGTCGTACCGCACGAACTCGAAGGACACCCAGGACCTCTATCTGCGGATCGTCTCCCTCGACGAGTTCGACGGGACGACCTGGCGGCCCGCCAAGCGCAGCATCATCGACGTGCCCTCGCCGTTCCCGAGCCCCCGCGGTCTCGGCGCGGACGTCCGCAGGACGGAGATCCGCACGAACATCGCGGCGGCCGGCTGGTACGCCCAGGACTGGCTGCCGCTCCCCTACCCGGCGACGAAGGTCGACATCTCGGGGCGCTGGCGGTACGAGCCGGTGGGCCGGACCCTCGTCGGCGACCACGAGCAGACCACGCGCGGCAAGAGGTACAGCGTCGAGAGCCTGATCGTCCAGCCGACGGCGGAGCAGCTGGCGAACGCTCCCGCGGCGCCGAGCGAGCTGCGGCGGGAGTTCACCAAGGTGCCGTCGTCGCTGCCGGAGATCGTCGAGAAGACGGCGCTGCGGGTCACCGAGGGCGCGGCGAATGACTACCAGCGGGCCGTGAAACTCCAGGACTACTTCGCCGTGAGCGGCGGCTTCACGTACAACACGGAGGTCCGGCCCGGCAGCGGCTCCTCGGCCATCGCCCGTTTCCTGAAGGACAAGGAGGGCTTCTGCGTCCACTTCTCCTTCTCGATGGCCGCGATGGCCAGGACGCTGGGGATCCCGGCGCGGGTGGCGGTGGGCTTCACCCCGGGCTCTCCGCAGGCGGACGGCCGGATGTCGGTCGGCCTGCGGGACGCGCACGCGTGGCCCGAGCTGTACTTCGAGGGCGTGGGCTGGACCCGCTTCGAGCCGACGCCGAACCGCGGCACGGCGCCCGACTACACGCGTGACGACACCCCGGCGGGCAACCCGAGCAACCCGGCGGCGCCCAGCGAGGCCGCCTCGTCCCAGCCGTCGGCCGGTCAGCCTTCCGCGTCGGACAACTGCCCGGCGGCCGAGCGGAAGCTGGAAGGCTGCTCGAACACGGCGCCGGCGGTGATCGGCGCGTCCGGCGGCGACGGCCCGCCCCTCGGCACGATCGCCCTCGTCACGCTGGGCGTGCTGTTGCTGGTGCTCGTGCCGCTGTCGCCGATGCTGTGGCGGCGGCGGGTACGGGCCGTGCGGCTCGGCTCGTCCGGCCGCACGGACGGGGACGCGGCGGCCCGCACCCTCGCGGCATGGCTGGAAGTGACCGATACGGCGTGGGACCACGGCATCGCACCGGACGATTCACAGACGCCCCGGAAGGCGGCGGCGCGGATCGTCCGCGTCGGAGAGCTCGATCAGGCGGCCGCGGACTCCGTGCATCGGGTGGCGGCCGCGGTGGAGCAGGTGCTCTACGCGCCGAGGCCGCAGCCGACGGCGGGTCTCGGGGACGATGTGCGCCGCCTCGAGCAGGGCCTGCACGCCAAGGCGAGCCGCCCGGGCCGGTGGCGGGCGACGCTCGCACCGCGCTCGGCCGTACGAGTGGTGTGGAGCCTTTCGCAGCACTGGGCGGAGCTCGGCTCCCGCTGGACGGCCCGGACGCCGACGCTCCTGCGGCGGGCGCGGCGGCCTTCCGGCCAGGAGGGCTGACAGCGGGGAGGGTGCGGGCCGCGCCCCTCCCGCACAAGCGGCCACGCCTGCGCGGACAGGCCGGCCCGCGCAGGCGCCGGATCGCGGATACGCAGACGAGCGGACACGCCTGAGGGGTGACCACCCGTGAGTGGTCACCCCTCGGCTACATCTGTTTCCCAAAGGACTGCTGATCCCGTGAGGACCTCGTCCGGCGGGGGCTCAACGGCCGCCCTGGCCGCCCTGTTCGTCTCGGCGCCGCTGCCAGCGCTTCTCGATCCGGTCCATCATCGACCGGTGCTTCTTGCCCTGTCGCCGCGCGGTCGGCGGCGCTCCTGGCGCTGCTCCGGCAGCCGGCTGTTCACCGGGCTTGGGCGCTTTGCGCCATGCGGTCATGGCAAGGACCGCGCAGCCCAGCATGACGAGGAACCCCACCACGCTGATCCAGATCTGCTTTGCGACCATTCCGGCCATGAGGAGCGCGATACCCACCAGGAATCCGGCGACTGCCTGGTAGACCCGACGTCGGGTGTACGTACGCAGCCCGCTTCCCTCAAGCGCTGTCGCGAACTTGGGATCTTCGGCGTACAGCGCTCGCTCCATCTGCTCGAGCATTCGCTGCTCGTGCTCCGAGAGCGGCACGGAGTCCTCCTCATCGTGCAGTCGCCGGGGCGACCGGGGGTCCCCTTCAGGATAGGCAGGGAATCGCCCCCGTGAAACCCGCCCCTCTACGCCAACTTCGCCAACCAGGACCACCACGCCGCTCCGGCTCGCTGAGGCGTTCATGCCCCGGCGGCCGTCCCGTCATGCCGGACCGTGTCCCTCGATCATACGGCGCCCGGCGCGGAAGCGGGGGGCCTGTGGCGTACTCCATCCGCCGCTGCGCCCCTGATCAGCGGCGCGTCACCGGGGGCGCTCAGACCTCCGGGGTCCCCTGCTTCTCGCCGAGGACGTGCAGCTGCGTGGCGACGGCGTGGAAGGCGGGCAGCTCGGCGGCCGCGGCCTCCAGCTTGAGGAGCTCCTGGAGGGCGCTCGGTTCGGTGTCCACGAGGACGCCCGGCACGAGGTCGGCGAAGACCCGTACGCCGTGCACCGCGCCGACCTCGACGCCCGCGGACGCGACGAGCTGGGTGAGCTGCTCGGCGCTGAAGCGGCGCGGCACGGGGTCGCCGTCGCCCCAGCGGCCCGCCGGGTCGCCGAGGGCCTGCCTGGCCTCCTTGAAGTGCCCGGCGAGCGCGCGTGCGAGCACGGCGCCGCCGAGTCCCGCGGCGAGCAGGCTGAGAACACCGGCGGAACGCAGAGCGCCCACCGCGTTGCGGACGCCCTCGGCCGGGTCGTCGACGTACTCCAGGACGCCGTGGCACAGGACCACGTCGTATCCGTCGCGCTCGACCACGTCGAAGAGACCGGAGACGTCGCCCTGCACACCGCGCACGCGGTCGGCCACGCCGGCCTCGGCCGCGCGGCGCTCGAGGGCGAAGAGGGCGTTCGGGCTGGGGTCGACGACGGTGACGCGGTGGCCGAGGCCTGCCACAGGCACCGCGAAGTTTCCGCTGCCGCCTCCGGTGTCGAGCACGTCGAGCGACTCGCGCCCCGTGGCCTTGACGCGACGGTCGAGGGCGTCCTTGAGAACGTCCCAGACCACGGCGGTACGGAGAGAAGCGCGGGGGCGCATCGGGTCCGACACGACAGGTGACTCCTCGGCGCGGCTCCGGCTCATGGGCTGCGGAGCGATGGGGGTTCCTCCCCCACCGGCACGGCGATGGGTGGAGGGTTCGGGCGCCTCCACCCTATTGCCTCGTGAGAGCTGTCCGGTCACCCCACGTCGGGCACCTCCCGGCCTGCCGTCGGGGTCTCGTCCTGTGCCCTGGGCTGGGGCAGTGAGGGCTGGAGCAGCAGCATCCTCTCGACGAGGCGCAGGAACATGGCGACGTCGCGGAGCAGGTCGTCCGCGTCGCGGGTGCCGGCCGCTCCCCGGATGCCCGCCTCGGCGCGCGCCCTGCGGGTGGCGCCGGAGGCGAACAGGGCGCTCCACTCGGTCAGTTCGGGCGCGATCTCGGGGAGCACTTCCCAGGCGCTCCGTATCCGGGCGCGGCGTCGTGGCGTGGGTTCGGGGCGGCCCCGGGCGGCGAGTACGGCGGCCGCGGTGCGCAGGGCGGCGAGGTGGGCGGTGGCGTACCGCTCGTTGGGCGTCTCGAGGAGTGCCGCCTCGTCGAGTCCCGTGTGCGCCTGGGCGAGCAGGTCGAGTGCGGCGGGAGGGGCTGTCGCCCGGCGGAGTACGGGGTGGACGTCGGCGGCGGGTCCGGTCAGCGAGGGTGCAGGGCCGGTGGCGCGGGGCCGGCGTGCGGCTGCTGCTGAGTGTCCAGCCATGACGAACCTCCTGTCGTCTGTGTGACGGCTCAGTGGCCGTATGTGCCCATCGTGGAGTACGCCACTGACAATCGGCCCTGACCTGCGTCTTTGCTTCGCGCGACAGTTCGGGCTAGCTTTTGCACTGACCAGTCAGTTTAAAAAAAATGGGGGCCTGACCATGGACGGTCCGAACGCGGTCGCTGTCAGCGTCGAGGAGTTCGGGCTCAAGGGCCCGCGCGGCTGGGCGTTCCGCGGGGTGGACATCGACGCGGAGCCCGGGGCGCTCGTCGCCGTCGAGGGCCCGTCCGGGTCGGGCCGCACCTGCCTGCTGCTCGCCCTCACCGGACGCATGCGGCCCACCGAGGGCACCGCGTCCGTCGGCCCCTTCCGGCTGCCGAAGCAGTTGTCCGCCGTCCGTCGCGTCAGCGCTCTCGCCCATGTGCCGGGGGTCACCGACCTCGATCCCGCGCTGACGGTCGAGGAGCACTTGCGCGAACGGGCGCTGCTCCAGCGGCGGTTCGACGGTTCCCTGCGGGCACTGCTGCGGCCCCGGGCCGAGCGGGCGGCCGCGTCGCGGCTGCGGATCGACACCGCGCTGGCCGCCGCGGGCCTCGACCGGGAATCTCTGCCGAAGGGCACTCGTACCGCCGTGCGCGACCTGGAGCGGATCGAGGCGCTCCGGCTGTCCGTGGCCCTCGCGCTGATCGGACGGCCGCGGCTGCTCGGCGTCGACGACACCGACCTGAAGCTCTCGGACGCCGAACGGGCGGAGGTCTGGGACCTGTTGAGGTCCGTCGCGGAGTCCGGCACGACGGTCGTGGCGGTGTGCAGCGAGGCGCCGAAGGACGCGGTCGTCGTATCGACGGCCCCCGCCGAGAAGGCCGAGCGCGCCGCGAACACCAAGGACGCCAAGAGCGCCAAGAACACCGAGAAGGCCACGCAGGCCGAGTCCGACAAGAACACGAAGGAGACGGCGGATGCGCTCGCCGAAGCTGGCCGCGCTTGAGCTCAGGCGTTTCGGCAGGGGGAAGCTCCCGCGCGCCGCGCTCGCCGCGCTCCTGTTGCTGCCTCTGCTGTACGGCGCCCTGTACCTGTGGTCGTTCTGGGACCCGTACGGGCGTCTCGACAAGATTCCCGTCGCGCTCGTCAACGACGACAAGGGGGCGCGGGCCTCGGGTCACAAGATCGTGGCGGGCGACGACATCACCGAGGGGCTGCGCGACAGCAAGACCTTCGAGTGGCACGAGGTGAGTGCGGCGCAGGCCCGCAAGGGCGTCGAGGACGGGACGTACTACCTGTCGCTGACGATGCCCGCGGACTTCAGCGAGCGCATCGCGTCCAGTTCGGGGAACACCCCGCAGACCGGCGCCCTTCAGGTGCGGACGAACGACGCCAACAACTACATCGTCGGGCAGATCTCGCGGACGGTGTTCTCCGAGGTGCGTTCGGCGGCGTCCACCAACGCGTCGCGCTCCTTCCTCGACCGGATCTTCATCTCCTTCTCCGACATCCACGACGCGACCAAGAAGGCCGCGAAGGGGGCCGACCAGCTCAAGGGCGGTATCGGCAAGGCGAAGAAGGGGTCCAAGGACCTGGCGGACGGCCTGAAGGACGCCAAGAAGGGCAGCGGTGACCTGGCCGGCGGGATCAAGAAGCTGAACAAGGGCGCGGGGGATCTGGAGTCCGGCTCGAAGCAGGTCTCCGACGGCACCCAGCTCCTCGCCGACAAGGTCAACGGCGTCGCCGGGCAGGTGCGGCCGTTCCTGAAGGACAACAAGAAGGCGATCGGCGACACCGCCCGCCTCGTCGCCGACTCCGCGAAGGGCATCCGCCACAACCTCGACGTCCTGGTGAAGACGGCGCCGACGGCCGCCAAGGGCGCGCACGCGGGATCCGACGTCCTGGACGGGGTCTACAAGGCGCGCTGCGAGACGCTGCCGCTGCCCGACCCGGCCTGCCCCGACCTGAAGAAGGCCAAGGTGGCCGCGGCCGACGTGGCGAAGGTCGCCGACGACCTGAACGTCCTGATCGAGGACGACCACGGCGACCTGGACACCCTCGACAGCCATCTCGCCACGCTGCAGCGGCAGTCCGAGGCGCTGGCCAAGCGCGCCCCGACGCTCGACCAGGACGTGGCCACCGCCGTCTCCAAGATCAACGCGCTCAACAAGGGCGCGGGTCAGGTCGCCAAGGGCGCCGAGCAGCTGCACACCGGGCTCGGCACGGCGAAGACGGGCTCGGCGGACCTCGACGCGGGCGTCGGCAAGCTGAAGACGGGCGCGAGCGATCTCAACGGCGGCATGTTCCAGCTGGCCGACGGCTCCGGACAGCTGGCCGGCGGGCTGCACGACGGCGTGCGGCAGATCCCCGACTACGACAAGAAGGACCGCGACCAGCGCACCGGTGTCATGTCCGACCCGGTCCAGCTCGCCTCGCAGTCCCTGCACAAGGCGCCCAACTACGGCACCGGATTCGCGCCGTACTTCATCCCGCTGTCCCTGTGGGTCGGCGCGATGGTGGCCTACATGCTGATCCAGCCGCTCAACCGGCGCGCACTCGCCGCGGGCGCCTCCGCCTGGCGGATCGCGCTGGCGGGCTGGCTGCCCGTGGCGGCGCTCGGGGTGCTCCAGGTGGCCGCCCTGATGTCGGTGCTGCACTGGGCGCTGGGGCTCCAGATGGTCCGGGCGGCGGGAACGGTCGGCTTCCTGTTCCTCGTCACGGCGTGCTTCGCCGCGATCGTGCAGTGGCTGAACGCCCGGTTCGGAGCGGCGGGGCGGATCCTCGTACTCGCCTTCCTGATGCTCCAGTTGACGTCGGCGGGCGGCACGTATCCCGTGCAGACGAGCCCCGGCTTCTTCAACGCGATCCACCCCTTCCTGCCGATGACCTACGTCGTCGAGGCGCTGCGCAGACTGATCTCGGGCGGCGGCCTCGGACCCGTGTGGCAGGCGTGTGCCGTGCTCGCCGCGTTCACGGCAGGCGCGCTGGCCCTGACCGCGCTCAGCGCCCGCGGCAAGCAGGTGTGGACACTCGACCGGCTGCACCCCGAACTCAGCCTGTGAGCGCGCCCACACCGGCGCCTGTGAGAATCAGGGGCATGGAAAGCAGCACACGGCGCCAGGCCACCCGGCAGAAGCTGTACGAGGCCGCGGTCACGCTCATCGCGGAGCAGGGGTTCTCGGCCACCACGGTCGACGAGATCGCCGAGCGCGCCGGGGTCGCGAAGGGCACGGTCTACTACAACTTCGCCAGCAAGTCGGTCCTCTTCGAGGAGCTGCTCCGGCACGGGGTCGGGCTTCTCACCGCCTCACTGCGGGAGGCGGCGGAGAAGACGGCCGCGAGCGGCGGAAGCAAGATCGACGCCCTCGACGCGATGATCCGGGCCGGCCTCGTCTTCATCGACCGCTATCCGGCCTTCACCCAGCTGTACGTGGCCGAGCTGTGGCGCACGAACCGCGCCTGGCAGTCCACCCTCGCGGTGGTCCGGCAGGAGGCCGTCGCCGTCGTGGAGGACGTGCTGCGGGACGCGGTCGAGGGCGGTGAGCTGAGCGAGGAGATCGACATCCCGCTGACGGCGGCCGCACTGGTCGGCATGGTCCTCGTGGCCGCCCTCGACTGGCAGGCCTTCCAGCCGGAGCGTTCCCTGGACGACGTCCACGCGGCGCTGTCACGGCTGCTCCAGGGGCGCGTGACCGGCGGCCGCTGACCGCCCCCGGACGCACAGCGGAGACGACGAAGCGCCGGTCCGGCGCGGCCCGAACTCTCAGGCCTCACCGGACCGGCGCGTCCCCCGTCGTCCCCCGTGCTCCCCCGCGGGCCCGCCGGTCGTGCGGGCCCCCGTGCCTCGCCCCCGCCGTGGCGGGAGGAGCGGCCAAGGGGGCGAAGCGCTGTTCCGCCGCCCCGTGTCGGCGGTACCGGCGCCGCGCCCCCTTCCGTGCCTCCACTCTCCCGTCCGCGCAGGTCGGACCCCATCCGCGCAGCTACTCATCTCACGCACTAGGTACGGATACTCAGGCTTGGGCGCTCAGGCCCAGGAAACGGACTTCGCGACTGGTTACGATCTCGTCCGTGTCCGTACTCCCCCTGGTCTTCACCAGCGGCTGGGCGAGCGGGATCAACGCGTACGCGGTGGTTCTCCTCCTCGGTGTCTTCGGCGCGACGGGACTGACCGACGAAGTCCCCGCGTCGCTCCAGCGCACCGACGTGCTCATCGCCGCCGGGGTGCTGTTCCTGTGCGAAGCCGTCGCAGACAAGATCCCTTACGTGGACTCGCTCTGGGACACCGCGCACACGGTGATCCGGCCGGTGGCGGGCGCCGTCGTCGGCGCCCTGCTCGCCGGCCAGAGCGGGTCGCTGTCCGACCTGGCCGCGGGCGCCGTCGGCGGGTCGACGGCGCTGGCCAGCCACGCCGTGAAGGCCGGGACCCGGATGGCGATCAACACCTCGCCCGAGCCGTTCAGCAACATCGCGGTGAGCTCGGCCGAGGACCTCGGAGTCGCCGGAATCGTCACGTTCGCCATGTTCCACCCGGAAGCCGCCGCGATCATCGCCGCCGTGCTGCTCCTCCTCGGGCTGCTCATGCTGTACTTCCTGATCTCGCGGATCCGGCGCTTCCTGCGGCGCCGGGCGCAGCGGCGCGAGGAGAGGCGCATCGCCCACCGGACCGGGGCGCCGCCGGGCTGATCCGCAGCCCGGCCGGGCTGTCGGCAAGGGTGTCGGCGGGGGCGGATAAAGTCGCCGTCATGGCACGGATTGCGGTGATCGGCGCCGGGATGGGCGCGATGGCGGCCGCTGCCCGGCTGGCCGTGGCAGGCCACCGGGTGGCGGTGTACGAGCGGACGTCTACGTACGGCGGGGCGCTCGGCGGCTTCGCCCGGGACGGCTTCTCGTTCGACACGGGCCCGGGACTGCTCCAACTGCCCGCGGTCTACCGGGACTTGTTCATCAAGACGGGCAGACGACCGCTGGAGGACGCGGTCGAGCTGACCCAGGTGGAGCCCGCCGTGCGGCATGTCTTCGCGGACGGCACGGCGGTGGACCTGCCGAACGCGCGCCGCGCGGGCATCGCCGACGCCCTGGACGCGGCGCTCGGCGAGGGCTCGGGCGCGCACTGGTCGGCGTTCATGAACCGCGCGCGTGAGGCATGGGACCGCAGTCGGCGCCCGCTGCTCGAAGAACCGCTGTGGCCGAACTGGCGGATCCTCGCGGACCGCGAGCCGTACCCCGCGGTGGTCCGGCGCCGGATGCTGCGCAAGGACCTGTCGGCGACGACGCTCTCCGAGGTCGGCGCTCTGGAGCTGGGCGGGGATCCACGGCTCGTCGCGCTCCTCGAGCAGTACGCGCTCGCGTCCGGCCTCGATCCGCGTACGGCCCCGGCGAGCGCGGCCGTGCTGCCGTACATGGAGCAGACCTTCGGCACCTGGGCGGTGCGCGGCGGGATGCGGGAGCTGGCGCGGGCCGTGTACGAGCGCTGTCTTGAGCGGAAGGTCGAGTTCGAGTTCGACGCGCCGGTGGCGCGGATCGTGGAGAAGGACGGCCGGGCGGCGGGCGTGGAGCTGGCCGAAGGCCGGTTCGTGGAGGCCGACTTCGTGGTCGCCGGTGTGGCACCAGGCGTCCTCGACGAGCTGCTGCCGGGACGGGCGCTCAGGGCCGAGGACTCGGTGGCGCCGCAGTCGGCGCTGCCGAGCAGGCTGACGGTGTTCCTGGCGCTGCGCGGCGCGCGTCCCGGCGGCGCCCCGCACCGGACGGTCGTGCACGCCGCGGACCGGGAGGCCGAGCTGGCCTCGCTGTTCGGCGAAGGCACGGCCGTGGCGGAGCGGCCCACGGTCACGGTGCTGCGTCCCGACGACGCCTCGACGGTGCCGGACCCGGAGCACGAGGCGGTGACCCTGGTGGTCACGGTGGCGCGCGGCGCACGCGTGACGGACGCGGACGTGGAGCGGGTCCTGGACGCGGCCGGGCGGGCGGTCCCCGGGCTGCGTGACCGTCTGCTGTGGCACGAGGTCCGCACCCCGTCGGATGTCGCCGAGTCCACGGGCGCGGACGGCGGTTCGGTGCCCGCGCCGGCTCTGGCCGCGGCCTCCGGCCGGCTCCTGCACCCGTCGAACAGCACACTCGTCGCGGGCCTGTTCGCCGTCGGCGGCTGGTCGCACCCGGGCGGCGGGCTGCCGCACGCGGGGATGTCGGGCGCGCTGGCGGCCGGGCTGATCGTGGAGGGCCCGGACTTCCGCGGCTCGCAGTGACGGGCGGCGCCCGCCGGATTCAGTAGCGGTACTGCTGCTGCTCGTCGTAGCCGGAGCCGCCGTCGTAGCCGCCGTGGCCGCTCTGCTCGTACGGGTAGGGCTGCTCCGGGGGCAGTTCGCCGCCGTACTGCTGGTGCTGGTCGTCGCCGGTGCGCTGCTGGGGCACCCAGACCCCGCCGGGCGGCGTCTCCATGCCGTAGCCGCCCGCCGCGTACGGGTCGCCGTACTGCTGTCCCGTGCCGTACGCGTCGTCGTACTGGGGCTGCGCCGGGTAGGTCTGCGTCCCGATGTACGGGTCGGAGTAGGCGGCGTACTGCTGCTGGCCGTTGTCGTAGCCGTACTGCTGCTGGTCGTAGCCCGCGTACGCGTCGTAGCCGTAGCCCTGCGCGGCGGAGTCCGTCTGCGCGGCGGCCGGGGTGTAGACGCCGTACTGGCCGGTGTCGTCGGGCATCGGCTCCGGCGCGTAGACCGACGTCACCTCGGCCGCGGACTCGGGTTCCGGGGCGTCGGACTCGTACTCGAGGTCGGAGACCTCCAGGGTCGGGTCCTGGTGGACCGGCTCCTTGATCTTGCGCCGCTTGCTCGCGCCGGGGTTCCCGCCGAGCGCCCAGCCCGTGGAGAAACCCCTGCGGAACGACAGCGTCACGTACGTCTGGCCGACGGCGAACGTGATGGCGCCGATCCCGATGACGATCACCGACGGGATCAGCACACCGAGGACGACACCGAGGAACCCGACGAAGGCGAGCAGCCGGTAGCGCAGCCGCGCCTTGTACTGGAGCAGTACCTCACCGAGCAGCCACAACGCGACGATTCCGAACGCGATGTAGAGGACCGTCCAGCCCATGTACGCCCCTCTCGTACGGCCGCCGCCCCTGGTGGAACACGGCCGGGTCAGGCCCGCTGGTCGTGCAGGCCCAGATTCTCGTAGATCTCCAGTGTCGCCGTGGAGTTGTTGAGCGTGATGAAGTGCAGACCCGGAACGCCCTCGTCCAACAGCTTCGCGCAGAACTCCGTCGCGAACTCGATGCCAATGGAGCGTACAGCCGCCGGATCGTCTTTGGCTGTGAGGATGCGCTCTTTCAGGGCGGGCGGAAACGTGGCGTTGCTGAGCTGCGGCAGCCGCTCCAGCATGCGCACGCTCGTGACCGGCATGATCTCCGGGATGACGGGGGTGTCGCAACCCGCCGCCGCGACCCGGTCGCGCAGCCGCAGATATTCCTCCGGGTAGAAGAACATCTGGGTGATCGCGTAATCCGCGCCCGCCCGGCACTTGTCCACGAAGTGGCGCACGTCGGAGTCCCAGTCCTCGGAGCGCGGGTGCATCGCGGGGAAGGCGGCGACGCCGACGCAGAAGTCGCCCGACTCCTTGATGAGCCGGACCAGTTCGGCGGCGTAGGTCAGACCCTCGGGGTGCGCGACCCAGTCGGCCATGGGGTCGCCGGGCGGATCTCCGCGCACGGCGAGGATGTTCCTGATGCCGGCGTCCGCGTACTGGCCGATGATGTTGCGCAGCTCGGCCACGGAGTGGTCGACGGCCGTGAGGTGGGCGACCGGGGTCAGGGTCGTGTCGGCGACGATCTGCTCCGTCTCGCGGACCGTGCCGGCGCGGGTGGAACCGCCGGCCCCGTACGTCACGGAGACGAAGTCGGGCGCGACGGCCTCGACCCGGCGCAGCGCGTTCCAGAGGTTCCGCTCACCCTTCGGGGTCTTCGGCGCCGAGAACTCGAACGAGAAGGTCGTCTTGCCGGTCGCGAGCATGTCGCGCACGGTGCGTGCGCGATCAGTCCTGGTGGAAGCGGTGCCAAGGGCCATATGGGCAGGTTAGCCACGGGAGCGCCCTGTCCCTAATCCCCGTCCACCCTGCGGACACACGTCTTGGCGGAGCGTGTCCGGGCGGGTCAGGCCGTACGCAGCCGCTTCGCGAGGTCGGCCGCCGCCGCGCCCGGGTCGTCCGCCTCGGTGATGGCACGGACGACGACGACGCGGCGGGCGCCGGCTTCGAGCACCTCGTCCAGGTTCCCCGCGTCGATGCCGCCGATCGCGAACCAGGGGCGGTCCGTGCCGAGCGAGGCCGTGTGACGCACCAGGTCGAGGCCGGGCGCGTACCGGCCGGGCTTGGTGGGCGTCGGCCAGCAGGGGCCGGTGCAGAAATAGTCCACGCCGTCCTGGACGGCGGCCGCGGCGGCCTCCGTGTCTGCGTGCGTGGAGCGGCCGATCAGGACGTCCTCGCCGAGGATGGCGCGGGCGGCCGCGACCGGCAGGTCGCCCTGGCCCAGGTGCAGGACATCGGCGCCGGCGGCGTGGGCGACGTCCGCCCGGTCGTTGACCGCGAACAGCTTGCCGTGGCGGGCGGCGGCGTCGGCGAGGACGGCCAGGTGCTCCAGCTCCTCGCCCGCCTCCATGCCCTTGTCGCGCAGCTGAACGATGTCCACGCCGTTCGCCAGAACGGCGTCGAGGAACTCGGGGAGGTCGCCCTGGCGCTTGCGGGCGTCCGTGCACAGGTACAGCCGGGCGTCGGCGAGCTGGGCGCGCTGCGTGGCGGCCATGGCCATGGGTGAGTCCCCCCGTGGTCGGTGGCGTGGGGGGGGCGGGGGGGGGGGGCCCCCCCCCCCGCGGGGGGGGGGGGGCGAGGCGCGCGGCGGGGGGCGGGGCGGGCCCCCCCGGCCCCCCGGCGAGCGGCGCCCCCCCCCGGGGGGGGGCCGGGGGCGGGCGGGGGGGCGGCCCCGGCCCGGGGGGCCCCCCCCCCGGGGGGGGGGGGGGGGGGGGGGGGGGGGCGCGCCCCCCCCACGCCGGACGGTTGTCAGGTCAGACGGCGAGCGCCTGGGCGCGGCGCTTCACCTCCGTCCCGCGATTCTCGCTCAGCGCCTGCGCGGGGGTGCCCGGCAGGGTCGGATCGGGGGTGAAGAGCCACTCGAGCATCTCTTCGTCGTTGAAGCCGTCGTCCCTGAGCAGGGTCAGCGTCCCGGTGAGGCCCTTGACGACCTTGTCGCCGTCGATGAAGGCGGCGGGCACGTGCAGCGCCCTGTTCTCACCGCGGCGTACGGCGATCACCTGGCCTTCCTTCACCAGCTGCCGCACACGCGTCACCTCCACGCCGAACCGCTCGGCGATGTCGGGGAGGGTGAGCCACTCGGGGACGAGAGCATCGATCTTTGCGTCAATCTCGGTCACAGGACAAGCCTGCCATCCCGGACTGACAGTGGGAAACGCGGCCGCGCAAAAGGACCCCCGCCCGCGCGGGGCGGTCACACGACTGCGGCCTTCAGGGGACGGGCCGGGTCGCTGATGACCTGCGGATCCAGCGGGGCGCCGGACTCGATGAGCTTGCGTCCCTGCGCCAGGTCGCGCGGGCGGCCCACGGCGAGGACGCCGACGAGACGGCTCTCGCGCAGCCAGCACACGCTCCAGGAGGCGCCCTGCGGGTCGCCGCGCCACACGGTGGTGTCGGCGGCCGCGTGATGCCCGGCGTACTGGACGAAGCGGCCGAACTGCTCCGACCAGAAGTACGGCACCGGGTCGTACGTCGCCGGGGTGTCGCCGATGATGTTGGCGGCGACCGTGCGGGGGCCCTGGAGCGCGTTGTCCCAGTGGTGGACCATCAGGCGCTCGCCGTACCGTCCCGAAGGGAAGGACGAGCAGTCACCCACCGCGTACACATCGGGCTCGGAGGTGCGCAGGCGGTCGTCCGCCACGACCTCGCGGTGGGCGCCGAGCGTGATGCCGGAGCCGGTGAGCCAGCCGGTGGCGGGGCGGGCCCCGATGCCGACGACGACGGCGCCGGCGGGCACCCGGGTGCCGTCGTCGAGAAGGACGGCGCCCGGTTCGACGTGCTCCACGCGCGCGTGGGTGCGCAGTTCCGCCCCGGCGTCCGCGTACCAGGCGGCCATGGGGGCGGCGACCTCCTCGGGCAGCGCCCCGGCGAGCGGCCGCTCGGCCGCCTCGACGACGGTGACCGCGCATCCCGCCTCGCGGGCCGCGGTGGCGAACTCGGCGCCGATCCAGCCCGCTCCCACGACGACGATGTCGCGCTGCGCGGCGAGGACGGGGCGCAGACGTTCGGCGTCGTCGAGCGTGCGCAGCAGATGGACTCCGGGGATGTCCTCCGTGCCGGGCAGCCTGATGGGCTCGGCGCCGGTCGCGAGGACGAGGACGTCGTAGGGGGCGGGTCCGGTGGCGGTGTCGAGGGTGTGTTCGGCGGGGCGTACGCCGGTGACCTCGCGGCCCAGTTCGAGCGTGATGTCGAGTGCTTCGAAGTCGACGTCGAAGGCGGACCCCTCGGCCTTGCCGAGCAGGACGGCCTTGGACAGCGGGGGCCGGTCGTACGGCTGGTGGGGTTCGGCGCCGATCAGCGTGACGGCGCCGGTGAAGCCCTGTTCGCGCAGGGCCACGGCGGTCTGGACCCCCGCCATCCCGGCGCCGACGATGACGACGTGCCGCCCTGCCTGGTTCTGGGTCTGCTCGCTCACCGGATCACCATATGCACCTGACGTTCAGTCAGTCAGCGGGCCGCGTCACTCCGGTCCCGTGACGTCTTCCACACCGGCCGCCGGTTTGACCGCCGCGGCCGCCCGCGCCGTCAGGCGCCGGGGACCTCTTCGACGACGCTCGTCCCGCTGCCCGCCTGCGACTCCCACTCCCACGTCTCGTCCAGCCGCACCCGCCCGTCGGGAAGGTCCACGACGAGCGAGACACAGTGCCCGGAGGAGGTCGTCTCGTCCGTCTTCAGCTGTACGTACCTGAAGTCGATCCGGTCACCCTCGCGGGTGCCCACGAGGTGGCCGCGCACCACGTCCCCGCCCGCGTACTCGGCCCAGATCCGGCCGTCCTCCTCGTGGTAGGCGAACCGCGTCTGCGTACCCACCTGACCTGGCGCCTGGTCGGCGACCGGGGCGAGAACGAGTCCGTCGAGCGAGCGGGCCATGCGCGGGGGCTCCCTTACTGGGCGTCGGTGCAGTGGGTCAGGGGGTTAGGGTGGCCACCGTAAAGCACTCGCGGGAGCCCGGACGTACCGGGCTGAGAGGGAGGCTGGGACGGCCTCCGACCGTACGAACCTGATCCGGGTCATGCCGGCGAAGGGAGGGGCTGGACGCCCATGTCGCGTACTTCTGAAGGCTCCGACGTCCTGGTCGTGGGCGGCGGGATCATCGGTCTCGTCACCGCGTGGCGGGCCGCGCAGCGCGGGCTGCGCACCGCGGTCGTGGACCCCGAACCGGGCGGCGGGGCCGCCCAGGTGGCGGCCGGGATGCTCGCCGCCGTCACCGAACTGCACTACGGAGAGACCGAACAGACCCTCCTCGGCCTCAACGTCGAGTCCGCGCGCCGCTATCCGGCGTTCGCGGCCGAGCTCTCCGAGGCCACCGGGCTCGACCTCGGTTACCGCGCGTGCGGCACCCTCGCCGTGGCGCTCGACTCGGACGACCGCGCGCACCTGCGGGAACTGCACGCCCTCCAGCACAAGTCGGGCCTGGACTCGGAGTGGCTGTCGGGCCGTGAGTGCCGGCGCCTCGAACCGATGCTGGCCCCGTCCGTGCGGGGCGGCCTGCGCGTCGACGGTGACCACCAGATCGATCCGAGACGCCTCGCGAAGGCCCTTGTGGCGGCCTGCGAGCTGGCCGGGGTGCGGTTCCACCGGCAGTGGGCCAAGCGGCTGACAGTCGTCCGCGAGGGCGCGCGCGGCGTGGTCCTCGCCGACGGCACCGTGCTCGACGCGGACCGGGTCGTCCTCGCCGGCGGCAGCCTCAGCGGCAGGCTCGCCGGGGTCCCGGACGACGTACTGCCGCCGGTGCGCCCGGTGAAGGGACAGGTACTGCGCCTGACCGTGCCGAAGGTGTACGCGCCGTTCCTGAGCCGCACCGTGCGCGCCGTCGTGCGCGGCGGCAACCTCTACCTGGTGCCCCGGGTCAACGGCGAGCTCGTCGTCGGGGCCACCAGCGAGGAGCTCGGCTGGGACACGACGGTCACCGCGGGCGGCGTCTACGAGCTGCTGCGTGACGCCCACGAGCTGGTGCCCGGCATCACGGAGCTGCCGCTCACGGAGACCCGCGCGGGCCTGCGCCCCGGCTCCCCCGACAACGCCCCGATCCTCGGCCCGACCGCACTGCCGGGCCTGCTGCTCGCCACCGGCCACTACCGCAACGGCGTGCTGCTCACGCCGGTCACCGGCGACGCCATGGCCCACGTGCTCGCCACCGGCGAACTCCCCGAAGTGGCCCGCCCCTTCACCCCGCGGCGCTTCGACGCCGTCCCCGCACCCGTCTCTGTGGAGCAGTCCGTATGACCGTGTCCGTCACCCACGTATCCGTGAACGGGGAGGGCCGCCAGGTCGCCCCGGGCACCACGCTCGACGCCCTCGTCTCCACGCTGACCAGCGCGCCGTCCGGGGTCGCCGCCGCACTCAACGAAACCGTCGTCCCGCGCACCCGGTGGGCCGTCACCGCACTCACGGACGGGGACCGTGTCGAGGTCCTCACCGCGGTCCAGGGAGGCTGAACCCATGGCTGACGACTCCTTGGTCATCGGCGGTACGTCGTTCTCGTCCCGGCTGATCATGGGCACGGGCGGGGCGCCCAGCCTCGACGTCCTCGAACGCTCCCTCGTCGCGTCCGGCACGGAGCTGACGACCGTCGCGATGCGGCGCGTGGACGCGAGTGTGCAGGGGTCCGTGCTCTCCGTCCTGGAGAAGCTGGGGATCCAGGTACTGCCGAACACGGCGGGCTGCTTCACCGCCGGTGAGGCCGTCCTGACCGCCCGCCTCGCGCGCGAGGCGCTCGGCACGGACCTGGTCAAGCTGGAGGTCATCGCGGACGAGCGCACCCTACTGCCCGACCCGATCGAGCTCCTGGACGCGGCGGAGATCCTCGTCGACGACGGCTTCACCGTGCTGCCGTACACGAACGACGACCCGGTGCTCGCGCGGAAGCTGGAGGACGTGGGCTGTGCCGCGGTCATGCCGCTCGGCTCCCCCATCGGCTCCGGGCTCGGCATCCGCAACCCGCACAACTTCCAGCTGATCACCGAGCACGCGGGCGTGCCGGTGATCCTGGACGCGGGCGCCGGGACGGCGTCCGACGCGGCGCTCGCGATGGAGCTGGGGTGCGCCGGTGTGATGCTCGCCTCAGCGGTCACCCGCGCACAGGAGCCGGCCTTGATGGCGCAGGGCATGCGGCACGCGGTCGAGGCGGGGCGGCTGGCGTTCCGGGCGGGCCGTATCCCCCGCAGGCACTTCGCCGAGGCCTCGTCGCCCGTGTCCGGGATGGCCAGGCTGGACCCGGAGCGGCCCGCGTTCTGAGGGGCGTACAGCCCGGTCACAGCTCTGCTGCAGTACGGCCGCTCGCGGAGCCGGGTGTCGGCGGCGGCTCGTACACTCACCTGCGTGGACACGACCCTTCAGGACCCTCTCGTCGGGCAGGTGCTCGACGGCCGGTACCGCGTCGACGCACGCATCGCGGTCGGCGGGATGGCCACGGTCTACAGGGCCGTGGACACCCGCCTGGACCGCGTGCTCGCGCTCAAGGTGATGCACCCGGCCCTCGCCGCCGACGCCTCGTTCGTCGAGCGCTTCATCCGCGAGGCCAAGTCCGTCGCCCGGCTCTCCCACCCGAACGTGGTCGGGGTCTTCGACCAGGGCGCCGACGGCCAGTACGTCTATCTGGCGATGGAGTACGTCGCGGGCTGCACCCTGCGGGACGTCCTGAGGGACCGCGGGGCACTGCGGCCGCGCGCCGCGCTCGACATCCTGGAGCCGGTCCTCGCCGCGCTCGGCGCCGCGCACCGCGCGGGGTTCGTGCACCGCGACATGAAGCCGGAGAACGTCCTCATAGGGGACGACGGCCGCGTGAAGGTGGCGGACTTCGGCCTCGTACGGGCTGTGAACACGGTCACGAACACGACGGGCGCCGTCCTCGGCACCGTCTCCTACCTCGCCCCCGAGCAGATTGAGTCCGGCACCGCGGACCCCCGCGTCGACGTGTACGCGTGCGGGGTGGTGCTCTACGAGATGCTCACGGGCGCCAAGCCGCGCTCGGGCGACTCCCCCGCCCAGGTCCTCTACCAGCACCTGAACGAGGACGTGCCGCCCCCGTCCGCGTCCGTTCCCGGCCTGCCCGCGGAGCTGGACGAGCTCGTCGCCTCGGCGACCGCGCGCACGCCCGACCTCAGGCCGTACGACGCCGTGGCGCTGCTCGCCCGGGTCAGGTCGGCCCGGGCCGTCCTCACGGACGCGCAGCTCGACGCGGTGCCGCCGGCCGCACGCCCCGAGGACCTCGGGGACCGTGACATCTCCGACGACCGCACGAGCGTGATCCCGTCGGCGCTGCGGACCAGGGGCGTACAGCTCCCGCTGCCCGCCGACGACCAGGACCCGCAGGCGGAGCTCGACCGCACGAGCCGCTTCGAGACGCCGCCCCCGCCGCCCGCCCCTTCCCGGAGGCGTCGTCCGCGGCGCGGTGTGCTCGCGGCCGTCGCGGCCGTGCTGCTGGCCCTCGGCCTCGGTGCGGGAGTCTGGTACATCAACTCGGGCCAGTTCACGCAGGTCCCGCCGCTGCTCGCGAAGACGCAGACGCAGGCCGAGGCGCGGCTCGGCGAGGCAGGTCTCGAGCTCGGGCACGTCAAGCACGCGTACAGCGACACCGTGAAGCGCGACACCGTGCTCGCCAGCGACCCCGAGGTGGGCGCCCGCATCCGGGACCACGGGGCGGTGGATCTGACGATGTCCCTGGGACCGGAGACCGTGAAGGTCCCCGACCTCCAGGGCACGCCCCTCGGCCGGGCGGAGCGCCGGCTGAAGGACGCGGGTCTGGAGCCCGGCATGGTCACCAAGGAGTTCGACGACGGCGTTGCCAAGGGGGCGGTGATCGCCACGGACCCGGAGTCGGGCACCACGCGCCGGACCGGTTCGGCCATCGCGCTCGTGGTCAGCAGGGGCAGCGCGGTGGACGTCCCGGACGTGACGGGCGAGTCCGAGGAGGACGCCATCGCCGATCTGCAGGACGTGGGTCTGAAGGCCGAGATCGCGACGGCGCGGGTGTACTCGGACGCGGACAAGGGCAGCGTCGCCCGGCAGTCCCCCGTCGAGGGCAAGCGGCTCGGCGAGGGGGACACGGTCACCCTGACGATCTCCAAGGGCCCGGTCATGGTCGAGGTCCCCGACGTCGTGGGCATGAGCGTCGACGACGCCCACCAGAAGCTCGAGGCCCGCGGCTTCGACGTCGAGGACGACCGCGGCCTGCTCGGCATTTTCGGCGACACCGTGAAGAAGCAGTCGGTGGAGGGCGGCGACAAGGCCCCGAAGGGGTCGACGATCACCATCCAGATCCGCTGACGGGACGGCCGGGCGCGCGTGCCACCCTTGACGGGTGAGCAGCACCGACACCGCATCCCGTAACCCGGTCGGCGGCCATGTCCCCGTCGCGGGCGGCCTGGCCTCCGTAGGGCTTTCGTACGCGCGCGAGCTCGGCGCCGAGACCGTCCAGGTCTTCGTCGCCAACCCGCGCGGCTGGGCGACGCCGCCCGGCAATCCGAAGCAGGACGAGGCGTTCCGCGCGGCCTGCGCCGCCGAGGACATCCCGGCGTACGTCCACGCGCCCTACCTGATCAACTTCGGCTCGCACACCGAGGCGACGGTGGACAAGTCCGTGGAGTCGCTGCGGCACTCGCTGCGCCGGGCCCGCGAGATAGGCGCGCTCGGCGTCGTCGTGCACACGGGGTCGGCGACCGGCGGCCGTGGGCGTGAGGTGGCACTCGCACAGGTGCGTGAGCGGATGCTGCCGCTCCTCGACGAGCTGACCCATGACGACGACCCGTACCTGCTCCTGGAGTCGACGGCGGGCCAGGGCTCTTCGCTGTGCTCGCGGACCTGGGACTTCGGGCCGTACTTCGACGCGCTCGACGCGCATCCCAAGCTGGGTGTCTGTCTGGACACGTGCCACATCTTCGCGGCGGGCCACGACCTGACGGGCCCCGCCGGCATGAACCGGACCCTGGACCTGCTGGTGGACACCGTGGGCGAGGGCCGCCTCAGGCTGATCCACGCCAACGACTCCAAGGACGTCGCCGGGGCGCACAAGGACCGCCACGAGAACATCGGCTCCGGCCACATCGGCGCCGAGCCGTTCCGCGCGCTGATGGCCCACCCGGCGACCGAGAACGTGCCGCTGATCATCGAGACGCCCGGCGGCAAGGTGGGCCACGCGACCGACGTGGCCCGTCTGAAGGAGCTGCGGAAGGGCTGAGGGATCACTTGAGGAATACCCCCATGGGGTATACGGTTCTTGTCGGCGACAGGAACCGTACTCTGACGTTGGGGGACCTCATGCAGCACGAGACGCACGCCGGACACGAGCAGCACGAGCACGACGAGCGGCACAGCCATCACACAGATCACGAGCAGCACGGGCCCACCGGCCACCCCCACGCCGGGCACGGCCTCGGCAAGGTCAGCTGGTCGATGGCCGCGCAGGCGACCCTCCACTGCCTCACGGGATGCGCCATCGGCGAGGTCCTCGGCATGGTGATCGGCACGGCGTTCGGCTGGGGCAACGCGCCGACGATGGTCCTGGCGATCGTGCTCGCCTTCTTCTTCGGCTACTCGCTCACGCTGCGCAGCGTCCTGAACGCCGGCGTCGGCTTCAAGGCCGCGTTCCGGGTCGCGCTCGCCGCGGACACCCTGTCCATCGCCGTCATGGAGCTGATCGACAACGGCGTGATCGCGCTGTGGCCGAGCGCGATGGACGCCCACCTGTCGGACGGCCTGTTCTGGGGCGCGCTCGCGGCCTCACTGGGCATCGCCTTCGTGGTGACCACGCCGGTCAACAAGTGGATGATCGGCCGCGGCAAGGGCCACGCGGTGGTGCACCAGTACCACCACTGACGGCGGGCACCGGCGCAGGAGGGCCAGGACTCAGAGCTCGGGGCCGTCCCCGGGCTCTTCCTGGTACGAGTAGCGCTGCTCCCGCCAGGGATCTCCGACGTTGTGATAGCCGCGCTCCTCCCAGAAGCCGCGGCGGTCGGCCGTCATGTACTCGATGCCGCGGACCCACTTCGGGCCCTTCCAGGCGTACAGATGGGGCACGACGAGGCGGAGCGGGAAGCCGTGTTCCGCGGTGAGGAGTTCGCCGTCCTTGTGGGTGGCGAAGATCGTGCGGTCGGCGGCGAAGTCCTCGAGGCGGAGATTCGCGCTGAACCCGTACTCGGCCCAGACCATCACATGAGTGACGGCGGGTGCGGGCGGCGCCAGCTCGAGAATCGTCGCGGCGGGCACACCGCCCCACTCCGCGCCGAGCATGCTGAACTTCGTGACGCAGTGCAGATCGGCCACGACCGTGGCGTACGGCAGAGCGGAGAACTCCTCGTGGGTCCAGCAGCGCTTGTCCCCGTCGGCGGTGGCGCCGAAGACCCTGAACTCCCAGCGTTCGGGGCGGAACTTGGGAACCGGGCCGTAGTGGGTGACCGGCCAGCCCCGCTGGAGACGCTGTCCCGGTGGAAGCTCCGACTGCACTGCTCCCCCAGACTCTCGACCCACCGGCTGACCCATGCCTCCATCCTGACAGACCCCGGGCAGTGGCCGTGACCAGCGAGAGCCCGACCGCCTCCGAAAAGGGCAACTCCTACTAAGCGTGCACTTACTGGACGGTTTTCGGTGCCGGTGCGAGGATGCGCGAAATCTGCCGAGTCCACCACGTGGAAGGAGCCTCTGCGATGCAGGGCGACCCCGAGGTCATCGAATTCCTCAACGAGCAGCTCACGGGCGAGCTGACGGCCATCAACCAGTACTGGCTCCACTACCGGATCCAGGACAACAACGGGTGGACCAAGCTCGCGAAGTACACCCGCGCGGAGTCCATCGACGAGATGAAGCACGCGGACCGGCTGACGGAGCGGATTCTCTTCCTCGATGCCCTGCCGAACTACCAGCGGCTCTTCCACGTACGGGTCGGGCAGACCGTCACGGAGATGTTCCAGGCCGACCGTCAGGTCGAGGTCGAGGCGATCGACCGCCTCAAGCGCGGCATCGATGTCATGCGGGCCAAGGGCGATGTGACGTCGGCGCGGATCTTCGAGGACATCCTGGAGGACGAGGAGCACCACATCGACTACCTCGACACCCAGCTGGAGCTGATCGAGAGTCTCGGTGAGGCGCTGTACCTGGCCCAGCAGATCGAGCAGCCGGACAGCTAGCGGCGGAGCCTAGGCGGCGTCCTGAAGGCCCACGAGGGCGTTCGGGTCGGCAGTCAGGACGGGCCTGCCCTGCTCGACCAGCTCGCGGCGCGGGCAGCTCCCACGGCCGAGCAGCGCCTGAATGCGGCGCACGCACGAGCCGCAGTCCGTACCGGCCTTGCAGGCCGACGCTATCTGGCGGGGGGTGCAGGCACCGCCGTCCACGTGCTTCTTGACCTGGTCCTCGGTCACACCGAAGCAGCTGCAGACGTACACGTGGTTCACCTCCCAGCGATCAGGACCGGTTCCTTGCTCCCGCCCCAATGAACGGTGAGGCTAACCTAACCTTACCCGCCGGGTGCGGAGCACAAAAGTGCCGTGGGGGGGGGGGGGGTGTGTTGGCGGGCCCCCCGCGCGGTTAGGGCAGGTGACAGGGGGGGGGTGAAGACACCCCCCCCGCAACGCCCGGGGCGGGGGAGGGGGGGGGT
>NZ_JBHJYS010000017.1:192612-210118 GCF_042270245.1 Streptomyces sp. NPDC055955
CCCGCGGCGCCCCCCCCCCCCACACTCCCCCTCCACGCCCCACACCCCCCCCCGGGCGGGGCCCAACAAACCGGGGGGGGGGGGGGGCTGTCCCCGGCCCCCCCCCCCCCACGGCGATGTACTGCAAGATCACTGGTCGCGGTACATCTCCGCCACCAGGAACGCCAGGTCGAGGGACTGGCTGCGGTTCAGGCGCGGGTCGCAGGCCGTCTCGTAGCGCTGGTGCAGATCGTCGACGAAGATCTCGTCGCCGCCGCCCACGCACTCGGTGACGTCGTCACCGGTGAGCTCGACGTGGATGCCGCCCGGGTGGGTGCCGAGGCTCTTGTGGACCTCGAAGAAGCCCTTGACCTCGTCGAGCACGTCGTCGAAGCGGCGGGTCTTGTGGCCCGAGGCCGCCTCGTAGGTGTTGCCGTGCATCGGGTCGGTGATCCATGCGACGGTCGCGCCGGAGGCGGTGACCTTCTCGACCAGCTCCGGGAGCTTGTCGCGGACCTTGTCGGCGCCCATGCGGACGATGAAGGTCAGGCGGCCGGGCTCACGGTCCGGGTCGAGGCGCTCGATGTACTGCAGCGCGTCCTCGGCCGTCGTCGTCGGGCCGAGCTTGATGCCGATCGGGTTGCGGATCTTCGAGGCGAACTCGATGTGCGCGCCGTCGAGCTGACGGGTGCGCTCACCGATCCACACCATGTGGCCCGACACGTCGTACAGGTTGCCCGTACGCGAGTCGACGCGGGTCAGCGCCGACTCGTAGTCGAGGAGCAGCGCCTCGTGGGAGGCGTAGAACTCGACCGTCTGGAACTCGGCCGGGTCGGTGCCGCAGGCACGCATGAAGTTCAGCGCGTTGTCGATCTCGCGGGCGAGCTGCTCGTAGCGCTGGCCGGACGGGGACGACTTCACGAAGTCCTGGTTCCAGGCGTGCACCTGGCGCAGGTCGGCGTAGCCGCCGGTGGTGAAGGCGCGCACCAGGTTGAGCGTGGAGGCGGACGCGTTGTACATCCGCTTCAGGCGCTCGGGGTCCGGGACGCGGGCCTTCTCGTTGAAAGCGAAGCCGTTGACCGAGTCGCCGCGGTACGTCGGCAGGGTCACGCCGTCACGGGTCTCGGTGCCCTTGGAGCGCGGCTTGGAGTACTGCCCCGCGATACGGCCCACCTTCACGACGGGCACGGAGGCCGCGTACGTGAGGACGGCACCCATCTGGAGCAGCGTCTTGAGCTTGTTGCGGATGTGGTCGGCCGACACGGCGTCGAAGGCCTCGGCGCAGTCGCCGCCCTGGAGGAGGAACGCCTCTCCCTTGGCGACGGCAGCCAGTCGGGCGCGCAGCTGGTCACACTCGCCCGCGAAGACGAGCGGCGGATACGACTCGAGCTCCGCGATCACATCGCGCAGAGCCTCGGCATCGGGGTACTCGGGCTGCTGCGCCGCGGGCAGGTCTCGCCAGGTGTTGCCAGCGCTTGCGCTGGTCTTAGCGTTCACGGTCACGCCCTCAACATTACGGGGTCGGATGAGCGGTCCAGCCGACCGCTCACCCTTTGAGACGCGTCGTCCACAGATGAGCTGCCCATCGGGTAGGGTGCCGCACATGTTCGCGCACACGACCCGTAACTGGTGGTGGACCGCTCACCCAGCGGCCCACTGACTGCGCGTACAGCGAAGCGAAGGCCGCCCGAGGGCGGCCTTCAGTGTTTTCCGGGACCTGGCCGTTCCTCTCCGCCACCGGAGTCCGGAAGAGGAATCACACGCCATGGATCTGTCCGAGCTGCTGCACGACGACCGCCCCTTCGCCCTGCTGCGCCGCCGCGCACCCGGCCACGACCACGACATCGTGGAACTGCTGGTCGGCGCAGTGAACACCTACGAGCGACTCGCCGACATCCCGGAGGGCCTCGCCCTCGTGCCGTTCCGGCAGATCAGGGAGCGCGGCTTCGACGTCCGCGACGACGGCACCCCGCTCGCGGTGCTCACCCCCGACCAGACGTACGAGCTGCCGCTGGCCGACGTCCTGGCGCAGCTGCCGGCCCATGACGTCCGCGTGTCGGACGGGGGCTTCGACGTGGACGACGCCGCGTACGCGGACATCGTGGAGCGGGTCCTGCGCGAGGAGATCGGGCAGGGCGAGGGCGCGAACTTCGTGATCCGGCGGACGTACGAGGGCGAGATCCGCGGGTTCGACCGGGCGGACGCGCTCGCGCTGTTCCGGCGGCTGCTCGCCGGGGAGCGGGGCGCGTACTGGACGTTCGTCGTGCACACCGGGGCCCGGACGCTGGTCGGGGCGAGCCCCGAGGTGCATGTGCGGATGAGCGGCGGCACGGTCGTGATGAACCCGATCAGCGGAACCTACCGTTACCCGGCCGAGGGCCCGACGCCCGAGCACCTGCTGGACTTCCTCGCCGACGGCAAGGAGATCGAGGAGCTGTCGATGGTCGTCGACGAGGAGCTCAAGATGATGTGCACCGTCGGCGACATGGGCGGGGTCGTGATCGGCCCGCGCCTGAAGGAGATGGCCCACCTCGCTCACACGGAGTACGAGTTGAGGGGGCGGTCCTCGCTGGACGTGCGCGAGGTGCTGAAGGAGACCATGTTCGCGGCGACCGTCACGGGGTCGCCGGTGCAGAACGCCTGCCGGGTGATCGAGCGGCACGAAGTGGGTGGGCGCGGCTATTACGCGGGAGCGCTCGCGCTGGTCGGGCGGGACGCGGGCGGAGCGCAGACCCTGGACTCCCCGATCCTGATCCGTACGGCCGACATCGACGCGGGCGGGAAGCTGCGGGTACCGGTCGGGGCGACCCTGGTGCGCGGCTCCGACCCGGCGAGCGAGGTCCAGGAGACACACGCGAAGGCGGCCGGGGTGCTGGCCGCGCTGGGGGTGCGGCCCGGGCGGCCGCGCGGCGAGGGCGTGCGGCCCGCGCTCGCCGACGATCCGCGGGTGCAGGCGGCGCTCGACGGGCGGCGGGCCGCGCTGGCGCCGTTCTGGCTGCGGATGCAGGAGCAGGCGGCGGCCCTGGAGGGGCACGCGCTCGTGGTGGACGCCGAGGACACGTTCACGGCGATGCTGGCGCATCTGCTGCGGTCGTCGGGCCTCACGGTCTCCGTGCGGCGCTACGACGAGCCGGGGCTGCGGGACGCCGTGCTCGCCCATGAGGGCCCCGTCGTCCTGGGCCCCGGGCCGGGCGACCCCTGCGACGCGACGGACCCGAAGATGCGGTTCCTGCGCGCGCTGACCGCCGAGGTGCTGCGTGATCACCGGCACGGCGTGCTCGGCGTGTGCCTCGGCCATGAGCTGATCGCGGCCGAGCTGGGGCTCGAGATCGTCCGCAAGGAGGTGCCGTACCAGGGCGCGCAGACGGACGTCGACCTGTTCGGGCGGGCCGAGACCGTCGGGTTCTACAACAGCTTCGTGGCGCGCTGCGACGACGACACGGCGAGGGAACTGGCCGCGCACGGCGTCGAGGTGAGCCGGGACGCGGCGAGCGGCGAGGTGCACGCGCTGCGCAGCTCGGGTCGTGCCGGAGGCGCGCCGACAAATGCAGTGGCGGGGGTGCAGTTCCACCCGGAGTCGGTGCTGTCGCTGCGCGGGACGGACGTCGTGCGGGAGCTGCTGGGTCAGCTCATGGGCGCGGGCACGAGGACGTTCTCGGAGCGCCGGCCCGCCTGATAGTCGAGGACGTTGGCCACCGTGGTCTCGATGATCTGGCTCACCGCGTCCACGGTGTAGTACGCCTGGTGGGACGTGACCAGGACGTTCGGGAAGGTGACGAGGCGGGCCAGGGTGTCGTCCTCGACGACGTCGAGCGACTTGTCGAGGAAGAAGAGCCCGGCCTCGGCCTCGTACACGTCGAGGCCCACGCCCGTGAAGCGGCCCTCGCGCAGCTCGGAGACGAGGGCCTTGGTGTCGATGAGGCCGCCGCGGCTGGAGTTCACCAGGATCGCGTCGTCCTTCATGGTGCGCAGGGCGGCGCTGTCGACGATGTGCTCGGTGGCCGGGAGCAGGGGGACGTGCAGGCTGATCAGGTCGGCCTCGGTGAAGAGGCGCTCCTTGTCGACGTACTTCATGCCGAGTTCGACGCAGGCCGGGTTCTCGGCGATGTCCCAGCCGAGGAGCTTCATGCCGAAGCCGTGGGCGATCCGGGTGAACGCCGCGCCGATCTTGCCGGTGCCGAGGACGCCCACGGTGCGGCCGCGCAGGTCGCGGCCCATCAGCCCGTCGAGCCTGAAGTCGAAGTCGCGGGTGCGGTTGGAGGCGCGGACGATGCGGCGGTTGACGGCCATCGCGAGGGTCCAGGCGAACTCGGCCACGGAGTACGGCGAGTAGTACGAGACGCGGGCGACGGTCAGGCCGAGGCGCTCGGCCACCTCGAGGTCGATGTTGTTGAAGCCCGTGGAGCGCTGGGCGATCAGCTGCGTGCCGCCGGCGGCGAGGGTCTGCAGGACGCGGTTGTTCAGGGTGGCGTTGACGCTGGTGGAGATGATCTCGTAGCCGGCCGCGATGGGGGCCGTGTCCTCGGTGAGGAAGACGTCCAGGCAGCGGACCTCGTGATGGCCCGCGAACGCCTTCTCGATGAGGGGCTTCTCGTCGGACTGCACGCCGAATGCGAGGATCTCCACGACTGCTCCCGTTTCTTCCGTATCGCGTCGTGTGTGCCGGTTACGGCGAATATACGGGCCGGGCAACCCCGTGACACCCGGGGGCGGGAGGACTTCGTCCCGTCCCGCCCCCGGCGTCGTCCCGGCCTCGCGCCTCAGCCGAAGAAGACCCCGACCTCCTCGTACAGCGCGGGATCGACCGTCTTCAGCCGGGCGGTCGCCTCGGCGATCGGCACCCGGACGATGTCCGTGCCCCGCAGGGCGACCATCTTCCCGAAGTCGCGGTCGCGCACGGCCTCGATGGCGTGCAGCCCGAAACGGGTGGCGAGCCAGCGGTCGAAGGCACTGGGGGTGCCACCGCGCTGGATGTGGCCGAGGACCGTGGTCCTGGCCTCCTTGCCGGTGCGCCGCTCGACCTCCTTGGCCAGCCACTCGCCGACTCCGGAGAGACGGACGTGCCCGAAGGAGTCGAGCGTCCCGTCCTTGAGGACCATCTGCCCGTCCTTGGGCATGGCACCCTCGGCGACGACGACGATCGGGGCGTACGAGGCCTTGAAGCGAGAGGTGACCCAGGCGCAGACCTGGTCGACGTCGAAGCGCTGCTCGGGGATGAGGATGACGTTGGCCCCGCCCGCGAGGCCCGAGTGGAGCGCGATCCAGCCCGCGTGACGGCCCATGACCTCGCAGACCAGGACCCGCATATGGGACTCGGCGGTGGTGTGCAGCCGGTCGATGGCCTCGGTCGCGATGCCGACGGCGGTGTCGAATCCGAAGGTGTAGTCGGTGGCGGACAGGTCGTTGTCGATGGTCTTCGGTACGCCGACGACGGGCACGCCGTACTCGTCGGTGAGGCGGGCGGCGACGCCGAGGGTGTCCTCGCCGCCGATCGCGATGAGCGCCTCGACCTCCTCCTTGGCGAGGGTCTCCTTGATGCGGCGGATGCCGTTCTCGACCTTGAGGGGGTTGGTGCGCGAGGAGCCAAGGATGGTGCCGCCGCGGGGCAGGATGCCTCGCACGGCCGGGATGTCGAGCCGTACGGTGTCGCCTTCGAGCGGCCCGCGCCAGCCGTCCCGGAAGCCGACGAAGTCATAGCCGTACTCCTGCACGCCCTTGCGGACGATGCCACGGATGACGGCGTTGAGCCCGGGGCAGTCGCCGCCTCCGGTCAGTACTCCGACCCGCATGGAAATGTCCCTTCGCCACAGCACTGTGAGCTGACACGGGTCACGCTAATAGTGATCCACGTCACTTCGGCAGCACGCGAAGGGTGAAATCCGTTCAAGAGTGAGGGAGTTGACCTTTGTGTGGTGATCATTCAAAAGGCACGGAGCGGCTACGCGTCGTCGAGGCCGCGCTCGATGGCGTACCGGACGAGTTCCACGCGGTTGTGCAGCTGGAGCTTGCCCAGGGTGTTCTGCACGTGGTTCTGCACGGTGCGGTGCGAGATGACGAGCCGCTCGGCGATCTGCTTGTAGCTCAGGCCCTTGGCGACCAGGCGCAGGACTTCGGTCTCACGCTCGGTGAGCTGCGGGGCCTTGGGCTCGCCCGCGCCCGCGGCAGGCGCGGGTTCGGAGGCCAGGCGCCGGTACTCGCCGAGGACGAGGCCCGCGAGCCCCGGCGTGAAGACGGGGTCGCCGGCCGCCGTACGGCGCACCGCGTCGGTCAGCTCCTCGGTCGACGCCGATTTCAGCAGGTAGCCGGTGGCGCCGGACTTCACCGCCTCCAGGACGTCGGCGTGTTCCCCGCTCGCCGACAGGACCAGGACGCGCAGCGCGGCATCGGCGCCGACGAGTTCCTTGCAGACCTGCACGCCGGGCTTCTTCGGCAGGTTCAGGTCGAGTACGAGGACATCGGGCGCGGCGGCGCCGGCCCGGCGCACCGCCTGCTCACCGTCGCCCGCGGTGGCCACCACGTCGAAACCCGCCTCGGCGAGGTCCCTCGCCACGGCGTCCCGCCACATCGGGTGGTCGTCGACCACCATGACCCTGATCGCGCCTGCGGCGGCGCCCTCCCGCTGCTGCTCGGTCATCTTCCCGATCCCGCCTTCCCCCGTGAAACCTTCGGAACTCTCAGTTCGACCTCGGTGCCCTGTCCCGGCACCGAGATCAGCTCGGCCGTGCCGCCGATGTCCCGCAGCCGGCCGCGGATGGACTGGGCGACGCCGAGCCGCCCCTCCCCTTCGGCCTGCGCAAGACGTCCTTCCGGGATGCCGGGTCCGTCGTCCCGCACCGTCACGATCACGGTGTCGGGCTCGTCCTCGACGAGGATCCAGGCCCGGGCGTCCGTCCCCGCGTGCCTGCGCACATTGTCCAGGGCGGCACTGACAGCCGCCGCCAGTTCCCTCGCCGCGACCAGCGGCAGGAACACCGGGGCGCCCGGCTCGGCGAAGCTCACCCGCGCTCCGGCGTGCGGCGCGAGCAGCGACCGCAGATCGCAGGGCGTCGACGTGCCGGGAACGTCGTCCGGCTCTTCCACGGCCCGCACGAGCGCGCCCTGCGAGGCGTCCTCGGAGGCACGCGAGGCAGGCACGAGACCGCCGGCGACCAGGGTGCGCAGGGCGACCTCCTGCTCGCCGGCCATCCTGCCGAGCTCGGCGGCCTCGCCGCCCAGCGCGGTGCCGCGGCGCTGCACCATGGCGAGGACCTGCAGCACGCCGTCGTGGATGTCGCGGGCGAGCCGCTCCCGCTCACGGGTGGCCGCCTCGATCTCCAGGGCCCGGGCGAGGGTGCGCTCGGAGGCGCGGGCCACCTCGACGACGTAGCCGATGGCGATCGACGCGATGCACACGAGCAGGACGTTGTGGAGGGTGTCGCGGCTGAAGGCGCCGCGCTGCACCACGTTCGCGACGCCGACGAGCAGCGAGGCGAACGCGGCCCACCGCCAGCCGCCCTTGACCGCGTAGGCGAGAACCGCCCCGGCCGTCCAGATCGACGGCAGGGTCGGACCGCCCTCCACGATCCGGCTGTGCTCGACGGCGACCGGCGTGAGCAGGATGCCGGCGAGCGCGACGATCAGGTCGGCGGTGAGGAAGCGCTTGGTGCAGCTCGCGGCGTTCGCGACGCGCGGCAGCGTGGCCAGGGTCCACCCGACCAGGACCACGAAGTAGCCGATCGCCACCCAGGGCCGAACGAACCTGTCCTGCGCGGTGACGAACAGGCCGATCGCATAGACCATCGTCAGCAGCCGGTACGCCGTCAGCGCGCGCCACAGCGGCTGCTCGACGGACATCCTCATCACGCGTTCGCGCCTGGCCACGCACCCACCCCCCGAACTGCGGCTCCCGGAACGTCCGCTCCCAGAACGACGACGCGGCTAGGAGGCCGGCCGTTCCACGTCGCCGCCCTTGTTCCCCTTGGCTTCCTTCTCGGCCGCGGCTTCCCTCTCCGCCTTGGCTTCCTTCTCCGCCCTGGCCTCGGCCTTCGCCGCATCCGCGATCTGCCGCTTGGCGGCGGTCGCGTACATGTCGACGTACTCCTGGCCCGAGAGCTTCATGATTTCGTACATGACCTCGTCGGTCAGGGCCCGCAGCACGAACCGGTCGTGCTCCATGCCCTGGTAGCGGCCGAAGTCGAGGGGCTTGCCGATGCGGATGCCGGGGCGCATCAGCTTGGGCAGGACCTTGCCGGGGGGCTGGATCTTCTCGGTGTCGATCATCGCGACCGGAAGGACGGGCGCGCCGGTGGCGAGCGCCACGCGCGCGAGACCGCCGGGCTTGCCGCGGTACAGGCGGCCGTCGGGCGAACGGGTGCCCTCCGGGTAGATGCCGAAGAGCTCGCCGCGCTCCAGGACCTCGATGCCGCTCTTGATCGCGGCCTCGCCCGCGCCGCGCGAACCGGAGCGGTCCACGGGGAGCTGGCCGACGCCCTTGAAGAACGCGGCCGTGAGCTTGCCCTTCACACCGGGCGTCGTGAAGTACTCGGCCTTGGCGATGAAGGTGACCTTGCGGTCGAGCATCGCCGGCAGGAAGAAGGAGTCCGAGAAGGACAGGTGGTTGCTGGCCAGGATGGCGGGACCCTCGGCGGGAATGTTCTCGAGGCCCTCCACCCAGGGCCTGAAGCCGAGCTTCAGCGGCCCTCCGATGGCCACCTTCATTGCGCCGTAGATCAACCCACTGCCTTCCTTCGTCTGTGGATCAGACCTTAACCCGCGCCGCAGCTCCGAGGCCCGACGACCCTGGTCGGTGTCAGCACGGTCGCGTACGGTGAAGTACGCCCCGCAGTCCCGGGCGATCCCCCTCTCATGAACAGGAGACCGAAGGTGCCGGTCATTCCTGGAGCCGAGCCGTACCGCCACGAGGGCGGAGAGGTCGGCGTCCTCCTCTGTCACGGTTTCACCGGTTCCCCGCAGTCGCTGCGCCCCTGGGCGGAGTACCTCGCCGAGCGCGGGCTCACCGTCTCGCTCCCCCTGCTGCCCGGCCACGGCACGCGCTGGGAGGACATGCAGGTCACCGGCTGGCAGGACTGGTACGCGGAGGTGGACCGCGCCCTGCGCGAGCTGCTGGACCGGTGCTCCCAGGTCTTCGTCTTCGGTCTGTCGATGGGCGCCGCCCTCGCGCTGCGGCTCGCGGCGAAGCACGGGGACGAGGTGGCGGGCCTGGTCCTGGTGAACCCGGGGAACAAGGTGCACGGCCTCGCCGCGCACGCCCTCCCGGTGGCCCGGCATCTCGTGCGCTCGACGAAGGGGATCGCCAGCGACATCGCGAAGGAGGGCTCGTCGGAGATCGGGTACGACCGGGTGCCGCTGCACGCCGCGCACTCCCTGCGGAACTTCTTCCGCATCGTCGACCGCGAACTGCCGCAGGTGACACAGCCTTTGGTGGTCCTGCACAGCACCCAGGACCATGTGGTGCCGCCCGTCGACTCGGCCCGCGTCCTCAGCCGGATCTCGTCCACGGACGTCGAGGAGATCCTGCTGGAACAGAGCTACCACGTCGCGACGTTGGACCATGACGCGGACCGGATCTTCGACGAGAGCTACGCGTTCATCGGCCGGCTCGCCCCCAGTGTCGGTAAGGAAGGGACGGCCACAGGTGGCTGAGCAGGACCGACGTGAGCCCGCCGGCGACGAGAGCCGCGAGCCGGAGGACGCGTCCGCCGAGCAGGCGGCGTCGGGCTCGGCGCTGCCCGGTCCGGCGCAGCTCGGCAAGGAGCAGCGGCCCGGCGCGGACGCGGACGCCGGGGGCGCCGGCGAGCCCGTGGACGAGGACGCCGCCTGGGCCGCCATCGTCGCCGGGTACGGCGAGGAGCCGCCGGACCCGCCGGGCGCCAGGCCGTTCAGGTCGATCGAGGACCTGGCCCTGCCCGACCTGGACACGGACGGCTCCGAGACGAACACGGACACGAACAGCCCGAAGTCGGGTGCCGGCGAGCCCGGCAAGCCCGCGACGCCGCTCGGCTCCTCGGTCTCCTTCGCACCCGGCGTCGGCGGCCCCCGCGACTACCGGCCGTCCGAGCCGTCGGACGGCGACGCCGACGACGACGAGGGCCACTTCGTGCCCCCGGAGCCCCCGCCGCTGCCCGAGGCAGACGTCACCGCCAAGTTCGCCTGGCTCGCCGTGATCGGCGGCCCGGTCCTGATGCTGCTGGCCGTGCTGCTCGGCTGGCAGATGACGTGGTGGCTCACGACGGTCTGCGTCGGTGGCTTCCTCGGCGGCTTCGGCACGCTCGTGATGCGTATGCAGGGCGACGACGAAGACGACGATCCGGGACGCGGCGCGGTCGTCTGACCCGCGTCAGTCCCGGGCGGCGGGAACCCTGAGGGCGGCCAGGACCGGCAGATGGTCCGTGGCCGCCCTCAGGTCGTCCTCGCTCACCCCCGGCATGCCCACCGGAACCCCGCAGCCGAGAACCTCGACGCCCTGTGTCGCGAGGATCGCGTCGATGCGCTGATGCGGGTGGGCCGGTGTCGAGGTGTACTCGCCGAGCCACGGCTTGGTGGCCCAGGCGTCCTGGAGAGCCTCGGCCAGGCGCCGGAACGTGCGCCCGCCGGGGCGTTCGTTGAGGTCACCGCCCGCGACGGCGTGCTCGACGCCGAGCGCCGCGAGCCGGTCGAGGAGCATCCCGCCCTGCATGTACCGCTCGTCCTTCTGCAGGCTCAGATGGCAGCTCAGTACGCCGATCCTGGCACCGCCGAAGCGGACGACGGCGGTCGCGAAGCCGCGCCGGTGCAGTCCGGGAGTGAGGGGCAGCAGGACGTCCTCGGTGCGTTCGACCGTGGCGCGCAGGGAGCAGAGCAGCGCCGGGCCCGCCGCGCTCGCGCCGCCCGAGAGGATCACCAGGTCCGAGGCCGCCGCGAGCCGGGCGAGCTTCTTGCGCCAGCGGAAGAAGCGGGGCGCCTCCTGGATCAGGACCAGGTCGGGGGCGCAGGCCGCGATGACGCGGGCGAGCGCGGCGGTGTCGTCGCGCATCGAGCGGATGTTGTAGCTGAGCACCCGGACGACGGCCGAACCGTCGGGTTCGGTGCGGGAGTTGGGGAGTGATCCGGTGACCATGACGATCAAGATACGACGAACGCCCGCCGTTTCTCCGGGGAAACGGCGGGCGTTCGACGGCTGAGGCGGCAGCCGGTGTCACATGACCGGGTCGGGCTCCCGCGCCAGGTCCGCCGCCCCGACCAGGCCCGCCTTGTTGCCGAGCTGGGCCGCGATGACGTCCGCCACGGGGCGCCAGTTGCCACCGACCAGCCAGCGCTTGTAGGACTTGCGGATCGGGTCGAGGACGAGCTCGCCCTCGTCCGAGAGTCCGCCGCCGACGATGAAGGCGGACGGGTCGAACAGCGAGGCCAGGTCGGCGAGGCCCGCGCCGGCCCAGCGGGCCAGCTCGCGGTACGAGTCGACGGCCACGGCGTCACCCTGGCGGGCGGCCATGGAGATGTGCTTGCCCTCGATGCCGTCCGGGGTTCCGTCGCCCAGGGAGAGCAGGAACTCCGCGTTCTCCGGGGTCGCGTTGGCACGCTGCTTGGCGTAGCGCACGAGCGCGCGGCCGGAGGCGTACTGCTCCCAGCAGCCCTGGCTGCCGCAGCCGCACAGCAGGCCGTCCGGGACCATCCGGATGTGGCCGAACTCGGCGGCCACGCCGAAGTGGCCGCGGCGCAGCTTGTTGCCGATGATGATGCCGCCGCCGAGGCCGGTGCCGAGCGTGATGCAGATGACGTTCCGGTGGCCCTTGCCCGCGCCGAACTTGTATTCGCCCCAGGCGGCCGCGTTCGCGTCGTTCTCGACGACGACCGGCAGGCCGACCCGCTTCTCGACCTCGTCCTTCAGCGGCTCCTGGCGCCAGTCGATATTGGGCGCGAAGTAGACCGTGGAGCGCTGGCGGTTGACGTATCCGGCGGCGCCGATACCCACGCCGACGATCTCGTGTCCTGCCCGTGCGCCCTCCACGGCCGAGGCGATCGCGTCAACGATGGCCTCGGACGTGCTGGGAGTCGGCACCTTGAACGTCGAGAGGATGTTGCCTTCCTCGTCGACCACGCCGGCCGCGATCTTTGTGCCGCCGATGTCGACGCCGATGGTGAGTCCCATGAATCCCTCAGTTCGGTCGAGCCCCGCTACGGCCCACCGTACCCGAGCGGCTCTCAGTCGAGGTCGATGTGTTCACCTTTTGAAGGCCCCTCGGGGCCCTCGTCACGGGGGTCCGTGTCGTCCCCGGCCGCCTGTCCGGCCCGGGCGCCCGACGAGCGCTGGGTCCAGCGCTGCTCCTGGCGCTCGACGGCGGAGCGGTAGGCGGCGAGCAGCTCGTTGCCCGCGGCCGCGAGGTGGTCGAAGACCTCGGGGTTGCGCTCGACGACCGGCTCGACGGCCGCCTTCGCCTGCTTGACGACCTGGCTGACGACCTGCTGCGCGGTGCCCTGCGCGACCGCGCCGAGCAGGGGCGTCTGGATCCCCGACAGCTTCTCGGCGACGGCGTCGACGAGCTTGCGCAGCTCCTCGGCGGCCGAGCCGGGCGGGGCCCCGTACTCGGCCCGGCGGCGGGCCTTCTCCTGTGCGAGGTCCTCGGCGCACGCCTGCTCCCAGGCGTCGGCGTCGGCCTCGGGTGCGGGCTGCTCGGTGGCGTCGCTCATGGCGGCTGACTCCTGCGAGAACGGATATGGGTGGGTGCGTACCAGGAGGGTGCGTACCTTCGACGTTACCCGAACGGCGGTAGTCCGTTCACCGTCCCCGCGGCCACAGGTCGGGGTCCGGGGTGAACCTGATGCGCAGGACGCCGTCGCGCAGGCCGGCGCCGGCGACGGTGCAGCGGCGCAGCGCCGACGGCAGGGGGACGATGCGGCGGAGCGGTCCGGCCGTGACGACGAGTTCGTCGCCGCGCCGCACCAGTCCGAGGTCCTCGCGGACGGTGCCGGGCAGCGGCAGGTGCCACACCAGGACGCCCTCGTCGGCGATGCGGTCCTCGACGGGCCAGGCGGTGGCGGCCGGCGCGGACGTGACCGGCGGTGCGCCGAGCGCGGCCAGGTCGTCGGCGCCGCGCGGATCACGGCCCAGATGGGGCAGCTCATGCACGTCGTACGTGCCCTGCCAGGTGGCGACGACCTTGCGCTGGCGCGCGGCGGCGTCGGTGAGCCAGGGGTCGGTGGAGCCGTCGGGGAGCACACGGGAGGCGAGCAGGGCGTCGGCGCGCAGGCCGTGCAGGGCGAGGGCGGTGGTCGTGGTGAGCAGGGCGTCGGCCGCGGCGGGCGTCGGTTCGGCGACGAGGCGCACGGTCGTGTGCGGGTCCTCGACGACGGCCTGGGCGGCGGCGAGTTCGGTGTCCCAGCGGTCCGCCGTCTCGTACAGCCACTCCGCGGGCATGGGGACACCGGCGAGGCGGCCGAGGAGGGGGCGCAGGGCGCGGGCGGCCTGACGTTCCGGGGGGAGCAGGCGGCGCAGGTAGCGGCGCAGCTGTTCCGGCAGGGCGAGCAGGGCGAGGGCCTGCGGCGCCGGGGGAAGGTCGACGACGACGAGGTCGTGGGGACCGTGCGCACTGTCGCGCAGGGCGCGGAGCAGGGCGAGTTCGTGGCTGCCGGGAAGCGGGGTGAGTTCCTCGGTGTCGAGGCGGGTGGCGCCCAGGAGGTCGAGGGCGGACGCGGCCTTTTCCTGGAGGTCGGCGAGGTCCTCGCGGAAGCGGTCCGCCGGGGCGAGACGTATCGCGGTGAGACCGGGTTCGACGGACGTCGGCGCCGCGCTCGTAGGCGTGGCGAGAGCGGCGCCGAGAGTGTCCGTGGGGTCCGCCGAGAGCACGAGGGTGCGAGCTCCGCGGCGGGCGGCGGCGAGGGCCGTGGCCGCGGCGACGGTGGTCCGGCCGGAGCCGCCGGGGCCGGTTACCAGAACGGTACGCATGGGGTGTGAGGCTACCTGGGGCGCAGGTCGCCGCCCGCCGGACGGAGACGGCGGACGGCGGACGGCCGGACGGGGACGGCGGAGGCTACTTCGTCTCCACGCGCTTCTTCAGGCCGGCGAGGGCGCGGTCGATGATGACCTTCTCGGCCTTGCGCTTGATCATGCCGAGCATGGGGATCTTGACGTCGACCGTGAGGCGGTAGGTGACCTCGGTGCCCGTGCCGGACGGCTCGAGGAGGTACGTGCCGTCGAGGGAACGCAGCATCTGGGACTTGACCAGGGTCCAGGAGACCTCGTTGTCCCCGGTCCAGGTGTAGGCCAGGGTCTGGTCGTCCTTGATGGCTCCGGCGTCCATGACGAGTCGCACCTGCTCGGCGCGGCCCGCGCCGTCCGTGGCGAGGACCTCGGCCTCCTTCACCTCTCCCGTCCAGTCGGGGTAGCGGGCGAAGTCGGCGATCACCCCCATGACATCGGCCGGTGCCGCCTCGATCGTGATGCTCGAGCTGGTGTGTTCCGCCATCGCGGTGGCTCCTCCAGATGCGGTCCGCTGAGGGGTGGTGTGTATCGCGTGAAGGCTACCGCGCACCGGCGGCGGCGCTGTCACCACTCCAGGGCCCAGGGCCTGCCCGAACCGGCGAAGTGGCCGACATTGACGCACTCCGTCGCCCCGATCCGCATGCGCCGGGTGAGCGGCTGGTGGACGTGGCCGAACAGGGAGTAGCGGGGGCGGGTGCGCCGGATCGCCTCCAGGAGGGCACGGCTGCCGCGCTCGAAGCGGCGCGCGACGGTGTCGTAGACGAGTTCGGGGACGTCCGGCGGGATGTGGGTGCACAGCACGTCGACCTCCCCGACGGCCTCGATCTTGGCGGCGTACTCCTCGTCGCTGATCTCGTAGGGGGTGCGCATGGCGCTGCGCAGTCCGCCGCCGACGAAGCCGAAGACGAGGCCGCCGATCTCGACGCGCTCGCCGTCGAGGACGGTGGTGCCGGCTCCGGCGTACTCGGACCACAGGTGCGGGATGTCGACATTGCCGTAGGTGGCGTACGTCGGTGTGGGGAACGCCGCGAAGAGCTCGGCGTACTGCTTGCGCACCGCCGTCTCGATGGCGGTCCCGCGATCGATCCCGGCCCACAGCCCGGCGCCGAACGTACGTGCCTCCTCGAAGCGGCGGGCGGTGCGCAGCTCGACGATGCGGTGCGCGTTCTCCACGCCGAACAGGTCCGGGAAGATGCCTCGCGAATGATCCGCGTAGTCGAGGAAGAGCACCAGGTCACCGAGGCAGACGAGGGCGTCCGCCCCGTCTCCCGCCCGGGCGAGGTCTGTGGAGTTTCCGTGCACATCGCTGACCACGTGTACGCGCATGCGATCACCCTAGAACTGTGTGGGAATCGTGGGTAGAGGGGGCCGGACCTGCGGTTACTTCCTATTCTCCGATCGGGTGGACTAGGGTCGGCGGAGCAGTTGCACGGCGTGTGACGCAGCGAACATCTGGCCCGGACCCCCTACCGGAAAAGCAGTACCGGTGGGTAACGTCCGGGCAGTCCAGTAGTGCTCAGCATTTCAACCACTGGAACTACCACAGCTTCAGCAGTTGAGCACCTGCCCGATCTTGGACCGCATCGTCGACTCACACCATGCCGTGGCGCCGGTGCCCTATGAGGAGCAGCAGTCTTGCGCGAGTTCAGCCTTCCGGCCCTGTACGAGGTCCCTGCGGACGGCAACCTGACCGACATCGTCCGCAGAAACGCCGCGCAGCACCCCGACGTCGCCGTCATCGCCCGCAAGGTGAACGGCACCTGGCAGGACGTCACCGCCACCACCTTCCTCGCGGAGGTGCGGTCCGCCGCCAAGGGCCTGATCGCCTCCGGCGTGCAGCCCGGCGACCGGGTCGGTCTGATGTCCCGTACCCGCTACGAGTGGACGCTCCTCGACTTCGCGATCTGGAGCGCCGGCGCCATCACCGTGCCGGTGTACGAGACCAGTTCAGCCGAGCAGATCCAGTGGATCCTCGGCGACTCCGGCGCCGTGGCCTGCGTGGTCGAGAGCGCCGGGCACGCGGCCACCGTCGAGTCCGTGCGCGACCGCCTCCCCGGCCTCGCGCACGTCTGGCAGATCGACGCCGGCGGCGTCCAGGAGCTGGACCGCGCGGGCGCCGTCGTCCCCGACGTGACCGTCGACGAGCGCAGCGCCGTCGCGAAGGCCGACGACCCGGCGACGATCGTCTACACCTCGGGCACCACGGGCCGCCCCAAGGGCTGTGTCCTCACGCACCGCAGCTTCTTCGCCGAGTGCGGGAACGTGGTCGAGCGCCTCAAGCCCCTCTTCCGTACGGGCGAGTGTTCGGTGCTGCTCTTCCTGCCCGTCGCGCACGTCTTCGGCCGTCTGGTCGAGGTCGCCTCGCTGATGGCCCCGATCAAGCTGGGCCACGCCCCGGACATCAAGCACCTCACCGATGAACTGGCCGCGTTCCGGCCGACGTTGATCCTCGGTGTGCCGCGCGTCTTCGAGAAGGTCTACAACTCGGCGCGCGCCAAGGCGCAGGCCGACGGCAAGGGCAAGATCTTCGACAAGGCGGCCGACACGGCCATCGAGTACAGCCGCGCCCTGGACACCCCCAAGGGTCCGTCCCTCGCTCTGAAGGTGAAGTACAAGACGTTCGACAAGCTCGTCTACTCGAAGCTGCGCGCCGTCCTCGGCGGCCGCGGCGAGTACGCGATCTCCGGCGGCGCCCCGCTCGGCGAGCGCCTCGGCCACTTCTTCCGCGGCATCGGCTTCACGGTCCTCGAGGGCTACGGCCTGACCGAGTCCTGCGCCGCCACCGCCTTCAACCCGTGGGACCGGCAGAAGATCGGTACGGTCGGCCAGCCGCTGCCCGGTTCCGTGGTCCGGATCGCCGACGACGGCGAGGTGCTGCTGCACGGCGAGCACCTGTTCTCGGGCTACTGGAACAACGAGGCCGCGACCGAGGAGGCGCTGGCCGACGGCTGGTTCCACACGGGCGACATCGGCACGCTCGACGAGGACGGCTACCTCCGGATCACCGGCCGCAAGAAGGAGATCATCGTGACGGCGGGCGGCAAGAACGTCGCCCCGGCCGTCATCGAGGACCGCATCCGTGCGCACGCCCTGGTCGCCGAGTGCATGGTCGTCGGCGACGGGCGCCCCTTCGTCGGCGCGCTCGTCACGGTCGACGACGAGTTCCTCGGTCGCTGGGCCACCGAACACGGCAAGCCGGCCGACTCGACCGCCGTGTCCCTGCGGGACGACGCGGATCTCCTCGCGGCGATCCAGGCGGCCGTGGACGACGGCAACGCGGCGGTCTCCAAGGCGGAGTCGGTCCGCAAGTTCCGTATTCTGCCGACCCAGTTCACGGAGGAGTCGGGCCACCTGACGCCGTCCCTGAAGCTGAAGCGGAACGTGGTGGCGAAGGACTACGCCGACGAGATCGAAGCGATCTACCAGGGCTGAGCCTTGCGGGGGCTCCGCCTCCTCTCCCTGTGCCCTCGGACGCCGGCCCGGGCCGTCGTTTCATACCGCCGGGCCGGCGGGCCGCGGGCCAACACACCCCCCCCCCCCGCACCCCCCAGATACCCCACCCACCCCACC
>NZ_JBHJYS010000018.1:0-208199 GCF_042270245.1 Streptomyces sp. NPDC055955
GCAACGGGCCGCCGGAGGGATCCGGCGGCCCGTTGCCGTACTCGGGGGAAAGTCGGGTCAGTGCCCGCCGGTTCCCGCCGTCGCCTCCGGCAGCTTCGTCAGGACGCCCGGGTCGCCGGCGTCCGCCGTGTAGTCCGCCGCGGACGTCTCGTCGACGCCCTCAGGGGCCTTCAGAGCCTTCAGGACGAAGGTGAGGACCACGGTGACCACCACGTTCATGACGAACGCCGTGAGGCCGATGTAGCCGATCTCGCCGATGCCCGGGATCTCCTTGGCGCTGCCGCCGAAGTGCTTCTGCGTCGGCGACGCGACCCCGTACGCGGCGAGCGTGCCGTAGACCATGCCGACCGCCCAGCCGGCGAGCAGCGCCCAGCGGTGGAACCAGCGCGTGAACAGGCCGCCGACGAGGGCCGGCATGGTCTGGAGGATCCAGATGCCGCCCAGGAGCTGGAAGTTGATCGCGACGGTCTTGTCCATGGTGAGGACGAAGGCGAGCGCACCGACCTTCACGAGCAGCGACACCAGCTTGGAGACCTTGGTCTCCTGCTCGGGCGTCGCGTCCGGCTTGATGAAGTCCTTGTAGATGTTGCGCGTGAACAGGTTCGCCGCGGCGATGGACATGATCGCGGCGGGCACGAGCGCGCCGATGCCGATGGCCGCGAAAGCGACGCCCGTGAACCAGTCGGGGAACATGTTCTCGAAGAGCTGCGGGATCGCCAACTGCCCGTTCTGCACCTTGATCCCGGCCGCGATCGCCATGAAGCCGAGCAGCGCGAGCAGGCCCAGCATCAGGGAGTACAGGGGCAGGATGGTGGTGTTGCGGCGGATCACGTTGCGGCTGCGCGAGGACAGCGTCGCCGTGATCGAGTGCGGGTACATGAAGAGCGCCAGCGCCGAGCCGAGGGCCAGGGTCGCGTACGTCCACTGCCCGGCCGGTGCCGGGGCGAGCGATCCGACCGGCTTGCCCGTCGCCGGGTTGGGCGTCGCGAACTTCTCGCTCGCCGCGTGGAAGATGGCGTCGAAGCCGCCCAGCTTGATCGGGATGTAGATGATCGCGACGGCGATGACGAGGTAGATCAGACCGTCCTTGACGAACGCGATCAGGGCGGGCGCCCGCAGGCCCGACGAGTACGTGTACGCGGCGAGCACCGCGAACGCGATGAGCAGCGGCAGGTCCTTGATGAACCAGTTGGTCGACTCGTCGCCGCCGACGCCCATGACGTCCAGGACGGCCTGGATGCCGACGAGTTGGAGCGCGATGTACGGCATCGTGGCGAGGATGCCGGTGACGGCGACGGCGAGGGACAGGCCCTTGGAGCCGAAGCGGCCGCGCACGAAGTCGGAGGTCGTCACATAGCCGTGCTTGTGCGACACCGACCACAGCCGTGGCAGGAAGGTGAAGATCAGCGGGTAGACGAGGATCGTGTAGGGCACGGCGAAGAAGCCGGCGGCCCCGGCCGCGTAGATCGCCGCCGGGACGGCCACGAAGGTGTACGCGGTGTAGAGGTCGCCGCCGAGCAGGAACCAGGTGACCCAGGTGCCGAACGACCGTCCGCCCAGGCCCCATTCGTCGAGGCTCTGCTCGTTGTCGGACCTGCGCCAGCGCGCGGCCAGGAAGCCCATGACCGTGACGGCGACGAAGAAGAAGATGAAGACGCCGAGTGCGACGCCGTTGACTCCGCCGTTCATGCCTGCCCACCCGTCTTCCGGGCGCGCTGGTCACGCTGCCACAGCTTGTACGCGATCATCGTCAGCGCCGTGGAGATGAGGACCCACAGCATCTGGTACCAGTAGAAGAAGGGAATACCGATGAAGGTCGGGTCGACCTTCGCGTAGGAGCTGACCCAGAGCATCGCCACGAACGGCGCGACGAGGCACAGGGCAATGACCACTCGCACCGGTGTGACCACCGGCCGTTTCACTTCAGGCGCATCCGACATACGGCGGTCCGTCCCCTCGCTGATCCCGCTTATCCCATGCTTAACGTGGCGGAAATCTAGGCGACGATCTCGTCGTATGGAACCCCCGTCCGGATAACGGACAATGTGTGGCCGACATGCCGCCCATGTGCCGACTCGTCGGTCGGCACGAGCGGATTCGCGTACGACGCCGTCAGTCCGTCGGGCGCTTGAGGCGGGCCACGAACTTGTAGCGGTCGCCGCGGTACACCGAGCGCACCCACTCGACGGGCTGCCCCGTGCCGTCCAGGGAGTGCCGCGACAGCATCAGCATGGGCAGGCCCACGTCCGTGCCGAGCAGGCCCGCCTCGCGCGGGGTGGCGAGGGACGTCTCGATGGTCTCCTCGGCCTCGGCCAGGCGCACGCCGTAGACCTCGGCCAGCGCCGTGTACAGGGACGTGTACTTGACGAGGGAGCGGCGCAGCGCGGGGAAGCGCTTGGCCGACAGGTGCGTCGTCTCGATGGCCATCGGCTCGCCGCTCGCGAGGCGGAGCCGCTCGATGCGCAGGACGCGGCCGCCCGCGGTGATGTCGAGGAGCCCGGCGAGGGTGTCGTCGGCGGTCACGTAGCCGATGTCCAGGAGCTGCGACGTGGGTTCCAGGCCCTGGGCGCGCATGTCCTCGGTGTACGAGGTCAGTTGCAGCGCCTGCGAGACCTTGGGCTTGGCGACGAACGTCCCCTTGCCCTGGATGCGTTCGAGCCGGCCCTCGACGACCAGTTCCTGGAGTGCCTGGCGCACGGTCGTGCGGGAGGTGTCGAACTCGGCGGCGAGGGTGCGCTCGGGCGGGACCGGGGTGCCCGGCGGCAGCGTCTCGGTCATGTCCAGCAAGTGCCGCTTCAGGCGGTAGTACTTGGGCACGCGCGCGGTGCGGCCCGCCGCGGGTGCCTCCGCCGTCGTGGCGCCGCCCGCATCGGTTCCGCTGCTGCCCGCATGGGTGCCCATGGTCCGCCTTCCCGGCTCCTGTGGTGCTGCCGTCACCGGCTCCTCCGTCTGTCGCGGCTCACATCGTGGCACGGCCCTCCCCGGGGGAGCCGTGGTCCCTCAGGTGTCGGTCCGATAACGGACGTGACAGCCCTTCTTATACACCCTTGACACCCCTAAAGGTCTAGGCCAAGCTCCCGGGTACTGGTCTACACCATTAAAGACCAGGTCCCAGTCCCACGTGCAGTACCACGTCGAGTTTGTTGTGTTCGTCGTATCCGTCGTTGTGGGCGGGGGGTTGCTGGCATCCCTGAGGAGGGTGACGTGAAGCGCAGGCTCATTGCGGCTATCGGTGTCGCGGGCATGTTGGTTTCGATCGCGGCGTGTGGCAGTGGTGATGACGGCAGCAAGGACAAGAAGGCCGGCGCCGACGGCTACAAGGGCCAGACGCTGACCGTGTGGGCCATGGACGGCTCGACGCCGGACACCTGGCAGAAGGACGTCACGGCGGCGTTCGAGAAGAAGACCGGCGCGAAGCTGAAGATCGAGATCCAGCAGTGGAACGGCATCCAGCAGAAGCTGACCACCGCCCTGTCCGAGGAGAACCCGCCGGACGTCTTCGAGGTCGGCAACACGCAGACCCCCGCCTACGCCAAGACCGGCGGCCTCGCCGACCTCTCCGACCTCAAGTCCTCGATCGGCGCCGACTGGGCCGAGTCGATGAACAAGTCCGCGGTCTCGGACGGCAAGCAGTACGCCGCCCCGTGGTTCGTCGTGAACCGCGTCGTCATCTACAACAAGAAGATCTGGGCCGACGCCGGCATCAAGGACACCCCCAAGACGCGCGACGAGTTCTACAAGGACCTTCAGACCATCGGCAAGAAGACGGACGCCGAGCCGATCTACCTGCCCGGTCAGAACTGGTACCACTTCGTCGGCCTGACCATCGGTGAGGGCGCCGAGCTCGTCAAGAAGGACGGCGACAAGTACGTCTCCAACCTGGGTGACCCCAAGGTCGCCGCCGCCATGGAGACGTACAAGAAGTTCCAGGCCCTGTCCAAGGCCCCCAAGGACAAGGACGAGGCCACCCCGCAGCAGGCCGAGGTCTTCGCCAAGGGCAAGACCGGCTCCTTCATCGGCATGGGCTGGGAGTCCGCCCTCGCCATCAAGGCCAACCCGAAGATCGAGAAGGAGATCGGCTACTTCACCGTCCCGGGTGCCACGGCCGACAAGCCCGAGGGTGTCTTCCTCGGCGGCTCCAACCTCGCCGTCGCCGCGGGCAGCAAGAAGCAGGACCTCGCCAAGGAGTTCCTGAAGCTCGCGCTCTCCGACAAGTTCGAGGGCCAGCTCGCCAAGGAAGGCGGCGTGATCCCCAACAAGGAGGCGCTGCAGTCCAACCTCAAGGGCAACGCCGCCGCCGAGGCCGCCGCTCCCGCCGCGGCCGGCGGCGGCACCACCCCGCTGATCCCGGAGTGGGCCCCGGTCGAGAACGCGCCCAACCCGATCAAGACCTACATGACCGCGGTGCTGAAGGGGAAGTCCCCGGCCGCCGCCGCCAAGCAGGTCGAGGCCGAGTTCAACAAGCGCCTCTCGCAGAAGCAGTAAGGCAGCAACAGGCCCCGCGGGGACGGAGAGTGCCGCAAGGCCCTCCGCCCCCGCGGGGTCCACGGTGTCCCGGCAGGCCCAGAAAAGAGATGGCGAGCATGACCGTGCAGACCGAACGGCCGCCCTCCGGCCCGGCGGAGGTCCGCAAAGCGGACGGCGGGGAATCCGGCGGACCGAGAAAGCAGGCCCGCGGACGGGCCGGGGCCCTCGCGCCCCATCTGCTGCTGCTTCCCGCGGTCGCGGCCACCGTGCTGCTCCTCGGCTGGCCGCTGCTCAAGGACGGGCTCCTGTCGTTCCAGAACCTCAACATGGGGCAGCTGATCCAGCATGTCACCGAGTGGAACGGCTTCGACAACTACCAAGAAGTACTGACCAGTTCGGACTTCTGGCGGGTGACCGGACGCTCCATCGTCTTCACCCTCGTCAACGCCGTCCTGATCATGGTGATCGGCACCCTCGTCGGTCTGCTCCTCGCCCGGCTCGGCAAGCGCATGCGCGTCCTGCTCCTCGTCGGGCTCGTGCTCGCCTGGGCGATGCCCGTCGTCGCCGCGACCACCGTCTACCAGTGGCTGTTCGCGGAGCGCTTCGGCGTCGTCAACTGGGTCCTCGACAGGCTCGGCTGGCACGCGATGGCCGACTACAGCTGGACCGGCAGCCAGATGTCGACGTTCTTCGTCGTCACCGTGCTGATCGTCTGGATGTCGATCCCGTTCGTCGCGATCAACCTCTACGCCGCGACGACCACCATCCCCAAGGAGCTCTACGAAGCCGCGTCCCTCGACGGCGCCGGCCCCTGGAAGAGCTTCCTCTCGGTCACCCTGCCGTATCTGCGGCCCTTCCTCTACGCGACGACGTTCCTCGAGATCATCTGGGTCTTCAAGGCGTTCGTCCAGGTCTTCACGATCAACGGCGGCGGCCCCGACCGGCTCACCGAGATCCTGCCCGTGTACGCGTACATCGAGGGCGTCGGCAACCAGCACTTCGGCATGGGCGCGGCGATCGCCGTCCTGACGATCCTGATCCTGCTCGTGCTGACCTCCTCCTACCTCCGGATCGTGCTCAAGCAAGAGGAGGACGAGCTGTGAAGCGCTCCGCTTCGTCGACGTTCCGCCGCGCCTGGCCCAATGTGACGGCCGTGATCCTGTTCATCGGCTTCGTCTTCCCCGTCTACTGGATGTTCGCGACGGCGCTCAAGCCGACGGGCGACATCATCAGCGAGAACCCGGTCTGGTTCCCGACCGACATCACGTTCGAGCACTTCAGGACGGCGTTCGGCGCCGACAACTTCTGGACGCTGGTGCGCAACTCGGTCACCGTGACCGTGCTCGCCGTCGTCTTCTCGCTGGTCATCGGCCTGGCCGCGGCATTCGCCCTCGCTCGGATGCGGTTCAAGGGCCGCCGCGGTTTCATCATCGGGTTCATGCTGGCCCAGATGGCGCCCTGGGAAGTCATGGTCATCGCGATCTACATGATCGTGCGCGACGCGTCGATGCTGAACAGCCTGGTTCCGCTGACCCTCTTCTACATGGTGATGATCCTGCCCTTCACCCTCCTCACGCTGCGCGGCTTCGTCGCCGCCGTGCCCAGGGAGCTGGAGGAGTCCGCGATGGTCGACGGCTGCACCCGCATACAGGCCTTCCGCAGGGTGATCCTTCCGCTGCTCGCGCCCGGCCTGATGTCGACCTCGATGTTCGGCTTCATCACCGCCTGGAACGAGTTCCCGATGGTCCTCGTTCTCAACAAGTCGCCCGAGGCGCAGACGCTGCCGCTGTGGCTCTCCAGTTTCCAGACCGCCTTCGGCGACGACTGGGGTGCGACTATGGCCGCGTCCTCGCTCTTCGCGATCCCGATCCTGATCCTCTTCGTCTTCCTGCAGCGCAGGGCCGTCAGCGGCCTCACCGACGGCGCCGTGAAGGGATAACACCGCCAGATGACGACACTCACCGCACGCGGCACCGACACCCTCACCCGTGACGCGCTCACCGTCCTCCAGCCCGGCTTCACCGGCACCAGTGCCCCCGACTGGCTGCTGCGCCGGCTCGGCGAGGGCCTCGCCTCCGTCGGTCTGTTCGGCCGGAACATCGCCTCGCCCGAGCAGCTCGCCGCCCTGACCGCCCAGTTGCGGGCCGAGCGTGACGACGTCCTGGTCGCCATCGACGAGGAGGGCGGTGACGTCACCCGCCTGGAGGTGCGCTCCGGATCCTCGTTCCCCGGCAACCACGCCCTGGGCGCGGTCGACGACGTGGAGCTCACCCGGTCCGTCGCCGCCGAACTCGGCCGCCGCCTGGCCGCCTGCGGCGTCAACCTCAACTGGGCCCCGTCCGCGGACGTCAACTCCAACCCGGCCAACCCCGTCATCGGCGTACGGTCCTTCGGCGCCGACACCGGCCTCGTCTCCCGTCACACCGCCGCGTACGTCACCGGGCTCCAGTCCGCGGGCGTCGCCGCCTGCACCAAGCACTTCCCCGGCCACGGCGACACCGCCGTCGACTCGCACCACGACATGCCCCGCATCGACGTGGGCCTCGACGTGCTCCACGAGCGTGAGCTCGCGCCGTTCCGGGCGGCGATCGCGGCCGGCACGCGCGCGGTGATGAGCGCCCACATCCTCGTCCCCGCCCTGGACCCGGACCGCCCCGCCACCCTCTCGCGCCGCATCCTGACCGGCCTGCTCCGCGAGGAACTGGGTTACGAGGGGCTGATCGTCACCGACGGCATGGAGATGCAGGCCATCTCCGCCACGTACGGCATCGAGCGCGGCAGCGTCCTCGCCATCGCGGCCGGCGCCGACGCCATCTGCGTCGGCGGCGGGCTCGCCGACGACGACACGGTCCTGCGCCTGCGCGACGCTCTCGTCGCCGCGGTGCGCGCGGGCGACCTGCCGGAGGAGCGGCTCGCCGACGCCGCGGCGCGGGTGCGCTCGCTCGCCCGGTGGACCTCGGAGCCGGGCGCGGCCGAGCATGCGGGGGGCGCGCCCGACTCCGGGATCGGACTGGTCGCGGCGCGGCGGGCGGTGACCGTCACGCGCGGTGAGCACGCGGCCCCCGTCACCGAGGCGCCGTACGTCGCCGCCTTCACGCCGGTCGCCAACATCGCGGTCGGCGACGAGACGCCGTGGGGTGTCGCCGCCGAACTGGAGCGGCTGCTGCCCGGCACGGAGACCGGCAGCTTCTCCGGCGCGGACGCGGGAGCCGCCGCCCTGGCCGCGGCGGGGGAGCGCCGCATCGTCGCCGTGGTCCGCGACGCCCACCGCCACGCGTGGATGGCTCAGTCGCTGGACACGCTCCTCGCGGCCCGCCCCGACACGGTCGTGGTCGAGATGGGCGTACCGCAGGCACCGCCCCAGGGCGCCCTGCACGTGGCGACGCACGGCGCGGCCCGGGTGTGCGGTCTGGCGGCCGCCGAGGTGATCGTCGCCGGGTGAGCCGGGCGCCCCTTCGGGGGCGCGGGCCCGTGACACGGTGCGGCTTCGCCGCGCGGGCGCGACCAGCCTCGGTGCTCCCGCCTCCGTGGACGACAGACACAAAGGTGCCGGTCACCCCGCACAGGGGTGACCGGCACCTTCAGGTCGGCCCGAACTCGCCTACAGCCCCTGCCAGGCGGGCTTGTTCACGTACGTGTGCCGGAAGTACTCGGAGAGCTTGAGCTTCGACGCCGCCCCCTCGTCGACGACGACCGTCGCGTGCGGGTGCAGCTGGAGCGCCGACGCCGGCACCACGGAGGCCACCGGACCCTCGACGGTCGCCGCCACGGCGTCCGCCTTGCCCTCACCGGTGGCGAGCAGCACCAGATGCCGCGCCTCCAGGATCGTGCCGATGCCCTGCGTGATGACGTGACGCGGCACTTGGCTGAGGTCGCCGTCGAAGAAGCGCGCGTTGTCCGCGATGGTCTGCTGCGTCAGCGTCTTGATCCGTGTACGGGAGGCGATCGACGAGCACGGCTCGTTGAAGCCGATGTGTCCGTCGGTGCCGATGCCGAGGAGTTGGAGGTCCACACCTCCGGCGGCGGCGAGCGCCTTGTCGTACGCCTCGCAGGCCGCCTGTACGTCCTCGGCGCTGCCGTCCGGGCCCATGAAGGAGCCCTCGCTCAGGCCGAGCGGCTCGACGACCTCGCGCAGCACGGTCGCCCGGTAGGACTCGGGGTGTCCGGTCGGCAGGCCCACGTACTCGTCGAGCTGGGCGATGCGGGCCTTCGACGCGTCGACCTCGCCGCCGGCGACCTTGGCCGCCAGCGCCTCGTAGATCGGCAGCGGGGTCGAGCCGGTGGCCACGCCGAGCAGGGCGTCGGGCTTGCGGCGCAGCAGCTGGGCCATCGCCTCGGCGATGAGCTCGCCGCCTGCCTTGGCGTCCGGGACGATCACAACTTCCACGCTGGGCCTGCCGATCTGGTCGAGGGTGTGATGCTGCGCATGTGGTATAGACCAATCTAGCAGAGGTGGCCCGGCCGGTCACGGGGCGTACGCCCGCTGTCCGACCATGCTCGACGCTCCCTGTGCCGACGGCACCTCGAAGCCGCCACGCCCGAACCGACTCGGCCGGGCGCGCGCCCGCGTCAGCCGCCAGAGTGGAACCGAGCGTGCACAGGAGGAGCCCGGCCGGCCCCGCCGCCGCACCCGCGACCGCCCCTGTGGAGGAGTCCGCATGACCGCCACCCCCTCGGCCCCGAAGAGCGAGCAGCCGGGCCGGATCATGGCCCGCGAGATGGCCGAACAGCCCGCGGTGCTGCGTCGCCTCCTGGACGACGGCGCTCCCCGCATCCGCGAGGTGGCCCGTCTTGTCGCCGCGCAGGCACCCCGCTTCGTCCTGCTCACCGCCCGCGGCACCTCCGACAACGCCGCCCTCTACGCGAAGTACCTGCTGGAGATCCAGCTCGGGATGCCCTGCGGCCTGGCCTCCATGTCCACCACGACGGCGTACGGCGCCCGGCCCGACCTGCGCGATGTCCTGGCCGTCACCGTCAGCCAGTCGGGCGGCTCGCCCGACCTGGTCGCCTCCACGAAGGCGGCCCGCGCGGCCGGCGCGATCACCCTCGCGGTGACCAACAACCCGGACTCCCCGCTGGCCGCCGTCTCCGAGCACCACATCGACATCATGGCGGGCCCGGAGAAGGCGCTCCCCGCCACGAAGACGTACACCGCGTCCCTGCTCGCGCTCTACCTCTTCGTCGAGGGGCTGCGCGGCGGCGACGGCTCGCCCGCCGGCGTGCTGCCCGGCCTCGCCCAGCAGCTCCTGGACCGTCAGGACGAGGTGCGCGCCCTCGCCTCCCGGTACCGCTTCGCGAACCGCATGGTGATCACCTCGCGCGGCTACGGCTATCCGACCGCCAAGGAGGCCGCCCTCAAACTCATGGAGACCAGCTACATCCCGGCCCTGTCCTACTCGGGCGCCGACCTGCTGCACGGCCCGCTCGCCATGGTCGACAACATCTCACCGGTCATCGCCGTCGTCACGGACGGCAAGGGCGGCAGCATGCTCCAGCCCGTGCTCGACCGGCTGCGCGGCCGCGGCGCCGACCTCGTCGTCATCGGCCCCGAGGCGCAGGTGGCCCAGGCCTCGGCCGGCTTCGTCCTGCCCACCGAGGGCGTCGCGGAGGAGGTCCAGCCGGTCCTGGAGATCATCCCGCTCCAGCTCCTCGCGTACGAGGTCACCATCGCCCGCGGCCAGGACCCGGACGCCCCGAGGGCGCTGGCGAAGGTGACGGAGACGCACTGACTCCCGCCGTCATCTGTGGCGCCCGCCCTTCTCCAGCGCCCGCCTAGAATTCGCGGATGGCGACCGAGCGGCGCGGACGGCCCCGCTCCTTCGACCGGGACGCCTCCCTGGAGAAGGCGATGCGCGCCTTCTGGGAGCACGGCCACGAGGCGACGACCGTCGCCGAGCTGACCCGGGCCATGGACATCGGCGCCCCAGCCTCTACGCGGCCTTCGGTGACAAGAAGACGCTGTTCGGCGAGGTCGTGAGGTTCTACAGCGCCACGCACGCCTCGTTCGGGGAGCGCGCCTGCGCCGAGAAGCCCACGGCCCGCGCCGCGCCGGCCCGCCTGCTCCACGAGACCGCGGCCGCGTTCACGCGCCCCGGCCTGCCGCACGGCTGCATGGTCGTCCACGCGGCGACCAACTGCACCACGCCCGGGATCGAGGAGGCACTGCGCGACCGGCGGCAGGCCGATATCACCGCTTTCGAGACCCGGATCCGGGCGGGTGTCGCGGAAGGGGAGCTTCCGTCCGACACGGACGCGGCGGCTCTGGCAGGCTATATGGGAGCGGTCCTCCAGGGGATGTCCCAGCAGGCCCGCGACGGCGCGAGCCGGAGCGATCTGGAGTCACTCGCCGACCTGGCGATGGCGGCCTGGCCCGCGGCCACGAAAGCGGATACGAAGAGACAACAACAAACATCGTCCAACGCGTAGACATGACAGAATGGTCTAGTCCACAATGCGATGGTAAAGCCTCCGCCCTCCCCGCACAGGAGGACGGACCGAGGAGCCGGCGCTCTCTGCCCTGACTGCGGCGGGTCCTCACATGGCCGACGGGACCGCACACCCGACGGCTGTTGCAACTCCGGGCTGCGGTGCCGGGAGGGCTGAGGGTCCCTCCCAGGCGCCGCGGCCCGCGGGTGTCTTCGGGCCCGAACCCGCCAGGTACCCTCGGCTCCGTGCCCTCCATGAACGACCTCGTACGCCAGCACACGGCCCTCGGCGACTCCGACCTCGAGTGGCTGCACCTGCTGGTCTCGGAGTGGCAACTGCTCTCCGACCTCTCCTTCGCCGACCTCGTGCTGTGGGTCCCCACGCTCGACGGCACCCGCTATGTCTCCGTGGCGCAGATGCGGCCCAACACGGGCCCCACCTCGTACCAGGACGACATGGTCGGCCATCTCGTCCCGCGCGGCCGCCGCCCCCTCCTGGACGCCGCCCTCGACGAGGGCCGCATCGTCCGCGAGGGCGACCCCGAGTGGCGCGAGGAGGTCCCGGTACGCGTCGAGTCCATCCCTGTGCGCAGGGAAGGGCGCGTCCTCGGCGTGATCGCCCGCAACACGAACCTGCTCACGGTCCGTACCCCCTCCCGCCTCGAACTGACCTATCTCCAGTCGGCCTCCGACCTCGCCCAGATGATCGCGGCCGGGTCCTTCCCGTTCCCGGGCCAGCAGGTCGACATGGACGCCTCGCCGCGCGTCGGCGACGGCCTCATCCGCCTCGACGCGGACGGCGTCGTCCAGTACGCGTCGCCGAACGCGCTCTCCGCGTACCACCGGCTCGGCTTCTCCGCCGACCTGGTCGGGCACCACCTCGGCCGGACGACGGCCGAACTCGCCCCGTCGCGCGGCCCGGTGGACGAGGCGCTCGCCAAGGTGGCCAGCGGCTGGGCGCCGCGCGAGTTCGAGATCGAGGGCGAGGAGGGGTCGATCCAGCTCCGCGCGATCCCCCTCAAACCCAAGGGCACCCGCATCGGGTCCCTCGTCCTTCTGCGCGACGTCACCGAACTGCGCCGCCGCGAGCGGGAGTTGATCACCAAGGACGCGACCATCCGGGAGATCCACCACCGGGTGAAGAACAACCTCCAGACCGTCGCCGCCCTGCTGCGCCTCCAGGCCCGCCGCATCGACTCCGACAGCGGCCGCGAGGCCCTGGAGGAAGCGGTGCGCCGCGTCGGCTCCATCGCCATCGTCCACGAGACGCTGTCCCAGAACCTGGACGAGCGCGTGGAGTTCGACGAGATCGCCGACCGGGTGCTCGCCATGGTCGCGGAGATCTCACCGGGCGTGGTCACGGGCCGGCGCACCGGCCGCTTCGGCATCCTGGACGCCGAGGTCGCCACCCCGCTGTCGATGGTCCTCACCGAGGTCCTGCAGAACGCCCTGGAACACGGATTCCGTCAGGGCGACACCGGCACGGTCGAGGTCTCCGCGGTGCGCGGCGGCACCATCAAGGACGCCCGCCTCCTGATCACCGTCACCGACGACGGCGTGGGCCTGCCCGAGGGCTTCGACCCGAAGCGCGCCGGCAACCTGGGCCTGCAGATCGTGCGCACCCTCGTCGAGGGTGAGCTGAGCGGATCGTTCGACATGGTCCCGGCGCCCGGCCGCGGTACCCGGGTCGTCCTCGACATCCCGGTGACCGCCGACAAGTAGCCGGCCCGGCGCCGGGCCGCCGCGTCGGCAAACCGACACAGACGCAAACGCCAGTGAGCCCCGGACCGTTGGGTCCGGGGCTCACTGTTCGCGTTGCCCGGGTCTACATCCCGGGCGGAGCCTGGGTGGAGCATCGGGGGTACTGCGCGCTGCGGCTCGGGGGCGGGAGTTGCGTACTCGCTGTACGCGCCGCCGGGCTCAGGCTCGTGGGGGGCGTGGGCGTCAGGCGCTGGCCTGGCGAGCACGGTTGCGGGCGGCGCGACGCTTCATTGCGCGGCGCTCGTCCTCGCTGAGGCCACCCCAGACGCCGGAGTCCTGGCCGGACTCGAGCGCCCACTGCAGGCACTGCTCCATGACGGGGCAGCGGCGGCAGACGGCCTTGGCTTCCTCGATCTGCAGCAGCGCAGGACCGGTGTTGCCGATGGGGAAGAAGAGCTCGGGGTCTTCCTCGCGGCAAACGGCGTTGTGACGCCAGTCCATGGCTGCTACCTCTCCTTGGTATTACGTGCGGGTTGCTTGTGAATGTGAACGCTTTCACGAATCCCCCGACAACGGAAGGGACTTCCGTCACATCTGCGACGATGTCCTGTGTGTTGAGGAGGGGGTTCGGGCTCTCTGTGGGGCCGATGTTGCGGGCCGTCCCGAGCGCCATGTAGAGATTCGCAAACCTCGGCGGCGGATACAACCCCTTCAGGAAAGTTTTTTTTGATTCCTCGGTGTCGGCTAGGTCACAGCCGTACTTCCATGGGGTGGATCCTGGCCCAAACGTTCGAGATAAAGGACTTTGGGCTCTTCCACTCACACAATCACACGCAGTGCACGGCGTACGCCTGTGAACGTCACGCTCGTCCGCAGCCCCAGGTGGTCACCGTCCATCTGAAGGGGCAGGGGGACCTTCGATTGCAAGGTGAAGTCGGTCAGGTCGTGCAGGGTCACCGCGTTCTTCCCGTGGGGTCCCCGGTCGGGTGACGAGGTGAGCAGCTGGGTGCCGTAACGGGCCACCGAAGGGGCGGACAGTTTCTTGAGTCCGAGCACGTCAAGGCCGGTGTCGAAGGACGCCTGAGGGGACGCGTAGAGCGGCCTGTTCCCCAGATATGACCATGGGGAGGTATTGCAGACTATGGACAGGACCAGATCGGTGACGGGGTCCTCACCCGGCCGGTCCAGTGTGATCGCGCCGTGCCGGCGGTCGTGCTCGCCGAGGAACTGGCGTACGACCTGACGCAAATAGAGCGCGTGTGTCGATCGCTTTCCGCGTTCGCGTTGCTGTTCGACCCGGCCGATGACGCCGCCGTCGAAGCCGAGACCGGCACAGAACGTGAACCAGCGGGACGGGGCGGCCTCGTCCGCCGTACCCGGCGTGCCGCCCGCGCTGCCGAGACCCACCGTGCGCTCCCGGCCCTCGCGCAGAGCGTCGAGCAGGGCGCCCGTCGCCTCCACCGCGTCGTTCGGCAGGCCGAGGGCGCGGGCGAAGACATTGGTGGAGCCGCCGGGGACGACGGCGAGGCGGGGGAGGCGGTCCGGGTCGGGGCCGTGGTGCAGCAGGCCGTTCACGACCTCGTTGACCGTGCCGTCGCCGCCCAGGGCCACGACCAGCTCGATGTCCTTGCTCTCCGCGGCCTGTCGGCCGAGGTCTCTCGCGTGCCCGCGGTACTCCGTGGTGATCGCCTCGAGCTTCATCTCGCTCGCGAGCGCGTGGATCAGTACGTCACGCGTACGCGCACTGGTGGTGGTTGCCGCCGGATTGACCACAAGAAGTGCACGCATGCGAAGCAGGGTACCTACCGGGTGGTACTCGGCCCAGACCGAGGTAGGAGTCGGGTAAGAAACCGGGGCCGCCGCGGGCCCCACCCGGGGCGGCCGGGAGACACGGGCCGAGAGCTACCCTGCTTGGGTGACCTCAGAGCAGAACCCCAGCCCCGAAGACGCCGCGAACCCCGACGGCGGCCCGCGCCCCGGGCGGCTGACCGCGGCCGCCGCGCTGGCCGCTCTCGAGGGGGCCGCCCTGCTCGTCGGCGGTGTCTCCATGCTCGTCATGGGCCTCGCGGGTCACCCCGACGACCCCGAGCAGGCCGCGACCGGCGGTGTCACTCTCGTCGTCCTCGCGCTGCTGCCGCTGATCGCGGCGCGCGGGCTGCTGAAGCGGCGCAGGTGGAGCCGGGGGCCCGCGATCATCACGCAGATCATGGCGCTTCCGGTCGCCTACACGCTGCTCCAGGCCGACAGCGTGATGATCCCGGGCGGGATCGCGCTCGCCGTCGTCGCGGTGACGGCGCTGGTGCTCCTGGTGAACCCGGCCACGACCCGGGCGCTCGGCATCACGACGCCGGGCGCCGCGGGCGACGTACCGGGCCGGAAGTAGCCGGCCCGTACGCCTCGGCTCTCACTGCTCGGGGCTCACTGCTCCGGGCTCACTCCTCGACGAGGAGCTTCTCGCGCAGCTGGGCCAGGGTGCGGGCCAGCAGGCGCGAGACGTGCATCTGGGAGATGCCGACCTCCTGCGCGATCTGCGACTGCGTCATGTTCCCGAAGAAGCGAAGAAGCAGGATCCGCTTCTCGCGCGGAGGCAGGTCCTCCAGGAGCGGCTTGAGGGACTCGCGGTACTCGACGCCCTCCAGCGCCTCGTCCTCGGATCCCAGCGTGTCCGCCACGGCAGGCGACTCGTCGTCCGTGTCCGGGACGTCCAGGGACAGCGTGGAATACGCGTTGGCCGACTCCAGGCCCTCCAGGACCTCCTCCTCCGAGATCGCCAGCTTCTCGGCGAGCTCGTGGACCGTGGGGGAGCGGCCGTGCAGCTGCGACAGCTCGGCCGTCGCCGTCGTCAGCGCGAGACGCAGCTCCTGAAGGCGCCGCGGGACGCGCACCGCCCAGCCCTTGTCGCGGAAGTGGCGCTTGATCTCACCGACGACCGTCGGCGTCGCGTACGTGGAGAACTCCACGCCGCGCTCCGGGTCGAAGCGGTCCACCGACTTGATCAGGCCGATCGTGGCGACCTGGGTCAGGTCGTCGAGCGGCTCGCCGCGGTTGCGGAAGCGGCGGGCCAGGTGCTCGACGAGCGGCAGATGCATACGGACCAGCTGATTGCGCAGGTCCGCGTACTCGGGGCTGCCGTCCTTCAGGCTGCGCAGCTCGATGAACATCAGCCGTGCGCCGCTGCGGTCCCGCGGATCGTGCGTGCGCTGCTGGTCACCGTGTCGCTCGTGCTCGCTCATCCATCCCGCCCGTCGCGCGTCCGCTCCTGCGGAGATCTTCTCCCCGCCGGCCGGCTCTGCCTGCTCCGACGCATCGGTCACCGCCGGCGGACCCGGCCGTTCGAGGTCCGCGGGGTCCTCCGGGTGCGGCCGGGCCTGCTGTTCGGGGATGCCGTCGGCAAGTCGCCGCATCCCGTCCCCGCCGTCGGCCGGGAGGTCCTGTGTGCCGTGCTTCTCGTCCCGCACCGGCCCGTCCCCGTTCGTCACGCCGGCCCGGGACCCGCGCCGCGCTGTTTGTAGAGGCTGATCGAGACGGTGTTGTCGTCGGCGACGGTGGAGTCCACCTTGCCCGCGAGGGCCGACAGCACAGTCCAGGCGAAGGTGTCGCGCTCCGGGGCGCGGCCGTCGGTGGTGGGCGCCGAGACCGTCACCTCCAGCGAGTCGTCGACGAGCCGGAAGACGCAGCTGAGGACCGAGCCGGGCACGGCCTGCTGGAGCAGGATCGCGCACGCCTCGTCGACCGCGATGCGGAGGTCCTCGATCTCGTCGAGGGTGAAGTCCAAACGCGCCGCGAGGCCGGCCGTGGCCGTCCGCAGCACCGACAGGTAGGCACCCGCAGCCGGCAGCCGGACTTCTACGAAGTCCTGATTCCCGGGCTCGCCTGCGATCTGGGACACCCTCACCTCCATGGTGGTACAAGCACTTTCGGGCTCCGGAGGGTACGTCCCCCGGGTGACGCGCTATGTGTTCAGCGGTGACGCTACCGCGCGCCCAAGTCTTCTGTCCCGGGGACCCCCGGCCCGTTGGTGTCACTCATAGTAAGCCTATGAGTACGGACAGTGGCTAGAGGGTGTGCGGGCTCAATTGGAAAGAGCGGGCGCCGGGTTGACGTACCCAGGCCTCGCGCGGTCGAACCGCAAACCGGCGTGGTCCTCAGACGAGCAGGTCGTCCACGAAGCACCAGCGCCAGCTCTCGCCGGGCTCGAACGTCCGGATCACCGCGTGGCCCGACTCCTTGAAGTGCTGCGTCGCGTGCCTCATCGGCGAGGAGTCGCAGCAGCCCACATGCCCGCATTCCAGACAGAGCCGCAGCTGCACCGGGTGGCTGCCGGCCGCGAGGCACTCCGGGCAGGTGTCGCTCAGGGGCGCGGGTTCGGGGTGAGGCAGCGCGTCGACGTGCGGGCACTCGTTCATGATGGCCAGGTTACGACGGGCGGCGGCGTGGCGGACGGCGGAGGGACGGCTGATGGATGTATTGCCCCTGGTGGCACTGATCGCGGCGAGCGCGGCGGTCGCGGGGGCCGCGCGCCGGACCCCGGTCCCCGCGCCGCTGCTGCTCGTCGCGGTCGGACTCGTGGCGTCGTACCTGCCCGGGGTGCCGCAGTACACGCTCGACCCGCACATCGTGCTGCCGCTCATCCTGCCGCCGCTGCTGCACACCGCGGCCCTGGAGAGCTCGTACCTCGACCTGCGGGCCAATGTCAGGCCGGTCGCGCTGCTGTCCGTCGGGTACGTGCTGTTCGCGACCGTCTCCGTCGGCTGGCTCGCGTACGAGCTGATCCCCGATCTGCCGCTGACGGCCGCGCTGGTCCTGGGCGCGGTGATCGCCCCGCCGGACGCGGTCGCCGCGACGGCCATCGCGCGCAGGGTGGGGCTGCCCGCGCGGATCACGACGATCCTCCAGGGCGAGTCCCTGGTGAACGACGCCACCGCGATCACCGCCTACAAGGTGGCGCTGGCCGCCGCGGTCGGGGAGGGCGCGAGCTGGGCGGGCGGGATCAGGGAGTTCCTGGTGGCGTCGGTCGGCGGGGTCGGCGTCGGCCTCGTTCTGATGGTGCCGCTGCACTGGCTGCGGACCCACCTGAAGGAGGCGATTCTCCAGAACACGCTCTCCCTGCTGATCCCGTTCGTCGCGTACGCGGCCGCCGAGCAGGTCGGCGCCTCCGGGGTGCTCGCCGTGGTCACCGTCGCCCTCTACCTGGGACACCGCTCCTGGCAGGTCGACTTCGAGACGCGGCTCCAGGAGGCCGCCGTGTGGAAGGTGGTCGCCTTCATCCTGGAGTCGGCGGTCTTCGCGCTCATCGGGCTCCAGATGCCCGTCGTCCTCGAGGACCTCGGCGAGTACAGCGTCGGAGAGGCCCTCGGGTACGCCGTCGCGGTCTTCGTGCTCGTCGTGGTGATGCGCTTCGTGTGGTCGTATCCGGCGACCTATGTGCCCTGGTGGCTGTCGCCTCGGACCAGGGAGCGGGAACGGGACACCGACTGGCGGCGGCCGCTCGTGGTGAGCTGGGCCGGGATGCGCGGTGTCGTGTCGCTCGCGATCGCCTTCTCGATCCCGCTGTTCGCCGACGACGGGAGCCCTTTCCCCGCGCGCAACCTGGTCCTGTTCCTGACGTTCACGACGGTGATCGGCACCCTCGTCGTGCAGGGTCTCTCGCTGCCCTGGCTGATCAGGATCCTCAAGCTGCCGGGACGCGACACGCAGGCCGAGACGCTCGCCGAGGCGCAGGCGCAGAACGCCGCCTCCCGGGCCGCCGAGGAGCGCGTGAACGAGCTGATGGAGGACGAGCGCAACTGCCTGCCCGCGCCTTTGGAGGACCGGCTGCGGACCGTCCTGGAGCGCCGCCGCAACTCCGTGTGGGAGCGGCTCGGCCAGGCCAATCCGGTGACGGGAGAGTCCGCCGACGACACCTATCGCAGGCTCACGAGGGAGGCCATCGCGGCCGAGCGCGAGGTCTTCGTACGGATGCGGGACGAGCGGCGGATCGACGACGAGATGATGCGCACACTGCTGCGCAAGCTCGACCTGGAGGAGGCGGCGGCCTACCGGGAGGTCGGCGACTGACCGGCCGCTACGGAGAGGGCGTTCCCGTGACGACGGCCGTGAGCCGGGTGCCCGGCGCGAACGCGCCCTCCTCGGTGAGGGTGAGCAGGGCGTACAGGAGCTTGGCCACGTAGAGGCGCTCGACGGGCAGGCCGTGACGTTGCTCGAAGTCCTCGGCGAAGGCGAGGAGGTCGGGGGTGGTGCGGCCGTAGCCGCCGCAGTGGAAGCGCTCGTCCAGGAACCAGTCGCCCCGCGGACCGCCGAACGCCGCCTCCTGGAGGGTGCGTATCTCCTCGCCGAGGAAGCCGCCCCTCAGGACGGGTATGCCGAGCGCTCGCTGCCCCTCGCCGAGTCCGGCGGCGAGTCCGGCCAGGGTGCCGCCCGTGCCGCAGGCGACGCCCACCACGCCGGCGGCCCCTCGCAGTTCCTGCCCGAGTTCCGCGCAGCCGCGGACGGCCTCGGCGTTGCTGCCGCCCTCGGGGACGACGTAGGGCGGGTCACCGTCGCGCGGCGCCACCTCGCGCAGGATGCGCGCGAGCGTGGCCGGATTCCGCTTCTCCCGGTACGTCGTCCGGTCGACGAAGTGCAGGCGCATGCCGTCGTCCGCACAGCGCGCGAGAGAGGCGTTGAGGGGCTTCCCCGCGAGTTCCTGGCCCCGGACGACGCCGATGGTCCGCAGGCCCAGGAGGCGGCCCGCGGCGGCCGTGGCGCGCAGGTGGTTGGAGTAGGCGCCGCCGAACGTGAGCAGCGTGCCGTGACCCGCGGCGGCCGCCGCCGCCAGGTTCGGGGCCAGCTTGCGCCACTTGTTGCCGGGCAGGTCGGGGTGGATGAGATCGTCGCGCTTGAGCAGGAGCCGCACCCCGTGCCGGTGGAACCGGTCGTCGGCGACCGGCTCCACCGGCGAGGGCAGCCGGGGGTGCAGGGACGGGCGCGGGAGGTGCGGGATCACCTGTTCATTGTGCAAGCGGGGCGACGAGGGCCGCGTGCGGAGGGCGGCTACTTGAGCCGGTCGCGGATGCGGCCCCGCATCGAGGCCATCGTGAAGCCGCGCGGGTCGACCTTGCCCGGCTGCCACTCGAGGTGGCCGATCACCGAGCGCTCCGTCCAACCGTGATGGCGGCACACCGCGGCCGCCGCCCTCTCGACGGCCTCCAGCTGTGCGGCGGGCCAGGGGTCCTCGCCGTCGCCGAGGTTCTCGCACTCGAAGCCGTAGAAGTGGCGGTTGCCGTCCGTGTTCGCCTCGTTGTCGTGGGGCAGCGTCTTCTCCGCGACGACCGCCCGCAGCACGTCGTCGTCGCCGAGGCCCGCGTGGTTGGCCCGGCCGTAGCCGACGAGATGGACGCGGCCGTCCTTCGTGATGACGCCGTGGCACAGCGGGCCCGGCAGGTCGGCGTGCCCCTTCCGGCAGAGGTCGACGGTCTGCTCGCTGCCCGATGTCACGGTGTGGTGGATCATCACGCCGTTCACCGGGCCCCAGGGGCCCTTGTGGTTGCGGTTGTGGTGTCTCCAGTCGCCGACCTCGACCACCGTCAGGCCTTCGTGCCTGAGGGCGTCCAGAAAGCTGCTCGCGGACATGGGTGGGGCCACGGCCGCCTCCTTCGCGGGTGCGACGGAAGCGGGGCGCGTCCGTCTCGTACGCCGCTTGTACCCGAACCGGCCCACCGGAACTACTTGTTCGCATCGCGTGCGAGCCGTTCCGGTCATCGAGGGCCGTTCCGGTCAGGGGGCGCCGGCGTGCAGGTGTACGTGCCCGCGTGCCTGCGTGCAGTCGGGTGGGAGGCGGTGCGGCGGCCTCAGCTCCGCAGGAAGCCGTCCCCGTGTTCCGCGACGTGGTGCTCCAGGGCTCCGATCGCGGCCTGGGTCGCCTCGGGGGTGCCGGTGCCCTTCCGCTCCGCGTAGTAAGCGGCGCCCAGCTTCTTCAGGAGGTCGGAGCCCGCCCGCTGCGCCTGCACCTCGTCCAGCTTCTGCTTGCCCTGCGTGAGCCCTCGCTGCGCCTGCTCCTTGGCGCGGTCCAGGAAGCCTGTCATTGCCGTCTCCCGTCTTCGGTGCCTCGGTGTACCGGTTGAACGCCCGCCGGGATCTTGAAGTTCCGACGTCAGGAAGTTCCCTACCCGGAAAAACGGGCATCGTGCCCCGTCCACCCTCACCCAACCCCGCTCGTTTGTGTAATGGCGCGGCCACGATGCGTGCTGGAAGGGTTGTCGCCGCAGGTCAGTTCTTGATCGGGAGGCATAGCCCATGTCGGTAGGCGAAGAGGTCCGCACGGAGCAGGCCGGGCCGCAGCAGAGTCTCGGCACATCCGCCGCGCGGAATCTGGCCACCACCACCAAGTCCGCGCCACAGATGCAGGAGATCAGCTCCCGGTGGCTGCTGCGGATGCTGCCCTGGGTGAATGTGCAGGGTGGCACGTACCGGGTGAACCGGCGGCTCAGCTACTCGGTCGGCGACGGACGCGTCACGTTCGTGAAGACCGGAGACCAGGTGCGGGTCATCCCCGCGGAGCTCGGCGAACTGCCGGTGCTGCGGGACTACGGGGACCAGGAGGTGCTCGAGGAGCTCGCGGTGCGGTGCCGGCAGCGCGAGTACGCGCCCGGTGAGCTGCTCGTCTCGTTCGGCAGCCCCGCGGACGAGGTGTTCCTGCTGGCCCACGGCAGGGTCGAGAAGATCGGTACCGGCCCCTACGGGGACGACGCGGTCCTCGGGGTCCTGGCCGACGGGGCGTACTTCGGCGAGCAGGCGCTGCTCGACCCGGAGGCCATCTGGGAGTACACGGCGCGCGCCGTGACCGCGTGCACCGTGCTCGCGCTGCCCCGCCAGGACCTGGAGCAGGTCGCGGAGCGCTCCGAGAGCCTCGCCGGGCACCTGGGAACGCTGCGGTCCATCCCGGAGCAGCGGGCGAACAAGTTCGGCGAGAAGCAGATCGACGTCTCCGCCGGCCACGTCGGCGAGGCGGTGCTCCCGGGTACGTACGTCGACTACGACGCGGCGCCCCGCGAGTACGAGCTGAGCGTCGCCCAGACGGTCCTGCGCATCCACTCGCGCGTGGCGGACCTGTACAACCAGCCGATGAACCAGACGGAGCATCAGCTCCGGCTCACTGTCGAGGCGTTGAAGGAGCGCCAGGAGCACGAGCTCATCAACAACAGGGAGTTCGGTCTGCTCAACAACTGCGAGTACGAGCAGCGGCTCCAGCCGCACGACGGTGTGCCCAGTCCGGACGACATGGACGAGCTGCTCAGCCGCCGCCGGGGATCGAAGCTGTTCCTCGCCCACCCGCGGGCCATCGCCGCGTTCGGGCGCGAGTGCAACAAGCGGGGACTCGTCCCGGAGTCCATCGACGTCGGGGGCAACCGCATCCCGACCTGGCGCGGGGTGCCGATCTTCCCGAGCAACAAGATCCCCGTGTCCGACGCGCGCACGACGTCGATCATCTGCATGCGTACCGGCGAGGAGGAGCAGGGCGTCATCGGCCTTCAGCAGGCGGGCATCCCGGACGAGATCGAGCCGAGCCTGTCGGTGCGGTTCATGGGCATCAGCGAGCAGGCGATCATCTCGTACCTGGTGACGACGTACTACTCGGCGGCGGTGCTCGTGCCGGACGCGCTCGGTGTCCTGGAGAACGTCGAGATCGGCAGGTGGCGTTGAAGCTCGGGACGCAGACGAAGCAGTCCATAGCGCCGCAGCAGCAAGGGGGGCCGGGCGGACGGGACGCAGAGATGGCGGCGGACGGTCAGGAAGCGGCGGTGATCCTAGCGCAGGCCAGGGCCCAGGTCGACCCGGAGCTGCGCAGGGCGGTGGAGACCCTGCCCGCGTCGCTGCGCCGCATCGCGCGTTACCACTTCGGGTGGGAGCAGGCGGACGGCACCGCGGCCGCGGGGCACGCGGGCAAGGCCATCAGGCCGGCGCTCGTCCTCGCCGCGGTACGGGCGCTGGGGGGCGCTGCGGAGCTCGCGGTACGGGCGGCGGCGGCCGTGGAACTCGTCCACAACTTCACGCTCCTGCACGACGACGTCATGGACCGGGACACCACGCGCAGGCACCGGCCGACCGCGTGGACCGTCTTCGGGGAGGCCGACGCGATCCTGGCCGGCGACGCGCTCCAGGCGCTCGCGCAGCGGCTGCTCGCCGAGGACCCGCATCCGGCGGCCCGGCCGGCGGCGGCCCGGATCGCGGCCTGCGTGATGGAGCTGTGCGAGGGCCAGGTCGCCGATGTCGCCCTGGAGAGGCGCGAACCGGACAGGGTCACGCTGGACGAGTGCCTCGTCATGGCGGAGGCGAAGACGGGCGCGCTGCTCGGCTGCGCCTGCGCGGTCGGCGGGTTGTACGCGGGGGCCGAAGAGGAGGAGGTCGCGGCCCTCGACGGGTTCGGCAGACAGGCCGGGCTCGCGTTCCAGCTGATCGACGACGTCATAGGGATCTGGGGGGATCCGGCCCGTACGGGCAAGGCGGCGGGCGCCGATCTCGCGGTGCGCAAGAAGTCGCTGCCGGTGGTGGCGGCGCTGGCCTCGGGCACGCCCGAAGCCGGTGAACTGGCCGCTCTCTACGGGGTGGTGGGACCGCAGGACGGCCCGCCGAAGGAGGGGGAGCTGGAGGCCATGGCGCTGGTCGTCGAGCGCGCCGGGGGGCGCGACTGGGCGCAGCTGCACGCGGCGGACCGAATGTCCCGGGCGGTGCACCAGCTGTCCAGGGCGGTCCCGGTGCCGGAGGCCGCGGACGGACTGCTGTCGCTGGCGGAGTTCGTGACGCGGCGCAGCCACTAGGGGGGATCCATCGGCAGGGAAGGGGAGTTGACGTGACGGCGGGCCCCGCGCTCCGGGAGGAGCGCGGGGCCCGTACCCGTGTGCGGAACCGATCGCCTAGGCTGCAGCGGGCCGGCGCGTGGCGGCCGACCGGCGCAGGGACACGGCCCGTTGAGGCGGGCCGCGACGTGAGGGGGGCGGGGCCATGGGCGTGGCGATCCGGAGGGCCACGGAGGGCGATCGGGCGGACCTGGTGCGGCTGCTCGACGAGGCGTTCATGGACGACCCGGTGAGCGGCTGGGTCTTCCCCGGCCTGGCGCACCGTCGCCGCAGGCACGCCGGACTCATGGCGGCCTTCATCGACATCTCGCTGAGCGAGGGGTATGTCGACCTCACCGAGGACGGCGCCGCGGCCGCGCTCTGGCTGTCGGTGCCCGCCCGGCCGCACGGGACGGGCGGCCCGGACGAGGGTGACGACGGTCCTGCGCAGCTGCGCGCCGCCGTGGACCCGGACAACGGACGAGTCGAGGAGATCGGCCGGTTGACCGCCGGGATCCACCCGCGCGAGCGCGCGCACGAGTACCTGTGGATGATCGCCGTGGACCCGGCGCGGCAGGGCCAGGGCCTCGGCACCGCGCTGATGGAGCCGGTCCTCGACCGCTGCGACCGCGAGGGTGTGGCGTCGTATCTGGAGGCGAGCAGCGACCGTAGCCGTGTGCTGTACGAGCGGCTCGGCTTCGTGTGCACCGGCAGCGGGATCGCGCTGCCGGACGGGCCGACGATGTGGCCCATGTGGCGGGACCCGCAGGTGAGTTGAGCCCCGGCTGTCAGGGTGCGGGCGGCTGCTCCTGCGGCACGATCGTGCGGACGATCCGGTCCATGAGCCCCTCGGGGACGCTCACGCCGGGCACGGCGCCGTCCAGCATCCCCGGCATGGTGAGGTGTTCCAGGATGAGTCCCAGCGCGGCGAGGTAGAGCACGGTCACCGTCTCCGCGCCGCCGGGGAGCCCGGACCCGGTGTGGAACGAGATCCCGAAGTCCAGGTCGGCGCGGAGCGACTTCATGAGGGACGCCCGCAGTTCGGGCCTGCGCCCCGCCTCGAGGCGCATCTCCATCATGGCCAGATAGCCCGTACGGTCGCGCTGGGCGCGGCTCAGCAGATCGTGCATGAACGCGGCGACCAGTTCGCGGTCCCGCGGCCGCTGGAGGAGGTCCGCGACGACCGCCGGGTCCGGGGCCAGCCGCTCGTGCAGCCATGTGTCGATCTGGTGCAGCAGGTCGTCCCGGCTGGAGAAGTAGTTCGACGACGTGCCCGTGGGGACGGCTGCCGCCGCGTCCACCGCGCGGAAGGTCAGGCCGCGCGCGCCCTCGGCGGCGAGCACCTCCACCGCGGCGTTCACCAGGGCCACCCTGCGCTCCGCGTTCCGTGCCATCTGTGCGCTCCTTCCGGCCGGAGATCCGAAGAGCCCGCCGAACCGGATTCCCGAATCCCCTTGTAACCACTACAAGTGAAGCACTATAACTGTAGTCGTTCGAGCGGGGGCACGGCGGGAAACCCGTCCGGCGGTCCACTCGAACACCCCTGTCACCTGCGGAAAGAGACCCACTTGCGCAAGCTCACGTACTTCGTCGCCGTGTCGATCGACGGTTTCATCGGCGGTCCCGACGGAGACGCGAACGCCTTCATGCCCTTCGTGGACGAGGAGTTCCTCGAGTTCCTCACGACCGAGTACCCCGAGACCATCTCGGCCGAGGGCCGGCGGATCCTCGGTCTGGAGCACCTGGCCAACAAGCGCTTCGACACCGTCATCCAGGGCCGGGCCAGCTACCAGGTCGGCCTCGACGCCGGTCTGACCAGCCCGTACGGGCATCTGCGCGAGTACGTCGCGGCGCGCTCGATCGAGAAGTCCCCCGACCCGAACGTGGAGATCGTCGCCGATGACGTCGTCGGCAAGATCCGCGAACTGAAGGCGGAAGACAGCGAGTTCGGCATCTGGCTGTGCGGCGGCGCGACACTCGCCGGTGTGCTCGCCGACGAGGTGGACGAGCTGGTGATCAAGACGTACCCGCTGGTGTTCGGCTCGGGCATGCCGATGTTCGGGTCCGGCTTCGCGATCGGCGAGTTCGCCCTGGAGGAGAACCGGACGTTCGGCAACGGCGTGATCGTGCGGACGTACGGCAGGAAGAGGCAGGGGCTGCCCGGCTAGAATTTTTCTCCGGGCGGTGTCGAGAACGCTGCTGCCGCTCCGACGTCTCCAGTGAAGCCGCCCGCGCCCGGCGGGGGCTTGGCCGAAGGAGCGCAGAGCCATGAAGTACCTGATGATGGTGACGGGCACCCAGCTGGACTACGAGGCCATGGCGGGCAAGGCGTCCGAGGGCAATCCGGCCTGGGGCGAGAAGGACATCCAGACGATGTTCGCCCACATGCAGAAGATCAACGACGACCTCGCCGAGACCGGCGAGATGCTCGCCGGCGAAGGTCTGGCGGAACCTGCGAAGACCCGCTTCGTCACGCCGGACGCTCAGGGGCGGCCCGTCATCAGCGACGGCCCTTATGGGGAGACGAAGGAGCTGCTCGCCGGCTTCTGGATCCTCGAGTGCGAGAGCCTCGACCGGGTCACCGAGATCGCCGAGCGCGTGGCCGCGTGCCCCGCCCCCGCGGGCGCACCCGTCCGCCCCGTCGTGATCCGCCCCATCCTGGACAGCGGCGGCGACCTTTGCTGACCGCGTCGACCGAGGACCTGCTGCGCCGCCACGCGCCGCAGGTCCTCGGCGCGCTGGTGCGCCGCTACGGACACTTCGACGCCGCCGAGGACGCCGTGCAGGAGGCGCTGCTCGCCGCCGCGCGCCAGTGGCCCGACGCCGGGGTGCCCGACAATCCGCGCGGCTGGCTCATCAAGGTCGCCTCGCGCCGCCTCGCCGACACTCTGCGCAGTGACGAAGCGCGGCGCAGGCGCGAGGAGGCGGACGCCGCGCTCACCCCGCGCGACGCGTTCACGGCCCCGCCGCCCGGCGAGAGCCGTGCCCCCTCCGAGGACGACACCCTCACCCTGCTCCACCTGTGCTGCCACCCCGACCTGACCCCCGCCGCCCAGGTCGCCCTCACCCTGCGCGCCGTCGGCGGCCTCACGACCGCCGAGATCGCCCGCGCCCACCTGGTCCCCGAGCCGACCATGGCGCAGCGCATCAGCCGCGCCAAGCAGCGCGTACGAGGAGTGCGCTTCCGTCTGCCCGAGGACTGGCGCGAGCGGCTGCCCGCCGTGCTCCAGGTCCTCTACCTGATCTTCAACGAGGGGTACACGGCCACGTCGGGACCCCGGTTGCAGCGCGCCGACCTGGCCCGCGAGGCGATTCGGCTGACCCGGGCCGTGCGGGCGCTGCTGCCGGGCGACAGCGAGGTCGCGGGGCTGCTCGCTCTCATGCTGCTGACCGACGCGCGCCGCGCCGCCCGCACCGACGCGGCGGGTGAACTGGTGCGCCTCGACGAACAGGACCGCACCCTGTGGGACCGCGCGGCGATCGACGAAGGCGTCGCACTGGTCACCCTCGCCCTCCCGCGCGGACCGGCCGGTCCGTATCAACTCCAGGCGGCCATCGCCGCGTTGCACGACGAGGCGGCGAGCGCCGAGGACACCGACTGGCCGCAGATCCTCGCCCTCTACGACCTGCTCGTGCGGGCCGTGCCCGAGGGGGAGGCGATGGCCGCGCTCGGCCGGGCCGTCGCCGTCGCCATGGTGCACGGCCCCGAGGCGGGCCTGACGGAGACGGACAAGCTGGCGGACGCCCTCGGCGGGCACCACCGGCTCGCCGCCGTCCGGGGCCACCTCCTGGAGCTGGCCGGGGACCGCGACGCCGCGCGGGCGGCCTATCAGGAGGCGGCGGGTGGCACGCTCAGCCGCCCGGAGCAGCGTTATCTCCAGCTGCGTGCGGCCCGGCTCGGCTGAGGCGGGCCGGGGCGGCCGAGGGGCGGTACCGGCCCGAGCGATCAGCTCGTAGGTTGGTGCGCATGACCGAACTCCTGCACATCACCGAGCGCTCCCTGTGGGACGCGGCCCGCGCGTCCGGCGCGTACGAGATGTCCACGCGTGGCAAGACCCTCGCCGAGGAGGGCTTCATCCACTGCTCGCTGGCGCACCAGCTGCGGAGGGTCGCCGACTTCCTGTACGGCGCGTACGACGGGCCCGACGAGCTGGTGGTGCTGGTCATCGACAGCGAGCGGGTGCCCGTGCCGGTCAGGTTCGAGGCGCCGGAGCCGGGTGCCGACGAATTCCCGCACATCTACGGGCCGTTGCCGGTCGAGGCCGTCACCGAGGTGCGGCACTGGGACGGCGGGCGGGTCCGCTGAGGTCCCCACCGTCCGCCCCTCAGTCGGACGGGCGTTCGGATCCGGGGGTACGTCGAGTGCAGGCGCGGGCACAACACGGCCGGGGTGTGGTGGTCCGTGCTGTCCGAGGAGCAGCGGGCCGACCTCGCGCGCCACAGGTCCGCGTACGAGTCGGTGCGGCGGGGCCGGGAGGCGGTGCGGGACAACATGCGCGAGGCGCTCGCCACTACGTAACGGGACTGTAGTTCCCTTAAGGCTCTCCACTCTGCTACGTTTGGCGTGCCTTAACGGGAACGCAGAACCATTTAAGGAGTGCCCCATGTCGGCGCCCGCACAGACCGCCCCCGCCCCGGCCGTCGCACCGTCCCCGCGCATGACGGCCCGCCAGAAGCTCGTCCTCACGCTCCTTCTCGGCGCCCAGTTCATGATCGCCGTGGACTTCTCGATCCTGAACGTCGCGCTGCCCGTCGTCGGCGAGGGGCTCGGCTTCCCGCTCTCCCGTCTCCAGTGGATCGCCACGGCGTTCGCGCTCGCCGCCGCCGGGTTCACGCTCCTCTTCGGCCGCGTGGCCGACCTCTTCGGCCGCAAGCGGCTGTTCCTCGCCGGCATGGCGGTCCTCGGCGCCTCCTCCCTCCTCGGCGGCCTCGCCACCTCGCCCGAAATGCTGCTGGTGGCGCGGGTGTTGCAGGGACTCGCGACCGCGGCCGTCACCCCTGCCGGACTCGCCCTCCTGACCACCGCCTTCAAGGAGGGGCCCCTGCGCGAACGCGCCCTCGGCCTCAACGGCGCCCTGATGTCCGCCGGGTTCACCGCGGGCGCCATCCTCGGCGGGCTCCTCACCGACCTCCTCTCCTGGCGCTGGGCCTTCTTCGTCAACGTCCCCGTCGCGGCCCTCGTCCTCGCCCTCGCCCCGTCCGTCATCACCGACTCGCGCCCGGACCGCCGCCCGCGCCTCGACGTACCGGGCGCCGCGACCGTCACCGGCGGACTCCTGCTCCTCGTCCACGGGCTCACGCAGGCCGGCGAGACCGGCTGGGGCGACCCCGCGACCCTGGCCGCGCTCCTTTCCGGAGCCGCGCTCCTCGTCGCTTTCCGGTTCGTCGAGGAGCGGGCCGCCGCGCCCCTCGTCCCGCTCCACATCCTCAAGCGGCGCACGGTGATCTGGGGCAACGCGGCCGGGCTCGTCGCCTTCGTCACCGAGACGTCCCTCGTCTTCCTGCTCACGCTCTACCTCCAGGAAGTCCTCGGCTACTCGCCGCTCGCGACCGGGCTCGCCTTCGGCGTCCTCGGGCTCGGCACCGTGGCCGGCGGCACACTCGGCGGCCGCGCCGTGGGGCGCCTCGGCAACCGGACGACGATCGTCGCCGGGGGCGCCGTCCAGGCCGCCGCCACGCTCGCCCTGGTGGCGCTCGGCACCTCGGGGGCCTGGATCTGGCTGCTCCTCGCGGCCACGTTCGTCGGGGGCGTCGGCAACATGCTGGTGATCGTCGGCTTCATGGTGACGGCCACGTCCGGGCTGCCCGACGAGGAGCAGGGCCTCGCCACCGGCCTCGCGACCATGACGCAGCAGGTCGGCATCACCCTGGGCATCCCGGTGATGAGCGCGATCGCCACGGCCCGCATGGGCACAGCGAGCGGTCCGGACGCGGTCCTGTCCGGAGTCTCCACGGCCGTACTCGTCAACTCCCTCCTGGTGGCGGCGGGTTCGGCGCTCGCCGCGCTGTTCCTCGCGCCCCGGCGACCGCGCGACAGGACGGACGCCTGACCTTCCGGCCCTGCATGATGGGGCCATGTCCGACCACACGGAGAACACAGCCGCGGCGCCGGCCCTCCCGGTGGCCGTCGACCAGGGCGCGCTCCTCGCCCTCGCCGACGGCCACCACGCGCGTGCCGTACGCCCGTTGGGCAGCGGTGAGCACGGCGGTCACCTGGTCAAGACGTACGCCGTCGAGGCGCCGGGGCGCGCGGTGACGGAGCGGGACGTCGCCGCGGTCATGCCGCTCGTCGACGCCCACCTGAGGCTCGGCGCCGTCCGGGGCTCGCTCGGACTCGCCGTGGTCCTGCTGCACGCCGGGGGAGACGGGGACTACGTCCTCGTCCACACCTGGATCGAGGGCCACATGTCCGACCTCGCCGTCTTCACCGCACCCGCGGGCCACCCGGAGCTGCTGCGGCCCGGCCGTACCGGCCTCGCCCCCTGCGTCTGGGAGGCGGCCGTACTCGCCCACGAGCGCACCGCGTTCACCCGCCACGTCCTCGACGGCGCAGGCCCTCTCGCGGACCGCCTCGCCGCCTGGTCCGCGGACGTCACGAAGGAGGACGTCCGCTGACCGGCGCACGGGTGCGTGTGCGGCACGCCCGCCCCGGCGACCTGCCCGGAGCCGTCCTGCTCGCCGCGGAACACGCCGCGTACGAGAAGGCGGACCCGCCGGCGCCCGGCCTCGTCGACCGCCTCCACACGCTCCTGTTCACCACCGCCAGGCCCCGCCTGGTCGCGGAGTCGCCGCCGGCACACTCGCCGACTGCGCGACCTGCGTGCCGGCGATCTCCACCTGGGACGGGTGCGAGTACCTCCACATGGACTGTCTGTACCTCCGCCCCGGCCACCGCGGACTCGGCCTCGGACCGCTCATTGTGGACGCCGTGGCCGCGTAGGCCCGCGCGCTCGGGATCGCCGGGATCCAGTGGCGGACGCCGGTCCGGAACGACGGGGTGATCCGCTTCCACCGGCGCCTGGGCGCTCGCGAGAAGGACAAGCTCCGCTTAAGCCGGCCGTCCTCCTCAGGCCTCGTCGGCCAGGAGCCCCCGCAGCGAGTCCGCCATCGCCGCCACGAACGCGTCCCGCGTGCCCGCGTCGACCAGGTCCAGGGACAGATACGGATTGAGGTCCTCCAGCTCGACCAGGAGCAGTTCGCCCTCCGGCGTGCGGCACGCGTCGACGCGCTGGATGCCGTGACCGATGGTGTTCCAGTCGACGAACTTCTGCGCGAACTCCCGGTCCGCGTCGGTGGGTTCGTACGGTTCGAGGACCCACCGCTCCTGCGGCCGGGGCGCGTACAGGGCGTACTGGAGAGTGCGGTCGACGAAGTAGAACGACACCTCGTACCGGAAGCGGATCCGCGGCTGGACGAGGATGCCGTCGAACTCCAGGCCGGGCAGCGCCTCGCGGCCGACGAACTCAAGACCGATGGAGTCGGCGCCGAGCAGCGGCTTGACCACGTACTCGTCCGCCTCGGGCAGCAGCGGGAGATCGGCCGCGCGGGCGACCGTCGGGATGACGGGAAATCCGGCGGTGGTCAGGTCGAGCAGATAGCCCTTGCCCGCCATGTCGGCCTTCCCGGACAGGGCGTTGTAGACCCGTACCCCGCGCGCGAGCGCCTGCTCACGGAACGCGTCGTAGGCGGCCTGGTAGTGCAGCACGGGCCCGCTGTTGCGCACGACGACCGCGTCGAAGCCGTCCATCAGCGCGGCGGCGTCCAGCGGATGGCACAGCGCCACGTCGAAGTCCTCGCGCAGCCGCGCCGAGAGGGCTATGTCCTCGTCGCAGTACCGGCGGCCACGGGCCGGGTACGCGAGATCGGTGACGTAGAGGATGCGGGGGCGCGAGTGGTCCATTCGGGCGACGCTACCCGAGCGGGCCGAAGACGCCGACAGCACCCGGCTCCGCGCGGATGCCGGGTGCTGTCGCACAGGTGACCGGAAGGCGTCAGGCCTTCTTCGTCTCCCAGAAGATCTTGTCGATCTGGGCGATGTAGTCCAGAGCCTTCTGGCCCGTCGCCGGGTCGCTCGACGCCTTGGCGGCCGAGAGGGCCTTCAGGGTGTCGTTGACCAGCTGGCTGAGCTCCGGGTACTTCTCGAAGTGCGGGGGCTTGAAGTAGTCGCTCCACAGCACCGACACGTGGTGCTTCGCGAGCTCGGCGCGCTGCTCCTTGATGACGATGGCGCGCGTCTGGAACTGCGGGTCGTCGTTGCCGGCCATCTTTTCCTGGACGGCCTTGACCGACTCCGCCTCGATGCGGGCCTGGGCCGGGTCGTACACGCCGCACGGCAGGTCGCAGTGCGCGCTGGCCTTCACCTTGGGGGCAAACAGGCGGGAAAGCATGTAGCAGTCCTTCCTCGTGATCGTCTTCTCAGGTGGGACATTACTCCGTGGCAGACGGGTTTTCTCGGGTGCCCCCATGGGCTTAGGACAAAAGTCCAGGGCGAGACCGGGACTGGTGGAGGATGGGACCGCGGGACCGGCGGGCGGAACCGGGGAGGATGTCTGATGCCTGAGACGGCGACGGAGACGCGGGAGGCCAGGGTGCCGTTTCAAATCATCGAGGTGGACGGGCCGTCCATGGTGCCCACGCTGTATCCCGGTGACTGGATGCTCGTGCAGCACGGAGCCCGGGTACGGCCGGGCGACGTGGTCGTCCTGCGGCACCCGTTCCAGCAGGATCTGCTCGTGGTGAAGCGGATCTCCGCGCGGCGGGACGGGGGTTGGTGGGTGCTCGGCGACAACCCCGACGCGGGCGGCGACAGCGAGGTGTACGGGGCGGTGCCCGACGACCTCGTGCTCGCCAAGGTGCGCGGGCGCCTTCGCCGCCGCAAGCCGTGGGTGGAGGGCGAGCGTCAGCGGTCCGTGGCCGCCGTGGCCTCGTGGGCCTTCTCGGCGCTGCGCCCCGTGCTGTCCGACCGGTCCGCCTCGGCGCGCTTGCGGGCGCGGTAGGCGGCGACGTTGGCGCGGGTCGCGCAGCGGTCCGAGCAGTAACGCCGGGAGCGGTTCGTCGACGTGTCCAGGTAGGCGTTGCGGCACGGCGACGCCTCGCACAGACCGAGGCGGTCCACGCCGTACTCCGTGAGGTGGAAGGCGAGGCCCATCGCGGCGATCGCCGCGTATCCCGCTGTCGCGTTCGACGGGTGGTCCGCGAGGTGCATGTGCCACAACGGGCGGTCGTCGTCGTCCCGGTGGTCGTGCCCGGAGATCTGCGGGCTCACCGGGAACTCCAGGAGGAGCGAGTTCAGCAGGTCGACCGCGAGCGTCTCGTCGCCGCCGTCCGCCGCCTCGAACACCGAGCGCAGGCGCGCCCGTACGCCGCGGAAGCGGGTCAGGTCGGCGTCGGTGGCGCGCCGGGCCGCCGACCGGTTCGCGCCGAAGAGGTCGCGCACCGCCTCGACCGTGGTCAGGGAGTCCTTGCCACGCCCCGGCTCCTCGCTGTTGACCAGACGTACGGCGTAGTCCGAGTAATAGGCCAGTTCCACTTGTAGTCCTTACCGGGGCGGTCTATCTTCGTCAGTGACGGGAGTAATAGCTGCTCTTGCTTCGAGGGTATTACGTACGGGAGGGTTCTCGATGACGGGATCTACGGAGACCACCGGAGTCACCGCCGACTGGCGCGCCTGGCAGGACAGCTGGGACCGGCAGCAGGAGTGGTACATGCCCGACCGCGAGGAGCGGCTGCGGGTCATGCTCGACATGGTGGAGGCCTTCGCCGGGCCCACGCCGCGCGTGCTCGACCTCGCGTGCGGTACGGGAAGTATTACGGACCGGCTCCTGAAGAGGTTCCCCGGAGCCACCAGTGTCGGCGTCGACCTCGACCCCGCGCTGCTCGCCATCGCCGAGGGGACCTTCGCGGGCGACGACCGCGTCACCTTCGTGACCGCCGACCTCAAGGACCCGCACTGGGCCGCGCGCCTGCCGCACACCTCGTACGACGCCGTCCTCACCGCCACCGCCCTGCACTGGCTGCACAACGAACCGCTCGCCACCCTCTACGGACAGATCGCCGGCCTCGTCCGCGACGGCGGTGTCTTCATGAACGCCGACCACATGATCGACGACACCACGCCCCGGATCAACGCCGCCGAACGCGCCCACCGCCACGCGCAGATGGACCGCGCCAAGGCCACCGGCGCGCTCGACTGGGCCGAGTGGTGGGCCCTCGCCGCCAAGGACCCGGTGCTCGCCGGACCCACCGCGAAGCGCTTCGAGATCTACGGGGAGCACGCCGACGGCGAGACCCCGTCGGCCGACTGGCACGCCCGCACCCTGCGCGCCGCCGGATTCGCCGAGGCCCGCCCCGTGTGGCGCTCGCCCTCGGACGCACTGGTGCTCGCGGTCAAGTAGCCCCGCGCATACGGGAGGGGGCGGTGCGGACACCAGGTCCGTACCGCCCCCTCCTTCTGCGTACGCGCAGTTACAGCACCTTCGACAGGAAGGACTGGGTGCGCTCGTGCTGCGGGTTCGTCAGGACGTCGCGCGGGTGGCCCGACTCGACGACCACGCCGCCGTCCATGAAGACGAGGCTGTCGCCGACCTCGCGCGCGAAGCCCATCTCGTGCGTCACGACGATCATCGTCATGCCGGACTCGGCGAGGTCACGCATCACGTCGAGGACGTCACCGACGAGCTCGGGGTCGAGGGCCGACGTCGGCTCGTCGAAGAGCATCAGCTTCGGGTCCATGGCGAGGGCCCGGGCGATGGCGACGCGCTGCTGCTGGCCGCCGGACAGCTGCGAGGGGTAGTTCCCCGCCTTGTCGGCGAGGCCCACGCGCTCCAGGAGCTCGTTGGCCCGCTGCCGCGCCTGCGCCCGGGACTGGCGCTTGACCTGGACCGGCGCCTCCATGACGTTCTCGACGGCCGTCAGGTGCGGGAAGAGGTTGAAGCGCTGGAACACCATGCCGATGTCCCGGCGCTTGAGCGCGACCTCGCTGTCCTTCAGCTCGTAGAGCTTGTCGCCCTTCTGCCGGTAGCCGACCAGCTCGCCGTCGACGTACAGCCGCCCGGCGTTGATCTTCTCCAGGTGGTTGATGCAGCGCAGGAACGTCGACTTGCCGGAGCCGGAGGGGCCGATGAGGCAGAAGACCTCGCCCTCCTTGACCTCCAGGTCGATGCCCTTGAGGACCTCGACGTTGCCGAAGGACTTGTGGACGCCCTCGGACTTGACCATGGCGTTGGTGGTCATCACGCGGCTCCCTTCGGCCGGCCGAGCGACAGCAGGTTGGCCCGGATCTTCTGGAACGGCGTCGGAGGAAGCGTGCGGCTGGAGCCGCGGGCGTAGTACCGCTCCAGGTAGTACTGGCCGACGCTGAGGATCGACGTCATGATCAGGTACCAGGCGGCGGCGAGGAAGAGCATTTCCACCGGGGAACCGGAGGTCTGGCCGATGTCCTGGGCGTAGCGCAGGAGCTCGTAGTACTGGACCGCCGACACCAGCGAGGTCGTCTTCAGCATGTTGATGACCTCGTTGCCCGTGGGCGGCACGATCACCCGCATCGCCTGCGGGATCACGATCCGGCGCAGGGTCTTGGTGTGGCTCATGCCGAGGGCGTGCGAGGCCTCCGTCTGGCCCTCGTCGACCGAGAGCAGGCCGGCGCGGCAGATCTCCGCCATGTACGCGGCCTCGTTCAGGCCGAGTCCGAGGAGCGCCGTCAGGAACGGCGTCATGAACGAGGACCAGTAGTCCTTGTAGATCGGACCGAGGTTGATGTACTCGAAGACCAGGCCCAGGTTGAACCAGACGAACAGCTGGACCAGGACCGGCGTACCGCGGAAGAACCAGATGTAGAACCAGGCGATCGACGACGTCACCGGGTTGCGCGACAGGCGCATCACGGCGAGCAGGATGCCGCCGGCCACGCCGATGATCATGGAGATCGCGGTCAGGAGCAGGGTCTGGCCGACGCCCTTGAGGATGCGGTCGTCGAAGAAGTAGTCCGGGACCGCGCCCCAGTTGATCTTGCCCTGGGCGAACGCGTAGACGATCGCGGCGAGGACGGCGATCGCGACGACCGCGGCCACATAGCGGCCGTAGTGCCGGACGGGGATGGCCCTGATGGCCTCGGGTCCCGCCTTGGGCGGCGGGACGTCCTCGGGCCCGTCCGTCTTGTCGATGTCAACAGACACGGGTGTTGCCTTTCAAACGGCTGGGTGACGAGAGGGACGCGGTCACTTGCCGCCGTTGACGGTGGCTTCCTTGACGGCGCCAGCCTCGACGCCCCACTTCGCGATGATCTTCTCGTACTCGCCGTTCTTGATGACGGCGTCGAGCGCCGCGTTCAGGGCGTCCCGCAGCTGGGTGTTGCCCTTGGCGACCGCGATGCCGTACGGGGCGGCCTCGACCTGGTCACCGACGATCTCGAAGTCCTTGCCGCCGCCCGAGGTCTTCACCGCGTACGCGGCGACCGGGAAGTCGGAGGAGCCGGCGTCCGCGCCGCCCGAGCGCAGTCGGGTCTGGGCCTGCTGGTCGTTGTCGAAGGCCTCGATGGAGAGCTTCTTGCCGGCCGGGCACTTCTTCGCCTCGGCCTTGGCCAGGTCGTGCGAGACCGTGCCGCGCTGGACGACGACCTTCTTGCCGCACAGGTCGCTCCAGGTCTTGATGCCCTGGGTCTTGCCCTTCGGCGTGTAGATCGAGACGCCCGCGTTGAAGTAGTCCACGAAGTCGACTCCCTCGCCGACCTTCTTGCCGGTGTCGGAGTCGACACCGTTCTGCCGGTCCTTGGTGTCCGTCATCGCCGACATCGCGATGTCGTAGCGCTTGGAGCGCAGACCGGTGATGAGAGTGTCGAACGTGCCGTTCTGGAACTCGAACTTCACGCCGAGCTGCTTGCCCATGGCGGCCGCGAGGTCGGGGTCGATGCCCGCCGTGTTGCCGGACTTGTCCTTGAACTCGACCGGCGCGTACGCGATGTCCGAACCGACCGTGATGACGCCCTTGTCGCGGATCTCCTTGGGGAGCTTGCTCGCGAGCGGGGCGCTCTTGGTGGAGTCGGCGGGGGCGCTCTTGTCCTTGGTCTGGTCACCGCAGCCGGACAGCAGCAGAGTGCCGGCGACCGCGATCGCGCCGACCACGGCAATCCGGGACTTCGCGGACTTCGCAGCGGTCGAACGGCGGGTGGTGCTTGCGGTCATTTCTGGTTCCTCCGGCAGGGTGAGGGAGTAGCCGATGCAGAGATCCGGCACACATCTTCGAGTGTCGCGACCTCGTGTGATTACGGCATCTTGCCATTCGGACCGGGCCATTCAGGGCCCCTCCTATGTCAAAATCGGATAACGGGTTACCCCCGTACCGCTCCCGGACCCCGACAGGTCGGTACATCGCACCGACGGGTGGGCGAATATCTGCGGCCACAGCGCCGTCAGGCCGGAAGATCTGCGGCCCCACGGCATGCGTCTCACCATGTGAGCGACGCTCCGTCGGCTTTGAGGTCGACTTGAGGTCCGGCCCCTAATATCCGGATCCTCGGCTATGAGTCATGTCACCGCGCTGTGATCGATCACAAATGGACTCGTCCAGGATGGCGTCCGTCAGGTAAGAAGGTTCTTTACACCCCTCATCCGGGGCTCAGGGCGCGCGTGCGGCGCGCCCATCGCGTACCGACCCGTACGAGTGCAAGACACCCGACATGTGGGTCATACGCGGTGCCCGCCCGTTCCTCAACCAGGAGCGGACCCACCCTCAACTGATGATTAAGACTTAAGGGGTCATACAAGTGGCAGCGGAGATCGTCAATCCTCGCAGCGACGCCGGTTCCGGCCAGGCCAGTGCGGGCCCGGCGCATACCGGCAACGAAAGCACCGAAGAGCCCTTCGATCCGGCCTTCGCACTGCACCGCGGCGGCAAAATGGCCGTGCAGGCCACCGTGCCGGTGCGTGACAAGGACGACCTGTCCCTGGCGTACACGCCGGGCGTCGCGAAGGTCTGCTCCGCGATCGCGGAGAATCCCGAGCTCGTCCACGACTACACGTGGAAGTCGTCCGTCGTGGCCGTCGTCACCGACGGCACCGCGGTGCTCGGCCTCGGGGACATCGGTCCCGAGGCGTCCCTCCCCGTGATGGAGGGCAAAGCGATCCTGTTCAAGCAGTTCGGCGGCGTCGACGCGGTGCCGATCGCGCTCGGCACGACCGACACGGACGAGATCATCGAGACCGTCGTCCGCCTCGCTCCCTCGTTCGGCGGTGTGAACCTCGAGGACATCTCGGCGCCGCGCTGCTTCGAGATCGAGCGCAGGCTCCAGGAGCGGCTCGACATCCCGGTCTTCCACGACGACCAGCACGGCACCGCCGTGGTCACGCTGGCGGCGCTGAAGAACGCGGCCAAGCTCAGCGGGCGCACGCTCGGCGAGCTGCGCGCCGTGATCTCGGGCGCCGGCGCGGCCGGTGTCGCCATCGCCAAGTTCCTCCTCGAGGCGGGGCTCGGCGACGTGGCGGTCGCGGACCGCAAGGGCATCGTCAGCCGGGACCGCGACGACCTCACGGACGTCAAGCGCGAGCTGGCCGAACTCACCAACAAGGCCAACATCACGGGTTCGCTCGAGACCGCGCTCGCCGGCGCGGACGTCTTCATCGGCGTCTCCGGCGGTACGGTCCCGGAGCCCGCGGTCGCGTCGATGGCGCCCGGCGCCTTCGTCTTCGCGATGGCCAACCCGAACCCCGAGGTTCACCCGGACGTGGCCCACAAGTACGCGGCGGTCGTCGCGACGGGGCGCTCCGACTACCCGAACCAGATCAACAACGTCCTCGCCTTCCCCGGCATCTTCGCCGGTGCGCTCCAGGTGCGGGCGTCGCGGATCACCGAGGGCATGAAGATCGCGGCCGCGGACGCGCTCGCCGACGTGGTCGGTGACGACCTGGACGCCGGGTACGTGATCCCCTCGCCGTTCGACGAGCGGGTCGCTCCCGCGGTGACCGCTGCCGTCGCCGCCGCCGCGCGCGCCGAGGGCGTCGCCCGACGCTGACCACGCCGCAGACCCCGACCGCGCCCCGTGCGCCACGGATCGACTCCGTGGGGCACGGGGCGCGGCGCGTGTCACAGCCCTACGGTGTTCCGCACGGCACCCGGCGGACCTAGGGTCAAGGTCATGTTCGCTGCCTACGCCGCCCGAATCGACCGTGACCAGCCGCTGAACGGCCTTGAGTTGGGGGATCGCCCGGCCCCCGAGGCCCGCCCCGGCTGGACGACCGTGAACGTCAAGGCCGCCTCCCTCAATCACCACGACCTGTGGTCCCTGCGCGGGGTCGGACTCGGTGAGGACAAGCTCCCGATGATCCTCGGCTGCGACGCCGCCGGGATCGACCAGGACGGCAACGAGGTCGTCCTGCACTCCGTGATCGGCCAGACCGGTTACGGGGTCGGGCCCCGGGAGGGCCGGTCCATCCTCACCGAGAAGTACCAGGGCACCTTCGCCGAGCAGGTGACCGTGCCCGAGTGGAACGTCCTGCCCAAGCCGAAGGAACTCAGCTTCGAGGAGGCGGCCTGTCTGCCCACCGCGTGGCTGACGGCGTACCGGATGCTGTTCACCAACGCCGGTGTCCGGCCCGGCGACTCCGTACTCGTGCAGGGCGCCGGCGGCGGGGTCGCCACCGCCGCGATCGTCCTCGGCAAGGCGGCCGGCCTCAAGGTCTTCGCGACCAGCCGCGACGAGGCCAAGCGCAAGCGCGCCCTGGAGCTCGGCGCCGTCGAGGCCGTCGAGTCGGGCGCGCGCCTGCCGCAGCGTGTGGACGCCGTCATCGAGACGGTCGGCGCGGCCACCTGGTCCCACTCCATCAAGTCCCTCAGGCCCGGCGGCACGGTCGTCATCTCCGGTGCCACCAGCGGCGACCGTCCCTCGCACGCCGAGCTGACCCGCGTCTTCTTCCTGGAGCTGAAGATCGTCGGCTCGACGATGGGTTCGAAGGACGAGCTGGAGGACCTGCTGTCGTTCTGCGCGGCCACCGGCGTGCGCCCCGTGATCGACGAGACCCTTCCGCTGGACCGTGCCCGGGAGGGCTTCGAGCGGATGGAGGCCGGCGGCCAGTTCGGCAAGATCGTGCTGACGGTCTGACCTTGCTGGGTCCTGCCCGACCTTGCGGACCCGGGAGGGTCGAGAGGCGGCGCCCCTCGACCCTCCCCGGCCGCCGCGCGGTCAGCCCTTGGGCGTCCGCAGGGACGCCCCGATGTGCGCCGCCGCCTCCGACAACCGGTGCCGGGCCTCGCGGAGTTGCTCCTCCGTCACCCCGTGGTCCCTGGCCGTGTCGCGGATGTCGTCGCGGAAGCGGTCGAGGAGACGGTCCAGATCACGGGCCGGGTCGCCGGTCGAGTCCTCGCGGCTCCACGACGGCAGATACTCCGCGGGGATGTCGCCGTGGGTGACCCGCACCTCGGGCCCGGCGTCGTCCGAACGGGCCGCGCCGCCCGCCTCCTTGCCGAAGTGTTTGCCGAAGTCGCCGAACTCCTTGGCCAGTTCGGTCAGGCCCTCCCGGACCCCCGTGGGCCAGTCGCCCTGCGCGAAGTGGTCCTGGACCTGGTCCTGCACCCGCTTCGCCATCCGCTGGACCTGCTCCTGCGCCTGCTCGCGCGCCTGCTCCTGCGCCTCCTTGGCCTGCCGGCGCGCCCGCTGGGCCTCCTCGCGGGCCCGGCGGCTCTCGTCCTTCGCGCGCCGCGCCTGCTCCTTCCACTCCTGCCGGGCGCGGCGCAGCTCCTCCTTGGCCGCGCGCCACGCCTCCTTGTCCCCGAAGTCCTGGAAGTCGCCGAACGGGCCCGGCCGCTCGCTCTTGCGCGTGGTCGTCCCCGACCCGTTCCTCGCCTCCGAGGCGGCCGCCCGCATCTCGCGGCGCAGATCGCCCGCCGCGCCCCGTACGTCGTCCCGGATCTCGGCGGCGAGCTCTGCCACGGACTCGCGGATCTCCAGCTCCAGGTCGGCCAGTTCACCGCTGCGGTCGGCCAGCTCGGCGCGGCCCGCGTCGGTGATCGCGTAGACCTTTCTGCCGCCCTCCGTGGTGTGCGTGACCAGCCCTTCGGCCTCCAGCTTCGCCAGGCGCGGGTACACCGTGCCCGCCGAGGGCGCGTACAGGCCCTGGAAGCGCTCCTCCAGGAGCCGGATCACCTCGTACCCGTGGCGCGGGGCCTCGTCGAGCAGCTTCAGGAGGTACAGGCGCAGGCGGCCGTGGGCGAAGACGGGGGGCATGTCAGAGCACCTTCTTGTCGGCCGGGCCGCCGGCGGCGGCGTCAGGGGCGGTGGGGGAGTCGGCGGCGGGGGGATGGGTGTCGTCCTCCGCCGGGGGGCGCCGCAGGAGCGCGATCGATCCGGAGACCGTCGTCGCCTTCAGCTTTCCGCGGCCCGTGCCGAGCCTGCCCGTGATGCTCTTGGCGCCCCAGTGGCCGCCGACCCGCAGATCCTCGAAGGCGTTCGACACGGAACCGCTCGCCGTGTTCGCCTCGACCTCGGCGTCCGCGGGGTGCGGGAGGCGGATCGCGATCTCGCCCGAGACGCTCGTCAGGTTCACATCCGTCGCCCGGTCGGCCGGGTCGAGGTCCACGATCATCGAGCCGCTCACGGAGTCGGCCCGCACGGAGGGGCCCGCGCCCTCGACGACGGTCAGGTCCCCGGAGACGGAGTTGAAGCGCAGATCCCCTGTCACCGCCTGGGCCTCGACATTCCCGGAGACGGTGTCCGTGCGCACGTCGCCCGCGACGCCGACCAGTGTCGTGTCGCCGGTGACGCCCTTGACCTCCGTACGCCCCCGCATCCCGGACACGACCGCGCCGGCGCCGACCACGCCCACCTCGACTCCGGTGTCCGCCGGGACCGCCAGGGACACGACCGCGCTGCGGCGCCAGCCCTTGGGGTCGAGCCACTTGAGGAAGCCCTTCCACGGCAGATCGTCGTACGCGACGGTGAGCACGCCGTCCACCAGGGTCACCTGGAGCGGCGGGCCCTCGATCTCCGACACCTCGAGGCGGGCGGAACCTTCGTCGGTGCCCACGACGTTCACCGTTCCGTTGACGATGCGTACGTGGAGCGTCGTCACGGGCTCCTCGAAGGCGAGCTTGTGGGGCTCTGCCACGGACCACTCGGGCATGGTGCGACCTCCTCGGCGGGACGGATCGGGAGCGGACGCGTTGGATCGCACGCTCGCGAGACACGATATATCGCGGATACGGAAAGTCAAGACAGTCGCGACTGCATCCCGTCGCGCCGCCCCCTCCGCATGGGGGCATTCATGGGCCGAACCCCACGAACTGACCTAGCGTTGATTCCATGCCGTCCGACGCCGACGCCGACTCCACCGGCACCCCCGCCCCGCAGGCCAGGGCCGCGGGAGCGCTGCTGCTGTGCCGCGCCGACCCCGCCACCGTCGGTCCCGCCGCCCAGCTCCTGCGCGAACGCATGCTCCTCGCCGGGGCGGGACCCGACTGGAGCGTCCTGGTCCCCGAGGGCAAGCCCTGGCTGCACGGCGGCGAACCGGTCGACAGCGTCCTCGCCGGCTGGGCCGCGGCCCTCGCCGTCAGCGCACCCTGGCCGGTGCTCGCCCTGTGGTGGGACGCCGAACACAGCGGCTACACCCTCGCCTCGGGGTTCCGCCGCCCCGTCGGCTACGTATGGCTGGCGAACGGCACACCCGTCGGCGAGGACGAAGCGATGCGCACGTTCGCCGCGCGCCTCGGCCTCGACCCGGTCCTGGACATGCAGTCCCTGGAGGAACTCACACGCTCCGACAACGGGACGGACTCCCGTGCCCGTCTGCGCGGCCTGCTCTCGGTCCTCACGCGCGCGGGGCTCGTGCTCCCGGCCGGCCTGACCCCCGGCGAACCCGCCGACCGGCTGCGCGAGGTCGCGCGCGTGCAGCCCGGCGCCGAACACATCGAGTGGTCCGGCTGGCGCGACGCCGTCCGCGCGGAACTCGACGTCGTCGAACGCAGCGCCATCGGCCCCTGGCTGCACGGCCCCAAGGCGCGCACGGCGGCGGCCGTCCAGCTCGCCGCGGGCATCCCGCTCACCGTGTGGGGCCTGCGCCGGCGGGGCATCGGCTGGGCGGTCGCGGGTGGGCTCCTCGTCGTGCACGGCGCGCTCGGCCTCGCCTACGACCGGCTGCGCGCCTGGGACTGAGGTCTGCCCGGGCCCTGCTACTCGTCGTCGTCCTCGTCGTCGAGCCGTGCCAGCCATGTCGCCAGCCGCTCGACCGGCACCTCGAAATCCGGGTTCAGGTCGACGAACGTACGCAGCTGCTCGGCGAGCCACTCGAAGGTGACCTCCTCCTCGCCGCGCCGCTTCTCCAGTTCCTCGATGCCGCGGTCGGTGAAGTACATGGGCCAGTCGCTCCTGGGGTGATACGGACGTGGGGCCCGGAACATCGTTCCGGGCCCCACAATCGTACGTACGAGGTCAGGCTGCTCAGGCCTCGAAGACCTCGCGGACCAGCTGCTCCTGCTCCGCCTGGTGACGCTTCGCCGAGCCGACCGCCGGGGACGAGCTGTGCGGCCGCGAGATGCGGCGCAGGCGCTCACCGTGCGGGACGTCGGCGCCGACCGCCAGGTCCAGGTGGTCGATCAGGTTGAGGGCGATGAAGGGCCACGCGCCCTGGTTCGCCGGCTCCTCCTGAGCCCACAGGTACTTCTCCGCGTTCGGGTACTTGGAGATCTCCGCCTGGAGCTCGGCACCCGGCAGCGGGTACAGACGCTCGATGCGGATGATCGCCGTGTCCGTCACGCCGCGCTTCTGACGCTCGGCCTCGAGGTCGTAGTAGACCTTGCCCGCGCAGAAGACGACCTTGCGGACCGCGGCCGGGTCCACCGAGCTGTCGCCGATGACGGGACGGAAGCCGCCCGTCGTGAACTCCTCCGCCTTCGACGCGGCCGCCTTGAGGCGCAGCATCGACTTCGGGGTGAAGACCACCAGCGGCTTGTGGTGCGGGTTGTGCACCTGCCACCGCAGGAGGTGGAAGTAGTTCGACGGGAGCGTCGGCATGGCGACCGTCATGTTGTTCTGCGCGCACAGCTGGAGGAAGCGCTCCGGGCGGGCGGACGAGTGGTCCGGGCCCTGGCCCTCGTAGCCGTGCGGCAGGAGCAGCGTGACGCCGGAGGTCTGGCCCCACTTCTGCTCGGCGGCCGAGATGTACTCGTCCACCACCGTCTGCGCGCCGTTGACGAAGTCGCCGAACTGCGCCTCCCACATCACGAGCGACTCGGGACGGGCCAGCGAGTAGCCGTACTCGAAGCCCATGACCGCGTACTCGGAGAGCAGGGAGTCGTAGACGTTGTAACGCGCCTGGTCGTCCGAGAGGTAGAGCAGCGGGGTGAAGTCCTCGCCGGTCTCCCGGTCGATCAGGACCGCGTGGCGCTGGCCGAACGTGCCGCGGCGCGAGTCCTGGCCCGAGAGGCGCACCGGGGTGCCCTCAAGGAGCAGGGAGCCGATGGCGAGCGTCTCGCCCATGCCCCAGTCGATCGTGCCGTCCTCGATCATCGCCGCGCGGCGCTGCAGCTGCGGCAGCAGACGCGGGTGCACGGTGACGCGGTCGGGGATGTTGACCTGCGACTCGGCGATCCGCTTCACGGTCTCCTGGGAGATCGCGGTGCTGACGGCGACCGGGAACTCGGCCTGCGGGTCGATGGCCGGGACCGGGGCCGGGAGCGCCGTGGCCTCGCGGACCTCGGCGAAGACCTTCTCCAGCTGGCCCTGGAAGTCCTGCAGCGCCTGCTCGGCCTCTTCGAGCGTGATGTCGCCACGGCCGATGAGGGACTCGGTGTAGAGCTTGCGCACCGAGCGCTTCTTGTCGATCAGGTCGTACATCAGCGGCTGCGTGAACGCCGGGTTGTCCGACTCGTTGTGACCGCGGCGGCGGTAGCAGATCAGGTCGATGACGACGTCCTTGTTGAACGCCTGGCGGAACTCGAAGGCCAGACGGGCAACGCGGACGACGGCCTCGGGGTCGTCGCCGTTCACGTGGAAGATCGGCGCCTCGATCATGCGGGCCACGTCCGTGGCGTACATGGAGGAGCGCGACGACTCCGGGGCGGCGGTGAAGCCGACCTGGTTGTTGATGACGATGTGGACCGTGCCGCCCGTGCGGTAGCCGCGCAGCTGCGACATGTTGAGCGTCTCGGCGACCACACCCTGGCCCGCGAAGGCCGCGTCACCGTGCAGGGCGACCGGCAGGACCGTGAAGTCCGTGCCGCCCTTGTTGATGATGTCCTGCTTGGCGCGGACGATGCCCTCGATGACCGGGTCGACCGTCTCCAGGTGGGACGGGTTCGCGGCCAGCGAGACCTTGATCTGCTCGCCGTCCAGGCCGGTGAAGGTGCCCTGGGCGCCCAGGTGGTACTTCACGTCGCCGGAGCCGTGCATCGACTTCGGGTCGAGGTTGCCCTCGAACTCGCGGAAGATCTGCGCGTACGACTTGCCGACGATGTTCGCCAGGACGTTCAGGCGGCCGCGGTGGGCCATGCCGATGACGACCTCGTCCAGGCGCGACTCGGCGGCGGAGTCGATGACCGCGTCGAGCAGCGGAATGACGGACTCGCCGCCCTCCAGGGAGAAGCGCTTCTGGCCGACGTACTTCGTCTGCAGGAACGTCTCGAACGCCTCGGCCGCGTTCAGCCGGCGCAGGATGCGCAGCTGCTCCTCGCGCTCCGGCTTGGTGTGCGGGCGCTCGACGCGGTCCTGGAGCCACTTGCGCTGCTTCGGGTCCTGGATGTGCATGTACTCGATGCCGGTGGTGCGGCAGTACGAGTCACGCAGGACGCCGAGGATGTCGCGCAGCTTCATCATCGACTTGCCGGCGAAGCCGCCGACCGCGAACTCGCGCTCCAGGTCCCACAGGGTGAGGCCGTGCTCGGCGATGTCCAGGTCGGGGTGCTTGCGCTGGCGGTACTCCAGCGGGTCGGTGTCGGCCATGACGTGGCCGCGGACCCGGAAGGAGTGGATCAGCTCGAAGACGCGGGCGGCCTTCGTGACGTCGTCGTCGTGCGAGGCGTCGATGTCCTTGAACCAGCGGACCGGCTCGTAGGGGATGCGCAGCGCCTTGAAGATCTCGTCGTAGAACTCGCCCTCACCGAGGAGGAGGTTCGCCACGACGCGCAGGAACTCGCCGGAGGCGGCGCCCTGGATGACCCGGTGGTCGTAGGTCGACGTGAGCGTCATGACCTTCGAGATGCCGAGCTTGTTCAGGGTGTCCTGGGACGTGCCCTGGAACTCCGCGGGGTAGTCCATCGAGCCGACGCCCATGATGACCGACTGTCCGGGCATCAGGCGCGGCACGGAGTGGACGGTGCCGAGGCCGCCGGGGTTGGTCAGCGAGACCGTGACACCGGTGAAGTCGTCCATGCCGAGCTTGCCGTCGCGGGCGCGGCGCACGATGTCCTCGTAGGCCTGCCAGAACTCGAAGAAGTTCAGCGTCTCGGCCTTCTTGATGCCCGCGACGACCAGCTGGCGGTCGCCGTTGGGCTTCACCAGGTCGATGGCGAGGCCGAAGTTCACGTGCTCCGGCTTGACCAGCGTCGGCTTGCCGTCCTTCTCCGCGAAGGAGTAGTTCATCGACGGCATGGCCTTGATGGCCTGCACCATCGCGTAGCCGATGAGGTGGGTGAAGGAGATCTTCCCGCCCCGGGCACGCTTCAGGTGGTTGTTGATGACGATGCGGTTGTCGAACAGCAGCTTCACCGGGACCGCGCGCACGGACGTCGCCGTGGGGACCTCGATGGAGGCGTTCATGTTCTTCGCGACGGCGGCGCTCGGGCCGCGCAGCGTCACGAACTCGGGGCCGCCGGCGGCCTCGGTCGCGGGCTGCGCCTTGGCGGGAGCGGGAGCCTTCACGGCAGCGGCGGCCGGCTTCGCGGGCGCCGCTGCGGCGGGCTTGGCCACCGGGGCGGCCGGAGCCGGAGCCGGAGCTGCGGCCGGAGCCGGGGGCGCGGCCGGAGCCGGGGCCGCCGGAGCGGCGGGCGCCGCGGCAGTGCCCGCAGCCCCCGCGGCTGCGGTACCGGCGGTGCCGGGACCGGAACCCTGTGCGGGGGCTCCGGTCGTCGGCTGGGCCGGGGCACCCGGCTTGTAGTCGGCGAAGAAGTCCCACCAGGCTCGGTCAACCGAATTCGGGTCCTGGAGGTACTGCTGATAGATCTCGTCGACGAGCCACTCATTGGGACCGAAAGCGGCGGCAGGGCTCTTGCCCTGCCCCTCTTGGTCGGTCGAGGTGCTCGAGTTACTGGGGGACTGTGGCGACACGGCGGTAACCGCCCTCTTCCGCTTCTCACAAGGTGATGGACAGCGGGAATAAAGGCTACGCCTCCAACACCGGGACTTGCAGACCGGGCCGGTCATCCGTCGCGTAAGTCACACCGGAAGCCGTGTTTCGGCGCTGGAAATGGCGGGAAACAAGCGGGGTTCCGGTTCAGCTTGGGTACGTCCTTGTACGAGTGCGGCCCCTCGGGCCCGCACCCCGTGACGAATGGCACGGCGATCTTGTGCTTCCGCTTCGAACCCTACGTCAACCTTGAGCGCGGGGCAGGCCCGGAAGGGTGACCTGGATCCGGCATCCGCGAGCCGATTCGGCCACGCCGATCCGGCCGCCGTGCAGGTCCACGGCCCAGCGGGCGATGGCGAGGCCGAGACCGGTGCCGCCGTCGCTTCCGGGGCCGTGCGCGGCGCCCTTCACATGGCCGCCCCGGTTGAAGCGCTCGAAGACGCGGTGCCACTCGGAGCGGGGGATGCCGGGGCCCTCGTCGAGGACCTCCAGGTCGAGCGATTCCGGATAGAGGCCGCGCCGCGCGAGCACGGTCACACGGCCGTGCGGCGGGCTGTGTTTCACGGCGTTGTCGATGAGGTTGGCCACCACTTGGTGGATCCGCTCGGGGTCCGCGTGCGCGGTCAGCTCGGGCGGGGACACGTCCAGGTGCAGATGCACGTCGGTGCGCGTGTGGGTGCCGGAGCCCGAGGCGATGCCGGCGCGCTGCGAGGCGACCATGTTGGCCTCCTTCAGGACGCCCGACAGATACGGCCACACCTCGAAGCGGCGCGCTTTGAGCGGGACCACGCCGTTGTCGAGCCGTGAGAGGTCGAGCAGCGTCTCGACCAGCCGGCCCAGGCGCTCGGTCTGTTTCAGGGCGGTGCGCATGGTCTCGGGGTCGGCGGCCGAGACGCCGTCCACGACGTTCTCCAGGACGGCGCGCAGGCCCGCGATCGGGGTGCGCAGCTCGTGCGAGACGTTCGCCACGAGCTCCTTGCGCTGCTGGTCCTGGGCCTCCAGGTCGTCGGCCATGCGGTTGATGGTCGCGGCCAGGTCGCCCAGCTCGTCGCGCCGGTCGGCGCCACGGACCCGGCGTGTGTAGTCGCCGTGCGAGATGGAGCGGGCGACCGTGTTCATCTCGTCGAGCGGCGCGGTCAGCGAGTGCGCCACGAACTGGGTGATGAGGAGCGTCGCGATGACCGAGAAGACCGTGATGAAACGGAGCTCGGTCTGAGTGCGGACGGCGACCATCAGCAGTCCCGTCGTGATGAACACCGAGACGACGACCAGCGTGCCGAGCTTGGTCTTGATGGAGAACGGCCGCAGGCCGCCCTGCACCCAGTGGCCCGCGAGGGGCCGGGCGGCCGGGGGAGCGCCGGGGGGAAGGCCCGGCGACCCCGGCTCGTACCCGTCCGCGTCCCGTACGTCGGATGCGCCGCCGCTGCCGGTCATGGCGTCGGCGTCTCCAGCGCATAGCCCACACCGTGGACGGTGCGGATCCGCTCGGCGCCGATCTTCCGGCGCAGCGCCTTGATGTGACTGTCGACGGTCCGGGTGCCCGACGCGTCCGCCCAGTCCCACACCTCGGCGAGCAGCTGCTCGCGCGAGAGGACGGCGCGGGGTGTGTTGGCCAGGCAGACCAGGAGGTCGAACTCCGTGGGCGTCAGGTGGACGTCCTCGGAGCGCACCCGCACCCGGCGCTGTGCGTGGTCGATCTCCAGCTCGCCGAGCCGCAGGATGCCGCTCCTGGGCGTGGCCGCCGCGAGCGCCGCGCGCTCGACCCTCCGCAGCAGGACGTGCACGCGCGCCGCGAGCTCCCGCATCGAGAAGGGCTTCGTCATGTAGTCGTCCGCGCCCACGCCGAGCCCGACGAGCATGTCCGTCTCGTCGTCGCGCGCCGTGAGCATCATCACCGGCACCGGCCGCTGCGCCTGCACACGGCGGCAGACCTCGAGCCCGTCGAAGCCGGGCAGCATGATGTCGAGGATCAGTAGGTCCGGCTGCCATGCCTCGGCCGTGTCGACCGCCGCCGGACCGTCCTGAGCCGTTTGCACGAGGAATCCCTCGGCACGCAGCCGCGCGGCGATGGCGTCGACGATCGTGGGGTCGTCCTCGACCACCAGGACCCGTCGCTGGGCGCCCGGCGACGCCGTGTTGCCGTTGTGGGAGGTGTGTGTCTGCTCCATCGCCCCGCCCCTGAATGCGCACATCCGTGTGCGCTTGACGCTTGAATGATCTGGGTTTCGGCAGTCAGCGTACGGGGAGTTACCGCGAGTCGGCTACGCAGCCCTGACCCCGAGATGTACGACGTCCGGAACGCCCCGGACAACCGGGATCTCTTCGGTGCGGACCGACCGGAATCCGGCATTCCGCAAGGTTCCTTCGAAATTTGCGGAGGGCTGCGCGGACCACACGGCGAGCACGCCGCCAGGGGCGAGCCGTGCCCGGCAGGCCGCGAGACCTACCGGTGAGTAGAGACTGTCGTTACCCTCCGTCACCGTCCAGTCGGGTCCGTTGTCGATGTCGAGGCACAGTGCGTCGAACGTCTCGGTCGATTCCTGGACGTAGGAGACAAGGTCCGCCTCCACAATCTCGGTGCGCGGGTCGGCGAGCGCGGACCGTGACAGCTCGGACAGCGGGCCCTCGCGGTGCCAGTCGACGATCGCCGGCTCACGTTCGACGACGGCGATGCGGCCCCAGCGGGAATTCGCAGCCGCGTGTGTGAGGGAGAATCCGACACCGAGCCCGCCGATGAGAATTCCGGGTGCCGGGCGGTCGTCGAGAGCGTCCAGCGCCGCGTCGACCAGGAGGCGCTCGGAGCGGCCGTCGGACGTGTCCATCAGGAAGCACCCGTTGGCGATGATCTGGAGCAGCGCGCCGTGGCGCCGCAGTACGACCTCTCCGAACGGCCCCTCGCGCCGGTCGAGGACGACGGGGGCGGTGTGGTCGGTGTCGTACGGGATGGGGTACGAGGTGGACATGGCGTCCATCCTGCCGCAACCGGCGCGACGCCCGGCCGTCTCCGGAAACGGAGTCGGGGGCTCTCCTGTGCAGGTCCTGTGGATCATGCGGTGCGTGGCGTCGATCATGGACGGCGCGGGTACGGGAGGCGAAAGCCCGGGCGGGCCGGAAAGGAAGGGGTGCCGCAGGTGGAGCGTGGCGTGACGGCCGAGGCCGGCGGGGCGGACGTTTCTTCGAGGGCTGTTTTCTCGGGAACCGTCTCCTCGGGGGCGCCTCCTGAGGCTTCGCGCCCCCTGCTCGATGCCGTCCCGGCCCAGCCGGCGGTCTGTGACCCGGCACGTGCCGCTCCCGGATCCGTGACCGGCGTACGCATCCCGCCCGAGACGGTCGGCCTCTGGCGCCGGATGCGCCCCTGGCGGCTGCTGCCGACGCCCACGGGGACACCGTTCACCTTCACCTACGCCGCCGTGCTCGTCGGCACGTCCCTCTTCGCGCTGTTCGCCGATCCCGGCGTCGTCGCGTCCGCGCTGCAGGGTTCCAGCACCGACGTGGCGCACCTCGCGCACACCCCCGTGTTCGTGCTGGTCGCCAGTGCGCTGTGGATCGCCGGCGGGATCACGTCCCCGTTCGCGATCGGCTTCCTGGTCGTCCTCACGGCGCTGGAGCGCCGGATCGGCGGTCTTCGCACCGCCGGTGTCTTCGTCCTCGGCCACACCGTGGCGACGCTCGCCACCGAGGTGCCCGTCGGGCTCTCCGTGATGGCCGGGCAGCTGCCGGAGAGCTCGCTGCACCGCCTCGACTACGGGATCAGCTTCGGTGTGGCCGCGAGCATCGGGGCGCTCGCCGGTCTCCTCACGCCCTGGCTGCGCTGGGCCGTGCTCGCCGTCGTCGGCGGGATGCTGGTCGAGGACCTCGTCGAGTTCGCGGACCCGATGACGAGCTGGGGTCACCTAATGGCGCTCGCCATCGGTGTCGGGACCTGGCCGCTGGTGCGCCGGTGGCGCCGCGCGCCGGGAGCGTCCGCAGCCTGACGCGGCCCCTCGTCCCCCGGCCGGCCCCTTGTCGTGCGCGTCACACACTCCCTCTGAGCTGCGGCTTTCCCCTGCCCGCCCCTTGATCGCCGAGAGCGAACAGCACCGGGGGAACATTCAGAGGCTCACGTGCATTGAGTCTCCATAGCTCAACTTGACTGCTTAAGGGGAGATCATGGCATCGACGTCCACACCGCTCACCCTGCCCGTGCTGCCGCTCGACGACGAGGTCGTGCTGCCCGGAATGGTGGTGCCCCTGGACCTCAACGACAACGACGTACGCGCCGCGGTGGAGGCCGCCCAGGCAGCGGCCCGTTCCAGCGGATCCGTGGGCGGCAGCAAGCCGAAGGTGCTTCTTGTTCCCCGGATCGACGGCACGTACGCGAACACCGGCGTGCTCGGCACCGTCGAGCAGGTGGGCCGGCTCGCCGACGGCGACCCCGGCGCCCTGATCCGTGGCCGCAGCCGCGTACGGATCGGCGCGGGCACGACCGGCCCCGGCGCCGCCCTGTGGGTGGAGGGCCTCGCGGTCGAGGAGACCGTGCCGGAGCCGCTGCCCGGCTCCGTGACCGAGCTGGTCACCGAATACAAGGCACTCGCCACGAACTGGCTGAAGAAGCGCGGAGCCTGGCAGGTCGTGGACCGTGTCCAGCAGATCGACGACGTCTCCGCGCTCGCCGACAACTCCGGCTACTCGCCCTTCCTGAGCACCCCGCAGAAGGTGGAGCTTCTGGAGACGGCCGACCCGGTCGCCCGGCTCAAGCTGGCCACCGAGCAGCTGCGCGAGCACCTCGCCGAGCAGGACGTGGCCGAGTCCATCGCCAAGGACGTGCAGGAAGGCGTCGACAAGCAGCAGCGCGAGTTCCTGCTGCGGCGCCAGCTGGACGCCGTACGCAAGGAGCTGCGCGAGCTGAACGGCGAGTCGGAGGGCGAGGAGTCCGACGACTACCGCACGCGGGTCGAGGCCGCCGACCTTCCGGAGAAGGTCCGCGAGGCCGCGCTCAAGGAGGTCGAGAAGCTGGAGCGGTCCAGCGACCAGTCCCCCGAGGGCTCGTGGATCCGTACCTGGCTCGACACGGTCCTCGAACTGCCGTGGAACGAGCGAACTGATGACAGCGCCTCCGCGTACGACATCCAGGGCGCCCGGCGCGTCCTCGACGCCGAGCACTCCGGCCTGGAGGACGTGAAGGAGCGCATCACCGAGTACCTGGCCGTGCGCAAGCGGCGTTCCGAGCGCGGGCTCGGCGTCGTCGGCGGACGCAGGGGCGGCGCGGTGCTCGCGCTCGTCGGCCCGCCCGGCGTCGGCAAGACCTCGCTCGGCGAGTCCGTGGCGCACGCCATGGGCCGCAAGTTCGTCCGCGTCGCCCTCGGCGGCGTACGGGACGAGGCGGAGATCCGCGGACACCGGCGTACGTACGTGGGTGCCCTGCCGGGCCGGATCGTGCGCGCGATCAAGGAGGCCGGGTCGATGAACCCGGTCGTGCTGCTCGACGAGATCGACAAGGTGGGGTCCGACTTCCGGGGCGACCCGGCGGCCGCCCTGCTCGAAGTGCTCGACCCGGCGCAGAATCACACGTTCCGCGACCACTACCTGGAGGTCGAACTCGACCTCAGCGACGTCGTGTTCCTCGCGACGGCCAACGTCCTGGAGGCCATCCCGGAGGCCCTGCTCGACCGTATGGAGCTGGTCCGCCTCGACGGCTACACCGAGGACGAGAAGGTCGTCATCGCCCGTGACCACCTGCTCCCGCGCCAGCTGGAGCGGGCCGGTCTGGACAAGGACGAGGTCACCCTCGGCGAGAGCGCGCTGCGCAAGCTCGCGGGGGAGTACACGCGGGAAGCGGGCGTGCGCAACCTGGAGCGGTCCGTCGCACGGCTGCTGAGGAAGGTCGCGGCCCAGCACGAACTGGGCGAGCGCGAGCTGCCGTTCACCGTCGAGGACACCGACCTGCGGACCCTCATCGGGCGCCCGCACCACGTGCCCGAGGCGGCGCAGGACCCGGCCGAGCGCCGTACGGCGGTGCCGGGCGTGGCCACCGGACTGGCGGTCACCGGGGCGGGCGGCGACGTCCTCTACGTGGAGGCGTCCCTCGCCGACCCGGAGACGGGCGCGGCCGGTCTGACCCTGACCGGTCAGCTCGGTGACGTGATGAAGGAGTCGGCGCAGATCGCGCTCTCCTTCCTGCGCTCGCACGGCGCCGAACTGGAGCTGCCCGTCGCCGACCTGAAGGACCGCGGCGTGCACATCCACTTCCCGGCCGGCGCGGTGCCGAAGGACGGTCCGAGCGCGGGTGTCACCATGACGACCGCTCTCGCGTCACTGCTCAGCGGGCGCCAGGTCCGTACGGACGTGGCGATGACCGGTGAGGTGTCGCTGACCGGGCGCGTGCTGCCGATCGGTGGCGTCAAGCAGAAGCTGCTCGCCGCGCACCGGGCCGGCATCACCACGGTCGTCATCCCGAAGCGGAACGAGGCGGACCTGGACGACGTCCCCGCCGAGGTCCTGGAGAAGCTGGACGTGCACCCGGTGACGGATGTGCGGCAGGTGCTCGAACTGGCGCTGGCGCCCGCGTCGGCGGACCTGGAGGTCCCGGTGGCGGCGTGACGGACGTGGCCGGACGACGAGGGCCCGAGTCCCCTTGGGGGCTCGGGCCCTCCGCGTGTGCCCGGCGCGAGGGACGAGGCGCTCGCCGAACGCTGCCTCCGGCCACCGGCCGGGCCGACGGCACGCCGCCGAAGCTGTACCAGGTGGCGCCCGACGGGAAGGGCGGCCCACAGCGCATGTCCCGCAACCGCGGTGACCAGGTGTACGCGGCGGCCGACACCGGCCGGCGCGTACACCGGCTCGACGGCACCACCGGCTGCACGACCTCGTGAAGCGGGACCGGCCGGCGGGTCGCTGCTGACCTGCCCCCCGGCCCCCGTAGGAGCGGCCGGACCCCTGGGCGAGTCCGGCCGCTCTTCGCCCGCTCGCGGACTCAGCCGTTGGCCAGCGCCTGGACGCGGTCCAGGGCGCCGTTGAACTTGCTGTGGTCGCCGACCGTCGGGCCGGACGACGTGTACTGCCACATCGTGTAGTAGCCCCAGCCGGCCGGGAGCGTGCCCGGGTCGGTGTTGTAGCGGGCGATCCAGAGCGGGTTGGTCGCCCCGAACGCGCTGGAGTTGCCGGTGCACTCGGTCCACCAGCTCGTCGCCGTGTAGATCACGGCGTCGCGGCCGGTGCGGGCCTTGTACTGGTTCAGGAAGTCGCGGATCCAGCTGACCATCGCGGCCTGGGTCTTGCCGTAGCAGGACGCGCCGTACGGGTTCCACTCGATGTCGAGCGCGCCCGGCAGGGTCCTGCCGTCCCGGGACCAGCCGCCCCCGTGGTCCACGAAGTAGTTGGCCTGCGCGGCGCCGGTCGTCGTGTCCGGGGTCGCGAAGTGGTACGCGCCGCGGATCATGCCGACGTCGTAGGAGCCGTTGTACTGCTGGGCGAAGTACGGGTTCGTGTAGTACGTGCCTTCCGTGGCCTTGACGTAGGCCCACTTCACGCCGCTGTTCCAGAGCGTCGACCAGGCCACGTTGCCGTTGTGGCTGCTGGTGTCCACGCCCTCGGTCTGGGTGGCCTTGTCGCCGGCGGGCAGGCCGCCCCGACCGTCGTGCTCGGCGACGCCCATGCCCATCGTGGCGGAGCCGCGGGCGGGGACGTCGGCCGCCTGGGCCGCGGTGGGCAGGGTGAACAGCAGCGAGAGTGCTGCGAGGATGACTCCGGCCGCCGGGAAGCGCCTCAGGCGCGGGCGGCGGACGGTTCCGGATCTGTGCACGGGCATTGCGTGCCTCCGAAGGCCTCGTTGAGCTTCTGTGAGCTCGGTGGGGGGACCTTTCGACATGTCGCTGGTGTGGACATGTCACCAAAGAAGCTACGCACGTAGACCGCCGGGAGGGAAGGGGGCCCGGATGCTGCCGTTGGTCTACTCCTGCGAAATACTGGCGGAGCTGCGGCAATGGCCGCGAATGGCGGAAACTTTCAGAAACGGGAAACCCTGGCATGGGTGCTGACGTGCACGAGGACGGGAACGGCGTGCGGCCGGGCGCCGAATTCGACGCGACGGAGAGTGGTGTGGACCACGAATTCTTGTCCCTGGAAAGGGAGTTGACGGTCTTCCTCAGGAGAGCTCGCGCGTCCTCCGGCGAGATGGCGCGCGCCGTCCACCCGGACCTCGAACCCGCCGCCTACGGACTCCTCGCGCGCCTGGAGGAGTGCGGCCGGCAGCGGGCCACCGAACTCGCCGCGTACGTCGGCGTCGGCAAGGCCACCATGAGCCGGCAGCTGCGTGCCCTGGAGGAACTCGGTCTCGTCGCGCGCGAGCCCGACCCCGCCGACGGCCGCGCCTGGCTCGTTCACCTCACCGACGAGGGCCGTGCCAACTTCCGGCAGGTCCGCGACGCCCGCCGTGCCACCTACGTACGCCAGCTCGCGGGCTGGGACCGCAGCGAGGTGGCGGAACTGGCGCGACTGCTCCACCAGTTGAACGCCGGCGCCGAGGGCTAGGGCCTCTCGTCCGGATCACGCCGGGCCCGCGAGGCCCGGCCCCGCGCCGCACGGCGTGGCCGTCGGTCGCCGACGCTCCGCGTGGGTTTCTCCCGCCGCCTTGCGCTGCACGGCACCGGGCCCCGCTCCCCGGTCCGGTCCGACCGGGACGAAGGGCCTCACGCCCTACAGCTCCACGTACACCGCCGTCGCGTCGTCGTGGGTCTTGCTGCGCCGCAGGAACACCCGGTCCTGCTCGTCCGCGTCCTCCAGGGCCCGTACGCGCGCGACCACCGCGCCGGGGCCCTCCTTGCGCGTGAGCGCGAACAGGTCCGTCCAGTCGCCCTCGTGGAACTTCTCGACCCAGCGCGTGACTCCGTCGGTCAGCGCCACGAGCGTGCGCGCCCGTGTCCGGGGGAGTTCACCCGTGACCGCTCGGGCGGCGACCGAGGGGTCGGCGGCGGCCGTGAAGAAGCCGCCCTGCTTGTTGCGCACGGTCGCGTCGGCCACCTCGTCCGAGACGAGGCAGGCGCGCGGTACGCGGTCGAGCCGGTCGTCCACCAGCGCCGTGACCGACCCGGACGCGTCCTCGACCAGCAACACCGAGTCGGACAGCACCAGATACTCGACCCGCTCCGCGTCCCACCGCGCCAGGACCACGGTTGCCTGAGGCGTACGCGGGTGAGAAAGGTCACAGGTTTGCCGATGGGTGTCGGCGGTACGGCGGATTGCCTCGGCGAGGACGGCGGTCAACGTCATATCCCGCCGCGAAACGGACAGTTCACCCAATGCGCCGCCGAGCCGGGCCGTGAACCAGGGGACGGAATGCAGGCAGCCGCTCTCGCCCCGGGGTGGTGTGACCCCGTCCAGGACCACCAGCGTTCCCCCCTGTCCGCAGGCGGGCGCGGCCGCCGAGGCGAAGTCCTCGTTGGGTCGGTCGGGACTTCCGGGCTCCGTCGCGAGTTCGATGCGCATCCGGCCAGTCTGCACGAGGCCTTCACAAGTGGCCCGTTGAGCCGGGAGTTGAGTCGCATCGGCAGGTCAGACGCCTGGTTTCGACCGGAATGATCGACTCCGTCGGGCGGTGGCGGGGCATCTTGCCAAAGCCTGTGAGAGACGTCCAACCGGCGCCCCGTTCGGGCCCCGTGCCCATGCCACCGGGACTTGCTCCCCAACTCCCGCTCGATGTTCACTCCTTCGGGTGGCTGGCTAGGTGATGCGCGACCACTGCTCACCGGCACTGGAATGGTCTGGAGCCATACCAGGGGGCGCGTGTTGACAGATCGTCACCCGGGCCCATGGGTAGACGAGTCAGGAATGCGAGCACCGGTGCGGAAGATGCGGCCTCGACGCAAGGGCAAGCAAGCGGCCTCCGAAGCGGACGAGGGGCGCACGACGGTTCCCGCGGGATCCGTCGCGCACGCCCCGGCGGGCCCCTCCGCCGATCCCGGAGGGCGACGCACCGCGCGGGTGCGCAACCGGCTCATCATCGCCGTAGCGGTCGTCGCCGCGGCGATCGCCGGCTCCGCCGCACCCGCCCTCATGACCGCGTCCGGGCAGGTCAGCGATTCGCAGGAGCTCGTCGACCTCGCGGCACGGACCCAGCAGACCGTCACGCTCTCCCACTCCCTGGCCGACGAGCGCGACGAGGTCACCGCCTTCATCGCCGCCGGGCGGCCCAAGGGACAAGGGCTCTCCGAGAGCCGCAGCGCCCGCGTCGACCGGCAGCTCGAAGAGCTCCGCACCGACGCCCCGGCGCCCCTGCGGCGCGACCTCGCCGGCATCGCGGCCGTCCGCCGGGCCGCGCTCACCGGCAAGAGCAGTGCCCTCGAGGCCCACAAGGCGTACTCCGGCGCGATCAACGAGCTGCACAGCACCGCCGAGCAGCTCGCCGAGAGCACCCCGCCCCGTGCGGGCTCCGGAGCGCACGCCTTCGCCGACCTCGACCGGGCCGTCGAGCAGGCCTCCGCCGCGCGCGGGCTCCTGCTCGCCGCGTTGGCTGTGCCCCGCACCGGCCAGACGTCCACGGTCATCGACCCGGTCACCGGACTCCCGAAGACGGTCGTCTCCCAGGACTCCGCCGACGGCAGGCAGCGCGACGCCCTGAGCGCCGCCGCCCAGCAGGCCCACGTACGCGAACAGGCCGCGCTCGCCGACTTCGAGGACGCCGCCCCGGCCGCGTCCGTCGCCTCCTACGACGCGACGGTCACCGGCCCCGACGTCACCAAGGCCGACAAGTACCTGGCCGCCCTCACGGACGAGCCCACGCTGTCCGCCGGCGACCTCGCCGCCAGTCCCAAGAACGTCGACGCCGCGCTCTCCGCCCGCATCGACCTGATGCGCGGAGCCGAGTCGTCCCTCTACGACCGGCGCACCAAGGACCTCGCCGGGCTGCGCGACGACGACGTCACCGCGCTCGAGGTCCGTATCGCGCTGGCCGGGCTGTGCCTGCTCGTCGCCGTCGGCGTCTCGATGGCCATGGCCCGCACGCTGACCAGGCCGCTCGCGGTGCTCCGCCTCGGCTCGGCCCGGCTCGCCACGGACCCGGCGAGCGAGGAGCCGGTCAAGTTCACCGGGCGCAACGACGAGTTCGCCCAGGTCGTGCGGTCCGTCAACGCGCTGCACGCGCACGCACTCGGCCTCCACGAGCGCCTCACCACGCTCGAGGCCGACCGCAAGCACCTGATCGGCCAGCGCGCGACCATGGCCGACGAGCGCGAGAAGCTGCGCGCCGAACTCGACTCGGCCGCGGCCCACCTGGACCGGGTCCGGCACAGCATCCATGGCACGTTCGTGAACCTCGCCCTGCGCACCCTCGGCCTCGTGGAGCGCCAGCTCGGCGTCATCGAGAACCTGGAGGAGCGCGAGCAGGACCCCGAGCGCCTCGCGACCCTCTTCAAGCTCGACCACTTCGCCACCGTCATGCGGCGGCACAGCGAGAACCTCCTCGTCCTCGCCGGCGCCGAGCACGGCCACGGGACCCCCGGCGCCGTCCCGCTGGTCGACGTCGTGCGCGCCGCGGTCAGCGAGATCGAGCGCTACGAGCGGGTCCGGATCTCCGCGCTGCCGCCCCACGCGCACCTCGCCGGGTTCGCCGCAGACGACCTCAGCCACCTCGTCGCCGAAGTCCTGGAGAACGCCACCTCGTTCTCGCCGCCCGACGCCTCCGTCGAGGTGTCCGGCTGGCTCCTGGAGAGCGGCGAGGTCATGCTCTCCGTCCAGGACGAGGGCATCGGCATGACCGACGAGCGGATGAAGGAGCTCAACGCCCGCCTCGCCGCCTTCGCGGACGACGAGATGTTCGACCCCGAGGACGGTGACGGCCTCGGCCTCGGCCTGTACGTCGTGGCCCGCCTCGCCGCGCGCCACGGCGTGCGGGTGCAGCTGCGCGAGCAGAAGCAGGGCGGGATCGCCGTCGTCATCGTGCTGCCCAGGGCGCTCCTCGCGGCGGCCCCCGCGGCAGCCGCGCCCCCGCGGGTCCCGGTCGCCGGCGCGGCGCCCGCCGTGCACCTGCCCGGATCCGAGGCCGAGGCCAACTCCAATGTCCTGAGCAGCCGGTCCAAGGACGGCCACGACCCGCTGATCGCCGCGGCGGAGCACGCCGTACGGGAAGCGGGGACGGACGCCGAAGCGCCGCGGGAGCCCACGGCGGACCCCGCACCGGAGCCCACGGTCCCGGTCGAGTCGCCCGCCGAGACGACCATGACCCTGACCGCGCCCATCCCGGCCTTCGACCCGGACCCGGTACGCGCCGTCGCCCCGGAACCCGTACCGACTGCGGCCCCCGCGCCGCAGCCCCTGCACCTCGACGACGAGCCCGCGCACGAGCGGGTGGTCGACGAGACGGGCACCGCGCACCCCAGCGGCACCCCGGGTCTGCCCACCCGGCCCAAGGCCGACACGCCTCCCGCCCCCGAGGCGGCGGGCGACCCCGTGATCCCCGCGGCCCGCACCCCCCAGTGGGAGCGCGTCACGGACAAGGGCCTGCCCAAGAGGACCCCCAAGATCTCGGCCCCCGCGCCCGCCGCGGCGCCGCGCACCGGATCCGTCGACGCCGACGCCCTGCGCCGCCGCCTCGGCGGATTCCACCAAGGGGCCAACAAAGGCCGGCGGGACGTCGAGGCCGAGATCGGCGGAACGGATCCGTCCGCAGAACCCGAGGGGGACACAGTCGAGGAGGCAAGCAGTTGACTGCGCCCAGTCGCACGCCGAGTGCGTCCACCCCTGGATTCGGACTCAGCACCGAAGCCCGCAACCTGCACTGGCTGCTGACCAATCTGGTGGAGGAGGTGCCAGGGCTCCTCTCGGTCGCGGTCGTCTCCTCCGACGGGCTGCTCCTGCTCTCCTCCGACCCCGGCAGGAACAATGAGCGCCCTGCCGACCACAGCGGCGGACCCAAGGGTTCCAGCGCCGACCTGGCCACGATCGTGTCCGGCGTCGGCAGCCTCACCATCGGCGCCGCCAAGCTGATGGACGGCGGGGGCGTCAAGCAGACCATGGTCGCGATGGAGGAAGGCAGCCTCTTCGTCATGTCCATCAGCGACGGCTCACTGCTCGGCGTGCACGCCACCCCGGACTGCGACATGAGCGTCGTCGCCTATCACATGGCGCTCTTCGTCGGCCGTGCCGGGCATGTCCTCACGCCCGAACTCCGCAGTGAACTGCGCCAGTCGATGGAGAACGCCAAGTGAGCAGCAGCATCACGAATCTCAGTACCGGCGGCCCGAAACTTCCCACCCGGGGCGGCGACCGCAAGCCGGCCCGGGTGCGCCCCTACTCGCTCACCGGCGGCCGCACCCGCTTCGGCCACGTGCTGCTCGTCGAGACGTTCGTCGCCGCGCTCGAAGCGCCCGAGGAACGCCTCGAGATAGGCCAGGGCACGCTCTCGACACGGATCATGCCGGAGATGCGGGCGATCGTGGAGCTGTGCCGCCGCATGCGCACGGTCGCCGAGATCGCCGCGCTCCTGAAGATGCCCCTCGGCGTGGTCCGCGTACTGCTCAGCGACCTCGCCGACCAGGGAAAGATCCGCGTTTACGGAACCGGCCACGGCCCGGGCCAGCCGGACCGCGCACTGCTTGAAAGGGTGCTGAGTGGACTCCGTCGTCTCTGAAGGCGTCACCGAGGGCGTCACGCCCGCCTTCGTACCTGCCCAGCCGTCGTCCGGCCGTGATGCCGTCGCCTTCGAGCCCCAGGAGGAGCTCCAGGCCTGGCAGACGGACCGCACCCGCGCCCCGATCGCCACGAAGATAGTGGTCGCCGGCGGCTTCGGCGTCGGCAAGACCACGCTCGTCACCGCCGTCTCGGAGATCCAGCCCCTCCAGACGGAGGCGCTGATGACCCAGGCGAGCGAGGAGACCGACGACCTCACCGACACCCCCGACAAGACCACGACCACGGTCGCCATGGACTTCGGGCGGATCACGCTCGACGACGACCTGGTGCTCTACCTCTTCGGCACGCCGGGGCAGCAGCGCTTCTGGTTCATGTGGGACGACCTGGTGCGCGGCGCGATCGGTGCGGTGGTGCTCGCCGACACCCGGCGGCTGCCCGACTGCTTCCCGGCCCTCGACTACTTCGAGAGCTGCGGGCTCCCGTATGTCGTCGCCGTCAACCACTTCGACGGATCCGAAGAGTTCGCCGCCGCCGACGTGCGCGAGGCCCTGACGGTGCCGCCGCACATCCCTGTCCTCATCATGGACGCGCGGCAGCGCATCTCGGTCGTCGAGACCCTCCTGGCCCTCGTCGGCCACGCGCTCGACGCCACCCCCGAATAGCCACCACCCCTCAGCAGTAGAAGAGGCACCCGCATGCGGAAGATACTCGTCGTCGGAGCCGGCCAGTCCGGTCTCCAGCTCGCCCTCGGCCTCCAGTCGAACGGGTACGAGGTCACCCTGATGTCCAACCGCACCGCGGACGAGATCCGGTCCGGCCGGGTCATGTCCACGCAGTGCATGTTCGACACGGCGCTCCAGCACGAGCGCGACCTCCAGGTGAACTTCTGGGAGTCCCAGGCCCCCAGGATCGAGGGCCTCGGCGTCTCCGTCGCCGCCCCCGGCTCCTTCGACCCGGGTCCCTCGCAGCGCGCCATCGACTGGGTGGGCAAGCTCGACGGCTACGCGCAGTCCGTCGACCAGCGCGTCAAGATGGCCGGCTGGATGGAGACGTTCGCGCAGCGCGGCGGGCAGCTCGTCATCCACGGCGCCGCGGTCTCCGACCTCGACTACTTCGCCCGCACCTACGACCTGGTGCTCGTCTCCGCCGGCAAGGGCGAGCTGGTCTCGATGTTCGGCCGCGACGCCTCGCGCTCCCCGTACGCCGAGCCGCAGCGCGCGCTGGCCGTCGCGTACGTGCACGGCATGGGCCCCCGCCCCGAGCACCCGGACTTCGACGCGGTGCGCTGCAACCTGGTGCCCGGCGTCGGCGAGCTGTTCGTGATGCCGACCCTCACCACCTCGGGCCGCGCGGACATCCTGTTCTGGGAGGGCATCCCCGGTGGCCCGCTGGACGCCTTCAAGGGCGTCAAGGACCCCTCGGAGCACCTCGCCCTCACCCTGGAGCTGATGGAGAAGTTCACGCCCTGGGAGTACGCGCGCGCCACGAAGGTCGAGCTGACCGACGCCAACGCGACCCTCGCGGGCCGTTACGCGCCGACCGTCCGCAACCCGATCGGGCGGCTGCCCGGCGGCGGCGCGGTCCTCGGTGTCGCCGACGTCGTCGTCGCCAACGACCCGATCACGGGCCAGGGTTCGAACTCGGCGTCCAAGTGCGCCGCCTCGTACCTCGACTCCATCGTCGAGCACGGCGACAAGCCGTTCGACGAGGAGTGGATGCAGTCCACCTTCGACCGCTACTGGGACACCGCGCAGCACGTCGTGAAGTGGACCAACGCGATGCTGGGCGTCCCGCCGGAGCACGTCCTCAACCTGATCGGCGCCGCCGGCCAGCTCCAGCCGGTCGCCGACCGCTTCGCGAACGGCTTCAACAACCCGGCCGACTTCGAGAACTTCTTCTATGAGCCGGAGAAGACGAACGCCTACCTGGCCTCCGTCACCGGCTGATCCGCGGCGGGGCGCGCACCGGTCAGCCGGTGGGCGCCCCCGCGGCGCCGTATCCGGTGTCGTCGCCGCTCGTCGCGCCCTGGGGCAGCGCCGGCGGGGTGTAGCCCTTCATCGACGTCGTGCCCTGATCGGGGCGGACGGCGCCGAGCAGCGGGTTGGCCGCGATCGGCGACACCTTGACCTTCGCGCCCGGCCGCGGCGCCTGTACCACCATGCCGTCGCCCAGGTACATCGCCACGTGCGTGGCCTCGGGGAAGTACACGACGAGGTCCCCGGGCCGCAGCTCGTTCAGCGGGACGCGGGGCAGCCGTGCCCACTGCTCCTGCGAGGTGCGAGGGATGCCCTTGCCCGCGTGCTCCCACGCCTTCGACGTGAGCCCCGAGCAGTCGAACGCCGCGGGTCCTTCGGCGCCCCACTGGTACGGCTTCCCGATCTGTCGCACCGCGTACGCGAGGGCCGTGTCCCCGGCCCGCGACGGCGCCCGCCGTGAGCTGAGCGCGCCCGACGCCATGAACGTCTTCTGGGCCTTCGCCGTCCCCGTGTCCTCCAGGCGGGTCAGCTCGCCGAGCTGGTCCGAGCTGAGTGAGGCGAGCAGCTTCTCGACGGCCTTGAGGCGGGCCCGGACCGCGTCCCGGTCCTTCTTCTGCCGGTCCGAGAGGCGGGTCTGCTCGGCGAGCGCTCTGCGTGCCTGGGCCGCCAGGTCGTCGGCGCGCTTCTCGCCGCCGAAGAGCCGGTCCACGGTCGCGATGCGCTCCTGGGCCACACGCCGGATCACATGGCCCTGGTCGAGGGCGTGCTGCGGGTCGCGGGCGAGGAGCAGGCGCAGGTAGGGGGAGATGCTGTTGCTGCTGCCCTGGTACTGCTCGCGGGCGAGGCGCCCGGCCGCGCTGCGGCTGTCGTGGAGCGAGGTGCGGGCCACGGCCAGCTTGCGGGCCAGGTCACCGGCCGTCTTCCGACGCTTCTTGAGCTTCTCCGCAGTCGCGTTGTACGTCTCGGTGGCCTTCTCCGCCTCCCGGTACAGGCGCTGAAGGTCCGTCAGAAGTGTGGCGACGGACGTGCTGCGGGCCGCCGGAAGGGGTCCGGGGTCCGGTGCGGCTGCGGCGTTCGCGGGTCCCGGCGCCGCGAGCGCCGAGGCCACCGTCGCGGCACAGGCCCACCGCAGAAGGCTTCCTGACACGTCATCACCTCCGGTGCGGGGCAGCCCGTCCGTCCCGCACCGAGAGCATCGACACGTCCGCCCGTCCATGCGCCTCCTGCTGGGCGGTTCGGACCAAGGACCTCACTCGGCCGGGGGACTCCACGAAGGTGATCCAAGAAGGTGATCTACGAAGTCGGCTGCTCCGGACGCGGCTTGGACCAGGGCCACCGGAGCCGGCTGTCGTCGCGCCCCGAGGGGTCGTACTCGTACTTCCAGCGGTGGGTGAACCGGATTTTGCCGGGGACCATCGGCACCCGGCGGTAGATGAGCACCGTGCTCGCGGAGCCGTCGGGGCCCGGCACGGGGATGCGGTACACCTTCGGCGGATGCCCCGTGGGGCCGAGCAGCACGGGCAGCACCCGCCCGTCCATCGGCCCGCCGACGAACGGCGTCTCTTCGCTCTTCACGGCACCAGTGTCACAACAGATGCGCCGCGTCGCTCACCACGGGGAGCACCAGGCGTGCCAGCCGGCCCACGGGCCCGTCCGGCGTCTCCAGGGCCAGCGCGTGCCGCACCGCGTCGGCGGTCTGCGGGTCGCGGCCCGCCGTCGCCGTGAGGACCGCCATGAACTGGTCGACGAGCCCGTCGCGCAGCTCGTCCAGCGGCGGCTTCTTGTCCTCGTCGAGCCAGATCAGCGAGGCCGCCTCGACGGCCGTGATCCACATGCGTACGGTCATCCGCAACCGGGGACCCGGGTCCCCCACGGCGAGATGGCTCAGGATGTGCTCGGCAGCCGCCCTGCGCACGCCGTCCACGATCGATGTCGTGCGCGACGTCTCCACGACGCTGCCGCCCTGGAGCAGGGCGGCGAACCCCATGTCGTGCTGGTCGACGAACCCGAGGTAGCGGTCGAGCGCCCGCGTGAGCCGGCCGCTCAGCGGTCCTTCCTGCGGCTCCGCGAAGCACTTCTCCAGCTCGTCGGCCGCGGAGCGCAGCGCGGCCTCGTACAACTGCTGCTTGCCGCCGGGGAAGTACCGGTAGACGAGGGGCCGTGAGACGCCGGCCGCCTCCGCCACGTCGTCGAGGGACACCTCCTCGGGTGCCCGGTGCGCGAAGAGGGACAGCGCGGCGACGAGGAGCTGACTGCGGCGCTCCTCGACGCTGAGCCGTCGGTACGCGCGGGTGCCGGGTGCCGAGGTCATGTCCCGCAGCGTATCCGGCTTTTCGCCGCGAAGGCCGTGATGCGTGCCTCAGGCGAGCAGACCCGACGACTTCCACAGCGCGCGTCCCACGCCCCGCAGAACCCCGATCTCGTCCAGGAAGTCGGTCAGGCGCTTGGCGCCGGTCTGCATGATCTCGCGGCGATGGCCGCTGGCCTTGACCTGCGCCAGCGCCTGCTTCGGGTCGAGCCCGGCCCGCTCGTAGGCCGCCGGGTTGTGGAACGCCATGTAGATCACGCGGGCCGCCTCACCGCACACGATCCGTGTGTACGCCGCCTCGGCCGGGCCGCACGACACCATCTGGCGGCGCAGCTCCTCGCGGGCGTAGCGCACGTGACGCGCCTCCTCGATGACGTGGATGCGCGTGATGCCGCGCACCAGCGGCTGGACGCGCTCGTCCGGGAACGTCATCCGCTGCATCCAGTCGATGATCTCCTCGCCGAGCAGGGTCGCCGAGAAGGATCCGGGCGTCGTGGAGACGGTCTTGAGCAGGCGCCCCAGATTGTGGTGGACGCGCGGCATGGGGAAGCCCTCGCCGACGCTGCGCTTGATCATGCGGGCGAACATCATGGAGTGCCGGCACTCGTCGGCGATCTCCGTGAGGGCGTAGCGGACATGGTTGCTGGTCAGCGACTTGTCGTAGATGTGTCGTACAAGGAGTTGCATCAGGATGATCTCGAACCAGACGCCCATGGACGCCATCGAGGCGGCCTCGTACTTGGACAGCTCGATGCGCTGCTCCTGCGACATCCGCTTCCACATGGGGGTGTCGTAGAGCGAGCAGAGCTCCGGGGGCCAGTACCACATGCCCTCGACGTCGGGGGCGTCCCAGTCCAGTTCCTTGTCCGGGTCGAAGGAGTGCTTGGCGGAGGAGTCGAGCAGGCGTTCGGCCACCTGCTCGCGGTCCTTGAGCAGCCCGAGCGCGTCGCGCAGACCCTCGAACGCGTCGGCTTCCGTCACGGTCGTCATGGCTGTCCCACCTCGTCGTACGGGAAACGGGCCCCGCGGCACAGGAGTTACCGGCGGTCACGTCTTATGAGACTGCTTGTCAGCAAGGCCGTCAATCCCTTGTGCACGACTTGTTGACCGGTGTCCACGGGCGTGTGAGCCTGCCTGTATGTCGACGCATGAGCTGTACACCAGGGCGCCCGAGGAGCTCAGCTGGCAGATACCGGCGGCCGGCGCGGCAAGATTCAGCTGGGAGTACGACGAGGGCAGGGACCGCCTCCTCGCGCTCTACCAGAAGGGCAAGGACAAGCAGTGGGACGGCGCCAAGCGCATCGACTGGGATCTCGAGGTCGACCCCCACAATCCGCTCGGCACCCCCGACGAGGCGCTCACCCTCTACGGCACCCGGCACTGGGCGAAGATGACGGACCGGGACAAGGGCGAGCTGCGCAAGCACTACGCGTCCTGGCAGTTCAGCCAGTTCCTGCACGGTGAGCAGGGCGCGATGGTGTGCGCCGCCCGTATCGTCGAGTCCGTCCCCGACATGGACGCCAAGTTCTACTCGGCGACCCAGACCATGGACGAGGCCCGGCACGCGGAGATCTTCGGCCGCTTCCTGCACGAGAAGATCGGGATGCTCTACCCGATCAACGACAACCTCCAGTCGCTCCTCGGTGACACTCTGCGCGACTCCCGCTGGGACATGCCCTACCTCGGTATGCAGGTCCTCATCGAGGGCCTCGCGCTCGCCGCGTTCGGCATGATCCGCGACACCACGGACAAGCCGCTGCCCCAGCAGATCCTCGCGTACGTGATGCAGGACGAGGCCCGCCATGTGGCCTTCGGACGGATGGCACTGCGTGATTACTACAAGCAGCTCACCGACGCCGAACTGCGCGAGCGCGAGGAGTTCGTCATCGAGGGCTGCTATCTGATGCGCGACCGGCTGCGCGGCGTCGAGGTCCTGGAGAACTTCGGCATCTCCAAGGCGGAGGCCGAGGAGTACAGCGAGCAGTCCGAGTTCCTGGCCCTCTTCCGCCAACTGCTCTTCTCCCGGATCGTGCCCTGTGTGAAGGACATCGGCCTGTGGGGCAAGCGCCTCCAGCAGGCGTACGTCGACATGGGCGTCTTCGAGATGGGCAACTCGAACCTCGACCAGCTGATGGCCCAGGACGAGGAGATCGCCGAGAAGCTCGACGCGGAACGCTTCGCGGCGGAGGAGCTGGAGCGCGTCGCGGAGGTGGAGTCGACGATCGGGGAGGGCGCCCAACTGCCCTAGGGCATGACCGGGGGCCCGTGGTGTCCGGGGCGTGTGGGCATGTCACCCGCATGCAGTAGTTTGCTGACGTGTCCACGCCTCAGCCGCCCCAGCCCAACCCGTTCGGCCAGCAGCCCCCGGCCGCGCCCTACGGCCAGCCCGGCCCCTACGGTCCGCCGCAGCACCCCGCTCAGCCCGCTCAGCCCGGTCCGTACGGCCAGCCGGGCCAGTCCGGGCCGTACGCCCAGCCCGGCCAGCCCGGCCCGTACGCTCAGCAGCCCTATCCGGGCGGTGCCCCCTACCCGGGATGGGGTACCGGCGCCCCCATGGGCCCGCCGCCCAAGAAGCGGCGCGTCGGGATGATCCTCGGCATCGTCGGCGGCGCGCTCGCCGTCGTCGTCATCGGGATCGTCGCGGTCGCCATGCTCGGCTCGGAGGTCGACAAGAGCTTCCCGAAGGCCGAGTACAAGCTGACCATCCCGAAGACCGTCCTCGACGGCAGGTACACCCTCACCCAGGATCTGTCCGGCACCCAGGGCAAGCAGATCGAGGACGAGGCGGACGGGGCCTGGGACGCGCGCGACACCAAGGCGGCCGTCGGCCAGTACGCCGCGACCGACCCCGCCAAGAAGGGTGCGGGTGTGGTGATCTCCGGCATGTACGGCCGGTTCAAGAACACCGACCTCGCCCGCAAGAACATGATGCAGGGCGCCGCCAAGAGCGACGGCGCCGAAGTCGCCGTGCCCGCCAAGGACTTCAAGCCGGCCGGCTCCGACGTCACCATCACCTGCCAGGTGCTCACCAAGCAATCGGCGACCATCCCGATGTGCGCCTGGGCCGACGGGAACACCGGCGCCACCGTCGCCGAGATCACCCCCGAGATCGCCCTTCAGGACCCCTCCGACGTGGACCTCGACGCGGCGGCCGCGACCGCGGTGAAGATCCGCTCGGAGATCAGGAAGCCGATCGGCTGACGGACTCGGGCCCGGGCTCCGGCTCGGGCCCCGCGCCGCCCGCCGGGAACGCCGTACGCAGGGAGAACGCGTACGGCGTCGGGCCGTGCGCCCGCAGATGGACCAGGCGTTCCTCCGCCTCCTCGAGGGTGGGCCGGTGCCCGGCCGGCACCCACCACAGAGCGGTCACCGCCTCGTCGAGCCGTTCGAAGAACTCCCGGCGGCGCGCGAGCAGTTCACGGTGCAGCCCCTGGTACATGAACGCCGTCAGCGCGTTCGTGTCCCGCCACACGGACATGTTCACGAGCAGCCACGCGTCGCCGAAGATCCGGAAGCTCGTCGCGTCCCCGCTGTCGTCCTTCAGGCGCCACACGAACCCGTCCGACGCGTCGGCGACGGCGTTCACCGGATCGAGTCCCTCCGCGAAGTCCCTCAGCTGCTCCGAGTCGAGCGGGGCGGTGAGGCGGCCGATGTTCACCTGGGCGAGTTCGTGGCGAGTCCCGTTTTCCGTCGTCTTCGCAGTCCCGTTGTCAGTCATGGACTGCACGATAGGCAGGGGAAGCGGCGGAGTAGAGGGCCATTTCGTCTGTCGGTATCGAGGGCCACTCGCGGCCGATCCCCTTATCGCTCGGCTGAGTTCAGTACCGCTTCCATCACGTCCCGCGCGATCGGCGCCGCGCTCCCGCCGCCGCTGATGTCCGTACGGTTCGCCGACGCGTCCTCGACGACCACCGCGACGGCGACCCCCCTGTTGCCCGCCTCCGGGGCCCGCGCCCAGGAGATGAACCACGCGTACGGGGTGCCCTTGTTGCCCACGCCGTGCTGCGCCGTGCCCGTCTTCCCGCCGACCGTCACATCAGGGATCTGCGCGTTCGCGCCCGTGCCGTACTCCACGGCGTCCTGCATCATCTCCTGGAGCTGCACCGCCGTGGCCGGGTTCATCGCCTGGCGGTACGTCTTCGAACCGGTCTGCGCCACGGTGTTGCCGCGCTTGTCCGTCGTCCTCTCCACCAGATGCGGCGCCATCAGGACCCCGCCGTTGGCGACGGCGGCCGAGACCATCGCCATCTGCAGCGGTGTCGCCGTCGTGTTGAACTGGCCGATGGACGAGAGCGCCAGCTGCGAACGGTCCATGTCCGTGTCGAAGTTGCTCCGCGCGACGCCCGACGGGATCCGCACCCCCGCGTCGTCGAAGCCGAACCTCCTGGCCGCCGACACCATCCCCTTCAGCCCCACCTGGACGCCGAGTTTCGCCATCACCGTGTTGCAGGAGACCCGGATCGCGTCCGCGAGCGACGCGTCCTCGCAGCCGTGCGCCTCGTTCTGCAGCAAGGTCGACGTGTCGGGCAGGCGCCAAGGGCTCGGCGTGTCCGTCGGCTCGTCCAGATCCGTCACGACGCCCGAGTCGAGGGCCGCCGCCGCAGTGACGATCTTGAAGGTCGAACCGGGTGGATACGTCTGCCGGATCGCCCGGTTGAGCATCGGCTGGCTCGGCGCGCGGTTCAGCTTCTTCCACGCCGACGTCGTCGCCGAGTCGGTCCCCGCGATCGCGCCCGGATCGTACGAGGGGCTGCTCACCAGGGCGAGGATCTTCCCGGTCGCCGGATCGAGGGCCGCGACCGCGCCCCGGCGCCCGGCCAGCCCGGAGTACGCCGCCTTCTGTGCCGCCGCGTCGATCGTGGTCACCACCTTGCCGCCCGGCTGCTGCGAGCGCGTCAGGTCGTCGAACAGGGGGAGCGGGGCGAGCATCGGGTCCGTGCCGGAGAGGATGTCGTCCTCGGCGTTCTCCAGCAGCGAGGTGCCGTACACCTGGGACGCGTAACCGGTCACCGGCGCGTACAACGGACCTTTCTTGTACGTCCGTTCGTAACGGAGCTGTTCGCCGGTGTCCCTCGAACCGGTGATGGCCTTGCCGTCGACGAGGATGTTGCCGCGCGGCTGGCCGTAGCGCGCGATGGTGTTGCGGCGGTTGGCCGGGTTGTCGTCGAGGGAGTTCGCCTCGAAGATCATGACGCGGGCCGAGTTGACCAGCAGCGCGACGAGCAGCAGCAGACAGAAGACCGAGGCGCGGCGGATGTATCGGGTCACCGAGGCGCCTCCAGCGCGTCGTCCGGCAGGAGTTGGTCACGGGCGGAGTCGCTGATCCGGACGAGCAGCGCCACGATGATCCAGTTCGTGACGACGGACGAGCCGCCCTGCGCCAGGAACGGCATCGCCATGCCGGTCAGCGGGATCAGGCCCATCACCCCGCCCGCGATCACGAACACCTGGAGCGCGACGATCGACGCGATACCGATCGCGAGGAGCCGGCCGAACGGGTCGCGCAGCGCCAGCCCGGCACGGTAGCCGCGCTCCACGAGCAGGGCGTACAGCAGGAAGATCGCCGTCAGGCCGACGAGCCCCAGCTCCTCGCCCGCGGTCGCCAGGATGAAGTCGGACTTGGCGGCGAACCCGATGAGGATCGAGTGCCCCTTCCCGAGGCCCTCGCCGAGCATGCCGCCCGCCGCGAACGCGAACAGCGACTGCGCGAGCTGGCCGGGACCCTCGCCCGCGTCGATCGAGGCGAACGGGTGCAGCCAGTCATGGACGCGGCTGTTCACATGGGGTTCGAGCGAGCCCACGACGACCGCGCCGCCGGCCGCGAGGAGGAGCCCGATCGCGATCCAGCTGCCGCGGCCCGTCGCCACGTACAGCATCACGATGAAGAGGCCGAAGAACAGCAGCGAGGTCCCCAGGTCACGCTCCAGGACCAGGACGCCCACGCTGATCAGCCAGCAGACCAGGATCGGCGCGAAGACCCGCATGGTGGGGAGCTGGAAGCGCCAGATCTTCTTTCCCGTGTAGGAGAGCGCGTTGCGGTTCGCCGCGAGATAGCTGGCGAAGAAGATCGCGAGCAGTACCTTGGCGAACTCGCCCGGCTGGATGGAGAATCCGCTGATCCTGAGCCAGATGCGGGCGCCGTTCACCGCCGGGAAGAAGATCGGCAGGACCATCAGGAACAGCGCGGCGACGGCCGACAGATACGCGTACCGCTGGAGCACCCGGTGGTCGCGCACGAGCACCACGACGGCGATGAACAGGGCCACGCCGAGCGTGGACCAGACGAGCTGGACCGGCGCCGCCTGGTCGTGGGGCGTCTCCAGGTCGAGCCGGTAGATCAGGACCAGGCCGAGGCCGTTGAGCAGCACACCGATGGGCAGCAGGAGCGGGTCCGCGTACGGGGCGCGCAGCCGGATCGCGCCGTGCGCCACGAGCGCGAGCACGCTGAGCCCGGCACCGTAACCGGCGGCGCCGGGTGGTACGGAGCCGTTCTTGGCGAGGCCTACGGCGCAGTATCCGTAGACGCTGAGCAGGACGGCGAGAGCGATCAGGACGAGTTCGGTGCCACGGCGCCGCGGGAGGCGGACGGCGGGGACCACGGGAGGGCTGACGCCGGCTCCCGTGCCTGCCGGGCCCATGGGTCCCGTCGATCCCGTCGATCCGGTCATGGCGGGAACGTAACAAGCGACAGCCGGGAAAAGCCGCTATGTCGCCTTAATCTGACTGGGTGTGTGTCCGGTGGGGGGCGGGCGGGGGGCCGGGTGGGGTCTGTGCCGGGGTTCGGGTGGGGTTCTGTGCGGGGTTCTGTGCGGGGTTCTGTGCCGGGGTTCGGGTGGGGTTCTGTGCGGGGTCCTGTGCCGGGGTTCGGGTGGGGTTCTGTGCGGGGTTCTGCGCCGGGTGCGGGTGGAGTTCTGTGGGGGGTTCCGTGCCGGGGTTCGGGTGGGTGTGGTGCCGTCAGGGCCGGTGGTCGTCGTACGGCAACGTCAGCGTCGCCAGCGCTCCGCCGTCCTGCGCGTTCGTGAACCTGAGCGAGGCGCCGAGCACCTCCGCCTGGCCCAGCGCGATCGTCAGACCGAGGCCGTGGCCCCTCGCGCCGCCCTCCGTCCTGAACCGCTGCGGCCCGCCCTCCACCAGGTAGTCCGGGTAGCCCTCCCCGTGATCCCGCACCGTGATCACCGGGCCGTCCACCGTGAGGACCACCGGCGGGCTGCCGTGCCGGTGCGCGTTCGTCACGAGGTTGCCCAGCACCCGCTCCAGGCGCCGGCGGTCCGTCAGTACGCAGACGTCGCGCACCACGACCACCTCCGTCTCCGTGCCGGACCCCCGCACCACCCGCTCGGCGAGCGGGCCGAGCCGGTTGTCGTCCAGGTCCACGCGCTCGCTGCGCGCGTCCAGACGCGAGATCTCCAGCAGGTCCTCGGTGAGGGTCCGCAGCGCGGCGACCCGGTCCCGTACGAGCTCCGTCGGGCGGCCCGGCGGGAGGAGCTCGGCCGCCGCGTGCAGGCCCGTCAGCGGTGTCCGCAGTTCGTGCGCCACGTCCGCCGTGAACCGCTGCTCGCTGAGCAGCTTGCGCTGCAACGACGACGCCATGCTGTCCAGCGCGCCCGCGACCGCGGCCACCTCGTCCTGGTGCCGGGCCGGATTTCTCGTCCTCGGGTCGCCCACGCGCGCGTCCAGGTCACCGCCGCTGATCCGCCGGGCCACCCTCGCCGTCGCGTGCAGGCGCCGCGTCACGCGGGTCACCGCGAACGCTCCCACCAGCAGCGTCGCGCCGATCGCCAGCACGGACGATCCGACGATCGCCTGGTCCAGGCCGTCGATCGTGCGGGCGCCCTGCGAGTAGTCGACCTCCACGGCCAGTACGCGGTTCCCGTCGATCGGTCCCGCCGCCCACATCGTGGGTGTCTTCGCACGGCTGCTCACCATGGTGCCGCGATCTCCGCCCGCGGCGAGCCTGCGCAGCGAGTCGGGCAGGCCGGCGGGGTCGATCCCCGCGAGCGGGCCCAGCCTCGCTCCGGCCTCGTACGCCTTCGTGGCCTCGTCGAGCCGGCCCAGCGCGCGGTCGCGGGCCTGGCCGACGGTCTGGTTGGCGACCGATACGTGGACCAGGGCGCCCAGGAGTGCGGCGAGTGCGCAGCACATCACGGTGATGAAGACCGCGGCCTTCCAGGTGAGGGTGGCGGTCCAGGCGGGGAGCGGGGGTTTGGGCGTGGTGTGGCTCGTGGCGCCGGATGTGGTGGGGGTCATGGTCTCATCGGCGGTTCTTGGGCTGCCGGGGGTGTGGGTGCGGGGGTTCGGCGGCGGTGGTCTTGTGCCGGGGGGTGGGGGTGAGTGTGGGCGCGGGGCCGGTTCGGGTGGCTGTGCCCGTGCCCGCGCCCGTGCCGGTCCTGGGGCTCTGCGCCCTGCGTTTGTGGGTGGGTGCGGGGCCGGTCCGGTATGTCCGTCCTCGCTTGGATGGTTCGGCGTCGGATTTCGTGGGCGTCAGTAGTGCGTGCCGGCTCCGGGCGGACATACCGGCCCGTCCCCTCCCGTTCGGTCGCGGGTGCGGCGGTGGGGGAGGCGGTGTTCGTCGGGTTGTGCGTGTGGGTGTGGGTGGGTGGATGTGGGGTGGGTGTGGCGGGCTTGGTAGGCCGGGCCCTCGTGTTCGGTCGTGGGTGCGGTGGTGTTCGTCGGGCCGTGTGTGGGCGCCGGCCCGTTGTGTGGGGGCGTGGTCCCGGGCTCGTCGGTGTCGTCATCGCGTCGGGGCCGATGGCGTTGTTGTCGGGGATTTGGGAGGGGAGGTCGTGGGGCTGGGCTCGGGGGGCCGGGTCGGCGTCGCGGGTGGGCCTGTGCGCAGGATTTCGTCCCGGGTGGGGAGCATCGCGCGCTGGTGCGGGTCCCAGGACCACGCCGTGCGGTACTCGTAGCCCGGGAGGTCCGCCACCGCCCGCAGGATCACGTCGCGGCCGGCGATCTCCACGCTCACGACCGCGTCCGACGTACCCATGATCTGGGTCAGCTTGTGGTCCTCGAACATGTAGCAGCGCACCGCGAGTTGGCCTTTCGGCAGGCGGATCCCCACGATCAGTTCGTCCTTGCCGTCGCCGGTCAGGTCCCGGTAGTACGCGTTCAGCACCGGGCACTTGGCGCCGGCGTCCGTACCGCAGTCGTCCAGCCCTACGACCTTGTCCGGGCTCGGGGACGGGGACGGTGACGCCGAGGCGGCCGCCGCCTGGGCGCGGACCACGTCGACCGGGTTCACGCGGTGAATGTCGTCACCCTTGGCGGTGATGCCCTTCACGACCTCCGTGTGGCCCGAGCCGTAGTCGTCCGCCGCGGCCGACGCCGGCGGCAGTGTGGGCCACAGGCGGGCCGGCCCCACCGCCGTGGACGTGGGACCCGCGCTGCGCAGCTCGCCCGAGTCGCCGCACCCCGCCAGCAGCAGCGCTGACGCCGTCACGGCTGCGGCCGCGGTGCAGGTGCGCCTGGAATTCACTGGACTCCCGCCTGTCCGCGTACCGGTCGGTCACTCCATTGACACCTTATGTGGTGAGGAATTCCTTTTTATTGACCCATGGGACTGTGCGCACCTCGAAACCTCAGTCTTCGGTGCGCCCGCGCCGGTACATCGAGAAGGCGAGTCCCCCCGCGCCCGCCGCCGCCATGCCGCCGCCCGCGGCCAGGAACAGCGGGTGTGTCTCGGGTGCGTCGGAGTCGGCCTGCTCCGGTGAGCGCGCCGGAGCGGAGGCCGCGTGCCGGTCGGGCTGTGCGTGCGCGAACGCGGCCGTCGGGACCAGGAGCGCGCCGCCGAGAACGGCGGCGACGAAGGTGCCGCGGGCCAGCAGACCGGATCGACGGGTGGTGCTCACGGAACGTCTCCTCTGCTCTACTCCCGGTGCGGTGCGCTCCACCAGGTGGCGTACACGCTGACGTCTTCACCGTAAAGACCCCTCATCACGGCAATTCGGCAGCTGTGTAACAGCGGGCCGGAGCTCTTCGGGCGGTGGTGTCACCGAGGGTCCGGACGGGATATTGCCCTGCGGCCCCGTGGCTGTTCCCATGGTCGTGGGGTGATGGTGCATGAGCGGTCTGCGCGTCATACCGACCTGGCGGCACGGTCGGGAGCGGCTCTATGTCTGCGGCGACGACGGCAGGAACGTCGCCTGGTACGACCGTGAGGCCGGCCGCGTCAATGTGATCAGCGCGGCCCGCCGGGACGCCGTGCTCGACGTCCTCGGGCCCTTCCTGACCGGCCAGGTCACGGTCGGCCCGCCCCCGGTGCCCACCCCGGCCGAACTCGCCAGGCTCGCCCTCCACCCGGACGACGACCTCGCGCCGAACCGGCCCGGCGAGGCACTCCAGATCGCCGTCGACCGCGACCCGGGACCGCCGCGGCGGCTGCGCGGGGACCCGCGGCGCCGGGCCCTGGAGGCCGAACAGTCCGTCGGCGGAGCGCTCGACGCGTTCGAGCGGGCGGGCTGGCGTGCGCTGCACTCCGTGCCCCTGCCCGGCGGCGCCCGCATCCACCACCTCCTCATCGGCCCCGGGGGTCTCTACGCCCTGCACACGCTCCCGGCCCGCAAGCAGCGTGTCCGCGTGGTCGACCCGATGGTGATGACCGGCCGCTCGGAGCCGCACCCGCTCCTGCGCCGCGTCCGCGCGGACGCGTCCCGCGCGTCCTTCGCCCTGACCGCGGAGGTCCGCCCCGTCCTGGCCGTGGCGGGCGCCACGACCGTCGAGGTGGCGGTGCCCCCACGGGACGTACGCATCGTCCTGGACACGGAACTCCAGTCACTCGCGCGCGTGGGCGGCGTCCTGAAACCGGCCGACGTCGAGGCCCTGCACGCGATGGCCCGCGACCGCCGCACGTGGCTGCGGGTCTGACCTGCGGGCCGATCTACCGGACTTGCCGGCGGCGCACGATCTCGGTGATCCAGACGGGCGCGAACGGAGACGTGCAGCCGGGGGAGGTGGGGTAGTCCTCGAGCACCTGGAGACGCTCGCCGATGTCCATCGCCCGGGCGCGGTGGTCGGCGTGCTCGATCCCGATCTGGGCCAGGCAGTGGTTCATCGCCCACTGCAGGCGGTCCGGGGCGTCCTTCATCTCCGCCTCGATGACGTCGAGGAGCGCCGAGAGGTCGAGGCCCTCCGGCTTCTTCGCCACGCGTTCCGTGGTCAGCGCCCAGCCGGCGCTCGCGACCACCGGATCCTCGTCGGCCGACCAGGCCAGTCGCAGCTCTTCGGCGTGCGGGTTCTTCTTCACCACGTAGTTCACGAGCCAGTCGTGCACCTTGGGCGTGCGCGCCTCGCGCACCATGGCGTCCAGCTCGTCCCGCCCGAACGCCTTCGGGCGGCAGACGAGGAGGGCGAGGAGCCGTGCCGCGGTGTCGTCCGTGTCCCAGAGCCCGCGCGCGAGGTCCTGCTGCGTCTTCAGCCGCTTCGCGAGCGCGCGCAACTTGCCGAGGTTCACACCGTGATCGTCACCGTGCTTCTCGTTCACGGCGCGTGCCTTCGGGTCCTCGAGCTCGGCCAGCTCGGCCATCACCTCGGCGACCGTCGTCCCGGTCGGCGTCGTTTCGGCCACCTCGGCCCTCCCGTCCGTCCCGCGCGAGTTCTCACCCTACGACGACGGAGCGACACCTCATCCGTCGGACCGCACACGTACGAAACGGACGGTCTCGTGACGTCCGGCCGCCCGGCTGAGTTCGATGAGGAGGGGGTCGGTGAGCAGGCGCACCGGCCCGTGCTCCGGGTGCTGCGTCAGCTGTCCGAGGCGGCCGCACACCAGCTCGCCGACCTGCCGCGACTGCATCGGCGTCAAGCGGGGCGACGTCTTCACGGTTCGGTCGTCCGGGAGTTGTACGAGAAGTGCCTGCGGTCTGTCCGGTGGACCGAAAACGCCGAGGAGTTCCCCGTCCGTGGTGTCCGCGTGCCTGATCTTTCTCCATGCCCGGGTTCCTCCTGCCCGATAGGTCGAGCGCAGTTCCTTCACCACGATTCCTTCGACGCCGGCCGCCCTCATGTCGCGGAACCAGACATGGGCGGTCCCCTCGTCGAGGGTCGCCAGTACGCGCTGGAGGGGCGGGCCGATGTCCTGGAGCGCGGCACCGAGCAGCTCCCAGCGTGTCCTCAGCGGCAGGGCTCTGACATCGCGGCCCGGGACGGCGAGGATGTCGAACGCCACGTAGGACACCGGGACGCCCGATCGCTCGCGGTCGGCGTGGGACCGGAGGAGATCGGTGAAGCTCAGGCGCCCGTCGCGGTAGGCGCACAGTTCGCCGTCCAGCACGGTGCCGACGGGCAGATGCTCTCCGAGATATGCGGCGATTTCAGGAAACTCCCGGGCCAGGTCCCTTCGGGAGCGTGACTGCAGGAAGACCCGGCCGCCTTCGAGGACGAAGGCGAGGGCGCGGAATCCGTCGAGTTTCAGGGAGTACTGGAGACGCTCCGGCGTGCCTGTCTGTCCAGGGATTTCGTCCACAGCCTGGGGACGCATGACGTCGACGGGCGGTCGCAGGGCCACTGCCGGCGCGTTTTCGTCCATTCCGTCAGGGTCTGCCCGGACGGCCTGCCGGGTGAGCAGGGGCTCGCCCCGCGCGCCGGACTGTCACCGGGACAGCCCCGGCGCCGCCGCTCACGGCACCCGCCCCGCGCGGTTCGGGTCGATGAGGGGGGCGAGCAGGTCCCCGTGGCGTTCGAGGCGGGGGGCGATGTCGTCGGCCAGGAACGTCAGCTCCCGCGCGTCGGTGCAGGCCTCGACCTCCTCCCACGTCACCGGCGCCGAAACGGTCGGCTCCGGGCGGGCGCGCAGGGTGTACGGGGTCGCCGTCGTCTTCGCGGCAGCGTTCTGGCTGAAGTCGACGAAGACCTTGCCGGGGCGCAGGCTGCGGGTCATGCGGTGGACGATCAGCTCCGGATGCTCCGCCTCCGCCTGCACGGCGAGGGTCTTCGCGTACGCGCTCACCCGATCGGACGGCGTCGGTTCCAGCGGTACGAGCATGTGCAGCCCTTTGGAGCCGGAGGTCTTCACGTACGAGTGAAGCCCGTCCGCGTTCAGCCGCTCCTGAAGCCAGAGCGCGACGGCGCAGCACTCCGCCACGTCCGCCGGTTCCCCGGGATCCAGGTCCAGGACCAGCCGGTCGGCCTGTCCGGGCGCGTCCGCCTGCCACTGCGGCGTATGGAACTCCGTCACCAGATTGGCCGCCCACATGAGTGACGCCAGATCCTGTACGAGGACCTGGCGGGACGGGGCGCTCCTCGAATGCGGCACGTCCGCCGTCCTTACCCACGCCGGCGTGCCCGGCGGCACGTTCTTGGTGAAGAACCGCTGCCCCTCGGGCCCGTCCGGGTAGCGAAGGAAGGACACGGGCCGGTCGTACAGGTGCGCGAGCAGGGCCCCGGCGACGGTCGCGTAGTAGTGCAGCAACTCGCCCTTGGTGAACCCGGTCGCCGGGTACAGCACCTTGTCGAGGTTGCTGAGCGCGAGCCGCCGCCCCTCCACCTCTGTGATGGGCGTCATACGATGAGAATCCCACGGAAATCGTGACGAGCTACCCCACTGTCCCCAAGGGCTACCGCGGAGATGGTGGTGGTGGCGGTGACGGTGGCTGTGGCGCCGGCGGGGTGGCCGACGGGCTCGGCTACGACAGGGCACGACAGGCGCCATGCGGCGGAGCACTACGCAGGGCACACCGGCAGAGCACTACGCAGAGAGGGACACCGTGCGATCCATATGGAACGGCGCCATCTCGTTCGGCCTGGTCAGCATCCCGATCAAGCTGGTCAACGCCACCGAGAGCCACTCGATCTCCTTCCGGCAGATCCATCTGGAGGACGGCGGTCGCATCCGCTATCGCAAGTTCTGCGAGCTGGAGGAGAAGGAGGTCGCGTCCGCGGAGATAGGCAAGGGGTACGAGGCGGCGGACGGGGCGATCATCCCCATCACGGAGGAGGATCTGGCCTCCCTGCCGATCCCGACCGCGCGGACCATCGAGATCGTGGCCTTCGTCCCCGCGGACCGGATCGACCCCCTCCAGATGGACGCCGCCTACTACCTCTCCGCGAACGGCGTCCCCGCGGCGAAGCCGTACACACTGCTGCGGGAGGCGCTCAAGCGGAACAAGAAGGTCGCCATCGCCAAGTTCGCCCTCCGGGGGCGGGAGCGGCTCGGCATGCTGCGTGTCGTCGACGACGTGATCGCGATGCACGGCCTGTTGTGGCCCGACGAGGTGCGCGCCACTGAGGAGGCGGCGCCCGAGACCCAGGTGACGGTGCGCGAGGCCGAACTCGACCTGGCGGACGCGCTGATGGACACCCTCGGCGAGGTCGACATGGAGTCGCTGCACGACGACTACCGTTCCGCGGTCGAGGAGATGATCGAGGCGAAGGCGTCCGGCGAGGGCGTGGTGGAGGCGCCTGCCGCCACCGAGGGCGGCGGCAAGGTCATCGACCTGATGGCGGCCCTGAAGAGCAGCGTCAAGGCGGCCAAGGAGGCCCGGGGCGACGCGGCCGCACCGGAGCGGGAGGCGAAGGTGAGCCCGGTGACCCCGCTGAAGTCCCGTACGGCCCCGAAGGAGGTCGGCGGAAAGAAGTCGACGTCGACGAAGGCGAAGCCGGCGGCGTCCGGGGGCGGCACGGCGAGGAAGACCACGGCCAGCAAGTCGGCCGCCTCGTCGCGTACGGCGGCCGCGGACAAGGCGAGCACGTCGAAGGCCAGTACGTCCAGGGCCGGTACGTCGCCCAAGGCCGGTACGTCGGCCAAGGCCAGTACGTCCAAGGCGAGCGGCTCGAAGGCGGACGCCTCGAAGGTCGCGGCCAAGAAGACGACCGCCAAGAAGTCACCGGCGAAGAAGACGGCGTCGCGCAGGCGGGCGTCTTAGGGGAGGGCGTCTTGGCGGGAGCGTTTGGGCGGGAGGGCGTCTTGGCGCGAGGGCGGTGGGCCGGCGGCGGTCGTACGCGGATGGGCGAACGTACGAAGATGAAGGTGCCGCCGCCGGGCCACTGTCGGGTCCGCTGTGCCTAGCGGGCCACGAACTGCGTCAGGATCGCCTGCACCTCGTAGATGTCGACGCCCTTGCTGAACGTCTTCTGGACGGGCGCCGCCGTGCCCGAGATCCAGATCTTGAGCTCACCGTCGAGGTCGAAGTGACCGGCGGTCTCGACGGAGAAGTGGGTGATGCTGCGGTAGGGGATGGAGTGGTACTCCACCTTCTTGCCGGTGATCCCCTGCTTGTCGACGAAGATCAGGCGCCGGTCGGTGAAGAGGATGGTGTCGCGGATGAGCAGGTACGCGGCCTGCACCTGCTCGCCCTGACCGAACAGCTTGGCGTACTCCTGCTGCGCGCCGACGGGGTCGACGGTGTGAGCGTTTCCGAACAGTGCCATGAGGCCCCCCTGATGGTGAACTCCTGCGTGGACACAGGATCTTCACACTGTAGGCGAGGTCTTGGCCAGGGGGCAGGGGGCCTCTCCCGGGTTGTGCGCGGTGACGAGGAATCCGACGCTCCTCATGCGCACCCCGCCTTTCCCGTCCGCGGCGCCGTCGCCGGTGCGCTCGTACGCGCGCAGAGTGTTCGTGAGGCTGCGGTGCGCCAACTCCCTTACCTTGCCGTCGGCTTGTTCGGTCAGGTGCTTCCCGGGCCCGGAGCCGAGCAGGAACGCGGCGGCGTCGCCGGCGTCCCGCCCCCACAGCCCGTCCCCCTCCACGCGCCGTACCTCGATGCCCGCGAACCCGGCGCCGGACAGCACGCCGCGCGTGGCGTCGGGGTCGGCCAGGGAGAACATCCCCGGGCCGCGCGAAGCGTCCCGCTCGCCCGGAGCCGCGAAGTCGCCGACGGGCAGGATGCCGCGCAGCCCGGCGACGGCCCGGAGCCAGTCGTTGCCCTCGGGCTCGGCGGCGCAGACGAACGCCAGCCTCCCGCCCGGCCGGAGGGCGCGCCGGACGTTGGCGAAGGCGGCGACGGGATCGGCGAAGAACATCACCCCGAAGCGGCTGATGGCGACGTCGAAGGCCCCGGCGGGGAACGGGTGGATCTGGGCGTCGCCCCGCTCGAAGCTGATGTCGACCGCCCCTTTCTGCCGAGTGGTCTCGTCCCGAGTGGTCCCCTCCCGAGTGGTCCCCTCCCGAGTGGTCCCCTCCTGAGTGGTCTCCAACCGAGTGGTCTCCTCGGCCCGGGCCAGCATGGGCCCGGACAGATCGACCCCCAGCGCCCGCCCGTCCGGGCCCGCACGCCGGGCGGCGAGACGGGTGGTGGTCCCGGCGCCGCAGCCGACGTCGAGGACCCGCTCGCCGGGGCGGATCGCGGCGGCGTCGAGGAGGGGCTGGTCGAACCCCGCGTTCACGGCGTCCCAGCGGTCCTGGTTGCGGGCCCAGTGCTCACCTTCGTACCCGTTCCAGGCCTGGGACTGATCGACGTTCACGATGCGCGGCATGGCGGAATCCCCTCGTCCTCGTGGTGGCCGGGGCGGCCTACGGCGACTGAAATGGGCGTCCGCCCAAACCCAGTATGGGCGAACGCCCATACTGGGCGCAAGGGCGTCGCGAGGGCGTCGCAAGGGCGTCGCAAGGGCGTCGTAACGGAATGGAAGCGCGTGGCCCGGGACGGTCGGCATACGGTCGTACCGAGACCGGACGTGGTGGCCGGGCCCGCTGAAGGCCGTACCCGGCCCCGGACCTGGGCCCGGACCCGGCCCCGGACCTGGGCCCGATGGCGAACCTGATGGGAAGAGGCAGCATGTCCCCGCGCGGAGTGGCGATCCCCGACGTAAGAGAGCGGCTCTTCGACGCGGCGGAGAGGATCCTGGCGCGGGAGGGTCCGTCGGGCCTGACAAGCAGGGCGATCACGACCGAGGCCGGCTGCGCGAAAGGCGTGCTGCACAGGCACTTCGCCGGTCTGGACGAACTCGTCGCGGAACTGGTCCTGGCCCGCTTCGCCGCCACGGCACGGCTGGCGGAGGATCTCCCGGGCCGCGCCGGCGAGTCCACGGTGGCGGCCAACCTGAAGACGATCGGCTACGCGCTCCTGACGTCCCTGAACCCCACGACGGCGGGCCTGGCGGTCTCGACCCCGGCGGCCTCGCTCCGTATCCGGGAGGCTCTGGAGGCGGGCGCCCCGGGCTTCGACGCGATCCAGCAGTCGATCGCGGCGTACCTGGACGCGGAAGTGGAACGCGGGCGTCTCTCCCCGGCCACGGACACGACGGCGCTGGCGCTGGCGCTGGTCGGGACGGTCCACCACCTGTTGATGACGACATGGGGAGACACGGCACGCGATCCGGGCGAACAGACGGAAAGACTGGTGGCGATGCTGCTGGGCCCGACGACCGGAGGATCAATCAGCAATGGAGAACGTTGAAGAGGTTGACGATGTCGACGGGGTGATCCGGAGCAACGCCGCCGGATCATTCCCGTACAGCGTGCTGCGCGAACGGCACCCGGCGCTCATCCAGCGGGTGCGGGACGCGTTCCCGTACGACCCGGAGCGGCAGCAGGCGCTGGACGCGCTTTTGAGAGAGAGCACGGATCCGGCCGGTGTGATGGAACCGCTGCCGGCGGACGCCCGGGACTGCGAACAGTGGGAGGAGTGGGGGAGCGGCGAGCATGTGGGCGGGTCGTGGTTCGACGCGCCGTTCCTGTGGGCGGAGAGCTACTTCTACCGCAGACTCCTGGACGCGGTCGGCTACTTCGACGCCGCCGGACCGTGGCAGGGCATCGACCCGTTCCGCCCCTTCAAGCAGGCGGAGCTGCGGAGCCTGGAGGCGCAGGCGGAACTGACGGCCCTGGACCGCCTCGCGCAGGAACCACCGGAAACCCGGGCCCGGGCCCTGCTCCACGGCTCTCTGTGGGGCAACCGAGCGGACCTCGGCTTCCAGCTCACCGCGAACACCACCGACACCGCCACCACACCCCTCCTCGCGGACGACTCGGAACGCCTGTGGTCGCTGCTGCCGCCGGGGGCCGGGAACACGGTCCAGGTGGTGGCGGACAACGCGGGCCGCGAACTGGTCCCCGACCTCCTCCTCATCGACCACTTCCTGAGCCACACACACGCGGAACAAGTAGTACTCCAGGTAAAGCCACACCCGTACTACGTCTCCGACGCGACCCCCATGGACGTGATCGACGCCCTGCGCCACCTGAAGGAAGCCCCGGGCGCGGCAGGCGAGGCGGGCGAACGCCTGTGGCACGCCACCTCGACAGGCCACCTGCAACTCCGCACGCACCCCTTTTCCTGCGCCCCACTGCCGTACTCGTCGATGCCGGACGACCTGAGAGACGACTTCGCGACAGCGACGCTCACGATCCTGAAGGGCGACCTGAACTACCGCCGCCTGGTGGGCGACCGACTCCGTCCCCCCACAACCTCGTTCACCGCCCTCACTTCCTACTTCCCGTCCCCGGTGGCCGCCCTGCGCACCCTCAAGTCGGACGTGGTCGCGGGCTTGGACGAGAAGACGGAAAGGACGCTGAACGCATCGGAAGACCGCGCCTGGCGAACAAGCGGTACGCACGCCGTGATCCAGGTACGGGACAGCAGGGCTCAAGGCACCGTCGACGAGCCTGCTTGAGAGCGGCCTCACCGACTTGCGGCGGAGCCCTGCCGGCTCGGCCCGCGGCGGAGCAGTGCCGACGCCCCGTCGACCCTCCGGGTGTGGGCACGCTCACCTGCCACGCCTCGGGGGCCGTCGCACCCGCGGGCTGACCGGCGGGTCGGGCAAGGTCGCTGGACGGTCCCTCACCGAGGACCGAGGACCGAGGGAGTCGCGGTTCCCGGCGAAACCGGTTCGCCAACCAGCCATAAAGTAACGGCTCGTGACCACCGACATGGCTCTCGCGGACATCGATCTTCTCCTCGACGACATTCGCGGCTCCGTCGCGCGCGTCGGCGCCGCGCTCGACTCGCTGACTGACCTTCAGGCCCGCGAGCCGTCGGCGCTGCTCGGCTGGAGCCGCGGCCACGTCATCACCCACCTCGCCCGCAGCGCCGACGTATATCGATGGCTGCTGGCACTGGCCCGTGCCGGCACGGAGCCCGGACCACGGGCCGACGCGGCGACCCTGGACCGTGCGCTGCGCGAGGGAGCCGAGCGCTGCGCCGGTGAGCTCGTCGCCGACCTGCGCGGCAGCCTCGACCGACTGCTCGACGAGGCGGAGGCCATGCCCGCCGAACGCTGGCCCCACTTGGTCACCGCACTCGCGGGGTGGCGTCATCCCGCCTGGTTCACCCTCCACCGCTGTCGACGCGAACTCGAGACACACCACGTCGATCTGAACCTGGGATACGCCGCAGCCGACTGGCCTTCCGGCTACGTCACATGGGCGCTCGACGACACCGTCGCCGCGCTGACGGCACGCAACTTCCCGGTCGCCCGCATCCAGGCAACCGACCTCGACCGGGCCTGGACCCTGGCCCCGACGGGCCCCACCGTCACCGGCGCAGGCCACGCCCTCCTCGCCTGGCTGACCGGACGCGGCCCGGACACGCACCTTCGGTCGAACGCTCCGCCACCGACCCCACCAAGCTGGCCACTCCCTCCGACGCCGGGCTGGCCCTGACACCAGGAAGCGCACGGGGCCGGCCGCTCACGGCGGCTTACGGTCGCACAGGCCTGCAGAGACACGAAGACCCCGACCTCAGTGTTTCGGCTGGCGTCGGGGTCTTGGACAGCTCATAAGGGGTGCTCCGGCAGGATTCGAACCTGATCTGACCGAGGTCGCTGAACGGGCGGGCAACAGTGTTGAAGTCCTCCTCGGCCGGTATGTCAAGCGCCTGGACGGCAGGCAGGAAGTCGCCAATCGGCGCATTGAAGATCTTCTTCGAGAATAGGAGCGAAGGAGAGAGAGCCTCGACGTCTCATACTGCGCCCGTGGACATATCCGATGACGGCCAGAGCCTGGATCCTCAGTGGCTCGACGTGAACAACAACGTCTGTGGCGTTGTACAAGGCTGCCGAGACGCCGCACCCGTCGCTGCCGCCTTCGTCCGCGCCGGCTGGTCTTCGCGCTCGTCGTCCTGGCCCGGCTACGAGGTGGAGACCAGCTGGGGCCAGATCGAGCTGGATCCGATCGAGACGCGCGAGGTTCTACTCAACGGAGTCATCGCCCCTCAGCGCCTCGACGACCTTGCCGGCCTGCTCAGCCGCTGCGGCCTCCGGTTCACTCTGGAGCTGTCTGACGACAGCGGCGCCCTGGTACGAGGAGAGATACGAGCCTGAGTCCCAACGCGTGCGCGTGGCCCCTGGATCCGTCCGGAGGCCTTCGCTGTTCCTGGGGGTCCCTCGGATTTTCGGGGCTGACCTGGGGCGATGCCACCAATATCCTGTCCACGAATAGTCCGCAGGCGCCGACATGGAGCCGCTCAGGGCGGCATACAACTGCACACGTCCGTAGACACACGAAGACCCCGTCCTCAGCGAAAGCGCTGGTGGCGGGGTCTTTGGGCACCTCATGCAAGGTGCCCCCGGCAGGATTCGAACCTGCGCACACGGCTCCGGAGGGCACGACTAACCGGGCGGGAAGTCCCCCTGTGAACTGCACTGATTGCGCTGCGTGATCCAAAACGAGCGCAACTCACTCGCCACTCACTCGGAGGGAACTTTTCGCGCTCGGCCAGCCATCCGGCGCCAGACACCACGAGGGCGCGGTCGTCGGGCTGTGCCCTCATGTCGTTGTTTCTCATCGCGGGCCGCCCGTCGACGGCCTGGGGTGGGCGGCTTCCGAGGGCCGGCAGATTTACAGAGATTGTGGAATCTGCTTCAACACGAACGCACCCGACCTGCAAGAACGGCAGCATCGGACCTTCGGCTGCTGGTCACCGACCACGCATCGTCCACAGGCTCCCCCGCGAGGCGCGCCAAGGCGGTCTTCCGCGCCAGCCCTCATCTCGAGAAACATGGTCGTTGCCGCAATCCATAGCAACCACCCCACATCGGCAGCCAGGAGTCTATAAAGTGATCTACGACACTGGGGAGGGGTCATGTTGGGATGGGAAGCCGTTGCGGTCAAGTTGGCTGGCAGTGCACTTAGGGCAGCAAGCACCGCGATCATGCGAGCGGTCACCGCTCCGAATCATGGAGCCCTCACTACTGAAAACCCCGCCAGGGGGCGGCTGGCCAACAAGATCATCCCGGCGAGGCAAGTCCAAGATAAAGATATCCGCCATTTCTCAAAATTTGTGACCTCTGCGCTTGATCCTGTCATTGCTGCGGAGTTTCGCAACATCCCGGACAGTGAGGTTACTGCCGCCGCTACAGCAGCCAACGCAGCATTTACTGCCACGCGAGTCGACATTTTCGATTGTAGTTTGGACCCAGCCACATTCGCGGACGCCGTAATTAAGGAAACAGACGGAAAAGCGGCCAGCCGAGCCCTCAGTGAAGAGGGTGAACAGCTATACCAGCGAATGATTTTCGAGTGCTCGGCACAGGTAATCCACTTCGTTTCTACCTGGCCTTCATTTCTCGCGGTGGTGAACAAGGAGCAACTTGCTCGGATTAATCAGCTCCTTGTTGAGACGGACCGCGTACGCTGGGCCGTATCTGGAGAAAAAGACACGCACGTCCGTCGATTCGAAAATCGATACATGCGGTACGTTGTTCAAAAGCTCGACCAGCTCGAACTCTTTGGACTAACTCTCGCTAACCCCGAAGCCAAGACGTATCCTCTGAGTACTGCATACATCAGCTTGGCCCTCGCAGACGCTGGCACCCAGAGTCACGGAAAATCCGTTGACGGTAACCTTGACTTCGCCAGCAAAAGCACTCGGCAGGATGCCGACGAGGTTTCCGGGACTCCAGGCAGCCTTCGTTCTGAGGCCGCACTCGCTAGATTCCCTCGAATTTTGCTCCGCGGAGACGCCGGATCAGGGAAGAGTACTCTGCTTTTTTGGCTGGCTGTTAATGCCGCCCGAGGCACACTCGAAGACGAGTTGCTGACCCTCGCTGATCATATCCCCTTCGTGCTGCCGCTCCGCCGATTCGCCGACAGAGACCTCCCGGCACCCGAGGAGTTTCTAAGCGAAATCGGCAGGAACTTGGCTGGCGAAATGCCCGATGGCTGGGTTAACTCGGCCCTCAGGACAGGACAAGCCCTAGTTCTGATAGATGGAGTTGACGAACTCCCGGAGAGCCGGCGCGAGGAGGCAAAAAGGTGGCTTCAGGACCTAGTCTCCATATACCCACAATGCCGCTATATCGTGACCTCTCGGCCGGCAGCCGCTGAGGAAAAATGGTTGGCGCGCGATGGATTCGTTGCTCTCGACCTTTTGCCCATGGGTAAAGGTGACATAGAGAGCTTTATTCGTCATTGGCACGAGGCTGCCCTTGAAGCTATGGGCCCTGACGCGGACGACACCGACGACGACCTCGACGTCTTCCAATCGGAACTGATCACACAGGTAAATACGCAGCGCCAGTTGAGACGCCTGGCGTCCAACCCGCTTCTCTGCGCTCTTCTCTGCACGCTAAACCGTGACCGGAGGATGCAGCTACCTCGCGGCCGCATGGAACTCTATGCAGCAGCCCTAGAGATGCTGCTCGTAAGAAGAGATAACGAGCGGAAAATCGCCCACCCCAACACCCCGACACTGACCCTTCACCAAAAGAAGCGCATACTTGGAAATCTGGCTTACTGGTTGCTGCGGAACGGCTGGACCGACTGCACCACCACACAAGCTATCGAACAAATCCAGAACGCTCTCAGCGGCATGCCAGCTATCAGCGATGATGCGGAGAATGTTTACAAGTATTTGATGGTGCGGAGCGGTGTGTTGCGAATGCCTGTCGAAGGACGGGTAGATTTCGTTCATCGCACCTTCCAGGAATACCTCGCCGCAGAGAATCTGATAGCCCTCAACGACATCGGCGTCCTCATTGATCACGCCCATCTGGATCAATGGCACGAAGCGGTAACCATGGCCGTTGGTCATGCGCGCCCAAACGAGCGGCAACAGATCCTTAACGACCTTTTGCAACGCGGAGACGCAGATCCTGCGTTCACCACGAGGCTGCACCTGCTCGCAGCAGCTTGCCTTGAAAACGCCGACGAACTCGACCCAGTAACCTACAGAAGTGTTCGCGATAGTGCCGAACGCCTCATCCCGCCGACGAAATTCTCCGAAGCGAAAGAGCTGGCAGCTGCTGGGGAGACGGTTCTGGCCCTCCTTCCCCGGGCTCACAAGGGACTGAAGGTCAACCAAGCGGCTTCCACCGTGCGTGCCGCCGCATTAATTGGTGGTGACGCCGCTCTAGAGCTGATCTCCTCATACGGGCCAGATAGCCGAGTAGCTGTGCACAGAGAACTGGCGCGAAGCTGGAACCAGTTCGACGTCAGAGAGTATGCGATTCGCGTGCTGTCGAAATCGCCCTGGTTCCGAAAGTCGCTAGATCTCAGCTACCCCGAGGTGCTCGATTCTATTGGGCAGTTCGAGGAGCTGGTTCGACTAAACCTTGGGTTTCTGGTCACTGACCTAGGATGGGTTCGAAATCTTCCTCATCTTAGACACTTGTCTGTATCGGCATACGATGGCCGCTTTCGGGAAGAAGAGCTTGCCGGTATTGCAAATTTGACGGAGCTGAACATCAGCTTCGCCGACGAAGATGGGTGGAACGCGTGTCTGCCGCGCATGGACCGCCTTGAAAGGCTTACGTCCCTCAGTCTGCGAGGCCGCTGGCATAGGACATCTGTGGCGGTGGATACCGGAGCTCTACCACCCATGCCTGGCTTGAGGGAACTAAGCCTGGTCAGATGTGCCAAGCGACCTCTGGTCGGCGAGGCAAGTCGTTTTCCATCCCTCGAAGAATTGTCACTCCATTCGAATAATAATATCGACTTGCAGGGAATTGGCGATTTTGGCGCTCTTAAACGCCTAGCTCTCCAATTCTTTGCAGGAATCGAGAATGTCGAGGAACTAGGTCGCCTCAAATCGCTCGAGGCCGCAACGGTACTGCTCCATCACGGAGCAAGTGAGTCATTGCAGCGGCTGGCAGAAAATGTCCACTCACTGCGCTTGTTGCAGGTTGGGATCTATTCACACACGTCAGCGCCGGCACAGCTAGACCTCACATGCTTCCGCGAGGCGGGAAAGCTAGACATCCGTGTATTTGCATACGGCCCCGTCGAGGTACTTGCAGACGGAGTCGGTGAAGGGGTGAAAGTGCACGTGGATTATCGGAAGTGGTGACCGAACCGAGCCGTAGAGGTCTGCCTGACTTCGCCTCACTCGGGAGCGCGGCACGGTGTCGTGAGGTAGGAGGAGCTGGCCACTGTGCGCTGAGGGGCCCGGGTGGACGGGGTAGCCAACGAACCCTTGCGAGGAAAACGCTGTCTGTGCTGCACGTAGTGGATTTACCATCACGATGAGTGGCGGCCATAGCCGCTGTAGCTAGTGACAACCCGGGGGCCGGAATGGTGCTACCGCATCAGGCGTTGCAGCGTCTCGTTCAACCAGCGCGTGAGCGACTGGCGTCGTACAGTCCAGCGGTTCTGCGCTCCACTGTCCCCGTCAGCCATGAGGCTTGGCTGAACGGTCTGGCGCATGCTGGATTTTCGCGCCACGAAAATCCTCTCCAAGTCGAAATAGACGAACTAGCCACAGCAGTGGGTAGCGGTGATGCTAAGGGCGTCCGCCTTAAGAGTTTCACCTTAGTGGAGCGCGCAGAAGATATTTCTTCAGATTTAGGCGTTCTTGCCGCATGCGTGGCGGCTGCCGGGCGAGTGGACAGCCTACTCGGAGAGCTGAGAAGGCTGGCGGGCGCCGCAATAAGTAGTTGCATCGGGGAGATGTCTTCTGCGAGTTTGGTGGACGCGGAGATATCGCTTAAATTAGAAATTGAGCGACTCTATGTTGACGTTGATGGCGAATCTGATGAGCCATGCCGACGGGCGTTTGGTGTCGACAGGGAAGATGCAGTTGACGCTAATGGAATATTCTCGGCGTCCCGCCTCTATGGTCTCTTCTATGGTCGGTATGGTGAACTGCTATCCAGAGTAGAAAAGATCTGGTCATCCTTCACGGACACTCCGCCAATCCTGCAAAATTCGCTTGCGCCGTCATGGATGCTCGTGCATGCAACGCAGCCGTTGACTTTGTTCCGTACCTTTTTGTTTGCCAGGGAACAGATACAGAACAGCTTCTCGGCGAGTCCAGTGGAGACCGCGAAAGTTCTCCGCGAGTACAAGATGCGGATCGACAGGAGCAAAGCGAACCACGCGGGTGCGGTCCGGATACAGAAGGCCTTGCAGTCGAGTGAGACACGTGCAGAGAAGGCGGAGTTAACGCTTGATCTGTACCGAAGGTTGGTCGAAGGTCAATTTCGACCCTGGGTTTGGACGCTGCTGCAACTCAGAGGTCGCGTGGGGGCGAGGATGCCCGAGCTTAGCTCCCTGCGTGATCTGATGATTGCCGACGGGAATCGCGTTTTCGTGGATGCTGCTCAAGCAATTCTGCCAGCGGCGCGGAATGCTGCAGCGCATGAGGACTTCGTTTGGGATGATGACCTGGAGAAGATACACATAGGTGAAGCGACTACCTCTGTTTCAGAGCTAGAGGAAGCTATGACGCGAGCCTATGAATTCATGTGCGGTTGCGAGTGCGCGATAGTTGACTGCCGGGCCGCGGACGATGCTCTTTATGCAGCTATGGACTCGGAAGATCCTCCACTTGGCGTTCCGGCTCAGAATTTATCTATGGCTGTTAACCTTTTTGGGACGAACGGTCTCAGGGTTCTGATGCACACCATGGATCGCGGAATTTTCTCCGTACACGTGGAGAGTTGGGAGCTTGATTCCATCAACCCAGGGCTCCAGGCCCTAACTGTGGCGTCTCAACTACTCCCCAAGGCGCAAAGGTTCCAAGTTCGAGTCGGAGATTCCAAAATAATGGCGGCTGATGTTGATCGGGGCCCCCTCGAAAAGAACTGGCGTGTTTGGCGCAGTGCTCGAGTCCGATTCAATGAGATGCCACTGAGTACGTTCCTGCCTGCGAATGCTGCGGTGCGGTTGGCGGTCGAGCAGCCGATGCAGGCGTCGCGGGCTGTAGCGTGGATGGCGTTGGATGATGCCTTGCACGCCTTTGAGGATGTAGCCGAGGAGCGTGATAATTCGCGAGGTATGAGGCAAAAGTGGCCTCGACTGCAAGCTCACATCGAGTTGATTTGCCTGGCGTTAGAATTGGCGAATGAAGTCATCGGGGAGATTGATGGTGATGCGGCAGCCTCGCAGGTTGTCCTCGAAAAAATAGCCAGGGAGGTATCTAAGCCCACACGCCAAAGGGTGCAGACGTTCTTGGCGAGCCTCCTTCGAGATATGGGGCGGCGGTGGACTGAACTCGGTCCTGTCGCGATACTTCCGACACTGGATGCGGATGCGTTGGAATGAACGGCGTAGAGGTGAGTTCGCTTACCCGTTGGGCGGGCCGCCCTGACCTGCGGTGTGCTGCGGGCTCCGTGGGAGCCTAGGCAGCGAGCAATCGGAGCTATGCGAGAGGAGCCGATGTGGCCGATGCCAGTCCACGTGGGACATACCTGGTCATCTCGGAGGCCTTGCGGAGGGAGATCGAAGGGAGCGAGGCCGGTGATGCTCTGCCGTCGGAGGCCCACCTCATGCGCTCACACGGCGTCTCCAGGAACACAATCCGTCGCGCTCTAAAGGTCCTTGAAGGCGAGGGGGTACTGGAGTCCGCGCCTGGGATCGGCTGGCGGGTTGCCCGTAGTGGTGACCGGCGGACCCTCGTTGAGCGGATGGTGGATGTGCTTGCCGAGGACTCCTTGGCCGTCGGGGACACGTACCCGTCTGAAGCGAAACTTTGTGAACGCTTCGAAGTTTCCCGGACGGCAGTACGTCGTGCTCTCGCTCAGATGGAAGGAGCCGGGTTGCTCGACACCGTCCATGGCAAGGGCCGGACCGTTCGCGCTCTCCCGTCAACCAGCCTGCGGCCGTAGCCTTGGCCGCCATGGGACTGACTGAGTGGGCGTACTCGCTCTCCGAATCGCTGCTGTCCGATCCGCTGCCGCGCCGATGGGCGCACTCCCTCGGAGTTGCCAAGCGTGCTCGTTCGTTGAGCCCGATCCTCGGTGACGATGCAGAGCTGTTGGAAGCGGCCGCGGTATTGCACGACATCGGGTACTCGCCGGCCATCGCCGCAACTGGCTTCCATCCGCTGGACGGCGCACGCTTCCTGCGAGAGCAGGAGCAGGCGAACGAACGCGTTGTTTCCCTGGTGGCTCACCACTCGTGCGCCCTGCTGGAAGCAGAGGAGCGCGGGCTCAGGGGGGCCCTGGAGGGCGAGTTCGAGCTGGAGCGTCCGGAACTGGTGGACGCCCTGGTCTTCTGCGATATGACGACAGCGCCGGACGGGACGCCGACCACCCCGTCTGATCGGCTGGATGAGATCGTGCAGCGATATGGTCCAGGCACGATCGTCGGGAGATTCATCCAACGAGCCGCCCCTGAGATCCATGCGGCAGCAAGGCGTGTCGAGGGTCGCTTGGTGCAGGCCTCGGCAGATGGTCAGCCGATGTAGGGCTCGTGGCGCGAGGCGTCCAGACCGTGCCGGATACGCAGCATCATCGAAGGATGGATGTCCAGCCCGTCAAGGTCCGCTGGGTTGACCCAGCGGACCTCTTTCGACTCGCTGCTCGTGCGCAGGGACCCGCCGACGGGGTGGGCACGGAAGCAGATTGAGAATTGCTGGCGGACCTCTCCGTCGTCGTAGGCCAGAACGTGTTGAGGATCGGTATACAGACCAACGATGCTGTCCACCTCTACATCGATGCCGGTCTCCTCCAGGACCTCACGGACCGCGGTGTCAGCGATGCGTTCCCCGATGTCGTGGCCGCCACCGGGTAGTGCCCACAGGTCGTTGTCTGTTTTGTGGATGAGCAGCAAGCGGCCTGCATCGTCCCGAACCACGGCCGTCACTGAGGGCACTACTGAATTGGCTCTGGGGGCGGTTGGGTCGCGGAAGTAGTCGATGCGGCTCATCAGTGGGTGCCCTCCCAGTCGGCAGGCGAAGAGATCGGGCGGCCCGACTCCCAGACCTTCTCAACGCTCTCAGCGTAGGCGTCGAAGAGTTCGCCCCCAGGCACCCGGCGTAGATGTAGGACGGGCGCCATGTAGGCGCCGACGCCGTAGAGATGTCCGTTCGCCAGCATCTCGTCATCGGCTTGATAGATGGAGTTGTAGAGGGTCGTGCCGTGCAGTCGGAACTCCACGCCGGGGAGGCCGAAGAGGGGGCCGTAGTTGACCAGGGCGTTCCGGATCTTGCCCGCCATCGTGGCGCCGATGCCTTCATCTTCGCCGCGTACGGCGACGGCGTGGGACGTCGGTTCTCCCAGCATGAAGCGGATGGGCACACCGTCGGCTGACTTCTCTTTCACGATGCGGTGGAACGTCGCATCCTCCGTGAGCCAGAACCCGGAGTACACCAAGAGGTCAAACTGGCGGGTCGCTTTGGAGTAGAGGCTCGTCCAGAGGGTTTGCATCACGACGGACCGATGCGGATAGAGCCGGACCAGCTCCGCGTTGCCGGCAGCTGTGACCTCGGCGGATGTGCGTTCGTCGGGCCACAGGTAGGAGACCTCGCACCTCAATAGCGATGCGGCTGCGTGCTGGAAGCGGCGGTATGGCTTGCGCTCGGGCTCGTTGATCCACCGTTCGACGGTCTTGGGTGCGACCCCGAGGCGTTCCCCGACCTCATCGAGCGTGAGGCCCAAGTCCACTATCGCGCCGCGCAGTCGCTCGTTGGCCACGTCCAACCTCCGTCTAGCTGGGACGACTTGGTACGACTTCACGCTAGCCAAGAACGACCCGAGCCGTACAGCTGCGGAGTCGAGCGTCGGCGTCACTGGCGCCAATCTTTAGGTACATCGAGCACGAGGGGCTCGCGGGACCAAAAAGCTGAAGGGCTTGACGGGGTGAACTCCTCTCTGCAAGATGAGGAACACGTAATACATGTACCGCATAGCGCCCGGAGAGGCCCCGCGAAGGCGGGCTCCCTCGAAGGAAGCGTTCGTTGTTTGAGAACTGAACAGGGTTACGAGGTTGCCGCCTCCTACGTAAAGGCGGCCGGCGCGGCTTAGGTCCGCGCACTCTCAACGTTGCCTCCGCACGTGTGCGGCGGACGGTTGCCTCCGCTGCTCGTCTCGTACGAGCAGCGCTGAGGGGAGCCGGAACACAGGAAGGAGCCCGTGATGGGGCTGTTCGGAAGTTCGTCTAGGGCTGCTGAAGTGGCCAAGCCCACGCCGAAGGGTGAGTGCCCGCAGTGCTGGAACCACGCCCATAACCGCGAGGTGCACGGGGGGCTTCGAGGGGACTGCCCTCAGTGCGTGGACCACATGGTCAACGGCTGCCCCGGCTTCAACCGCCGTTGAACTGCCGCTCGTTGCGCCGCAGCCCCGGCATGTTGCCGCGAGGGCGCCGGATCGAAACCGGCTCGGGGCGCTGTCGCCCTCTTGGCGGCTCCCGCCTGAGCGCGGCCTTCCCCTCTTCTACGGCGCGCGGCTCCCGGGATGCACCCCGGGAGCCGCTGTTCGGGCCGTACCTACTGCTAGGGAGACACGACCCATGAAGGACATTGTCACTGTTCAGGACGCTGTTACGGCGTTCGCTCCGTTCATGGAGCCCACGGACGCGGAGCTGGACGCCATCGAGCAGGAGGCGCCGCTGATTGACGCGGAGCTGGAGTTGCTGGACGTGCAGATCGCGCTGCTTGACCGGCCGATGACGCCGCTGGGTGAGCGTCGGCTGCGGCGGGCCGCGAACAAGGTGCTGGCAGCGCGGTGCGAGGTCACCAACCGGCTCAGCGAGGTTCGAGAGGGTGACGCCGCATGATCCGCATCGTCACCACGCCCCGCCTCGAAAGCCTTGAGTGCGCCTCCCGTACGGCCCGCGACCAGGTGCGAGAGGTCGCGGGGTCCGCGAACGAGGCGTTCGGCGAGCACATCCGCGAGCTGTACGCCCTCACCGACCGCGCCGAGCGGGCCGAGGCGACAACGTCCGAGGTGGCCGCCATCCTGAAGCGGGCGATGGAGGAACTGGCCGCGGCGCAGAAGGAACTCCTCCTCACAGACATCGAGATCCGCAGGCTCCGCCAGGAGCTGGAGAGCGAGCGGCTGGAGGGGCGGACGCTCACGGTGCTGCTGCACCACGGCGAGCCCCACACCGTCTACCGCTACCGCGAGGACGCCTATGCCGACACGGCCACGCACGGCGTGGACGCGTGGGGGCCCGCCAGTGAACGCCCGGCGGCTGACGTTCAGTGGCGCTGTGAGGCGTTCATTTACGACGCCGCCTCGAACGGGTTCCGCCGGGCGTTCATGCCCGCTCCGGAGCCGATCGGGGGTGGGGCGTGAACAGTGTTCAGACGCGTTCAGCCGAGCGCGCGTTGTCGGGCGGCACGTGGTTGATCGTGTGCGGGGCGATGCTCTACTCGATCCTCACCGTCACGCCGCTGATGGCCAAGCACACGGCCCCCCAGTGGGCGTGGACGGCTCCAATCCTGCCGCTCGTGGTGGATGCCGCAGTGGTCATCGTGGTCAAGCTCGACGACGTCCTGGCCCGCCTGGGCGGGCACGGCGGGAACTGGCCCATCGTCCTGCGGTGGATGACCGGCCTGATGACGTGGGCGCTCAACATCGCCGACTCCGCACTGAAAAAGGACCTGGTCGGCGTGGCTGTCCACTCGGTGGCGCCTCTGCTGCTGATCGTTACCGCGGAGACCAGCCTCGCCTACCGGCGGGCCATCGCCGCCGCCGTAGCGGCGCTGGAAGCCGAGCGGAGGGCCGAGCGCGCACAGCGCGAGCAGGAGGCCCGGGAGCGTTCCGAGCAGGCCCGTGCGGACGCGCGGGAGGAGCGCGAGCACGCCGCTCTCGTGCTGCGTGAACAGCGTGACCACGAAGCTTCGCTGGCCCGCGAACAGACCGAGCGGGAGGAGCGCCGGCGGCGTGAGGAGCGCGAAGAGCGGGAGCGGGCCAAGGCGGCTGAGCGGGAGATCCGTGAACGCCGTGAACGCGAGCGTGAACACCGTGAACAGGAACGCGAACGCCTTGAACACGAGGCCCGCCAGCGGGCCGAGGCCGAGCAGCGCGAGCGTGCCGATCGGGCGGCTCGTGAACAGCGTGAACGCCAAGAGCGCCTGACCCGTGAACGCGACGCGCTCCTCGCGCGAGGACCGGCGCAGGGCAAGCTCGAGGAGGATGAGGCCCGCCAGGTCGTGGCAGCGGCCTACGAGGTGGCGCTGTCGGTGCGGCAGGCTGTGGAGCTGTGCGGCTGGTCGGTCGGGTGGGTGTCCTCCCGCTACGCCGAGCAGCGCGACCCCAGCGACAGCGGGGCTGAGCTGGCCATCGCGAGCCAGTGATGGCCACGCTCCCCGTCTACCGGTGGCGCCTGGCCCCGGACGGCTACGCCACCTACCGCCAACTCCGCGTCCTCGGGCTGAGGCCCGGCGGGCAGGACGTCGCCTTGCAGATTGAGCGGCCCCGGCGGCGTCGGGGCCCGCTGGTCGCTTACCTCTACCGGATCGACCTGGCCCTTCCCGTCCGTCCGATGACGCCGGCGAAGTGGGCGGCCCTGGCCAAGGCCAACGTCGCCCGCCGTATCTGTCCCAAGTGCCGGCGCGACGCCGGATACGTCATCCCCACCTCGCTCGGCATGTGCGGCCCGTGCGCCGCCCCCGAGGAACAGCGCGCCGCCTGAAATCCCCCATGAACTGGGAGTTCTGCATGGAACCGAGCCCTCGCGTGCGCCGGACCCTGAGCGCCGCCTTCATCGTCGTCGCGCTCGCCGTCGCCACCCTGATCGGCGGCCACCTCCACTCCTACGGGGTGCCGTTCGCCCTGATCACCCCGTGCGTGCTCGCAGTCCTCTCCTCCGCGCTGTGGCTCCTGTCGCAGGTGGAGGCCGCGTACTTCAGCGCGGTGCACCGCTGCACGGTCAAGGGCTGCACCTTCCAAGTCCGCGTGCAGCACGTGGACGCCGCGGAGAACCGCCGCTGGCAGGAGATCGCCGCCGCGCACCCCACTCACAACGCCGTCTGAACAGCGCGTTCCCCACACAAGCGCAGGACCCGAACGCACCTTCTCACGAGCTCGTTCGGGTCCTGCTTTTCACTCCGGAAGGAGTGCCTTCAGCATGACCGACACCAGTACGGAAGCGGTAGTGGCCCCCGCCACCACCGACACCCCGCCCGTCCCGGCCCCTGCACAGGCTGTGGACAAGGCGGAGCAGAAGAACAGCCAGGTAGAGGACGCGCCCGGCGGCTGGCCGGTCGCTCCGCTGGCCCTGTCCGGGGCGAATGCGACCGTCTCCACGATCGCGGCGGCCGGGCTGGTCGGCGGGCCGATCGCCGCAGCGGTGGCCGCAACCGGCATGGCGGTCCTCGGCACCGTGGCCTCCTACCGAAGCCGCAACCCGCGCCCGAAGCAGGCCGCACAACGCGCCGCCGCCCGCACAGCGGCCCGCCAGCACGCTGGCGGACTCAACACCGCCGGACGCAAGTCCAGTTCAGGCGGTGGTCGTACAGCTAGCGGATCGGGCAAGGTGCCCGGTCAGAAGCGGCGCGGGCCGGGCGCCGGTTCAGGGCGCGGCGGGGCCGGTCAGGGCAAGTCCGGGGCAGGCAAGCAGCGCGCGCCGGTCTCCCTGAACAAGTCCGCCGGTCTCAAGAGCGGCGGCAGCGCTGCTTCGGGGGCGTTGTCCAAGGCGGGGCAGGTCAAGGCGCTGCGTAGGGCGCAGAAGCAGGCCGGGGCCATACGGGCGCAGAAGCGGCAGCAGGGCACCGCCGCACGCCGTGCGGTGGCTGATGCCCGCCGCAACACTCCGAAGCCCAACAAGCCCAGGGCCGGCACGAACAAGCCCGGTGCCGGCAAGGCGCGGGCGCGGTCGGGTGGTCTGGCGGGCCGGATGCTCGGGGGCGCGGGCCGCAAGGCGCGTGCGGTCAGGCAGGCGGCCATTGCCAAGCAGCGGGCGCGCCGGGATGCGGCCACCGCGCGGAAGGTGGCCGGCGGGCGGTCGGCCGTGCGTAAGGCGCCCGCCCGGCAGGCCGCGCGGAAGGCGCTGCGTCGCTCTGCAGGCCGCTTCCACGGGCGCCGCGTCCTGGCCGCCCTGCTCGCCCTGCCGATCGGTCTGCTCGGTTTCCTGGCCAGTCCGTTGGGCCGGAAGTTGGGCCTGCCCTGGCTGGTCCACCCCGGCCGGCGCCTCTACCGGCGGCTGACCAGCGCGGCCCGTGACCAGCGAAGCGAGCGTGACGAAGCGATCCGCGAGGAGCAGGCCGCCGCGGAGGACGCGGCCGATCAGGAAGCCGCCAAGGACGTCACGGACGGGCTCGGGGACCAGGTGGACCGCCCGGCCGGGCCCGTCCCGAACAGCACCGATCACACATCGACCAGTAGTGAAGGAGAGCACGTGTCCGGGTTCCGGTTCGAAGAGCACGCCGCGGAGATGGAGCAGGCCGCGCAGGCGTATGACCCCGAGGACGCCATGGAGATCCTGACCATGGTCGAAAGCCTCCCCGCCGCGCTCACCTCGGTGGCGAACGTGATGAAGACCCTCGCGGAGCGCGCCGACTCGGAGTTCCCGCTGGAGAAGGAGGTGGCGGACGGCTTCAGCGACATCTTCGGCGCCCTGATGAGCGCGGTCGCGGTCGCCGAGGACATGGGGCCGCTGTTCCGCCAGGCCCACGAGCACGACATCGCCCGTCACGAGGACCCCCGCAACGGCCCTGAGGCCGAGAAGGGCTGGAACGTCTGACATGAGTGCCACCACTGCCGCAAACAAGAAGAAACAGGCGGACAGTGGCCCGGTGCTGGACTGGACCGCCGGTCACGGACCCGTGACCGGCGCCCTGTCCGCGACCACCGGAGCCCTGGCCATCGCCACCACCGGCGCCGCCCTGTCCATGCCCCCAGCCTGGGCTCTGGCTGTCGGCGGCGCAGGCGCCCTCGGTCACACCGTGGCCGGGCTCAAGGTCCGCAACGCGGGCCGCACCCTCGCCTTCAAGGCCGCCTCCTGGCTGGTCGGCGCCGGATGGACCACCTGGGCCATCACCACCGGCCCCCTCTCCTGGGCCGCCCTAGGCTCGCTCGCCACGATCGGCGTCGGGATGGGCGCCGGCGCCCGCTCCGTCGCCCTGTATGAGGAAGCCCGCGAGGAAGAGGCCCTGGCCGCGGAGCGGCGCCAGGTCGCGCGTGAGGTGAGCGCGGAGCGGCGGGCGATCGCTGCCGCGTGGGTGGAGCGGATCCAGCGGATCTGCAGTGTCACCGTGAAGGTGCTGGCGGTGGAGATGTGGGAGACCGGCAACGGCTACTCCCTCGATCTCGAACCGACCGGCGGCATCACCTACGACCGGCTCGCGCAGCACGGTCCCGCCCTGTCGGCGGATGCGAAACTGCCGCACGGCTGCACCGCGTCCTTCGGCCCCGGCGTCGACCAGGGCCGCGCGATCCTGGACGTCACCAGCCGCAATGTCCTGTCTGAGCTGCGCGAATACCCCGATGATTACGGCCCGCTGTCCGTCCACACCGGCATCCCGTGGGGCTTTCGCACCAACGGCGACGAGGTACTGGCCTACGTGCGCGAACAGTGCGCCCTGGTCGTCGGCCCCACCGGTTCGGGCAAGACAAACCTCCTCCACGGCATCCTCGGCGGGTTCTCCCGCACCACCGACATGCTGACCTGGGTCATCGACCTCAACGCCGGATCCGCCGGCCTGCCCTGGGTACTTCCCGCGCTGAACGGTGAGCTGACCCAGGACAACGGCAAGCCAGTACGGCCCGGCATCGACTGGCTGGCCGGCACGTATGAGGAAGCCCTCAAACTGCTGGACGCTGCGATCGCCATCGGTCTGCACCGCAAGCGCGCCTACCAGAGCTTGATGGCAAAGCACGACACCGACCTGCTCCCGGTCAGCGCGGACATTCCGCAGATCATGCTGGTCATCGACGAGGGCGCCGAAATCCTCGTCTCGACGGACCGGCGGATGAAGGAACTCGCCAAGCGCATCCTGGAGTTCATCCGCATGCAGCGCGCCATGGGCGGTCGCACGGTCATCACCGCCCTCGGCGCGACCGGCAGCGTGCTGGGCAATCTGATCATCCGCCGCGAGGCCAAGATCCGCGTGGCCCTGACCGGCGGCGAGACCGAGGGCATGGACCTGTCCAAGATGTTCCCCGGACGCCGCGGGCTGCGCGTGGACCAAGCTCCGTTCAAGGGCGCCGGGTTCATGGGCACCCTCGAGTCCCCCGGGGCGCTGTTCAAGGCATGGCGGATCAAGCCCTCCCAGATCCGCGACATCACCGTCGCCACGTCCGACCGGCACCCTCGCCTGGACGCCGTGTCAGCGAACGCAGCAGGCGCCGACTACGCACGGCGGTGGGACGCGGAGCGCACCGCGTGGATGCGCGACCTCGGACCGGAGACCGGCACCGAGCAGCCGGCTTCGATCTCGGGGAGCGGGCTGAACCTGTCTGCCCACCGCGTGGACCAGGCCGCAAAGCCGAGTGCGGACGATGACCTGATGCGCCGCTTCCGCGAGGAGATCGATGCCCAGTTCGCCACCGCGCCCGACCCGGACGCGCCGCCGGCCGCACCCGCGAACGGGCTGAACCTGTCCGCGCTGCGCGACCCCGGTGGCCGGGAGGACGGGCCGGACTGGCTCCCGGACGCGATCGCCGCGATCAAGGAAGCGGGGCGCGCCGGCATGAAGCCGTCCGCGGTCGCGGAGAAGGTCGGCCGCAGCCGTCAGGCCGTGCGCAAGGCCCTCAAGGACGCCGCCGAGCGCGGGGAGCTGGTCTATCAGGACAACGGGCCGCACTCCGTCTACGTCCACCCCGATCACGCCTGAGCCGCTCACTGACGGCTACTGGCTAGTGGCTACTGCCAACTTGCCACTAGAACATCCCTCTACTGGCCACCAGGGGCCTTCAACAGGCGTTATCCGGCTTGCCAGTAGCCACTAACCAGTAGCCACTACAACCACACACCGTCACCTAGCGCGGGCGGCATCCACACCACCGGATGCCGCCCGCTCCCCGTCCCGGGAGGCCATTCGTGCTTGTGACCCTGTCGGCCGTCGCCCTCTTCGGCATCCTCACCTTCGCCCTGCTGCGCGGCCGGATCGTCGGCCCGCTCGCCGCGACCGCGGTGTTCCTCTTCGGGTTCTTCACCGCCGACACCGGCGCCGCCGACGCCATACACGCCGTCCTGCGCGCCCTCATCGGCGCCGCCCAGAACATCTCCTGACCACATCCGACCGGAGGACCACCCGTGACCGAGAACGAGCAACTGCCAAGGGCGTGGTCGCCGCGGATGAGCGATGCCGCCGCCAACGCCGAAGTCCGACGCCTCATCAATGAGGCCTACCGCCCCGCAGCGCCGGTGCGGCAGATACCGACCTACTTCAAGGACGACACCCCGGCCCCGCCCTTCGGGGACGCCGCCCCTGTCCACCAGGACGACCGCCGCATCGTGCCCACCTGGGCTGCGGGTGTCGCGGTCGCCTCCCTCGGCATCGGCGCCGGCACCACCGGCATCGGCTGCGGTGCCTGGCTCGTGCTGAAGGGATTCGCCTCCATGAGCGTCACCGGAGTCATCGCCATGGGCGCCCTGTTCACCGGCCTCGCATTCGCCGCCCTCTCCATCGGCGTCGCCATCTCCCGCGCCAGGCGCAGCGTCTCCAAGGCCGTCTACACCGGGCCAGTCACCAAGAACACCCACGTCACCACCCACGCCCGGGGCGCCTTCGCCCGCTCACACACCCACCTGCACAACTGACCAAGGAGGCCGCATGACGACCACCACCGCCGATGCTGCGACGCTCCCCCGGCAGGCAGCCGAGGCCATCCGCGCGTTCAACCACCTCACCTTCCCCAACTCCCCGACCAAGCCCGGCCTGACGTACCCGGACGAGGCGTACGACGCGGTTGGGGCACTGAAGACCCTGGCCCAGCGGCTGCCGCAGGCCATGGAGCAGATCGGCACCGCGCTCGATGTCCTGGGCACCAACGACCACCTGGGCTCCGCCATCGGCGAGGACCCGGCCCGGCACGTCGCCCTCGTTCAGGAGTTTTTGAGCACGGCAATGGACTGCGCCGGAGGGCTCGCCCAGTGCCTGGAACTCGCACACAGCGAGGCCAGCCCACTCACCTACACCGGCCCCGAAGACGGGCCCGAGGAAGAACCGTGCGGAGAGGCCATGTGCCAGTGCTCCTGCATCGGCACGCTGCATCCCTGCGGCTGCGACTGCCCGCACCCCGACGACTGCGACTGCAACTTCTACGACGCCCGCGACCAGTACTAGGCGGGAGTGCTGGTCATGCCACTTCTGGACTGGCACGGCGCACAGCACTGCGACCACACCGGCCCCCGTCCCTGCGCCCTGTGCGGCAAGCCCACCCCCCTGCGCTCCCACGACGGCGAGCCCGCGCACAAGGTGTGCGCGGAGGACTGGAACGACCACCACCCCGACGCACCGCGCCACCTGCACAAAGGTCACGACCGCGGAACCGTCCGGTTCCACAGCGATGCACCCAAGAAGGAGTCCTGATGTCGTTCGGAGAGACCCCGATCACCGTCATCGGCAACCTGACCGCCGACCCGGAACTCAAGTTCACCGAGGGCGGCGCCGCGCTCGCCAAGTTCACCATCGCCGCGACCCCGCGCACCTACGACAAGGACTCGGGTCAGTGGAAGGACGGCAACGCGACGTTCTTCCGCTGCGCCGCGTGGCGACAGCTCGCCGAGCACGCCGCGGACTCCCTGACCAAGGGGGCTCGGGTCGTCGCCCACGGGCGGATCCGGCAGCACGACTGGAAGACCGACCAGGGCGAGAACCGCTCGATGCTCGTCATGGAGGTCGACGAAATCGGCGCGAGCGTCCGGTTCACCACCGTCACCATCAACGCCAAGCGCCCCACACAGTCCGCCCCCGCGGCCGGTGACGACGCGTGGAACACCCCCGGCAGCGCCGCACCGGCCAGCAAGCCAGAGAGCGACGAACCCCCCTTCTAGCTACGCCAAGGGCGGCCCCCGCATCTCGCCAAAGAACTGGGGCCGCCCTTGCCAGCCGGCACCTCTGAGTGGACGCCGGTATCCGTAGTGTGCCGCCAGGCCATCGCCTGGACCAGCTACAGAGGCCCTGCTGGGGAGTTGGTCAGCCCGAGGTCTGCGCGCATGACGGCGCGCATCTCCTCCCACCGCTCCCAGATCCAATGAAGATAGGCCTCGATCACTTCGAATGTGTCGCCCGGATCCGGGTTGCCTTCTTCCAGGCACTTGGTCCTGCGGTATCCCTCGGACAGCGCCTTGGCTACGTCATCGAGCTGAGCGAGCACAGCAGGTGAGGCGACCATCTGGGCTTCGGCGAAGGCGGCGTGGTGAGCCATGCGTGCTGCCTCCAGTTCGTCCTTTCCTGCCTCGGTGACCTCGCCGCGATGCACGTGCCACAAGTAGTTCATCTGCTGAGTGCGGTAGCGGCGGTAGGCCGCGTTCGTCTCGATGTAGCAGGTGCGGCGCACGGCAAGTTCTGACTGCTGCTGTTCGCGTGCCCACTGCGCGTGGGCTGCCTGCTGCTGGCGCTCGAACTCCGCCTTCTGAGCTCGTGCCCCGGATCTGTGGGCCAGGACCGGCGCGAGTAGGGTCCCGGCAACACCTACGACTGCTGCAACCAGCGCGATGGCAGCGCTTCCCACGGCATCCCCCTCTCGCTTGAAGGCTAGGAATTGGCCCGGTGCGTGTTCCAGTGCGCTGCCAGCCATACCCGGTGCTCTGGACGCAGGTCCAAAGCGAGCGGCTTGCCGTGGAGTTCCGCGTAGGCGGGATAGGCGTCCAGTTCAGGGCCTGCATCCAGGAGGCCTGTTTCCGGATTGACAGCAATACGGCCCTTGTCGAACAGTCGGTGCAAGTCCCGGCGAAGAAGCAGTCCGCCGAAGTCGTGGTGTTCCCCTGATTCGGCGTAGCTGTACAAGTGCGCTGCCTCGAGCACATCGGCAGGGGCCGGGCCGCTGATGGCGCACTGCTCGCCCTGCTCGCGCAGCAGCACTGCCCGGAAGGCCGTCTGCCCCACGCGGGCCCGGACTTTCGCGAACCGGTGGCCGCCGGGGATGGGCACCCGCTTGTGCTTCTGGCCGACCAGGCCGGACACAGCGTCCGCCTGCCTGGTCGCCATCAGTGCATCGCGGACCTTCTCCCAGCGGGCCGGGCGCATGCTCAGCTGTGAGTTCGGCGAGTCACACAGGGCCCGCAGTTCCGCACCGGTCAGCAGGCCCCGTCCGTCGATCCAGGTCCGCCCATGTCGGGACCGGTAGGTCGTGACTGTCTTCACCTTGTGACCTGGCGTGTCGAAGGTCGCGCTGCACTGGTTGCAGCGGCAGGCGGGAGTCATCCGGGACCGCCGCTTGAAGTCAGCCTTCTTGCACGCCGGACAGAAGTAGACGGTCTTGTCTGCTGTGCCGGTGTCGATGCCGTGGATGACCGAGATGCCGATCAGTTCCCTCTTGTCCCACAGCGCGATCACGTCCCCCACAGTCAAGCGGCTGTGGTTGGGAACTGTGCTGTCCCAGCTGTAGTGCTCACTCGGGTTGTCGTCGTATCCGTCGTTCCCGCCGTACTGCCGTGCATCGCCCACCGCCAGCACCAGCCAGGCCGTCGTCATTGCGCCCCCTTCAACTCACCACAAGCCGGGGCAGCCGCTCTCTCGCCAAAGACCGCGGCTGCCCCTCACCCCAGCTCACTGACAGAACTGGAGAGGCCAAGCATGACCCAACCCACTGACATCCGGCACCGGGCCAGCCAACGCCCGTGCCTGCTCGATGACTTCTGCTGCCAGGGCGGCGCAGGCATGGGCTACCACCGGGCCGGGTTCGAGGTGACCGGCGTCGACAAGGACGCCCAGCCCCGTTACCCGCTCGCCTTCCATCAGGCCGACGCGATCGAGTTCATCCGCGAGTTCGGCGCCGGCTTTGACTTCATCCACACCTCACCGCCCTGCCAGCACGACACCGACTGCCAGCGCATCCGCGGCAATGCCCACCCCGACCTGATCGCCCCGACCCGTGAGGCTCTGAACGCGACGGGGCGGCCATGGGTGATGGAGAACGTCCGCGGCGCTGCCGCCAAGCTGCGTAACCCGGTGATGCTGTGCGGGACGATGTTCGGGCTCAAGACGTACCGGCACCGGTTCTTCGAGACCGGCGGCGGATTCACTCTCACTCCGCCCGAGCACCCGGTCCACACGGTGCCGCAGGCCAAGATGGGCCGCCCCGTTCCGCCCGGCTGGTACGGGCAGTACGTCGGCAACTTCTCCGGCGTCCAGGCCGCGCGAGACATCCTCGAGGTGCCGTGGATGAACCGCGACGGCATCCGCGAGTGCATCCCGCCCGCCTACACCCAGTTCATCGGCCACGCCGCCCACGCTCACCTGCGCACACGGCTGGGGGTGGCGGCATGACCAGCCTTGCCCTGCTCGCTTCGGCGCTGGAACCGGTCCGCCGCGGCTGGCACGTCTTCCCGCTGCGTCCCGGCGACAAGCGGCCCGCCGGCCACGCGGAACGGCTCTGCCCCGGCACCGGCCGCTGCACTAACGGTCACCGCAAGCCCGAACAGCGCGCCACCACCGACCCCGACCTGGTCACCGCCGCCTGGACCGTCCAGGCGTACAACATCGGGATCGCGACCGGCCCCTCTGGGCTGCTGGTCGTCGACCTGGACGTGCGGAAGCCGGAAGAGCAAGAAGGAACGCCTGACGGCGTCGAAAGTCTTTCTGCGCTCTGCGAGCGCGCCGGCCAGACCCTCCCGCCCACCTACCAGGTGCGGACCCCCACCGGAGGACAGCACCTGTACTTCACCCAACCCGCCGGGACGCGGCTGCACTCGAGCGCGGGCCGCCTGGGGCACCACATCGACACCCGCGGCTGGGGCGGCTACGTCGTCGCCCCCGGCAGCACCACCCCCCACGGCGCCTACACCGTCACCGACGAATCCCCCGTCGCCCCACTGCCCGTCTGGCTCTCTGAACAGCTCTCCGAGCGGCCCAAGCCCGCCCCGCACACGGTCATGACACCGGTCCGCGACGGCACCAAGGCCGCTCAGGTCGCGCTGGATCGTGAGTGCGCCGTGATCCGGGCTGCGGGCGACCACTCCCGGAACAACACCCTGCACAAGAGCGCGTGCAAGGTGGCCCGGTTCGTCGCCTGGGGGAACATCAGCCGCTCCACCGTGGAGGAAGCAATCCAGGCGGCGGGGGAGTCAACGGGACTGTCCGTCGCCGAGTGCACCACCACGATCCGCAGCGCCATGGACTGGATCCTCACCCACGCCACCCCCAGGGAGGCGACATGACCAGCCCCACCCCCGCTTCCTCCCCTGGATTGCCTCACCAGGCCACGACCGGCCGTGAGCACGCCACCAAAGCTCCTGCGGCCCTGGCGATGGTGCGGCCGAAGGACGACGCCGAAGGCGTCCTTTCAGCTCTTCCCTGCACCGTCCTCACCGAGGACGAAGCCAGCACCGCACCCGGCTACGGCCCGATCGCGTGGCTGACCGTGCAGACCCCCCACCGCCGCCCGCCGACCGCGACGTCGACCTGCGCCTGCGGCCGGAACCTGAGCGCCCGCGGCCGAGCGGACGTGCTCGACCTCATCGCCGCCCACGACTACCACCGCACCGCGTGCCCGCTGCGCACCACCACTCAGGAAGGGAGGAACGCCGCATGACCAGCCCCAATACGCCCACCGAGTCCATCGACGGCGCCGCGCTGCTCGACGAGGTCGAAGCGTTCCACCGCCGCTTCAACGTCTTTCCCACCGAACACGCCTATGTCGCCGTCGCTCTGTGGGACGCGCACGCTCACCTGATCGACGCGTTCGACGGCACCGCCCGCATCGCGTTCCTCTCCCCGGAACCCGGCTCGGGCAAGTCCCGCGCACTGGAGATCGTCGAGACCCTCACCCCGCGCGCCGCGACGACCGTCAACGCCTCGCCCAACGCGCTGTTCCGGCTGGTGGAACTGCCCGAGGGGCGGCCTACGCTGCTGTTCGACGAGATCGACACCGTCTTCGGCCCCAAGGCCGGGGACAACGAACCCGTCCGCGGGTTCCTCAACTCCGGCTACCGGCGTGGCGGCAAGATGCTGCGCTGCGTCGGCGACGGCGCCAACCAGGCCCCCGAGTGGTTCTCCTCGTTCTGCGCAGTCGCCATGGCCGGACTCGGCTCGCTGCCCGACACGATCCTGACCCGCTCCGTCATCATCCGCATGCGCAAACGCGCCCCCAACGAGACGTGCGAGCCCTACCGGCGCCGCAGCCACGAGAAGCAGGGCCACGCCCTGCGCGACCGGCTCGCCGACTGGGCCGCCACCGTGCACAACCAGGTCACCGACGCGTGGCCGGAGATGCCCGAGGGCGTCACCGACCGACCCGCCGACGTGTGGGAACCGCTGCTCGCGGTCGCCGACGCGGCCGGCGGGCACTGGCCCGAGCGCGCCCGCGCCGCCTGCGTCGAGCTCATCCGGTCCGCCTGCATGGACGACGACGCCTCCCTTGGTGTCCGGCTGCTGACAGACCTGCGCGACCGCGTGTTCTGCGGCGCCGACCGCATGCCCACCGCCGCCATCCTCGAAGTCCTCCTCGGCCTCGACGACGCGCCCTGGGGCGACATCAACGACGACGGCAAGCCCCTCACATCCCGGGCCCTGTCCAAGTTCCTCGGCCAGTACATGACTGCGAACAACAAGCCCATCCGCCCCCGAGGCATCCGGATGGGCAGCAGCACCCCCAAGGGCTACTACGCGGAAGACCTCACCGATGCCTGGGAGCGTTACTGCCCCCCGCCCCCTGAAATCCGCAACATCCGCCACGCCGCAACACCGCAGCTCACAGGGGGTGAATCTGTGGCGGATAGCGCGCCTGTGGCGGATGAAAACCGCCACACGACCCCGGAAGCTGCCACGTTCCCGCTCCATCTCGCGGGCTGACCTCCGACCCCGTTGATAGGTGCCGCCACCCCGGTGTGGCGGCACCTATCCGCCACACAACCGCTATCCGCCACAAATCCAAGCCGCTGACCTGCAATGTTGCGGCGTGGCGGATGTTGCGGATTCCCCAGAGGCGGTCGACGTCTCTCAAAGCTTCGCTCCGCGAACGGAGAACCAGTTCATGGCCAAGCTCCGCGACGAAATGTTGACCATTCCCGAGGTCATTGAAGAGATCGGCGTTCCGCGAGCGACGTTCTACCGCTGGCGCCAGCTCAGGAAGGGACCTAAGTCCATCAAGCTCCCCAACGGCGCGGTTCGCATTCGGCGATCGGAACTGGAGCGCTGGATCGGAACGTTGGAAGAGGCCGCGTGACCTACCGCAACACCCCGAACGCCCAGGGCGCCCGCGAGAGCGGGCGCCCGCCCGCAGCGGAAGAGCCGACGCTTTCCACGGATGTGCGGGTGTGGAAGATCAACCAGGTACGGAGCAAACGGGCGCCGTACCAGCTTCGTTGGACGGTGGGGGGCAAGGTCAAAACGGCCAGCTTCGCCACCGTCACCCTCGCTGATCATCGTCGCTCAGAAATCGTGAGGGCGATGCGCAAGGGCGAGGCTTTCGACGTGGTGTCCGGGTTGCCTGAGTCTGAATTCAGAGCGGCTGCCGCCAAGGCGAACGCCAGGCCCGATCCGTCCTGGTGGGATTTCAGCCGCGAGTACATGGCGAGCCGATGGCGTACGTCTGCAGCCAAGACACGAGAGGGGCTGGCGGACAGCCTCGCGACGGTGGCGCTCGCGATGATGGAGGACGGAAAAAAGGCGCCCGCGCCCGAAGAGGCACGCTTGGCGGTCCGGTGGGCTGTCGTACCGACACACGAGGGCGAAGAGCCTCCCGTGGACCTCGCGGGAGCCTGCACGTGGCTTAAACGCCGCTCGCTTCCCCTGTCGGCTCTCACTGACCCAAGAGTGATCCGGGATATTCAGTACCGGCTGTCATTCAAACTGGACGACAGCCCGGTGGCGGGGGAGACCTACAAGCGTCGGCGCCGCGGGTTCAACACCGCAATGGAGTACGCGATTGAGTGCGGGTACTTGGACGTCAACCCCCTCGCTGGAGTCAAGCGCCCCGGCTCCACCCGAGGAGACGTCGTGGACCCCCGGGTCTTGGTGAACGCGGTCCAGGGCGGCCAGCTCCTCACGGCGGTCTCGTACGTCGGCTCGGTGCATCGCAACCGCGGCCGCCGTCTGGTTGCGTTCTTCGCCTGCCAGCTCTACGCAGCCATGCGGCCGGCCGAGGTCGTTGGTCTCCGTGAAAGGGACTGCCACCTGCCTGAGAAGGGCTGGGGAACCCTCACTCTCCAGGAGACTCGTCCGGTGTCGGGCAAAAAGTGGACCGACTCGGGCGAGCGGCATGACAAGCGAGGGCTGAAGTCTCGGGAGGTCAAGGCAGACCGGCCAGTACCCATCCCGCCCCCGCTGGTCGCGATGCTGCGCGAGCACGTCAGGGAGTTCGGTGTGGCGACGGACGGCCGGATCTTCGCCAATGAGCGCGGCGAAGTGCTGGGGACGTCCAGCTACTGGCGGGTGTGGCAGGAAGCGCGTCCCATCGCGCTCCCGCCGGACAGGGTGGATTCACCGCTCGCTCATCGTCCCTACGACCTGCGGCACACCTGCATCACGAACTGGCTGAACGCGGGAGTCCCCGTTGCCGAGGTCGCCCGACGCGCGGGCAACTCGCCCGAGGTTATTCACCGTCGGTACGAGGGTTGCATCGACGGCCACGAGGAGGTGAACAACAAGAAGATCGAGGAGGCGATGGGGTGGGGCGAGGAAGGGGCCTGATTTCTCACTCGCCACTCACTCGCGATCAGCGGTTGAGAACGACAAAGAGCCGGACCCAGTGGGACTGGGTCCGGCTCTTCATGCTTGGCACTTGCGCAGGTCAGAGACTTGATCACCCTGGTTACTGCGAAGTGCCCCCGGCAGGATTCGAACCTGCGCACACGGCTCCGGAGGCCGTTGCTCTATCCCCTGAGCTACGGGGGCGTGTTCGCCGCGGCTGGCGTGGCGACGGGTAGAACCCTACCAGCTCTGTCGCGGTCCCCATGAACAGTTATTTCGCTGCTGACGTGGCGTCCTGGGAGGGCTCTCTGCGGGGGCGCGCGAGGGTGGTAGTCCCCTGTAGGGGGCGGAAGTGGGGAAAACCCGGACGCGGTGGCGTCGGCGGTCCTACTCTCGAGTTGTGCCAGGCGCGTCCGGCCGAGTGCTTGTTGTGGACGACAACAAGGTGATTCGGCAGCTGATCAGGGTCAATCTCGAGCTGGAGGGCTTCGAGGTCGTGACCGCGGCCGATGGTGCCGAATGTCTGGACGTGGTGCATCAGGTTCGGCCCGATGTGATCACCCTGGACGTCGTGATGCCCCGACTCGACGGGCTGCGCACCGCCGCGCGGCTTCGTTCCGACGCTCATACGCGCGGTGTCCCTGTCGTGATCGTCAGCGCTTGCACCATCCAAGAGGTCGATGCCGGACTCGATGTCGGGGTCGACGCCTTCCTCGCCAAACCCTTCGAGCCCAGTGAACTGGTACGGGTCGTGCGGCAGTTGAGTGAGCGCGGGCGTGACGGCGGTCGCGGTGCCGAAGAGGCCGAGCGCGCCGGGCGTGCCGGAGGCTAGGCGGTACGGGGGATCCGAGGGTGTCCGTATGCCGGACCATCCGGTAAACCGGGTCGCTCACCCACCCCCCTCCTCCCATACGCTTGTCCCGTGACTCCCGTCGAGCTCTCCCGTACCGTCCTGCGCGCCGTGCGCCGCGCGGTCGACGACGGTGAGCTCAGCGTGGCCGTGCCGGCACGCGTCGTGGTCGAGCGGCCGCGGCCCGGTGGGTGCGGGGACTACTCCACCAACGTCGCGCTGCAACTCGCCGGTCCCGCCGGACGCCCGCCCCGGCACGTCGCCGAGCTCCTTTCGCGCCGCCTCGCCGACAGCCCCGGCATCGCCGGCGTCCAGGTCACCGGCCCCGGATTCCTCAATCTCACCCTCGTCGACGACGACCCCGGAGCCCTCGCCCGCGAGATTCTCGCCCGGGGCGGTGGCTATGGGGGCAGTGATGTTCTTGCAGGTCAACGCTTTGAGATCCGTATTCCGTACGAGGTCAGGGCCGAGGTCGTCGCCGATTCGCTCCGCCGTGTCCTCGCCACGCAGGGCGCCCTGGCCCACGTCGTCCAGGGGGAGACGGCCGAGCCGAGTGCCGCGCACGTCGTGCATCTGCGGCCCGTGCCCGCTCCCCGTGACCCCGCCGTCCTCGGCCGCGACGCGTCCCGCTGGGCCCTGCTCCTGCCCGCCGCACACGACCGGCCCCGCATCGACGGCGGGCATCTCGCCCAGCGCGAGAGCAACCCCCTCTTCCGCGTCCGGTACGCCCACGCCCGCACCCGCGCCCTGACCCGCAGCGCCGCCGCCCTCGGCTTCACCGCCGAACCCGGCGACGTACGCGGCACGGCGTCCGCACCCGCCACCGCGGGCGCCCCCGGCGAAGCCGTCGCCCTCCACACCGCCCTGTCCGCTCACCCCCGAACCCTCACCCGCGCCGCCACCCACCACGCCCCCGACCGGCTTGCCCGGCAGCTTGTCGTGGTGGCCGACGCGTTGCTCGGGTTTCAGCACACCGTGCTGCCGCAGGGGGAGGAGAAACCCTCGGCCGCCCACCGTGCCCGGCTCGCGCTTGCCGAAGCCGCCGGGTCGGTGCTCGCCGGCGGCCTGTCCCTGCTCGGTATCGACGCACCCGAACATCTTTGAGAGAGCGCAGAAGACAGTCATGAGCCGTTCCGCACACCCCGCCGGGCCTCGCCACGCCGATGTCCTGACCGAGGGGCACTACGCCGCCCCGCCCGCCGATCTCAACGCCCTCGACCCGAAGGTGTGGTCGCGGACCGTCACCCGTGCGGGTGACGGCGCGGTCCGCGTCGGCGGCATCGAAGTGGCCCGGCTCGCCGAGGAGTTCGGCACCCCCGCCTACTTCCTCGACGAGGAGGACTTCCGGGCCCGTTGCCGCGCCTGGCGTGACGCCTTCGGGGCCGACGCCGACGTCTTCTACGCCGGCAAGGCGTTCCTCTCCCGTGCCGTGGTGCGCTGGCTGCACGAGGAGGGGCTCAATCTCGATGTCTGCTCCGGTGGAGAGCTGGCCACCGCGCTGTCGGCCGGGATGCCCGCGGAGCGCATCGCCTTCCACGGCAACAACAAGTCCGAGGAAGAGATCGAGCGGGCCGTCGAGGTCGGGGTCGGGCGGATCGTGCTCGACTCGTTCCAGGAGATCGTGCGGGTGTCGCACATCGCCGAGCGGCTCGGCAAGCGCCAGCCCGTGCAGATCCGCGTGACGGTCGGCGTCGAGGCCCACACGCACGAGTTCATCGCCACCGCGCACGAGGACCAGAAGTTCGGGATCGCGCTCGCCGGGGGGCAGGCCGCCGAGGCCGTACGGCGTGCGCTCAAGCTCGACGGTCTCGAGCTGATCGGCATCCACAGCCACATCGGCTCGCAGATCTTCGACATGGCGGGCTTCGAGGTCGCCGCGCGGCGCGTCGTGTCGCTGTTGGCCGAGGTACGCGACGAGCACGGTGTCGAGCTGCCCGAGATCGACCTCGGCGGCGGGCTCGGCATCGCGTACACCTCCGATGACGACCCCCGTGAACCGCACGAGATCGCCAAGGCGCTCGGTGAGATCGTGACGCGCGAGTGCGAGGCGGCCGGTCTGCGCACGCCGCGCATCTCCGTCGAGCCGGGCCGCGCCATCGTCGGCCCGACCGCCTTCACGCTCTACGAGGTCGGCACCATCAAGCCGCTCGAGACCCTCCGTACGTACGTGTCCGTGGACGGCGGCATGTCGGACAACATCCGCACCGCCCTCTACGACGCCGAGTACACGGTCGCCCTCGTCTCGCGGACCTCCGACGCCGAGCCGATGCTCGTCCGTGTGGTGGGCAAGCACTGTGAGAGCGGCGACATCGTGGTCAAGGACGCCTTCCTGCCCGCCGACCTCGCGCCCGGTGACCTGATCGCCGTGCCGGCGACCGGCGCGTACTGCCGGTCCATGGCCAGCAACTACAACCACGCACTTCGCCCGCCCGTCGTCGCCGTGCGCGACGGTGAGGCGCGGGTGATCGTCCGGCGTGAGACGGAGGAAGATCTCCTGCGTCTCGACGTCGGATAAATGAAATACACGTCTCAGGATTCGGACCGGGGGCAGAAACCCCGGTCCGGTGGGTGAGACTGGTCCACTGAAGCAGTATCAAGCAGGCTGAGCTCTCTGAGCTGGGTTCAATGAAAGGCGTAGGTCGATGATGCGTACGCGTCCGCTGAAGGTGGCGCTCCTTGGCTGTGGGGTAGTCGGCTCAGAGGTGGCGCGCATCATGACGACGCACGCCGAGGACCTCGCGGCCCGGATCGGCGCCCCCGTGGAACTGGCCGGGGTCGCCGTCCGGCGCCCGTCGAAGGTGCGCGAGGGCATCGACCCCTCGCTGGTGACGACGGACGCGACCGCGCTGGTCAAACGGGGCGACATCGACGTGGTCGTCGAGGTCATCGGAGGCATCGAGCCGGCCCGCGGCCTCATCATGACGGCGTTCGAGCACGGCGCCTCCGTCGTCTCCGCCAACAAGGCGCTCATCGCCCAGGACGGCGCCGCGCTGCACGCCGCCGCCGAGGAGCACGGCAAGGACCTCTACTACGAGGCCGCCGTCGCCGGTGCGATCCCGCTGATCAGGCCGCTGCGCGAGTCTCTCGCCGGCGACAAGATCAACCGCGTGATGGGCATCGTCAACGGCACCACGAACTTCATCCTCGACAAGATGGACTCGACGGGCGCCGGCTACCAGGAGGCCCTCGACGAGGCCACGGCGCTCGGTTACGCCGAGGCCGACCCGACCGCCGACGTCGAGGGCTTCGACGCCGCCGCCAAGGCGGCCATCCTCGCCGGGATCTCCTTCCACACCCGCGTACGTCTCGACGACGTCTACCGCGAGGGAATGACCGAGGTGACCGCCGCCGACTTCGCTTCCGCGAAGGAGATGAGCTGCACCATCAAGCTGCTCGCCATCTGCGAGCGGGCGGCGCACGGCGGGTCCGTCACCGCGCGCGTGCACCCCGCGATGATCCCGCTCGACCACCCGCTGGCCTCCGTGCGCGGCGCGTACAACGCCGTGTTCGTCGAGGCCGAGGCCGCCGGCCAGCTCATGTTCTACGGGCCCGGAGCCGGTGGCGCGCCCACCGCGTCGGCCGTGCTCGGCGACCTCGTGGCCGTGTGCCGCAACAAGCTCGGCGAGGCCACCGGACCCGGTGAGTCCGCCTACACCCAGCTGCCCGTCTCGCCCATGGGCGAGGTCGTGACGCGCTACCACATCAGCCTCGACGTGGCCGACAAGCCGGGCGTGCTCGCCCAGGTGGCGACGGTCTTCGCCGAGCACGGCGTATCCATTGACACGGTGCGCCAATCGGGCAAGGACGGCGAGGCCTCCCTCGTCGTGGTCACCCACCGTGCGGCGGACGCGGCCCTCACCGGGACCGTCGACGCGCTGCGCAAGCTCGACACCGTGCGTGGTGTCGCCAGCATCATGCGTGTTGAAGGGGAGTAACGAGCAATGACCCACCAGTGGCGCGGAATCATCGAGGAGTACCGCGACCGGCTTCCGGTGTCCGACACCACGCCGGTCGTCACGCTGCGCGAGGGCGGCACGCCGCTCGTGCCCGCCCAGGTGCTCTCCGAGCGCACGGGCTGCGAGGTCCACCTCAAGGTCGAGGGTGCCAACCCGACCGGGTCCTTCAAGGACCGCGGCATGACGATGGCGATCACGAAGGCCAAGGAGGAGGGCGCGCAGGCCGTCATCTGCGCCTCCACCGGCAACACCTCCGCCTCTGCCGCGGCCTACGCCGTGCGCGCCGGGATGGTCTGCGCCGTCCTCGTCCCGCAGGGCAAGATCGCGCTCGGCAAGATGGGCCAGGCGCTGGTCTACGGCTCGAAGATCCTCCAGGTCGACGGCAACTTCGACGACTGCCTGAACCTGGCCCGCGCCCTCTCCGAGAACTACCCGGTGGCGCTGGTCAATTCGGTCAACCCGTTCCGTATCGAGGGCCAGAAGACCGCCTCGTTCGAGATCGTCGACGCGCTCGGCGACGCGCCTGACATCCACGTCCTCCCCGTCGGCAACGCCGGCAACATCACGGCCTACTGGAAGGGCTACAAGGAGTACGCGGCGGACGGCATCGCCACGCACACGCCGCGCATGTGGGGCTTCCAGGCCTCCGGTTCCGCGCCCATCGTGCGCGGAGAGATCGTCAAGGACCCGTCGACGATCGCCACCGCGATTCGCATCGGCAACCCCGCGTCCTGGGACTTCGCGCTGGCCGCCCGTGACGAGTCCGGCGGCTTCATCGACGAAGTGACGGACCGTGAAATCCTGCGTGCCTACAAGCTGTTGGCGTCCCAGGAGGGTGTCTTCGTGGAGCCCGCGTCGGCCGCCTCCGTCGCCGGTCTGCTCAAGGCCGCCGAGCAGGGCAAGGTCGACAAGGGGCAGAAGATCGTCTGCACCGTCACGGGCAACGGTCTCAAGGACCCCGACTGGGCCGTCGCGGGCGCCCCGCAGCCCGTCACCGTCCCGGTCGACGCGGCCACCGCGGCCGAGCGCCTCGGCCTGGCGTAAACGGACCGGACCGGTCAACTCCGCACAGGGGGTGCACAGGGGGCTTTCGACACGCATCGTGCGCCTCCTGTGCGCCCTATGTCGCCACAGAACCTTCCTTCGATAGGCTGTACCGAACCCACCCCGCCGCATAGGCATGTGCCGCGGTGCCGCAGGCGTCGTAGTCCTCGCGGCCTTCGGGTTCTCACACGGGCAGCAATCATCGGATCTCTACCGCAGTCACCTCGTTCATCACGCAAGAACCGCAGCTCAAGGAGTGTCATCGAGCGATGGCCGGTCCCGCCTTCCGCGCCGCCGCCGTCAGGGTGCGCGTCCCCGCCTCCAGCGCCAATCTCGGCCCGGGCTTCGATGCCTTCGGCCTCTCGCTGGGTCTCTACGACGACGTGGTCGTCCGGGTCGCCGACTCCGGCCTGAACATCGACATCGCAGGTGAGGGCTCCGAAACCCTTCCGCGCGACGAGTCCCATCTGCTCGTACGTTCCCTGCGCACCGCCTTCGACCTGCTCGGCGGACAGCCGCGCGGCCTCGAGGTCGTCTGCGCCAACCGCATCCCGCACGGCCGCGGCCTCGGCTCCTCGTCGGCCGCCATCTGCGCCGGCATCGTCGCCGCCCGCGCCGTGACGATAGGCGGCGACGCCCGCCTCGACGACGCGGCCCTGCTGGAACTCGCGACCGAGATCGAGGGGCACCCGGACAACGTCGCGGCGTGCCTGCTTGGCGGCTTCACGCTCTCCTGGATGGACGGCGGCGCGGCCCGGGCGATCAGGATGGACCCCGCGGGTTCCATCGTTCCGGTGGTTTTCGTACCGGGAAAGCCGGTACTCACCGAGACCGCACGCGGTCTCCTGCCGCGCAGCGTCCCGCACGTGGACGCCGCGGTGAACGCGGGCCGAGCGGCCCTGCTCGTAGAGGCCCTCACGAGGCGCCCCGAGCTGCTGCTGCCCGCCACCGAGGACCGGCTCCACCAGGAATACCGGGCTCCCGCGATGCCGGAGAGCCTCGCACTCGTGGAGCGGCTGCGGGCGGACGGCGTTCCCGCGGTGATCTCAGGGGCGGGCCCCACGGTCCTCGCCCTTGTGGAGGAGTCAGCGGCCGACAAGGTCGCCCGGCTGGCCGGTGAGGGATGGGCGGCGAACCGCCTCGACCTCGATGTCGACGGAGCGAGCGTGCTGCCGCTTGCTCACTGATACACGGTTGCCGGAATTCGAGAGGGGGAATATTTGTTGGATCCGGTAGTGTTAACCTCAAGTCTGCACCCGACCCCACCATGGCGAGGTGCTGTGTGTCCCCCTCCGGGACAACCATTCTTCCGGGAGCCCCGCAAATTGCTCGGTGCCGTGCACTGAACCGTTTCGAGCATGCTCCGGAACCGGTGTGATCGAGCCGGGTGACACAGACATTCCAGTGGAACCCGCGGCTTCGGGACTCGCCGTCACCAATGAATTCTTCCGCCGCGTTGGCGGACCACCGCCCCGGCACGGTCCATACCGACAGGACCACCGCCGGACAGCACAACCGGTCGCCGAGCCAGACAGGCCGACGTCCGCTCCAGGGAAGGACCCTTCGTGAGCGACACCACCGATCTGATGGGCGTGAGCGCCGACAGCTCCGCTGCCGCGCCCTCCGCCGCTGCGGATGCCCCTGCTGCCGGTGCTTCGGGCTCCCGGCGGCGCCGCGGTACCGGCCTCGAGGGCATGGTGCTGGCCGAGCTCCAGCAGGTCGCATCGGGCCTCGGCATCAGGGGCACAGCGCGTATGCGCAAGAGCCAGCTGATCGAGGTCATCAAGGAGGCGCAGGCCGGGGGAGGCGCTCCCGCGAAGAGCGCCGACACCACCGAGACCAAGCCGAAGCGCCGCGCCACCTCCAAGGCGCGCACCGGCGACGAGGCCGCGGCCAACGGCACGGAGGCCCCCGCCGCCAAGGCCGTCAAGGCCGAGGACGCCAAGGCCGCGAAGGCCGCCGCTCAGCAGCAGATCGACATCCCCGGTCAGCCGGCGAGCGACGAGAAGGGCGGCGAGCGTCGCCGCCGCCGTGCCACCTCCGAGGCCGGCAGCCCCGAGACCGTCACGGCCGAGGCGAAGACCGAGACCAAGACGGACGCCCAGGGCGAGGCCAAGGGTGACGCCGGTGAGGGCGGCGCCGAGGGCCGTCGCGACCGCCGTGACCGCCGTGACCGCGGTGACCGTGGCGGCGACCGCGGTGAGCGCGGTGGCCGTGACCGCGGCGACCGCCGTGGAAAGGGCGACGAGCAGGGCAAGGAGCAGGGCGGCAACCGCCAGCCGCAGGGCGGCGGACGCCAGGACCGTCAGCGGGACAACGGTCCGCAGGACGACGACGACTTCGAGGGTGGCCGCCGCGGCCGCCGTGGCCGCTACCGCGACCGTCGTGGCCGTCGTGGCCGTGACGAGGCCGGCTTCGGCAACGAGGTGCAGGTCTCCGAGGACGACGTCCTGATCCCCGTCGCGGGCATCCTGGACATCCTCGACAACTACGCGTTCATCCGGACCTCCGGCTACCTGCCCGGTCCGAACGACGTGTACGTGTCGCTCGCCCAGGTCCGCAAGAACGGCCTGCGCAAGGGTGACCACGTCACCGGCGCGGTCCGCCAGCCCAAGGACGGCGAGCGCCGCGAGAAGTTCAACGCGCTGGTCCGCCTCGACTCCGTCAACGGCATGGCGCCCGAATCCGGGCGCGGGCGGCCGGAGTTCAACAAGCTGACGCCGCTCTACCCGCAGGACCGGCTCCGTCTGGAGACCGACCCGGGCATCCTGACCACCCGCATCATCGACCTCGTGTCGCCGATCGGTAAGGGCCAGCGAGGCCTGATCGTGGCCCCGCCGAAGACCGGCAAGACCATGATCATGCAGGCGGTCGCCAACGCGATCACCACCAACAGCCCCGAGTGCCACCTGATGGTCGTCCTGGTCGACGAGCGTCCGGAAGAGGTCACCGACATGCAGCGGTCGGTGAAGGGCGAGGTCATCTCCTCGACCTTCGACCGTCCGGCCGAGGACCACACCACGGTCGCCGAGCTCGCCATCGAGCGCGCCAAGCGTCTCGTGGAGCTCGGTCACGACGTGGTCGTCCTGCTCGACTCGATCACGCGTCTGGGCCGCGCCTACAATCTGGCGGCGCCGGCCTCCGGCCGCATCCTGTCCGGTGGTGTCGACTCGACCGCGCTCTACCCGCCGAAGCGCTTCTTCGGTGCGGCGCGCAACATCGAGGACGGCGGCTCGCTGACCATTCTCGCCACCGCGCTGGTCGACACCGGCTCGCGCATGGACGAGGTGATCTTCGAGGAGTTCAAGGGCACCGGCAACATGGAGCTCAAGCTCGACCGCAAGCTCTCCGACAAGCGCATCTTCCCGGCGGTGGACGTCGACGCGTCCTCCACCCGCAAGGAAGAGATCCTGCTCAACGCGGAAGAGCTGGCGATCGTCTGGAAGCTGCGCCGGGTGCTGCACGCGCTCGACTCGCAGCAGGCCATCGAGCTGCTTCTCGACAAGATGAAGCAGACGAAGTCGAACGCCGAGTTCCTGATGCAGATCGCGAAGACGACGCCGACGCCGGGCAACGGCAACGACTGAGAGCTTCTCCGGGCGGTAGCACCGCTCAAGGGCCGCCCCCGTCACATCCGTGACGGGGGCGGCCCTTTGTGCTGTTCGGGGCGGGTTGTACGATCGCGCTCTTCATCCAGCGTTCAACTGATCGCTCCCTGGGGGGACTTGCATGGACATATCGATATCCGGCTCCGGCCGGCACCGCCGAAGACTCGGCAAGGTGCTGCCGGCCGCCGCGGCCGGACTCGCCCTGATCGGCGCGGGCGCGTTCGCCGTCACCTCGTACGCGGGGGAGTCCGACACCGGCCGGGTCGTGCAGCCGCCGCCCGGCGCGAAGACCGCGGAGCCGGCGGCGTCGTCCCCGTCGCCGAGCGGCGACAAGAAGGTCACGCCCCGCATCATCGGCGGCACGTCGAGCGCCGCCTCCTGGATGGTGCAGCTCGTCTACAACGACCCCGCGGGCGGCTCGTACTTCGTCTGCGGCGGCACGCTGGTCGCGCCGAACAAGGTGCTCACCGCCGCGCACTGCCTGCACGACGAGAACGGCAACCGGCAGGACTGGGGCAAGTACGGCGAAGTCGCCGTGGGCACCAGCAAGAGCGTCACCGTCGCCGGCAACGGCGCCACCTACATCGACGTCACCCGCAGCTGGGTGCGCGACGGCTACGACCCCGACGCCATCACGAACGACGTCGCCCTGCTCACCCTCGCCAAGCCGGTCGCCCAGACCACGCTGGAGCTGGCCGGACCGGACGACAGCGCGCTGTACGCCGCCGGCACGAGCGCCACCGTGTACGGCTGGGGTCTCACGAGCTCGAACGCGGACACCGCCGACATCGCGTCCCAGCTGCAGAAGGTCACCCTGCCGCTGAACTCCGACGACGCCTGCACCCAGAACCTGGACCCGTACTTCCAGGCCGGGAAGATGATCTGCGCCGGACAGCTCGGCACCGGCGACGACAGCACCGGCAAGACCACGTGCCCGGGTGACTCGGGCGGTCCGCTCGTCGTGGGCGACAAGGTCGTCGGCATCGTCTCCTGGGGCATCAGCCAGGGCAGTCAGCTCTGCAACGTCTCCGGCACGTACGAGGCCTTCACCAAGGTCTCCACGTACCAGCCCAAGGTCCGTCCGCGCATCGACGACACCGACATCAGCCGCAACGGCAAGGCCGACCTCTTCGTCCGGGCCTCCTCCGGCGGCAAGGGCTACGTCAAGGAGTCCACGGGCAGCGGCTTCGCCACGCGCAAGACGATGAGCGGGTCCTGGAGCGCGTACAACCTCGTCCTTCAGGCCGACATGAACCGTGACGGCTACCAGGACTTCATCATCCGCCGCAGGTCGGACGGGAACGTCTACTGGCGGCACCGGTCCGCGTCCAGCTCGACGTACACGGACACGAAGATCGCGAGCGACTGGTCGACGCGGAAGTTCATCGTGGTGCCCGGCGACGTGACCGGCGACCGGTACCCCGACCTGCTGTCGGTGACCTCCGGCGGCACGCTCTACCTGTACCCGGGCAAGGGCGACGGGACGTACGGCACCCGCACCACCGTCGGCAGCGGCTACCAGGCCTTCAACTCCCTGCGCGGCAAGGGCGACTTCACCGGTGACGGCCGGAGCGACCTGATCGCCCGCGGCAGCGGCGGCAGGCTGTACCTCCTCAAGGGCACCGGCAAGGCGTCCGCGCCCTTCGAGGCCGGCGTGCAGGTGCGCACCTGGGACGGGTACAACGCGTTCGCGGCGCCGGGTGACGTGACCGGCGACGGCAAGGCCGACTACGTGGCCCGCACGCCCGGCGGCACGCTGTACCTGTACCCGGGCACGGGGACCGCCTCCTCGGAGATCTTTGCCACACGCATCAAGATCGGGACCGGCTACACGCAGTACAACATCTTCGGATAAACCCCCAGGTGAGAGCCGGGCGACCGGCTCTCGTCAGCACGCTCTGTGCCCGTCGCGAGCCCCGCGGCGGGCACAGAGCGTTGTGCAACCCTTCTTCCCGGTTTCCACGTCACGCGAAGAGACGGACGAAGAGACGTCCGACCACGCCTGACCCTGCAAACAGGGGGTAACCGGCCAACCGAGCAGCTGAGGACTGAGGAGCACATGCCCGACGAGAGCAGCCCCGCGACCACCGATCCGAGCCGCCCCACCCGCGGCGGCGGAAGCGGCGGCCGACGGCGCAAGCCGCGCGCCAAGCGCAGCAGGGCCCTCGTCGTCACGGCCTGCACCGCGGCGGGACTCGTCGTCCTGGCGGGCGCGGGCGCCGGCTTCCTCTACTTCAAGCTCAACGGGAACATCAAGGGCGTCGACATCAACGCCGCGCTCGGCGCCGAGCGCCCCGCGAACGTCGACGACGGCTCGATGGACATCCTCGTCCTCGGCTCGGACTCGCGCTCCGGCGCGAACGCCAAGTACGGCCGGGACGGCGGCGGCGCCCGTTCCGACACCGCGATGGTCGTCCACGTGTACAAGGGCCACAAGAAGGCCAGCGTGGTCTCCATACCGCGCGACACCCTGGTCACCCGCCCGACCTGCACCGACAGCGCCGGAAACACGGTCGCGGGCGGCAGCCAGCAGATGTTCAACACGGCGTACGAGGTCGGCGGCCCGGCCTGCGCCGTCAAGACGGTCGAGAAGATGTCCGGGATCCGCATGGACCACTACGTCGAGGTCGACTTCTCGGGCTTCAAGAAGCTCATCAACACGCTCGGTGGCGTCGACATCACCACGCAGCGGGCCATAGACGACGACAAGAGCCATCTGCACTTGGCGGCCGGGAAGCACACCCTCACCGGCGAGCAGGCGCTCGGCCTCGTCCGCACCCGGCACGCCGTCGGCGACGGCAGCGACCTGGGCCGAATACAGCTCCAGCAGGCCTTCATGAAGGCGCTGATCAACCAGATCAAGGACGTCGGCGTCTTCACCAGCCCCAAGAAGCTCTACGACCTCGCGGACACCGCCACCAGCGCCGTCACCACCGACTCCGAGCTCAACTCGGTCAACGAACTGGCGGGCTTCGCGGGCGGCCTCAAGGGCATCGGCGCGGGCGACATGAAGATGGTGACGCTCCCCGTCCAGTACGACCCCACCGACCCGAACCGCGTACTCCCGCTGGAGAAGGCGGGCGCGAAGGTCTGGGCGGCGCTCAGGACGGACCGGCCCGTCCCGGCCTCCGCCTTCAAGGGCTCCGCCGGTGACAAGGGCGCCGCGGGCTCCGTCGTGACCAGCCACTAGCCGCGCACCGGGCTGCGGTCCACCACGTGTCGGTGACCCTTCGGGAATAGTTCCGCCCCGACCCCGGTTTTGGGGGATACGGCCAGTCCTGGCAGACTGGTACGTCGGCCCCGGTTCACGCCCTCGCAATCCGCGGAAGCGACCCGGAGCCCTCCGAGATCATAGGAGACACCTTGAAGCGCGACATCCACCCCGAGTACGTCGAGACGCAGGTCAGCTGCACCTGTGGCGCGTCGTTCACCACCCGCAGCACGATCTCCAGCGGCACCGTCCGTGCCGAGGTCTGCTCCGAGTGCCACCCGTTCTACACGGGCAAGCAGAAGATCCTCGACACCGGTGGCCGCGTGGCCCGCTTCGAGGCCCGCTTCGGCAAGGCTGCTGCCGCCAACAAGTAGCGAGCCACTTGCGCCGGTCCACGGCCGCCCTCCGGGGCGGGCCGGGACCGGCGTGCTTGTTTTTGGTTGGCCGGGGACCCGGGGGTCTTCCCCGGCCGGCCGGTGGCCGTTCCCTTTCGCTGTACCTCACTTCAGGAGCCGGAGATGTTCGAGGCCGTCGAGGACCTCATCGGTGAGCACACCGATCTCGAGACGAAGCTCGCGGACCCCTCGGTCCACGCCGACCAGGCGAACGCGCGCAAGCTCAACAAGCGCTATGCCGAGCTGACCCCGATCGTCGCCACCTACCGCTCCTGGAAGCAGACCGGTGACGACATCGAGACCGCGCGTGAATTCGCCGCGGACGACCCGGACTTCGCCGCCGAGGTCAAGGACCTCGAGAAGCAGCGCGAGGAGATCACCGAGAAGCTGCGGCTCCTGCTGGTCCCCCGGGACCCCAACGACGACAAGGACGTCATCCTCGAGGTCAAGGCGGGCGCGGGCGGCGACGAGTCGGCCCTGTTCGCCGGCGACCTGCTGCGCATGTACCTGCGGTACGCGGAGCGCGTCGGCTGGAAGACCGAGATCATCGACGCCACCGAGTCCGAGCTGGGCGGCTACAAGGACGTCCAGGTCGCCGTGAAGACCAAGGGCGGCAACGGCGCGACGGAACCCGGCCAGGGTGTCTGGGCCCGCCTGAAGTACGAGGGCGGCGTGCACCGCGTGCAGCGTGTGCCCTCGACCGAGTCGCAGGGCCGTATCCACACCTCCGCGGCCGGTGTCCTCGTGACGCCCGAGGCCGAGGAGGTCGACGTCGAGATCCACGCGAACGATCTCCGCATCGACGTCTACCGCTCGTCGGGACCCGGCGGCCAGTCCGTCAACACGACGGACTCCGCGGTGCGCATCACGCACCTGCCGACCGGAGTGGTCGCCTCCTGCCAGAACGAGAAGAGCCAGCTCCAGAACAAGGAGCAGGCGATGCGTATCCTGCGTTCCAGGCTGCTCGCCGCGGCCCAGGAGAAGGCCGAGGCCGAGGCCGCGGACGCCCGCCGCAGCCAGGTCCGCACCGTCGACCGCTCCGAGAAGATCCGTACGTACAACTTCCCGGAGAACCGCATCTCGGACCACCGCGTCGGTTTCAAGGCGTACAACTTGGACCAGGTGCTCGACGGTGAGCTCGACCCGGTGATCCAGGCCTGCGTCGACGCCGACTCGGCCGCCAAGCTCGCCGCCGCCTAAGCCACACCAAAAAAGACCAGCTCAGCCCCGGAGGACCAGCGTGCAGCAACATCTTGGGGGGCGACCCCCAAACCCCCGCAGCGTGCTGCTCGCGGAAGTCGCCCAGGCCACCCAGCGCCTCGCCGACGCGGGCGTGCCCTCGCCCCGCAACGACGCGGAGGAGCTCGCCGCCTTCGTGCACGGCGTGAAGCGGGGCGAGCTGCATCTCGTCAAGGACGCGGACTTCGACGCCCGTTACTGGGAGGTCACCGCGCGCCGCGAGGCCCGTGAGCCGCTCCAGCACATCACCGGGCGCGCCTACTTCCGCTACCTCGAACTCCAGGTGGGGCCGGGCGTGTTCGTGCCGCGGCCCGAGACGGAGTCCGTGGTCGGCTGGGCCATAGACGCCGTACGGGCCATGGACGTCGTCGAGCCGCTCATCGTCGACCTGTGCACGGGCTCGGGCGCCATCGCGCTCGCCCTCGCGCAGGAGGTCCCGCGCTCCCGTGTGCACGCCGTGGAGCTGTCCGAGGACGCCCTGCGCTGGACGCGCAAGAACGTCGAGGGGTCCAGGGTCGACCTGCGCCAGGGAGACGCCCTGGAGGCCTTCCCCGAGCTCGACGGCCAGGTCGACCTGGTGGTCTCCAACCCGCCGTACATCCCGCTCACCGAATGGGAGTACGTCGCCCCCGAGGCCCGCGACCACGACCCCGAACTCGCGCTGTTCTCCGGCGAGGACGGACTCCACCTGATCCGCGGCATCGAGCGCACCGCGCACCGCCTGCTGCGCCCCGGTGGCGTCGTCGTCGTGGAGCACGCCGACACCCAGGGCGGCCAGGTCCCGTGGATCTTCACCGAGGAACGGGGCTGGGCCGACGCCGCCGACCACCCCGACCTGAACAACCGCCCGCGCTTCGCGACCGCCCGCAAGGCGATGCCGTGACGCGACAGAATCAGCGCAGCAACAGCAGCATCAGCACCGGCAGTTCCTGCGTCTCTCGCATGGACTACGTGTACTTCGTGTACGAGGAGGCCCGCTAAATGGCTCGGCGATACGACACCAACGACGCGTCGGACCGTACGACCGGTCTGCGCGAAGCAGCGTCCGCCGTCCGTCGCGGTGAACTGGTCGTGCTGCCCACCGACACCGTGTACGGCATCGGCGCCGACGCCTTCACCGCCGAGGCCGTCGCCGACCTGCTGGACGCCAAGGGGCGCGGCCGCACCATGCCGACCCCTGTCCTCATCGGCTCCCCGAACACGCTGCACGGCCTCGTCACGGACTTCTCCGAGATGGCCTGGGAACTCGTCGACGCGTTCTGGCCGGGCGCCCTCACGCTCGTCGCCAAGCACCAGCCGTCCCTGGCGTGGGACCTCGGCGACACCCGTGGCACCGTCGCCGTCCGCATGCCCCTGCACCCGGTCGCGATCGAGCTGCTCACCGAGGTCGGCCCCATGGCCGTCTCGTCCGCGAACCTCACGGGACACCCCGCCCCCGAGGACTGCGACGCCGCGCAGGACATGCTCGGCGACTCCGTCTCCGTCTACCTCGACGGCGGCCCCACGCCCGGCATCGTCCCGTCCTCGATCGTCGACGTGACCGGGAAGGTTCCGGTGCTCCTGCGCGCGGGTGCCCTGACCGCGGACGAGCTGCGCAAGGTCGTACCCGACCTCGAGGTGGCGAATTGACAGCCCCTGAGACGGGGCGTGGCATAGGCACCGGGGACTCCTTCCGCATCCTCCATGTCAGCACCGGCAACGTGTGCCGCTCGCCGATCACCGAGCGGCTGACCCGGCATGCCCTGGTGGGCAGGCTCGGGGACCCTCTCGTACGCGGCCTGATCGTCGAGAGCGCGGGCACCTGGGGCCACGAGGGCGCGCCCATGGAGGCCAACGCCGAGACCGTCCTCGCGGACTTCGGCGCGGACGCCTCCGGCTTCGTGGGGCGCGAGCTCCTCGACGACCACGTGATCCGCGCGGACCTGGTCCTCACGGCCACCCGCGACCACCGCGCCCAGGTCATCTCCATGGGCCACAGCGCGGGCCTGCGCACCTTCACGCTGAAGGAGTTCACGCGCCTCGTGCAGGCCATCGACCCGGCCACGCTGCCCGATCCGCTGGACGGCGGCGTGGTGGAGCGCGCACGCGCGCTGGTGCGCGCCGCGGCGGCTCTACGCGGGTGGCTTCTCGCCCCGAACGCCGAGGCCGACGAGGTCTACGACCCGTACGGCGCGCCTCTGCCGTTCTTCCGCTCGGTGGGTGAGGAGATCAGCGAGGCGCTGGATCCCGTGGTGACGGCACTGACGGGCGTTCCGGCCTGCCGTTGAACCGGCGGACGCGGTCCGGCGCTGCGCCGCCGGGGAGGCCCTCGGTGCCGGACGGTGCCGGGGGCGCGTCGAGGTGGGCTCTGCGAGGCGCTGGATCGCGTGGTGACGGCGCTGACGGGTGTCCTGGCCTGCCGCCGAACGTGGTGACAGCGTCTGCCGGATTACCCGCTCGTACCTGAGTTTCGGGCGCAGCGCGCGGTGCGGGCCTACATTGGTTTTGAGGTCACCCCCGCGAGGCCCGGAGCCCAAGATGCCGGTCACCACTGAACAAGCCCCCGCCGGTGCGACGTACGCGCACGCCGGCTTCGACGTGCTGCGCCGGCAGGACCCCGAGATCGCCGAGATCATGCTCGGCGAGGCGGTCCGGCAGGCCACGTCGCTGCAACTGATCGCCGCCGAGAACTTCACGTCGCCGGCCGTCCTCGCGGCCCTCGGCTCCCCGCTCGCCAACAAGTACGCCGAGGGCTACCCCGGCGCCCGTCACCACGGCGGCTGCGAGCTCGTCGACGTGGCGGAGCGGATCGCCGTCGACCGGGCCAGGGCGCTCTTCGGCGCCGAGCACGCCAACGTGCAGCCCCACTCCGGCTCCTCCGCGGTCCTCGCCGCGTACGCCGCCCTGCTGCGCCCCGGCGACACCGTCCTCGCGATGGGACTCCCGTACGGGGGCCACCTCACCCATGGCTCGCCCGCGAACTTCTCGGGCCGCTGGTTCGACTTCGTGCCCTACGGCGTCGACCCGGAGACCGGCCTCATCGATCACGACCAGGTCCGCGCGCTGGCCCGCGCCCACCGCCCCAAGGCGATCGTGTGCGGCTCGATCGCCTACCCCCGGCACATCGACTACGCGGCCTTCCGCGACATCGCCGACGACGTCGGGGCCTACCTCATCGCCGACGCCGCGCACCCCATCGGCCTGGTGGCCGGGGGAGCGGCGCCGAACCCCGTGCCGTACGCCGACGTCGTCTGCGCCACCACGCACAAGGTGCTGCGCGGCCCCCGCGGCGGCATGGTCCTGTGCGGGGCCGAGCTCGCCGGACGCATCGACCGGGCCGTCTTCCCGTTCACACAGGGCGGCGCCCAGATGCACACGATCGCCGCCAAGGCCGTCGCGTTCGGCGAGGCCGGGACCCCGGCCTTCGCCGCGTACACCCGGCAGGTGGTCACCAACGCGAGGGTTCTCGCGGCCGCGCTGGGCGCCGAGGGCCTCGCGATCACCACCGGCGGCACGGACACCCATCTCCTGACCGCCGACCCCACGTCGCTGGGCGCGGACGGCCCGACCGCCCGGGGGCGGCTGGCCTCGGCCGGCATGGTCCTCGACACCTGCGCGCTGCCCTTCGGCGACGGGCGCGGCCTGCGCCTCGGCACCGCCGCCGTCACCACGCAGGGCATGGGCGAGCCGGAGATGGCGCGCATCGCGGCGCTCTTCGCGGGGGTGCTGCGGGACGAGGTCGATCCGCGTACGGCGCGTGCGGAAGTGCGCGATCTCACCGGAAGATTTCCGCCGTATCCGGACTAGACAGGGGTAGGCGGGCCTGGGTGGTCCGTCACCCGTGCAACCATCATCGCTACCCGGCAGTCCTTCACCACATGCGCGCGAAGCTAGGGTGTGGGGCTGAGATGGCCAGCGATATCTGTGGGGAAGCCCGTGCGTGAATACCTGCTGACGCTCTGCATCACGGCCGCGGTGACATACCTGCTGACCGGCCCGGTGCGGAAGTTCGCGATCGTGGCCGGCGCCATGCCGGAGATCCGCGCCCGCGACGTGCACCGGGAGCCCACGCCCCGGCTCGGCGGGATCGCCATGTTCTTCGGCCTGTGCGCGGGTCTCCTCGTCGCGGACCACCTGACGAACCTCAGCCCCGTCTTCAAGATGTCGAACGAGCCGCGGGCGTTGCTCTCCGGAGCCGCTCTGATCTGGCTGATCGGCGTCCTGGACGACAAGTTCGAGATCGACGCCCTGATCAAGCTGGGCGGCCAGATGATCGCCGCCGGCGTCATGGTCATGCAGGGTCTTACGATCCTGTGGCTGCCGATCCCGGGTGTGGGAACGGTCTCACTCACGCAGTGGCAGGGCACGCTCCTCACCGTCGCCCTGGTCGTGATCAGCATCAACGCGGTCAACTTCGTGGACGGCCTCGACGGCCTCGCGTCCGGCATGGTCTGCATCGCCGCGTCGGCGTTCTTCCTGTACTCGTACCGCCTCTGGTACGGCTACGGCATCGAGGCGGCCGCCCCCGCGACGCTGTTCGCGGCGATCCTGATCGGCATGTGTCTGGGCTTCCTGCCGCACAACATGCACCCCGCCAGGATCTTCATGGGTGACTCCGGGTCGATGCTCATCGGCCTGGTCCTGTCCGCCGGCGCCATCTCCATCACCGGCCAGGTCGACCCGAGCCTGATGAAGCTGAACTTCGGCGGCACCCGTGACGCCACCCACGCGATGGTCCCGGTCTTCATCCCGCTGCTGATGCCGCTGACGATCATCGCGGTGCCGTTCGCGGACCTGGTCCTCGCGATCGTGCGCCGTACCTGGAAGGGCCAGTCACCGTTCGCGGCGGACCGCGGACACCTGCACCACCGGCTCCTGGAGATCGGCCACTCCCACAGCCGCGCGGTCCTGATCATGTACTTCTGGTCGGCGCTGCTGTCCTTCGGCGCGGTCGCCTACTCCGTGCACTCGTCGTCGATGTGGATCGTCATGGCGATCGTCGTGCTGAGTTTCGTCGGTCTCGTGCTGCTCCTGCTGCCGCGCTTCACGCCGCGCGCCCCGCGCTGGGCGGAGGCCTTCCTGCCGCCGCGCTACCGGCGCAGGCGGGCCGCGCGGGCGGCGGCTGCCCAGGCGCCCGAGACGGCGCCGTCGTACGCGGCTCAGGAGGCGGCCGGACCGGCCGAGGAGGAGACCGGGTCGGCCGGCGCCGCGCAGGCGCCCGAGGGCGCGTGCACACCGCTGCCCGCAGGGGTCAACGGGGCGACGGCCATTGGCCCTCGTTCACGCTTCCTGGATCGGCGCAAGGCGCACTCATCGCGCTGACGCGGGAGACGAAAACGCCTCATTACCAGACAAGTTGGCCGCTTTTTTGCACAGACGCGCGGATTACCTCTCACGTGTGACAGTGAGCACACTACACAGGTAAAGACCTCATCAAATAGTTTGTGATACCGTTCACGAGACCCGGGGATAGAGCCGAAGGACCGTAGTGCGACGGCCCATTGGCCCGAAGTTCCCTCTCGGCCCCGGTCTACGCTCGTCCATGACGACAACCTGCCCCCACCCAGTAAAGGGAGCTGCCGCCATGCCCTCCAACGACGCACGGATCCTCCTTCAGGCCGTTGTGCCCACAGCCATTGCCGGCGCGCTCGCCGCCGTGATCAGTGGTGTGGTCGCCGGCGGCAAGGGGGCTCTCGGTGCAGTCATCGGCACGGTGGTCGTGATCGCTTTCATGGGCCTCGGCCAGGTCGTCCTCCAGCGGACGGCAAAATCGCTTCCGCAGCTCTTCCAGGCGATGGGGCTGATGCTCTACGTCGCTCAGTTGCTGCTGCTTCTGATCTTCGTCGCCGTCTTCAAGGACACGACGCTGTTCAACCCCAAGGCCTTCGCCGCTTCACTCGTCGCCGCCACCGTCGTATGGATGGCCGCGCAGGCGCGTGCGCACATGAAGGCCAAGATTTTCTATATCGATCCCGACTCGGCGAAAGACTCCGAGAAGAGTGACAAGCCCCAGAATTCAGGGTCGTCCTCGTGAGGGGTAGGGGCGGGATAAGTGCGGGTTCGCGTTACTGCTATCGTCCGGTGCCAACTGCGGCACTGCGGGCGCGGGCATCTGAGCTGACGCCTGCTCGACTGCGAGGCTCACTGCCTGCCTGCCGCCCCCACATCCGAAACACCAGACCGGTGCCGATCCGCGGCTGCGCGCCGCAACGACACAACGAGGTTGCCGTACCTATGCGTCACGCCGAAGGAGCCCGTGGTGAGTGCTGACCAGACTGAGCTCGCCTTTGACTGGAGCTGTCGGATCCTGTCCGACAACGGCTGCGGCTTTCCGGCTCCCGGTCTGCACTCGTTCCTGTTCCAGCCGATCTTCACCGTCGGCGGGTTCGAGTTCAACAAGGTGATGCTGCTTGCCCTGTTGACGACGCTGGTCATCATGAGCCTCTTCTACGCCGCCTTCGGCCGCGCCAAGGTGGTCCCGGGGAAGCTCCAGATGATCGGTGAGGCGGGGTACGACTTCGTACGCCGCAACATCGTCTACGAGACCCTCGGCAAGAAGGAGGGCGAGAAGTACGTCCCCGTCATGGTCTCGATGTTCTTCTTCATCTGGATCATGAACGTGTGGTCCGTGATTCCGCTGGCCCAGTTCCCGGTGTCGTCGGTCATCGCGTACCCGATCGTGCTCGCCGTCATCGTCTACCTGATCTGGGTGCCGCTGACCTTCAAGCGCCACGGTTTCGTGGGCGGCTGGAAGAACATCACGGGCTACGACAACTCGCTCGGCCCGATCAAGTGGCTCGTCTCGTTCATCGAGTTCTTCTCGAACCTGCTCGTCCGGCCGTTCACGCACGCGGTGCGACTGTTCGCGAACATGTTCGCCGGTCACCTGATGCTGGTCATGTTCACCGTGGCCTCCTGGTACCTGCTGAACAGCTACATGATCCCGGCCGCGGGCGTCTCGTTCGTCATGACCGTCGTCATGATCCTCTTCGAGCTTTTCGTGCAGGCCGTCCAGGCGTACGTCTTCGTGCTCCTCGCCTGCACGTACATCCAGGGCGCGCTCGCCGAGCACCACTGAGCCAGTCCCGTCCCGTCATATTTCAGTCGTCCGGTGGCCAACCCCCACCGGTTCGTTAAAGAGAAGGAAGTAACGGCATGTCCGCGACCATCGAACTCGCCGCTGGCGTCACCGGCTCCCTCGGTTCCATCGGCTACGGTCTCGCTGCCATCGGCCCCGGCATCGGCGTCGGCATCGTCTTCGGTAACGGCACCCAGGCCCTGGCCCGTCAGCCCGAGGCTGCCGGCCTGATCCGCGCCAACCAGATCCTCGGCTTCGCCTTCTGTGAGGCGCTCGCCCTCATCGGCATCGTTATGCCGTTCGTGTTCGGTAAGTAATCACTTCTTACTGACACTTTCGACGAAAGGCACTGATGTGATCGCCAACCTGGTTGCACTCGCGGCCGAGGAGGAGCAGAACCCGCTCATCCCGCCGGGTCCCGAGCTGCTCATTGGCACGCTTGCCTTCGCCATCGTCTTCTTCTTCTTCGCCAAGAAGCTCCTCCCGCGTATCAACAAGACGCTGGAAGAGCGCCGCGAGCTGATCGAAGGCGGTATCGAGAAGGCCGAGTCGGCCCAGACCGAGGCCCAGAGCGTGCTCGAGCAGTACAAGGCTCAGCTGGCCGAGGCTCGTCACGAGGCCGCGCGTCTGCGCCAGGAGGCGCAGGAGCAGGGCGCCACGCTCATCGCCGAGATGCGCGCGGAAGGCCAGCGGCAGCGTGAGGAAATCATCGCCGCGGGCCACTCGCAGATCGAGGCCGACCGCAAGGCCGCCGCTCAGGCGCTGCGCCAGGACGTGGGCCAGCTGGCCACCACCCTGGCCGGCAAGCTGGTCGGCGAGTCCCTCGAGGACCACGCCCGGCAGTCGCGCACGATCGACCGCTTCCTCGACGACCTCGAGGAGAAGGCCGAGGCTGTTCGATGACTGCCCACGGAGCGAGCCGCGAGGCACTCGCCTCCGCACGTGAGCGTCTCGACGCGCTGACCGACAGCACCTCGGTCGACGCCCGACAGCTTGCCGGAGAGCTGGCCGCGGTCACCGCGCTGCTCGACCGCGAGGTGTCGCTGCGTCGGGTCCTTACCGACCCGGCGCAGTCCGGTGAGGCCAAGGCCGAGCTCGCGGGGCGTCTGCTGGGCGGCCAGGTCAGCGGTGCGACCGCCGACCTGGTGGCCGGCCTGGTCCGCTCCCGCTGGTCCGCCCCGCGCGACCTGGTCGACTCCGTCGAGGAGCTGGCCGGCATCGCCGAGCTGACCGCGGCGCAGAAGGCGGGCGAGCTGGACGACGTCGAGGACGAGCTGTTCCGGTTCGGCCGGATCGTCTCCTCGAGCACCGAGCTGCGCGCCGCGCTCACGGACCGTATCGCCACGGGCACGGCCAAGGGTGAGCTGCTGCGCAGCCTGCTCGGCGGTCGCGCCACGGCCACCACGGAGCGTCTCGTCGAGCGCCTTGTGACCCAGCCGCGTGGACGTAGCCTGGAAGGGGGACTCGAGTCCCTGTCCAAGCTCGCCGCGGAGCGCCGGGACCGCACGGTGGCCGTCGTCACCACGGCGGTTCCGCTGAGCGATGCGCAGAAGCAGCGCCTGGGCGCCGCCCTGGCAAAGCTCTACGGGCGTCAGATGCACCTGAACCTCGACGTGGACCCCGAGGTCCTCGGCGGGATCAACGTGCAGGTGGGCGACGAGCTCATCAACGGAAGCATCGCGGACCGCATTGAGGACGCCAGCCGCCGTATGGCCGGCTAGCCGACTCGCACAACGTAGTAGTACCTACGGCCCTAGTTGGGCCGTGCAGAGGATTCCTGGGGGCTGACCCCAGACCCCCCAAGAAAACTTCGGGCCCAACAAGGAGAGCAGGGAACCCAGATGGCGGAGCTCACGATCCGGCCGGAGGAGATCCGGGACGCGCTGGAGAACTTTGTCCAGGCGTACAAGCCGGACGCGGCCTCGCGCGAGGAGGTCGGTACGGTCACCCTTGCCGGCGACGGCATCGCGAAGGTCGAGGGCCTGCCCTCGGCCATGGCCAACGAACTGCTGAAGTTCGAGGACGGCACCCTCGGCCTCGCCCTCAACCTCGAGGAGCGCGAGATCGGTGCCATCGTGCTCGGTGAGTTCACCGGTATCGAGGAGGGCCAGCCGGTGCAGCGCACCGGTGAGGTGCTCTCCGTCGCCGTCGGCGAGGGTTACCTGGGTCGCGTCGTCGACCCGCTCGGCAACCCGATCGACGGCCTCGGCGAGATCGAGACCAGCGCGCGTCGTGCCCTTGAGCTGCAGGCCCCCACGGTCACGCAGCGCAAGTCGGTGCACGAGCCGATGGAGACCGGCTACAAGGCCGTCGACGCGATGACCCCGATCGGCCGCGGTCAGCGTCAGCTGATCATCGGCGACCGCCAGACGGGCAAGACCGCCCTGGCCGTCGACACGATCATCAACCAGCGTGACAACTGGCGCAGCGGCGACCCGAAGAAGCAGGTCCGCTGCATCTACGTCGCCGTCGGTCAGAAGGGCTCGACCATCGCCTCCGTGCGTGGCGCCCTCGAAGAGGCCGGCGCGCTGGAGTACACGACCATCGTCGCCGCCCCGGCGTCCGACCCGGCCGGCTTCAAGTACCTGGCGCCGTACACCGGTTCGGCCATCGGTCAGCAGTGGATGTACGAGGGCAAGCACGTCCTCATCGTCTTCGACGACCTCTCGAAGCAGGCCGACGCCTACCGCGCCGTGTCCCTGCTGCTCCGCCGCCCGCCGGGGCGCGAGGCCTACCCGGGTGACGTCTTCTACCTGCACTCCCGCCTCCTCGAGCGCTGCGCGAAGCTCTCGGACGAGCTGGGCTCGGGCTCGATGACCGGTCTGCCGATCGTCGAGACCAAGGCGAACGACGTGTCGGCGTTCATCCCGACCAACGTCATCTCCATCACCGACGGCCAGTGCTTCCTGGAGTCGGACCTGTTCAACGCCGGTCAGCGCCCCGCGCTGAACGTCGGTATCTCCGTCTCCCGAGTCGGTGGTTCCGCGCAGCACAAGGCGATGAAGCAGGTCTCCGGCCGCCTCCGTGTGGACCTCGCCCAGTTCCGTGAGCTCGAGGCGTTCGCCGCCTTCGGTTCCGACCTGGACGCCGCGTCGAAGGCCCAGCTGGAGCGCGGTCAGCGCATGGTGGAGCTGCTCAAGCAGCCCCAGTACCAGCCGATGGCGACCGAGGACCAGGTTGTCTCCGTCTGGGCCGGCACCACCGGCAAGATGGACGACGTCCCGGTCGCGGACATCCGGCGCTTCGAGCGCGAGCTGCTCGACTACCTGCACCGCAAGGAGCAGGGCCTGATGACCTCCATCAAGGAGGGCGGCAAGATGTCGGACGACACCCTGACCGCCACCGCCGACGCCATCGCGGACTTCAAGAAGCAGTTCGAGACCTCGGACGGGAAGCTTCTCGGCGAGGACGCTCCGGCCGCCGCCGGTAAGTGACGACGGAAGGGACCTGACTCATGGGAGCCCAGCTCCGGGTCTACAAGCGTCGCATCAAATCCGTCACCGCGACCAAGAAGATCACCAAGGCGATGGAGATGATCGCCGCCTCGCGTGTCGTCAAGGCGCAGCGCAAGGTGGCGGCCTCCACGCCGTACGCGACCGAGCTCACCCGCGCGGTCACGGCTGTCGGCACCGGTTCGAACACGAACCACCCGCTGACGACGGAGCCGGAGAAGGCGACGCGCTCCGCGGTGCTGCTCCTCACGAGCGACCGCGGTCTCGCCGGCGCCTTCAACTCGAACGCCATCAAGGCCGCGGAGAAGCTGACCGCGCGTCTCGAGGCCGAGGGCAAGGAGGTCGAGATCTACATCGTCGGCCGCCGTGGTGTCGCCCACTACAACTTCCGTGAGCGCAAGATCGCGGAGCAGTGGACGGGCTTCACCGACGAGCCCACGTACGCGGACGCCAAGAAGGTCGCGGGCCCGCTGATCGAGGCGATCGAGAAGGACTCGGCGGAGGGCGGCGTGGATGAACTCCACATCGTCTACACGGAGTTCATCTCGATGATGACGCAGTCGGCCATCGACGGCCGTCTGCTTCCGCTCAGCCTCGAAGAGGTGGCGGAGGAGTCGAAGTCCAAGGGCGGCGAGATCCTTCCGCTGTACGACTTCGAACCGTCGGCGGAGGACGTCCTCGACGCCCTGCTGCCGCGCTACGTCGAGAGCCGTATCTACAACGCGCTGCTCCAGTCGGCTGCTTCCAAGCACGCCGCCACGCGCCGCGCGATGAAGTCGGCCACCGACAACGCGGGAGACTTGATCAACTCGCTCTCCCGACTTGCCAACGCGGCCCGCCAGGCCGAAATCACCCAGGAAATCAGCGAGATCGTCGGCGGCACTGCAGCCCTGGCCGACGCGACCGCGGGGAGTGACAAGTAATGACGACCACTGTTGAGACGGCCGTTGCCACGGGCCGCGTCGCCCGGGTCATCGGCCCGGTCGTCGACGTGGAGTTCCCCGTCGACGCGATGCCGGAGATCTACAACGCCCTGCACGTCCAGGTCGACGACCCGGCCACCGAGGGCGCGAAGAAGACGCTGACCCTCGAGGTCGCCCAGCACCTGGGTGACGGCGTGGTCCGTACGGTCTCGATGCAGCCCACCGACGGCCTGGTCCGCCAGGCCCCCGTGACGGACACCGGCGCCGGCATCTCGGTGCCCGTCGGTGACCTGACCAAGGGCCGGGTGTTCAACACCCTGGGCGACGTGCTGAACGACGACGCGTCCAGCGTCGCGGAGGCCCCGCGCTGGGAGATCCACCGCAAGGCCCCGGACTTCGACCAGCTCGAGTCCAAGACCGAGATGTTCGAGACCGGCCTGAAGGTCGTCGACCTTCTCACCCCGTACGTCAAGGGTGGAAAGATCGGTCTGTTCGGTGGTGCCGGTGTCGGCAAGACCGTTCTGATCCAGGAAATGATCGTCCGTGTGGCCAAGCTGCACGACGGTGTCTCCGTCTTCGCCGGTGTCGGCGAGCGCACCCGTGAGGGCAACGACCTCATGGTCGAGATGGAGGAAGCCGGCGTTCTGGACAAGACCGCGCTGGTCTTCGGCCAGATGGACGAGCCGCCGGGCACGCGTCTTCGCGTCGCCCTGGCCGGTCTGACCATGGCGGAGTACTTCCGCGATGTGCAGAAGCAGGACGTGCTGTTCTTCATCGACAACATCTTCCGCTTCACGCAGGCCGGTTCCGAGGTCTCGACCCTGCTCGGCCGCATGCCCTCCGCGGTGGGTTACCAGCCGACCCTCGCCGACGAGATGGGTCTCCTCCAGGAGCGCATCACGTCGACCCGTGGTCACTCGATCACCTCGATGCAGGCGATCTACGTCCCCGCGGACGACCTGACCGACCCGGCCCCGGCCACCACGTTCGCCCACCTCGACGCGACGACGGTTCTCTCCCGTCCGATCTCCGAGAAGGGCATCTACCCGGCCGTGGACCCGCTGGACTCCACGTCCCGCATCCTGGACCCGCGCTACATCGCGCAGGACCACTACGACGCCGCGATGCGCGTCAAGACGATCCTGCAGAAGTACAAGGATCTCCAGGACATCATCGCGATCCTCGGTATCGACGAGCTGGGCGAGGAGGACAAGCTCGTTGTCCACCGTGCCCGTCGCGTCGAGCGCTTCCTGTCGCAGAACACCCACGCCGCCAAGCAGTTCACCGGCGTGGACGGTTCGGACGTGTCGCTCGAGGAGTCGATCACCGCGTTCAACGCGATCTGCGACGGTGAGTACGACCACTTCCCCGAGCAGGCGTTCTTCATGTGCGGTGGCATCGAGGACCTGAAGGCCAACGCCAAGGAGCTCGGCGTCTCCTGATTCTGGCTTCTCCGGAAGCACAGACTCGTGGGAGAGGGGCGGGGACTACCCGCAGGGTGCGTCCCGCCCCTCTCCGTACGCCGACTAGACTTTGACCCAACACCCGGCAGAAACCGCCGGGTGGTGACCCGAGGAGCCCACCTTGGCTGCTGAGCTGCATGTCGAGCTCGTCGCCGCGGACCGCAGTGTCTGGTCCGGCGAGGCCACCCTGGTCGTCGCGCGCACCGCGTCCGGCGACATCGGCGTCATGCCCGGTCACCAGCCGCTTCTCGGTGTGCTGGAGTCGGGCCCGGTGATGATCCGCACGAGCGACGGCGGGACGGTTGTCGCCGCTGTGCACGGCGGTTTCGTCTCGTTCGCCGACAACAAGCTGTCCCTGCTCGCCGAGATCGCCGAGCTGTCGGACGAGATCGATGTCCAGCGTGCGGAGCGGGCGCTCGAGCGCGCGAAGTCGGATGCCGACGCATCCGCCGAGCGTCGCGCGGACGTCCGACTGCGTGCGGTGGCGACGCGCTGAGCCCTGGGGGTACCTCCCAGGCCCTTTAGGCTATGGAGGAGCGCGGAGTGACATGACTCAGCCGCGGCCAGGACCGGAGAACCTCTCCGGACCGGGTCGCGGCTGAGGCGATCCTTGGTCAATTTTGCAGTTCCGTTATCGGATCCGCTGTCGGGCCCGTTATCAGATGAGGCGAGGAGGTCGGTACGAATGGTCCTCGTTCTCGTGCTGTGCGTGGTCGCGGTCGTCGTACTCGTATTGCTGGGGTTGTTCGTCTTCGGCCTGAGGCGCCGGCTGATCCAGCGCTCCGGGGGCACCTTCGACTGCTCCCTGCGGTGGGACGTGCCCGAGGGGGGCGACGCCTCCGGCAAGGGCTGGAGCTACGGCGTGGCCCGCTACAACGGCGACCGGATCGAGTGGTTCCGGGTCTTCTCCTACGCGATCAGGCCCCGCCGCACTCTGGAGCGCTCGGCGATCGAGGTGACGGGGCGGCGCGCGCCTGAGGGCGAGGAGGAGCTGGCCCTGCTCTCGGACGCGATCGTCCTCGGGTGCTCGCACCGCGGCTCGCGTCTCGAGCTGGCGATGAGCGAGGACGCACTGACCGGCTTCCTGGCATGGCTGGAGGCGGCTCCCCCGGGACAGAGGGTGAACGTCGCGTAGTGGAGCTCCTTGGGGGAGGGTGAACGTCGCGTAGCGGCGTTCGGGGTCCCGCTGGTCGGGGGTCACCCCTGGTGCGGAGCCCGGTTGGTGGAGGGTGCATGCGGCCTGAGGTTGTGCATGGAGAAGCCGGGTGAACAGGGGGCGGCCCCGTTCACCCGGCTTCCGTCATGTGCGGCCCGGTGCTGCTACTTCAGGCCGCCGTCGATGGCGGTCACCAGCTCGCCGTTGGTGGTGTCACCGCTGAACTCCCAGAAGAAGGCTCCGCCGAGGTTCTGGCTCTTGGCCCAGGCCATCTTGGAGTTGATGGTCGCGGGGGTGTCGTAGGACCACCAGTCGCTGCCGCAGTACGCGTAGGCCGTGCCGGCGACGGTGCCGTTGGCGGGGCACTTGGTCTTGAGGACCTTGTAGTCCTCGATGCCCTGCTCGTAGGTGCCTGCGGCGGGGCCGGTCGCGGTCCCGCCCGGTTCCTTCTGTGTGACGCCGGTCCAGCCGCGGCCGTAGAAGCCGATGCCGAGCAGGAGCTTGCCCGACGGGACGCCCTGGGCCTTCAACTTGGCAATGGCGTCGGCGGAGTCGAAGCCCTGCTGCGGGATGCCGGTGTACGAGGTGAGCGGGGAGTGCGGGGCTGTCGGACCCTGGGCGTTGAACGCGCCGAAGAAGTCGTAGGTCATGACGTTGTACCAGTCGAAGGACTGGGACGCGCCCGCGTAGTCGTTCTTCTCGATCTTGCCGCCGGTGGACGCGTCGGCCGTGATCGCCGCCGTCACCAGGTTGTTGGAGCCGAACTTGGCGCGCAGCGCGGACGCCAGCTTCTTCAGGGCGTCCTGGCCCGAGGTGTCGCAGGACAGGCCACAGGCGTTGGGGTACTCCCAGTCGATGTCGATGCCGTCGAAGACGTCGGCCCAGCGCGGGTCCTCGACCAGCTTGTAGCAGGAGTCGGCGAACGCGGCCGGGTTCTGCGCGGCCTGGCCGAAGCCGCCGGACCAGGTCCAGCCGCCGAACGACCAGAGAATCTTCAGGTTCGGGTGCTTGGCCTTGAGCTGGCGCAGCTGGTTGAACGCGCCGCGCAGCGGCTGGTCCCAGGTGTCGGCGACGCCCGAGACGGAGTTGGCGGCCGTGTACGCCATGTCCGTGTCGGCGTACGAGTCGCCCATCGTGCACTGGCCGTTCTGCACGTTGCCGAAGGCGTAGTTGATGTGGGTGACCTTCGCGGCGGACCCTGAGGTCTCCAGGTTCTTGGGGAAGTACTGGCGTCCGTAGACGCCCCAGTCGGTGAAGTACCCCAGCTTGACCTTGCCGCCGGGGCCCGGGTCGGTGCCGCCGCCGGTCGTGTGCACCTTGACCGAGCCGGAGGCGGGGCCGGTCTGGTCGGCGGTGTCACGGGCCTGGACGGTGTACGAGTAGTCCGTGCCGGCGGCGAGACCGGTGTCGGAGTACGAAGTCCCGGTCACCGTCGCGACCTTGGCGCCGTCGCGCAGGACGTCGTAGTTCTTGATGCCCTTGTCGTCGGTGGCCGCGGTCCAGGCGAGCTTGACCGAGGTGTCGGTGACGGAGGAGGCGGTGGGGGTGCCGGGCGCGGAGGGGGCCGCGTCGCCGGGGACGTCACCGCCGTCGCAGGAGGCGCCGTTGAGCTTGCAGCCGGAGGGGGCGCCGGGGCCCGAGCCGTTGAACCCGAAGGAGACCGAGGCGCCGGGGGCGAGCGAGCCGTTCCAGGAGACGTTCTTGGCGGTCCAGTGGTCGGCGGAGTTGGTGACCGTGGCGTCCCAGGCGGAAGTCACCTTGGTGCCGGAGGGGAAGTCCCACTCGACGGTCCATGAACTGAGGGCCGTGGTACCGGTGTTCTTGACGGTCCACTTGCCTTCGAAGCCGGTGCCCCAGTCCTGGGTCTTCACGTAGGTCGCGGTGGCGGTGCTCGCGGCGGCGGCCGCGTGGGAGGGGGTGGCGAGGCCGACGAGGGCGGCGGCCGGGAGCAGCAGGGTGGTGAGGCCTGCCACGGCTCTCTGTCTGAGTCTCAAGCGCAAGGGGTGCTCCTCGGGTGATATCCGGGGGACATGACGGGGGTAAAACCCTGCGCCGCCCGTGAGCGTCGCCGTGCTGGTCATGTGCATGGCTGAGCTCACCGCAGTGCCGTGAGAATAGAAAGGTCTGGACCAGCGGTCAAGGTCTAAACCAATTACAGGAATTGACCTCTCACCGTCCCAACTCCTGTGCCAGAACGGCCGCTTGCACCCTGCTGCGCAGCTCCAGCTTCCCGAGCAACCTGCTGACGTGCGTCTTCACCGTCGCCTCCGCCATCCCCAGACGCGTCGCGATCTCCGCGTTCGACAACCCGTCACCGAGGCAGGAAAGCACCTCCCGCTCCCGGCGCGTGAGGGTGTCGAGCCCCGCGGGCGCGGGCCCCGGCTCCGGGCGCACGGGCTTTGCCGCGAACTCGGCGATGAGCTTGCGGGTCACCGCCGGAGCGATCAGCCCCTCACCCCGCGCGACCGTGCGGACCCCCTCGATCAGGTCCTTCGCCTCGGTGTTCTTCAGCAGGAACCCGCCGGCGCCCGCGCGCAGCGCCCCGAACACGTACGCGTCGAGGTCGAACGTCGTCAGGACGAGCACGTCCGCGAGCCCCTCGGAGACCACCTGACGGGTCGCCGAGACGCCGTCCAGGCGCGGCATCTGGATGTCCATGAGGACGAGATCCGGCCGAAGTGCGCGCGCCATCGCCACCGCCTGCTCGCCGTCCGCCGCCTCCCCGACGACCTCGATGTCGGGGGCGCTGCCCAGGATCAGGACCAGCCCCGCCCGTACGGCGGACTGGTCCTCGGCGACAAGGACCCGGATCGTCGTGGTCATTCGCTCACTCCTTCGTCGGCCGGGTCGACGGGCAGCTCGGCCCTGACCTGCCAGATCTTCCCGTCGGGCCCGCTCCCGGGACCCGCCTCGAACGTGCCGCGCAGCAGAGCGGTGCGCTCGCGCATCCCAATGAGCCCGGCGCCGGAGCCGGGTGCGCGCGGGCCGTCCAGATCCCCGTACGGGCTGGTCACCCGCACGGTCAGGGCCCCGTCGGTGCGGTGGACGGCCACGGAGACGGTGCCGTGCGACCCGTGCTTGAGCGCGTTCGTGAGGGATTCCTGCACGATGCGGTACGTGGCGAGCTCGATCGGCGCGGGCAGGCCGCCGACGCCTTCGCCGACGCTGAGCGCGACGTCGAGGCCGTTGGTGCGGGACTGCTCGACGAGGGATCCGAGGCCGTCCAGTGTGGGCGCGGCGACGGGCTCGCCCCGGCAGTCACCGCTGTCGTCCCGCAGGATGCCGATGAGGCGCCGCATCTCGGCGAGGCCCGCCACGCTGTTCTCGCGGATGACGGTCAGCGCCTGCCGCGTGGTCCGTGCGTCGTCGAGCGAGATCGCGGCCGTGGAGTGGATGGCGATCGCCGACAAATGGTTGGCGACCATGTCGTGCAGCTCGCGGGCCATCCGTGCCCGCTCGGCGACGACCGCCTGCGTGCGGTCCATCTCCGCGAGCAGCGCGGTCTGTTCGGCGCGCAGCCGCGCGGACTCGGCGGCCTCCCGATGGTTGCGTACGAGGACGCCGGTGGCCGCGGGCGCGAACGACACGAGCCCGGTCACGACCCCGATCAAAAGCGCCTCCGGCCTGCGGAACCAGGCCAGGAACCCCAGGGCCGCCGCGATGGTGATCAGCGCCGTGGTCACCGGGATGCGGCGGGCGGCGGCCGGGGTGCCGTACAGGACGGCCGCGTAGACGAGGTCGGTGAACATCAGCGTCGTCGCGAGACTGCCGGGCGTGAACTGGTCCGCGATCAGGACGAGGGTGCCGAGGACCAGGGCGGCTTGAGGCGCGGTCCTGCGCAGCAGTTCCAGGCCCGCCATCGCGCACAGCGGCACCAGCAGCCAGGCGCCGCCGAGGGCCCGCCAGCCCTGGCTGTTGGTCAGGCCGAGCGCCCACAGCAGGAGACCGCCGAGCAGGCCGACCGCCGCGATGCGGACGTCGTCGCGGTGCGGACGGGACAGGGGCAGGGGCATGCACCCATTGAATACGGCCGGACGAGGCGGCGCCTGCGCCCGGCGGGCGGGCCTCGGCGGCCGACGTACATCGAAGGATGCAGTCCCGGTTCGTCATCGCCGACGACGACCGGCGGCCGTACCGGCGGGAGCCTGGAAGGAGACCACCAGCCCGTCCCGAGGAGCCCGTCGTGATCGTCACGCTGATCGTCGCCTGCGAGATCGGCTTCTGGGTGCTGCTCGCCGCGGGACTCGCCCTGCGCTACGTGGCGAAGATGCCGCGCACGAGCGTCGGCGTCCTGCTGTGCGAGCCGCTCCTGGAGGCCGTCCTGTTCGTCGCCACCGCGACCGACCTCAGGAACGGGGCCGAACCGGACTGGAAACACGGCCTCGCCGCCGTCTACATCGGCTTCTCCGTCGGGCTCGGCCACTCCACCGTCAGGTGGGTGGACGCCCGCGTCGCCCACCGGTTCGCCGGGGGACCGCCCCCGGTGAAGCCGCCGAGATACGGGGCCGCGCGCGCCGCCCACGAGTGGCGGACGGCCGCGCGCTGGATCCTCGCCTGCGTCGTCGCGCTCGCCCTGCTCCAGGGCGCCGTCTGGTACGTGGGCGCCGACGGGAACACCGGCTCGCTGCGGATGTGGCAGCAGAAGATGCTCTTCGTGATCGGACTCAACCTCGTGATCGCGCTGAGCTACACGCTGTTCCCGAAGAAGGCGCCCGCCCTCGACCGCTAGCGCTCGCCGCCCGGGACCCAGAGCACGTCCCCGACCTCCTTGTTCGCCGTGCGCGCCAGGATGAACAGGAGGTCGGAGAGGCGGTTCAGATACGTCGCGGTCAGCGGGTTCATCGACTCGCCGTGCACCTCGAGCGCCGCCCAGGTGGAGCGCTCGGCCCTGCGGACCACGGTGCACGCCTGGTGCAACAGCGCCGCACCAGGAGTGCCCCCGGGCAGGATGAAGGACCGGAGCTTCTCCAGCTGCTCGTTGAAGCGGTCGCAGTCCGCCTCCAGCTTGTCGACGTAGAACTGCTCGACGCGCAGCGGCGGGTACTTCGGTTCCTCGACCACGGGCGTCGACAGGTCGGCCCCCACGTCGAACAGGTCGTTCTGGACCCGTACGAGGACCTGCACGACCTCCTCGTCCAGCCCGCCGAGCGCGATCGCCGTGCCGATGACGGCATTGGCCTCGTTGGCGTCGGCGTAGGCGGAGATCCGCAGATCGGTCTTGGCGGTCCGGCTCATGTCGCCGAGGGCGGTCGTGCCCTGGTCGCCGGTCCTGGTGTAGATACGCGTCAGATTGACCATGGGGTCAGCGTAGTTACGCGGCCGCCCCGCGGAAGCCACGTGTGCCGACCGTCACGGCGAGCGCCGCCGGGGCGAGGGCGACCGCTCCCGCTTCGTGCGCGCCCGTGAGCGCGGCGGGTCCGCGGCCGAGGCCCGTCCCGCGCGGGCTGCCTCGTGAAGTCGCCGCCGCTCCCGCCAAGCACTCGGCCGGCTCGACGAGAGGGAGGGTCTCCCGGGCGGGCCGGTGCTCAACTACGCCGTGCGCGGCCCCTGGTGGCCCGTCCGGTGTGATGTCCGTCATTCGAGACGTGACGCGCATTACTTCGCGGCCCCACGACCCCTCACGGACGCTAATGTCCGCCGGAGAGATACGTGAACAGCGGTTAGCGGTCAGTTGCAAGTGGTACGCGGTCAGCGGGTAAGGGGAGTCGCACAGTGGCAGGGAAGCTCGCCGTCATCGGAGCCGGACTCATGGGGTCCGGAATCGCCCAGGTCTCGGCGCAGGCGGGCTGGGACGTCGTCCTGCGCGACGTCACCGACGCCGCCCTGACCCGTGGCACCGACGGCATCAAGGCCTCGTACGACAAGTTCGTGAGCAAGGGCAAGCTGTCCGCGCAGGACGCGGAGGCCGCGCTCGGGCGCATCACCACGACCACCGACCTGGACGCGGTCGCCGACGCCGACATCGTCGTCGAGGCCGTCTTCGAGAAGCTCGAGGTCAAGCACGAGATCTTCCGGGCGCTCGACAAGATCGTCCGCGAGGACGCCGTGCTCGCCTCGAACACCTCCGCCATCCCGATCACGAAGATCGCGGCCGTCACGGAGCGCCCGGAGCGCGTCGTCGGCGCCCACTTCTTCTCGCCGGTCCCGATGATGCAGCTGTGCGAACTGGTCCGCGGCTACAAGACGAGCGACGAAACGCTCGCCACCACGCGGGAGTTCGCCGAGTCGGTGGGCAAGACCTGCATCGTCGTCAACCGCGACGTCGCCGGCTTCGTGACCACGCGGCTGATCTCGGCCCTCGTCGTCGAGGCCGCCAAGCTGTACGAGTCGGGCGTCGCCACCGCCGAGGACATCGACATCGCCTGCAAGCTGGGCTTCGGCCACGCCATGGGGCCGCTCGCCACCGCCGACCTCACGGGCGTCGACATCCTGCTGCACGCCACCGGCAACATCTACACCGAGTCCCAGGACGAGAAGTTCGCTCCGCCCGAGCTGATGCGCCGGATGGTTGACGCCGGTGACATCGGGCGCAAGAGCGGGCAGGGGTTCTACAAGCACTGATTCTCGTCACCCCGCGGGTAACCCCACGGGGTGAATTCGGTATCGGTTCGCTTACAGACGGCAACTTCTGCGCCCCCGCGCCAGTCAGTTGCAGTGACATACCCAGATCGCCGTACGACACAGAGACCACTGCAATCACGGCACACAAGCACTCTCGGGGAGCGCATATGTACATCAGGGGCGACCACGCCGAGCTGGTCGTCGGGGGCCGCCTCGACGTCCGCAGCGCGGCGGACGCCCGTACGGTCCTGCACACGGCTCTCGACGACGGCGTCGGCGACCTCCTGCTCGACCTGTCAGAGCTGGACTCCTGGGACGCGACGGGTCTCGGCGTCATCATGGGTGCCCACCGGCGGGCCGGACGCTGCGGCCGCAGGCTCGTGCTGCGGGGTGTGCCGCCCCAGATGCAGCGCCTCCTGGTGGCGACGCGGCTGCACCGGATCCTCGCCATCGAGGGCGGCATCGGGGTCGAATCACTGCCCAGGGTGTGAATCGGGTGTTCCGGTATGCGGCGCCCACAATCCTCACGAGACTGTGATGTCTCGGACGACGCGGCACCCCGGCTGTTCAACGATACTGAGCCAGGTCTAAGGTTCGGTCGCCCGCGGATTGACGAACCCACTCGCGGGCACCGGACCAGAAGCGACAGCGCAGTGTGCACAGGCCGGGAGGGGCATCGGCACACCACGCTTTTGGGGGGCTTTGACCATGGACCCGATGAACCGGGGACCGGAAGACTTCGGGCACGATCCGTACGGCGGAGATCCCTACGACCGCGCGGACCGCGGCCGCCACGACGGCGAGAGCGACACCCGGGCGAGCCGCCCGCGCCCGCCCAGGGATCCCCTCACGCCTGACTTCGGCCAGCCCGCACAAGGGGTCGCCCGCACCGTGCAGCTCGTGTCGGGCGACTTCCTGCTCACCGTCAACCCCGTCGACGGCAGCGAGATCGAGCCCTGCCCGCCGGGGGAGCGGCCGGGACGGCCCGCCAAGTACGCACCGGCGGAACGCGCCGAGATGGCCCGGGCCGCCCGTCCGCCGCTGCCGGCCGGACCCCCGCTGCCCCGGCTGCCGCTTCTGGAGCGCCAGGAGGAGCACGAGCGGCTCGTCCGGCTCCTCGCACGCGGGCGTTCCGTGCGGCTCACCGGACCCTCGGGCTCCGGGCGCACCGCGCTGCTCGACACCGTCGCCGAGGACTGCGCGGACATCGCGCCCGACGGCGTCGTCCGGCTCTCCGGACACCGCCGCTCGTCGAACGACCTGCTGTACGACCTCTTCGCGGTCGTGTACGACGCGCCGCTGCACCGCCCCGACCGCGCCCTGCTCCTCGAACTCGTCCACGACATCGGTGCCGTCGTCGTCCTCGACGACCTCGAGTTCGGCGGCGCCGCGCTCGACGAGCTCCTCGAAGCGACGCCCGAGTGCGCCTTCCTGGTCGCGGCCACCCCCGATGTCGCCGCGCCGTCCGCCGACTCGCACCTCGAAGAGGTCTTCCTCGGTGGCCTCGGCCGCGGCGGCGGCCTCGAACTCCTGGAGCGGTCCGTCGGCCGCGTCCTCACGGACGAGGAGGCGAACTGGGCCGGCGACCTCTGGTTCGAGTCGGAGGGGCTCCCGCTGCGCTTCGTGCAGGCCGGCGCGCTCCTGCGCCAGCGCGACCAGCTGCGCGCCGACCCGGACGCCTTCGACGCCTTCGACGGGTTCGGCTCCTTCGGAGGGCCCGGTGCTCCGTCCGTGGACGCGCCCTTCGACGCCGAGGACGGCCACGACGTGCCGCTGCCCTCGCTCGCCGACGGCGCCGCGCCCGCGGCCCTGCTCGCGTCCCGGCTCAGCGAATCGGCCCGCGCCACTCTGCGGTTCGCCGTCGCGCTCGGCGGCGAGATACCGCACCAGGCCCACCTGCCCGCCCTCGTGGGCGACACCCACGCCGACGCGGCCCTCGCCGAACTCGTCGGCTGCGCCCTCGTCACCCCGGTCGGCGGCCGCTACCGCCTGGCCTGCGGTGTACAGGAACAGCTGGCGACCGCGGGATACGCCGACGACACCGGCGACCGGGCACACACCGCCGCCCAGCACTACGCGTGGTGGGCCGGACACCCTTCCGTCGGGCCCGAGCGGGTCGCGGCCGAGGCCGACGCGCTGCTCGCCGCGCTGACCGTCCTCGTCCCCGTCGCGACGCCGGCCGGTCCGGACGAGGAGGGCAGCGTCGCGGTGCTGCTCGCCCGTACCGCCGCGCCCGCGTTCGCCGCAGGCCTCAGCTGGACCATGTGGGAGCGGTGCCTGCGGGCCGGCCAGGAGGCCGCGCGGCTCTCCGGCGAAGTGGCCGAAGAGGCCTATTTCCACCATGAGTTGGGCATCCTCGCGCTGCTCGGCGGGCAGCTGGACCGGGCCCGTGCCGAGCTGGAGGCCTCCATCGCCCTGCGCGGCGCGCTGGCCGACAAGCGGGGCACCATCGCGGGCCGCCGCGCCCTCGCCCTTGTCGCGGACCGCTCCGGCGGCGCGCTCCCCGGCGGGCGCACGGCGGCGGGCGAAGAGGTCCCCGCCGCACGCTACGAGGAATCGGCGTCGCCCCCCGGCGGGGTGCCGGCCGCGTTCGCGCCGCCCGCGCCGCCGCTCCCGGAGCCCGACACGCTGGTTTCCCGGCAGGCCCGGCAGCCCGGCCTCGGTGCCAAGACCGGCGGCGCCCGTCGTGCCGTCCTCACCGGCACGCGGCGCAACCTCGTGGCCGCGGGCGCCGGAGCCCTCCTCGCGGCGGTCCTCGGCACCGTCGTGACGCTCGGCGCCACGTCGAACAACGACACCCCGTCCGACAGCGTCAACGTGAACCCGTCGGCCTCGCAGGGCGAGGACGGCGGCGGGATCGGCTCCGGCGAGGCGGACCAGGGCGGCGACGCGGGGTCCACCCGTCGGCCCGCCGACCCGGGCAAGGACGGCATCCCCAATACGTCGGACGACCCGACGCCCAGCACCGGACCGTCGTCCGAGAGCGGCGAGCCGTCGGACGAGCCGAGCGACAAGCCCTCCGGCAAGCCGTCGGACAAGCCGACCGCGTCGAAGCCGCCGTCCACCAAGCCGCCCACGTCCAAGCCCCCGACGTCGAAGCCGCCGACGTCCAAGCCGCCGACCAGCTCCCCGCCGCCGTCGTCGCCCGAGCCGCCGTCCACCACGCCGTCGTCCCCGGACACGTCGGATTCGGCCAGTGGCCCGGCGCCGAGCGGCAGCTCCGCGATGAGCGGCCCGGCGGACGGCGCGCCGGGTTCGCCCAGCGGGCCGGGCGCCTCGTCGACGATCTGACGGCCGTACGTACGCAGCACATGACCGAGGGCCGGGTTCCCGTGAACCCGGCCCTCGGTCGTGCCTGACGGATCAGAACAGGCGGAGCTTGTCGTCCTCGATGCCGCGCAGGGCGTCGTAGTCCAGGACCGTGCAGCCGATGCCGCGGTCCGTGGCCAGGACGCGCGCCTGCGGCTTGATCTCCTGGGCGGCGAAGATGCCGCGCACCGGGGCGAGGTGCGGGTCGCGGTTCAACAGCTCGAGATAGCGCGTGAGTTGCTCCACGCCGTCGATCTCGCCACGGCGTTTGATCTCGATGGCCACGGTCGCGCCGTCACCGTCCCGGCACAGGATGTCGACGGGCCCGATCGCCGTCGGGTACTCGCGGCGGATGAGCGTGTAGCCCTCGCCGAGCGTGTCGATCCTGTCGGCGAGGAGCTCCTGGAGGTGCGCTTCCACGCCGTCCTTGATCAGGCCCGGGTCCACACCCAGTTCGTGCGAGGAGTCGTGGAGGACTTCCTCCATCGTGATGATGAGTTTCTCGCCCGCCTTGTTGATGACGGTCCAGGTGCCGCTGTCCTCGCCCGTGCCCTCCTTCAGGGTGCAGGGCGGGGACATCCAGTTGAGGGGTTTGTAGGCCCTGTCGTCCGCGTGGATCGAGACGCTGCCGTCCGCCTTCACGAGGATCAGGCGGGGAGCCGACGGGAGATGGGCTGTGAGCCTGCCCGCGTAGTCCACGGAGCAGCGGGCGATGACGAGACGCATGGTCGGCAACGCTACTCGACGACCGGTGGTCCACGCGATTCGCCCTGGAACTACCGGGTTCGTTATTGGCCGGTTGTGGACCGACTGTGCCTGCGATCCCCTGTTGCGGGCCCCGGACGTTGCTTACCGTATAAGCGGGAGGTCGCGACGCCTGTACGCAGCGTGTTCGTGGTCGTACGTCGTCGCGCGCTCCTTACCTGCCCGTCAGCCCCCGCTCCCCGCGGGGGTGCGAGAGGAGAACCCATGTCGCTCGACGTCTCACCGGCACTGTTGGAACAGGCCGAGCGAGGCGAGGTCGACGAAGCTGACTTCGTCGACTGCGTCCGGACCTCCCTGCCTTACGCATGGGAGATGATCAGCTCCCTGGTGGCCCAGCTGAAGGTCGACGGCGGAGACTTCGCCGACAACCAGACGCCTCCGCCGGACGAGCAGGCACGTGGGCAGCTGCTGCGTGCGCTCGCGAGTGACGCGATTCGTGGCGCGCTGCAGCGGCACTTCGGTGTACGGCTGGCCTTCCAGAACTGCCACCGTCTAGCGGTGTTCCCACAGGACCCGTCGGTGGACGGCACACTGGCCCGCTTCACCTCGGCCCGCAATCAGCTGTTGAACCAGTCCCCTGAACTCAGGGACTGCTGACAGCCGGTTGAGGGCGAAATCGGATGGTCTGCCGCTCCGTACGCGGGAGGTGCACAAGTACGGGGCGGTGGACTACGGGCCGCACGGCGGTGACAGGTCTCAGCGCAGCTGGGGGAGTACCTCGGCGCCCAGCCTGCGCACGTTCTCCTCGGTGGCCGCGAGATCGCCGGAGCCCTCGACGAGCAGCGCGAACCGCGTGATGCCCGTGCGCTCCGACGTCGCCGCGAGCCGGTCCGCGCACTGCTCGGGAGTCCCCACCGGGTGCAGCCCGCACAGCAGCTCCGTGTACGCGACCGGGTCCCGCATGGAGCGCGTGCGGCCGTCCACCGTCACATGGGCGTCGAGCCCCTGTTTCAGCCAGCCGGGCATCGCCTTGAGGAGCGTCTCGCGCGCCTGCGCCTCGCGGTCGCCGATCTGGGCCACTCCGGCCGAGACGTGCGCCGCGGCACGGATCTCCTCCGGGCTGCGGCCGGCGGCCCGCGCGTGCGTGCGCCACAGGGAGACCATCTCGGCCTTCTCCTGGTCCCCGCAGTGCATGCCCAGCAGCATCGGAAGGCCGCGCTCCGCCGCAAGGCGCACGCTTTTCGGTGAGGTGCAGGCGACCACCACCTCGGGACCGTCGGGGGAGTTCAGCGCCTCGTCGGGGCGCGGGACCACGGCGACCTCGCGGAAGCCGAACCGTTCCCCCGCGGCCTCGACGCGGGGCTCGCGCAGCCAGCGCAGCAGCAGGTCCAGGGACTCCGGGAACCCCTTCTCGTACGCCTCGATTCCCGAGCCGAAGACCTCCAGGTCCACCCAGGGGCCACCGCGGCCGACGCCGAGCGAGAAGCGGCCGCCGGAGGTCACGTGCAGCAGCGCCGCCTGCTCGCCGAGGGCGACGGGATGGGCGGTCGGCAGCACGCTGACCGCCGTGCCGACGCGGATGTGCCGGGTGCGGCCGAGCAGTAACGCGGCGAGCGTCACCGCGGACGGACAGGTGCCGTACGGCACGAAGTGGTGCTCCGCCAGCCAGACCGCGTCGAGCGCGGCCTCCTCGGCCACCTCGGCGGACCGCACCGCCCGGTGCAGCGCCTCCCCCTGTCCCTGGCCGGGGAACTGGGCCGCCAGTACAAAAGTTCCTACGCGCATCGCACTCCTGCCTTTCTTGGCGCCGACGCGGCACTCCCCTACCGGCATTAACGGCTGACAAGTGCCAAGGGCACGGCTTGCCATGGAGATTGGCAGATTTTCCGGAGAACTCATGAGGGTGACGGTGTGCGGGTACCCGACAGGCGTCCGCGTACGCTGGACGTGAGTCCCAGTCCCTGTGCAGGCACCTGTACAAGTCCTAGAGGAGAGCCGGTGTCCCCGCGCCGAAACCAGACGTCGCCCCGTCGCGGCGGCCGACCGTCCAGCAAGGTGCCGGACGAGGAACAGGGCAGCCGCTACGGCGGATTCGAGCGCACGGAGCGCTGGCAGGGCGAGGAGTGGAGCGTGCGTCAGGTCGCGGGCGCGAGCGCGGCAGGCAAGACGTACCGGTGCCCCGGCTGCGACCAGGAGATCCCTTCCGGGGTCGCGCACGTGGTGGCCTGGCCCGAGCACTCGGGCGTCGACGAGCGCCGGCACTGGCACAAGGCCTGCTGGAACGCGAAGGACCGCCGCACCACACGGGTGCAGCGGTCCAGGAACGCGCCTCGCTACTAGGGCCTGTCGTCACATTCCCGTCCGCCCGGCGGTCCGGCCCGCTGCGGACGGAAGACCCTGGGGCCGACGGCTCTACACGTCGCGCCGCTCGAGCAGCGCGAACGCGCCGACCACGGCCGCGGCCGTGACGCCGACGAGCAGCCACACCTGGGACCCGCCCGTGCTCCCGCCGTCCGCGCCGAAGATCTTGGCGAGAGCGTTGATGGCGTTGTACTCCTGCATCTTCTCGCCGAGCGTCCGTGTGCTGCGCGAGATCATCAGGAAGACCGGCAGAATCGACGGCAGCAGCACGATGCCGAGCATCGCGGTGATCGCGCCCGCCGAGTGCCGCAGCATGGAGCCCACGGCGAGGCCGAGGACGCCGAGCAGGGACACGTAGAGCCCGCCCTTGAGGACCGTGCCGCCCCAGCTCAGGTCGCCCGCCTCGGGGCCGCTGTGCATGGACGACGTGAGCAGGCCCACCAGCAGGATGGAGCCCGCGGAGACGGCGAACGCGACCGCGAAGAACACCAGGATCTTGGCGGCGAACACCCGGTAGCGCTGCGGAGAAGCGGTGAACGTCGTGCGGATCATGCCGGTGCCGTACTCCGACGACGTCACGAGGACGCCCAGCGTGATCAGGCAGATCTGGCCGAGCAGCAGGCCGATGAAGGCCGGGAACGTGAAGGGCAGGTCCTGGTAGTTGAGGTCCTCGGTCTGCGCGGAGACGAACAGGCCGCCGCCGAGGACCAGGAACAGGAAGATGCCGAGCGTCCAGAGCGTGGAGCGCACCGACTTGATCTTCGTCCACTCCGAGGCGAGCGCGTGCCCCAGGTGCGTGCGCGTGACCGGGATGGGCGAGGTGTACGAAGTGCCGGGCGCGCCCTGCCAGTTGGGCGCACTCTGCTGGGCGTAGGCCTGCGGAGCCGGCTGCGGGGGCGGCGTCGTCATCGGGGGTCCTCGGGCTTGTTCAGGTCGGCGGGGGCAGGGGCTGCGGGTGCCGCGGGCGGTGCGGCCGGCGGCTGCTGCGGCGCGGCGTACGGGTTCGGCCCGCCGGGTACGGCCTGCGGCGGGGCGAACGGCTGACCGCCCTGCTGGGGCGGCGGCGGCGCGTACCAGTCCGGCTGGCCCTGGCCGGGCGCGGGGAACTGCTGCTGCGGCATCGCGCCCGGCGGGAGCTGCTGCTGAAGACCGGCACGCTGGTCGACGGTCGAGCGGTAGTCGACGGCGCCCTGCGTCATCCGCATGTACGCCTCCTCCAGCGAGGCCTGGTGCGGCGAGAGCTCCCACAGCCGTACGTCGGCGCCGTGCGCCAGGTCGCTGATGCGGGGGAGCGGCAGGCCCATGACGCGCAGCGCGCCGTCCTGCTCGGGCAGCACCTGGCCGCCCGCCTCGGTCAGCGCGGCCGTCAGCTTCTCGCGCTGCTGCGGCTCCGTCTCCGGCGTGCGCACCCGCGCGAAGTCGGCCGAGTTGTGCGAGATGAAGTCCCGCACGCTCATGTCGGCGAGGAGCTGCCCGCGGCCGATGACGATCAGATGCTCGGCGGTCAGCGCCATCTCGCTCATCAGGTGGGAGGAGACGAAGACGGTGCGGCCCTCGGCGGCGAGCGACTTCATCAGGTTCCTGACCCAGAGGATGCCCTCCGGGTCGAGGCCGTTGACCGGCTCGTCGAAGAGGAGCACCTGAGGGTCGCCGAGCAGCGCGGCCGCGATGCCGAGGCGCTGGCCCATGCCGAGCGAGAAGCCCTTGGAGCGCTTCTTCGCCACGTCCTGGAGGCCGACGACGCCGAGCACCTCGTCCACGCGCCGGGCCGGGATGCCGGACAGCTGCGCGAGGCAGAGCAGGTGGTTACGGGCGTGCCGGCCGCCGTGCACCGCCTTGGCGTCGAGCAGGGCGCCGACCTGGCGCGGGGCGTTGGGGAGCTTGCGGTACGGGTAGCCGCCGATGGTCACCTGGCCGGTCGTCGGCTGGTCGAGACCGAGGATCATGCGCATGGTCGTCGACTTGCCGGACCCGTTCGGACCCAGGAAGCCGGTCACCGTACCCGGCCGGACCTGGAAGGAAAGGTTGTACACGGCTGTCTTGGCGCCGTAGCGCTTCGTCAGGCCGACTGCCTCGATCATTCTCCGCACCCATCGAAAGGTTCAGGACATCGGGGCACACGCCCCCGTAAGGGTTAGGAGGCTATCGGGGCGCTGACGGTTCCGGCCAAGACGAGGCAAAGCTCCTGGAGCTGCCCGGAACCCCTATGCGTCCCGCTTCTTGAGGACCACATATCCGAAGAACAGGGCCAGGATCACCCAGATCACCATGATGCCCAGGCCGCCCCACGGCCCGTAAGGAGTGTCGTCGTCGATCGGCGTCACCACCTGCATGATCTTGCTGCCGGCCTGGTCGGGCAGGAACCGGCCGATCTTCTTCGTCGCCGAGACGTTGCCCAGGATGTTCGAGATCAGGAAGAAGAACGGCATCAGGATGCCGAGCGACAGCATCGGGCTGCGCAGCATCGACGCGACGCCCATCGAGAACATGGCGATGAGCGTCATGTAGAGGCCACCGCCGATGACCGCGCGCAGGACGCCCGGGTCACCGATCTGCGCCCGGTGCGCGCCGAGGATCGCCTGCCCGAGGAAGAACGCGATGAAGCTCGTGGCGAGGCCCACGACGAACGCCAGGGCGGTGGCCACGGCGACCTTGCCGAACAGGAACGTGCCGCGCTGGGGGACTGCGGCGAGCGAGGTACGGATCATCCCGGTGCTGTACTCGTTCGAGACGACGAGGACACCGAAGACGATCATCGCGAGCTGACCGAGACTCATCCCGGCGAAGCTGATGAACGTGGGGTCGAAGGACAGCCGGTCCCTCGTGTTCATGTTGTTGAACTCGTTCCTGGACAGGATCGAGATCAGCACGCCGAGCGCGATCGTCAGGACCGCCGCGAGGCCGAGCGTCCACACCGTCGAAGCGACGGACCTGATCTTGGTCCACTCGGACCGGAGAACCTGGGTCGTGGCCATCGGTCAGGCTCCCTTGTTCCGCGTACGGTCCCAGCTCTCGCCCCAGCCCTGCTGCTGGGGCGGAGGCAGCCGGACCGGCGGCACCCCGGGCTCGTCGGTGTGCGCGTGGTACTCCACCGATTCCGCGGTGAGCTGCATGAACGCCTCCTCGAGCGAGGCCTGCTGAGGACTCAGCTCGTGCAGGGCGAGATGGTGCGCGGCCGCGAGGTCACCGAGCTGCTCGGGGCTGTGGCCGTCCACCTCGAGCGTGCCGTTGCCCGCCTCGACGACCGTGATCCCGGCCTCGTGCAGCACATCGAGGAGCCGCTCCTGCTGCGGCGAGCGCAGCCGCACGTACGAGCGGGAGTTCTGCCGGATGAAGTCGGACATCGAGGTGTCGGCGAGGAGATGGCCCTGGCCGATGACGACGAGGTGGTCCGCGGTCAGCGCCATCTCACTCATCAGGTGCGAGGAGACGAAGACGGTACGGCCCTGCCCCGCGAGGGACTTCATCAGATTGCGGATCCAGTGGATGCCCTCGGGGTCGAGCCCGTTGACCGGCTCGTCGAACATCAGGATCCGCGGGTCGCCGAGGAGCGCGCCCGCGATGCCGAGGCGCTGGCCCATGCCCAGGGAGAACCCCTTCGCCTTCTTCCTGGCGACGGGCGTCAGACCCACCGTGTCGAGGACCTCGGCGACGCGGGTGCGCGGGATGCCGTTGCTCTGCGCCAGGCACAGCAGGTGGTTGTACGCGCTGCGGCCGCCGTGCATGGCCTTCGCGTCGAGGAGCGCGCCGATGTAGCGCAGCGGGTCCCTCAGCTGCGCGTAGTGCTTCCCGTCGATGCGCACATCGCCGGCTGACGGGTTGTCGAGCCCGAGCATCATCCGCATCGTCGTGGACTTGCCGGCGCCGTTGGGGCCGAGGAACCCCGTGACGATGCCCGGTCGGACGGTGAAGGTGAGGTGGTCGACGGCCAGCTTCTCGCCGTAGTGCTTGGTCAGCCCCTCGAGCTCGATCATGCGGCAACGCTAGAACGGGACAAAGCCCCCTGCCACTGGAGCGGCAAGGGGCTTCGGCTTCCGACTGCGGTCGCTCAGCGGGTCTGCTGGGCGGGAACCCCACGCGAGATCGGCTCGTCCTCCGCGGGCGCGCCCGCGGCGGCGACGGCCGCACCGGTGAGCGTCGCCAGCATCTCGCGCACGTTGGTGAGCTGCGCGTTGATGGAGTCGCGGCGGTTCGTCAGCGCGGCGAGCTCGCGCTCCGATTCCGAGCGGATCCGGTCGGCCTTCGCGTTCGCGTCGGCGACGATGTCCTCGGCCTGACGCTGCGCGGTCTCCACCGTCTGGCGGGCGCGGCGCTCGGCGTCGGTCCGCAGCTTCTCGGCCTCCAGGCGGAGCTGCTCCGCGCGGTGCTCGATCTCCGCGAGACGCTTCTCGGCCTTCGCCTGACGCGAGGCCAGGTCACGCTCGGACTGCTCGCGGCGCTTCGCCAGGTTCGTCTCGAAGTCCGCGGCGGCCTGGGCGGCCTTGGCGCGGGTCTCCTCGAAGAGGGCGTCCGCCTCCTCACGCTTCGACTGAGCGTCCTTCTGGGCCTCGGCGCGCAGCGTGCCCGCTTCGCTCTTGGCCTTCTCGACGATCCGGACGCCCTCGTCCTCGGCCTTGGCCTTGCGCTCCGCAGCGAACGATTCTGCGTCGTTGCGCACCTGCTGGGCCGCCGACTCGGCGAGCTCGCGGTGCTGCTCGGCGGCGCGCCGGGCCTCTTCGCGCAGGTCCTTCGCCTCCTCCTCGGCGAGGCGGAGGATCTTCTCGACGCGCGCGCCGAGACCGGCGTACGACGGCTCGGCGTCGTTCACCTGCGCCTGGGCGTTCTGCGTCTCGAGGTGGAGCTCCTCGATGCGCTTTTCCAGAGCAGTGATACGAGCGAGAGCGCTGTCACGGTCGGAGACGAGCTTGGAAATGCGTTCGTCCACCTGAGCGCGGTCGTACCCACGCCGCACAAGCTCGAAGCCGTAGGGGGAAGTGTCGCTCATGGGGTTCCTGTCGAATGAGACCGGTGAGGTGATAGGGGGAATCCTAGGGGTCAAAGCGGCGTGTCATCGAGCAGATGCCCGTTTGATCTGGAGAATGACACCCCTTTTGAGTGGCTAACCTCAGGATGGCTTGCCAGCGGCAGCGCCGAAGGTCATTACCAAGCACGCTCGTTGCCGTCCTGGCTACCCTTCTGACCCCTTGCCACCCGATCGGGTAGCTCCCGCCGCGGCTCCCGCCTTGACGGCGCCCTCCTTGGTCCCGCCGCCTGCGGACGGGGCCTCGAAGGACTCCAGCGCCTCCAGGACGTCCTGGACGCGGGAGATCTCGGCGTTGATGTCCTCGCGGCGGCGGACCAGGACCTCCAGCTCGCGCTTGCCCTCGTCGACCGTGCGCTCCGCCTCCGCCTGCGCCTCGGACAGGACGCGCTCGGCCTCGCGGGTCAGCTCGGTCTTCTTCGCCCCGGCCTCCTTGAGCAGGCCCTCGGCCTTCTTCACGGCGGCGATCCGGACCTTGCTCGCTTCCGAACCCGCCTCCGAGACCATCTCCTCGGCCTTCGCCTGCGCCTCGGTGAGCTGCTCCTCGGCGGCCTTCACCAGCGCGTCGCACCGCTCGCCGGCCGTCTTCATGGCCTCGGCGGACTCGCGCCGCGCCCGCTCGTGCAGTTCGTCGATCTCGCCGGTGACGCGCTCGCGCAGCTCCTCGGCGCGCTCCCTGATCGCCGTCGCGTCGCGGCGCGCGCCGACGAGCAACTCGTCCGCGTCCGTACGGGACTTCTCCACCAGCGAGTTGCCCTCGACGGTCGCCTCGGAGACCAGCCGGTCGGCCTCCTTGCGGGCCGCGCCGACCATCATGTCGGCCTGCGACTCGGCGTCCGCGGTCGCCTTCAGCGCGGCCTGCTGCGCCTCGGACGTCAGTTTCTCGGCCTCCGCGCTCGCCTCCGTGATGAGCTTGTCGACCTGTGCGGCGGCCTCCGAGCGGCGCTTGTTGGCGTCCTTGCGGGTCTCGTCGAGGGTCCGCTCGGCCTCGGCGCGCGCCGAGGACGTGAGCCGCTCGGCCTCCTCCGCGGCCTCCGCCTTGACGCGCTCCGACTCGCTGCGGATCCGCTCGGCGTGCTGCTGCGCGGACCCGACGGTCTCGGCCGCCTCGGCGCGCAGCCGCTCGGCGTCCCCGGTCGCGTCCGCGATGAGCTGCTCGGCCCGCGCGACCGATTCGGCGCGCACCCGCTCGGCCTCGGTGAGCGTCTCGTTCGTGAGCTGGTCGGCGGCGGCGGTGGACTCCGCGTGCAGCCTGGCGGCCTCGGCCGTGGCGTCGCCGACGAGCTGCTCGGCGCGGGCGACGGACTCCGAACGGACGCGCTCCGCCTCGGCGTTGGTCTCGTTCGTGAGGCGCTCGGCGGCCTCCGTGGCGTCAGCGACGCGCTTCTCGGCGGCGGCCGTCGACTCGGCGCGGACGCGCTCCGCCTCGGTGTTCGTCTCGTTCGTGAGGCGCTCGGCCTCGCTCGTGGCCTCCGTGATGAGGGCATCCGCCTGCGTGGCGGCGTCCGAACGGATCCGGTTGGCGTCCTCGCGGGCGTCGGCCCGGGCGCGGGACGCGTCCTGCTCGGCCGACGCGAGCCGCTCGGAGACCTCCGTACGGACCCGCTGGGCGTGCTCCGACGCCTCGGACCGCATCCGCTCCGACTCGGCGATCGCCTCCGAAACCGTGCGCTCCGCAAGGGACTTGGCGGCCTCCGACTCGGCGGCCGCCTCGCCGCGCACGCGGTTGGCGTCGTCGGTGGCGCGCTCGCGCTCCGCGTACGCGTCGGCGCGGACCCGGTCGGCCTCCTCCTGCGCCTCGTGCTTGGTGCGCTCGGCCGCGTGTTCCGCGGCGCTGCGCAGGCCCGCGATCTCCTCCTGCGCCTGCTCCTGGAGCCCGGACACGGAGTCGCGCACCTGCTGTGCGGTCTGCTCGGCGGCGCCGACCATCTCGGTGGAGCGCCGGTCGGCCTCCTCCACGAGACGTACGGCCTCTGCCTGCGCCTCCTCGACACGGGCGCGGGCGACCGCGAGGAGTTCCTCGCTCTGCTCGCGGGCCCGCTCGCGCTCCTGGTCGGCCTCCTGGCGCGCGGAACCGAGGGTCTCCTCGGCCTCGCGGCGTCGCCTGGCGGCCTCCTCCTGGGCGGCGGACAGCGCCTCCGCGGCCTCCGTGGCGACCCGCTCGGCCGCGGCCGCGGCCTCCGCGCGCACCCGGTCTGCGCTCTCCTGCGCCTCCGACTTGAGCCGCTCGGCCTCGGTCGCGGCCTCGGACCGCAGCCGTACGGCGACGTTCTCCGCCTCGGCGCGGGTCCCGGACGCGTCCGACGCGGCCTCGGTGCGCAGCCGGTCGGCCTCCGTCTCGGCCTGCGCCTGGAGCGTACGGATCCGCTCGGCGGCCTCGGCGCGCAGCCGCTCCGTCTCGTCCGCGGTCTCGCGGCGGATGCGCTCCGACGCGGCCCGCGCGTCGGTGAGCGCGGTCTCGGACGCCGTCAGGCGCTGCTCGGCCTCGGTGTGCAGCCGGGTCAGCTCGTCGGCGGCCTCCGCCCGGCGGGCCGCGATCGCGCGCTCGGTCTCCTCGCGCAGCTCCTGCGCCGCCCGCTCGGCCTCCGCCTTGGTGGCCTCGGCCTGCTCGCCGGCCTCCTCGCGGTGCTGCTCGGCCTCGGCGCGGGTGCGCTCCAGGGTCTCCTCGGCCTGCTTGCGCAGGTTCGTGGCGCGCTCGATGGCCTCGGTGCGGACCCGCTCGCTCTCCGTCTGCGCGCCGGCCCGCAGCTCGTCCGCGTCCGCCTTCGCCTTGGCGAGCAGCTCCTCGGCGGTCCTGGCCGCCTCCTCGATCTGCTGGACGGCCTCGCGGCGCGCCTCGCTGCGGATCCGCTCGCCCTCGTCGACCGCCTCGGCCCGCAGCTGCTCGGCCTCGCCGCGCAGCCGGCGGGCCTCCTCCTGGAGCTCGACGGTCTTGGCGCGGTACTCCTTGGTGTCGTCCTTCGCCGCGCCCTTGAGCTGCTCGGCGATGTCGTGCGCCTCGCCACGCAGGCGGTCCGCCGCGGCCTCGGCCTCGCTGCGCAGCCGCTCGGCCTCCTCGGAGGCGGCCTTCGTGGTGGCCTTGGCGTCCTCGGACGCCTTGTTGAGCACCTCTTCGGCCGTACGGGCGGCCTTGGCGAGCTGGGAGGCGGTCTCCTCGGCCGTGACGTTGCGTGCCTTCTCGCCCGCCTCGGCGAGGATCTTCTCCGCCTGCTCCTTGGCGTCGGTGACGACCTGCTCGGCCTCCGCCTTGGTCGACTCGGCCTCCTTGGTGGCCTCCGAGACGAGCCGGGCGACCTGCTCCTTGGCGGTGCGCGTGCGCTGCTCGTTCGCCGACTCGGCGTTCGCGAGCTGCTTGGCCGCGGTGTCCTTCGCCTCGGTGAGGAGCTTCTCCGCCGACGTCCGCGCCTCGCGCAGCGCCGTGTCGGCCTCGGACAGGCGCTGCTCGGCGGCGCGGCTCAGCTCGGCGGACTGGCGCCGGGCCGTGTCCGACTCGGTGGCCGTGGACGAGCGCAGCTGCTCGGCGTGGTCGGTGGCTTCCTGCGCCTGCGTCGACGCGGCGTTCAGGAGGCGCTCGGCGTCGGCGCGGGCGCGGCGCAGCAGGGCCTCGGCCTCGGCGCGGGCGGTCTCGGCCTCCGACGTCAGGCGCTGGCGGGCCTCGGTGGCGACCCGCTCGGCCTCGGCGCGGGCGGCGGCGAGCGCCTGGTCGGCCTCGGCGCGGGACTCGTCGACGAGCCGGCGGGCCTGCTGCTCGCTGCGGGAGCGCAGCTGCTCGGCCCACGCCACGTTCTCGTTGACGTGCGCCTCGACGGTCTGGCGGCGCTCGGCCAGCTCCTGGTCGAGCTGCTGGCGGCGCGAGACGGCCTCGGCATGCAGCTCGGACTGGAGCCGGGACTGCTGCTCGGCGTGCTCCTGGAGGATGCGCTGTGTCTGGGCGCGGGTGTCGCGCAGCTCGCGCTCGGCGTCGGCGCGCAGCTGGTCGGCCTGGATCTGCGCGTTACGCAGCAACTGCTCGGCCTGGTACCCGATGTCCCCGCCGTCGTAGGCAGGACGGGACGCGAGGTTGCGGCGCGCCTCGTGCAGCTTGGCGCGCAACACCTCGACCTGGTAGCCCAGGTCCTCGGCGTGCTGGACCGCCTTCTCCCGCTCGGTCTTCAGCCGGTCCATCTCGGCCTCGAACCGCGAGAGATGGTCGGTCTCAGCCGGCCGCCGGCTGTCCTGGCTCTCGTAGCCCCGCACTGCGCGGTCCCATCCGTCCCCTGGTCGCAAGTCTCTCCAAACGAGCACCGTCCATCCGCCGAACGGGGCCCCCGGGGAATGGTGTCAGATCAACGGCGGAGCATGGGCTGCTGCCCCGTCGCTCGCCCCCCGAAACCCGGACCCCGGCCCGCGGCCGTCCGTGTGACGGACGGCCGCCCCCAACCCTACCGGCCCAGATATACGGAGGTCAGTGCTCAGGTGACTCAACCGGTGCGGAAGTGACGAGTTCGGTCAGTACGCCGTGGCAGTCCTTGGGGTGCAGGAAGGTGATGCGCGACCCCATCGAACCGATGCGCGGCTCGTCGTACAGGACGCGTACGCCCTTGCCCCTGATGTCCGCGGAGTCGGCGTCGACGTCCGCCGTGCCGAAGGCGATGTGGTGGACGCCCTCGCCGTTCTTGGCCAGCCATTTCCCGACCGCGGAGTCCTCCCGGGTGGGCTCCAGGAGCTGGAGGTAGGAGGCCCCGCCGTCACTCGTCTCATTGATCTTGAGCATGGCCTCGCGCACGCCCTGCTCCTCGTTCACCTCGGAGTGGAACACTTCGAAGCCGTAGGTGGCACGGTAGAACTCGACGGTCTTGTCGAGGTCGAAACAGGCGATTCCGATGTGGTCGATTCGCGTCAGCATGCTGTAAGTGCAGCGCGGTCGGAGGTGGTTACGCAACGTGCGCGCGATCACACCGTTCGGCCGGTGACGTGGGGGGTACTGCTCAGTACATTCGAGTAAACCCTCGTTCACTCCTCATCTCCAAGGGGCCGTGCCTCATGTCTGGAACGACCGGTACCACCTCAGTGATCGTCGCGGGCGCCCGTACGCCCATGGGCCGGCTGCTCGGCTCGCTGAAGTCCTTCTCCGGAGCCGACCTCGGAGGGGTCGCCATCAAGGCGGCGCTCGACCGGGCCGGGATCGGCGGAGATCAGGTGCAGTACGTGATCATGGGCCAGGTGCTCCAGGCGGGGGCAGGGCAGATCCCCGCGCGCCAGGCGGCCGTCAAGGCCGGCATCCCCATGAACGTCCCGGCGCTGACCATCAACAAGGTGTGTCTCTCGGGCCTCGACGCCATCGCGCTCGCCGACCAGCTGATCCGCGCCGGCGAGTTCGACGTCGTCGTCGCGGGCGGCCAGGAGTCCATGACGAACGCGCCCCACCTGCTTCCCAAGTCCCGTGAGGGCTACAAGTACGGCGCCGTCGAGATGCTCGACGCGATGGCGTACGACGGCCTGACCGACTCCTTCGAGAACATCCCGATGGGTGAGTCGACGGAGAAGCACAACACCCGCCTCGGCATCAAGCGCCCCGAGCAGGACGAGATCGCCGCCCAGTCGCACCAGCGCGCCGCGGCCGCCCAGAAGAACGGCCTCTTCGAGGCGGAGATCACCCCCGTCGAGATCCCGCAGCGCAAGGGCGAGCCGGTCCTGTTCAGCAAGGACGAGGGCATCCGCGCCGAGACGACCGCCGAGTCGCTCGGCAAGCTGCGGCCCGCGTTCACCAAGGACGGCACGATCACGGCCGGCACCTCCTCGCAGATCTCCGACGGCGCCGCCGCGGTCGTCGTCATGAGCAAGGCGAAGGCGCAGGAGCTCGGCCTGGAGTGGATCGCCGAGATCGGCGCCCACGGGAACGTGGCGGGCCCCGACAACTCGCTCCAGTCGCAGCCCTCGAACGCCATCCGGCACGCCCTCGAGAAGGAGGGCCTGGGCGTCGAGGACCTCGACCTCGTCGAGATCAACGAGGCCTTCGCGGCCGTCGCCGTGCAGTCAATGAAGGACCTCGGTGTGTCCTCGGAAAAGGTGAACGTCAACGGCGGCGCGATCGCCCTCGGTCACCCGATCGGGATGTCCGGCGCCCGTGTCGTCCTGCACCTCGCGCTCGAGCTGAAGCGGCGCGGCGGCGGCGTCGGCGCGGCCGCGCTGTGCGGCGGCGGTGGCCAGGGTGACGCGCTGATCGTGCGGGTACCCAAGGCGTAAGCCTTTCGCCGGCACGCATGCCGGTACGGATGTCGCTACGGATGTCGGACCGAACCGAGTGAACGGAGCTGTGATGCAGGACGTCTCCACCCTGGTGGCCCAGGCCAGGGAAGGCCGGCCCAGGGCCGTGGCCCGGCTGATCTCCCTGGTGGAGGGGGCGTCCCCGCAGCTGCGCGAGGTGATGGCGACGCTGGCCCCGCTGGCGGGGCACGCGTATGTCGTCGGGCTGACCGGGTCGCCGGGTGTGGGCAAGTCCACGTCCACGTCCGCCCTGGTCAGCGCCTACCGGCGGGCCGGGAAGCGGGTCGGTGTGCTCGCCGTCGACCCGTCGTCGCCGTTCAGCGGTGGAGCCCTGCTCGGTGACCGTGTCCGCATGTCGGAGCACGCGTCCGACCCGGGCGTGTACATCCGCTCCATGGCCACGCGCGGGCACCTGGGCGGGCTCGCGTGGGCCGCGCCGCAGGCGATCCGCGTGCTCGACGCGGCCGGCTGCGACGTCGTCCTCGTGGAGACGGTCGGCGTCGGCCAGTCCGAGGTCGAGATCGCCTCGCAGGCCGACACGTCGGTCGTGCTGCTCGCCCCCGGCATGGGCGACGGGATCCAGGCGGCCAAGGCCGGAATCCTGGAGATCGGCGACGTCTACGTCGTCAACAAGGCCGACCGCGACGGCGCGGACGCGACCGCCCGCGAGCTCAACCACATGCTGGGCCTCGGTGAGTCCCGGGGCGCCGGTGACTGGCGCCCGCCCATCGTCAAGACCGTCGCCGCCCGCGGGGAGGGCATCGACGAGGTCGTCGAGGCGCTGGAGAAGCACCGGGCGTGGATGGAGGAGCACGGCGCCCTCCAGGAGCGCCGCCTCGCCCGCGCGTCGCGCGAGGTCGAGACGATCGCCGTCACGGCCCTGCGCGAGCGCATCGCGGACCTCCACGGCGACCGCCGCCTCAGCTCGCTGGCCGAGCGCATCGTGGCGGGCGAGCTCGACCCGTACCGGGCGGCGGACTCCCTGGTGGAGGGCCTGACGGAGGCCTGAGCGGACGGCGGTGGCGGGACCGCGCCGCGGTTTCGCCCACTGCCGACTCCCGCCCCCCGCTGGTACGTTGGGCAGATGTTCCTCCTCTGTGCGTAGGGCACGACCCGGCCGCGACCACCGTCGAACGGTGACGTCGCGGTCTCCGGCGTCCGTGTGCCCTTCGTTCTGAGGAACTCCCACCCATGTCGTACGCAGCGCTTCTGCGCGTTCCCCATGCCCGCAGGACCTTCGGCGCCGCCCTGCTCGGGCGGCTCTCCTACGGGACCGTGTCCCTGTCCCTGATGCTCGCGGTGAAGTCCGCCACCGGCTCGTACGCCGTCGCGGGCACGGCCATGGCGCTCTTCGGCGCCGCGAGCGTCTTCCTCTCCCCGCTGAGAGCGCTCCTCGTCGACCGGTACGGGCCGCGCCGCGCGCTCTCGCCGATGGCGGGGGCCTACGCCGTCCTGCTCGGCGTGCTCGCCGCGCTCACCTGGCGGCCGGGGGCCTCCGGGCTCCTGCTCGGTGCCGCCGCCCTCGCCGCCGGCGCGTGCACGCCGCCCCTCGGCCCGACCATGCGGACCGTATGGAGCGAACTCGTCGGCCGGCGCGAGGGGTTGCTCCAGCGCGCGTACAGCCTGGACGGGGTGGCCGAGGAGCTGCTGTTCGTGTCCGGCCCGCTCATCGTGGGCGTGGTCGTGCAGGTCGCCCCCGCGGCGTTCGGTGTCGCCGTCAGCGCGGCCCTGGTGGCCGTGGGAACCGCCGCGTTCGTGGCGTCCCCGGCCGTAGGGGGCCTCACGGGCCGGGACGTGGGGCGGCGCGGGCCCTCCGGCGGGACGTCGCCGGCGCGCGGGCTCGCGCAGCCGGTGGTCGTCGCCGTGGGGGTCGGCCTCGCGCTCGGCGCCCTCGACCTGCTCGTCCTCGCCTTCGCCGACGCCCGTCAGCACGCCGACGCCGTGGCCTGGGTGATGGCCGCGCTCTCGGCGGGCAGCGCGGTCGGCGGCCTCGTCCACGGCGCCGTCACCTGGTCCGCCCCCGCCCGGGTCCGGCTGCCCTTCCTCGCCGCGGGGCTCGCCGCCGCGCTGGGAGCGGCCGCGCTCGCGCCGGGCCTGGTGACGCTCGGCGCGGCGGCCGTGGTGGCGGGCCTCTTCGTCGCGCCCGCCCTGACGACCGCGTATCTCGTGGCGGACGAGACGGCCGGGCCGGCGTTCCGCACCCAGGCCGGGGCCTGGGTCAACACGGCGGTGAACGCCGGGATCTCGGCCGGCACGGCGGGAGCGGGCCTCCTGGTGGCCCGCCTCCCGCTCGCGGCCTGCTTCGCCGTCGCCGCGACGGCGCCGGTCGTGGCGGCGGTCTGGGCGGTACGGGGTGTGCGCGGCGCCCGTACGACAGCGAAAGCCGCGCCCGGGGACGGTGTCCCGGACGCGGCTCAGGAGCGGGGCGCGACGGCGCGATGAGCCGATCGGCGCCGAGCCGGGCTCGTCGGCGCCGATGTCAGTCGTCGTCGCTGTGGTGGCCGTGGTCGTCGTCGCCGCCGTCGTCGTGACCGCGGCCGTGGTCGTCACCGGTGTCGTGGGTGGCGGTGTCGTCGCGGCCGTGGTCGTCGCCCGCGTCGTGGGTGGCGGTGTCGTCACGGCCGTGGTCGTCGCCCGCGTCGTGCGTGGCGCGTGTGGCGTCGTCGTCGCGGCTGTCGTCGTGGGACGAGCGGTCCGGGGTCACCGCGCCGGTCCGGAGGTCGACGCGCCAGTCGGCGTCGGTGCCGTTGGCCGCCGTGGTCTCGGCCTCCCAGGCGTGGGCCGTGCCGTCGTCGTCGAGGTCGATCTCGGTGACCGTCCCCTTCGCGGCGGCGGCCCGGGCCGCGTCCTGCGCCGTCGTCCGCGCGCCCTTCAGAGCGGCGGTGACGCGGGCCGTGTCGTCGTGGCGCGAGGTGTGCGAGCCGGTGACCTTGCCCGTGGCGGGGTCGACGAGGACGTCGTGCCACGTCGTGCCGTTCAGGACCTCGACCTCCCAGACCACATGGTCGTTCTCGTCGTCGAGCTCGGCGGAGACCGCCGTGCCGGGCACCGACTTGAGGGCGGCGGCGATGGCGTCCGAGGCCGTCACCTTCGCGGTCTTCAGCTCGGTGACGTGCTCCGCGCGGTCGTCGTCGTGCCCCGTGCCGCGCGACGCGGTCGACGTGCCCGCCGACGTGGTGCCGTCGTCGCCCGAGACCGCGAGGGCGGTCGCGGTGCCGCCGCCGATCAGGGCCACGGCGGCGATGGTGGCGATCACGATGTTGCGCTTCATGAGGGTCCTCCCCGAGACGGTTCCCGGCCCACCGGACATCCGGTGCGCTTCGACGAGGACCACAGTGGCCGACCGATGCTGAAGCCCCGCTGAAGGACCCTGAAGACTTCTTCAGGTTCCGTTTGCGACCCTGGCCCCCATGCGCCTGCTCATCGTGGAAGACGAAAAGCGCCTCGCCCTGTCCCTCGCCCGGGGCCTGACAGCGGAGGGGTTCGCCGTCGACGTCGTCCACGACGGCCTCGAAGGGCTCCACCGGGCGGGCGAGGGCGCGTACGACCTGGTCGTCCTCGACATCATGCTGCCGGGCATGAACGGCTACCGCGTCTGCGCCGCCCTGCGCGCCGCCGGCCACGACGTGCCGATCCTCATGCTCACCGCCAAGGACGGTGAGTACGACGAGGCGGAGGGGCTCGACACGGGCGCCGACGACTACCTCACCAAGCCGTTCTCGTACGTCGTCCTCGTCGCGCGGGTGAAGGCGCTCCTGCGGCGGCGCGGCACCGGCGGTGGCTCGGCCGTCCGCACGCTCGGGCCGCTGCGGGTCGACACCGGCGCGCGCCGCGTCCTGCACGACGGGAGCGAAGTGCCGCTCACCGCGAAGGAGTTCGCGGTCCTCGAGCAACTGGTGGTGCGGGCCGGCGAGGTCGTCTCGAAGGCGGAGATCCTGGAGCACGTCTGGGACTTCGCGTACGAGGGCGACCCGAACATCGTCGAGGTGTACGTCAGCACCCTGCGCAAGAAGCTGGGCGCGGAGCTGATCAGGACCGTGCGCGGCGCGGGCTACCGCCTGGAGGCTCCGCGATGAGGCGGCGCATGTTCGGTTCCGTACGGGCCAGAGCCACGCTCGGCGCGACCCTCGTCGTCGCCGTGGCGCTCCTCGCCGCCGGGGCGTCCGTGCTGCTCGCGCTGCGGTCCAACCTCACCGACCAGGCGTCGAGCGAGGCGGAGTCCTCCGCCCGCAAGGTCGCCGTGTCGATCGCGACGGGCACTGCGCCCGCCGCCCTCGAACTCCCGGACGGGGACGACACCCCGGTGCAGGTCGTGGACGGTGACGGCCGCCTCCTGGCCGCCAGTGAGGACCTGGAGCGGATCAGCGGGACCGGCTCGTCCGCCGTCAAGCCGGTGACTTCGCCCGTCGACGACGACGGTGGCGATGACGACGCGGGAGACGACGACGGCGGCTCCGACCGTCACGGCGGCAAGGGCAAGGGCAAGGGCAGCGGCGGGGACGACGACTCGTACGCGTACGGGGAGATCGCCGACGACGCCGAGGGCGGCAAGGGCTCGGCCACCGTCGACGGGGAGAGCCGGAACTACCGGTTCGCCGGGCTGGAGGTGAAGAACACCCGGCAGGGCGACCTCACCGTGTACGCGGGCGCCTCGCTGTCCGCCGAGCAGAGCGCCGTCGGCACCGCGCTGACCGTCATGCTGATCGGCTTCCCGGTGCTGCTCGGCGTCGTCGGCACGGTCACCTGGCTGGTGACCCGCAGGGCGCTGCGCCCCGTCGAGGGCATCCGGAGCGAGATGTCCGCGATCACGGCGTCGCAGGATTTGGCGCGCCGGGTGCCGGAGCCGGCCACGCACGACGAGGTGGCGCGCCTCGCGCGGACCACGAACGAGACGCTCGCCGCGCTGGAGACGTCGGTGGAGCGTCAGCGCCGCTTCGTCGCCGACGCCTCGCACGAGCTGCGCAGCCCCATCGCGTCGCTGCGCACCCAGCTCGAAGTGGGCGCCGCCCACCCCGAACTGCTCGACGTGGACGGGGCGGTGGCCGACACGGTGCGGCTCCAGGAGCTCGCCGCGGGGCTTTTGCTGCTCGCCCGGCTCGACGCGGGGGAACGGCCGGGGGAGGTCCGGGTCGATCTGGCGACGCTGGCCGGCGAGGAGCTGTCGCAGCGCCCGGCGGGGCGGGTCGCGGTCCGGACGCACCTCGAACCCGTCGAAGTGGCGGGCTCGCGCAGCCAGTTGGCCCGGGTGGTCGGGAATCTGCTGGACAACGCGCAGCGTCACGCCCGGTCCCGCGTGGACATCGTCGTGCGGGCCGAGGGGCCGTGGGCGGTCGTCGAGGTCGGTGACGACGGCGCGGGCGTGCCGAAGGCGGAGCGGGAGCGGATCTTCGAGAGGTTCGTGCGCCTGGACGACGCGCGGGCCCGGGACGACGGCGGGGCGGGTCTGGGACTCGCCATCGCCAGGGACGTCGCCGTGCGGCACGGCGGCGCCCTGACGGCCCGCTCGTCGCCCGCGGGCGGAGCGCTCTTCGAACTCAGGCTGCCGGTGGCGCCGGTGGCCTGAGTCCGGTGGACGGGGAAGGCCGGCGTTCCCCGTTCGCAATGGTCACGGTTTGCCGCGCTGCGAACGCAGGTGTTCGGCGATCGGGGTCAGGGCCTTGTGGAGGGCGTCGAGCTCCTCCGCGGAGATCAGGTCGACGAAGTGCCGCCGCACGGACGCCACGTGGTGCGGGGCGACCTTCTTCATGGTCTCCATGCCGTCCTCGGTCAGGACGGTGTACAGGCCGCGGCGGTCGGACTCGCAGTTCTCACGGCGGACAAGTCCGGCGTTCTCCATGCGGGTGATCTGATGGGAGAGCCGGCTCTTGGACTGCAAGGTGGCGGTCGCGAGATCGCTCATGCGCATCCGGTGGTCGTCCGTCTCGGAGAGATGCACGAGGATGTCGTAGTCGTTCATCGTCAGGCCGAACGGCTGGAGGTCCTTCTCGAGCTGATACGTCAGCATCCTGTTGACCTCTACGTGCGTGCGCCAGGCGCACTGTTCCTCGTCGGTCAGCCAGCGTGTGGCCGTCTCGGTCTCCATGTATTGATTCTACCTAAGAAGTTGAAATGCGAACGAAAGTGGGGGGTGTGACGCCTCCCACCCCTGGTGGCACAAAGGGGTCACGCGTTCGACGTCACACTCCGCAGATTACCGCTCACAGTCCGAAGCGACGCTGGAGGTCGCCGAGCTGTCCGGGAAGGCGCGGTGCCCCCGGCTGCTGTCCGGGCGCCCCGTGGCCGCCCGGCACCCCCGCCTGCTGCGGCGCGGTGCCCGTCGCCTGTTCGGTCATCAACGTCTCCGTGGACTGCAGCAGTACCGTCCCGGCGCCCACGAACTCGAACTGGTGCTCCTCCCCGGAGACGCCTCCGACGCCTGTCATCGCACGTAGACCGCCGATCACGCCCGTCAGATAGGAGTGGTCGTAGTGGTGGCAAGGTGACGGGCAGTCAGCCCAGCCGACCAGCGCCTGTGGATCTACGCGGATCGGCGGCTCCATGAAGACCACCGGGCCGTTCGAGGCGGCCACGAATTTGCCCGTGCCAATGAGTGTCAGGAAGCCGGGAACGATCGACTGCTTCAGCGCGAGAGTTGGCTGAAAAGCGAGCAGGTTGCCCGAGCGGATGGTCAGGTTCCCGTTCTCCAGGTCGTACGAGTTCACGTCGAAGGCCCGGTCGGCGAGCAGCATCTTGCCCGAGCCCTCCGCCACGACCCAGTCGCTCGCGTGCAGCGGGGAGTGGAAGGACGTCCGTACGAGGCGGTCGAGGCGGCCGTGCCCGATCCCGTTGAAGTCGATGCGCCCGTAGTAGGCGATCATCTTGCCCTTCTGCAGGAACCAGCTGCCGCCCTCGAGCTCCACGCAGAACGTGTACGCGTTCACATTGTCGTCGGCCGGCAGGGTGGCTGGGTCGAAGATCACCGGGGTGCTCACAGCTTCTCCTCCGAGGCCTGGACGTACACGGCGCCGCTGCCGCTGAGCTCCAGCTGGAACGCCTCGCCGGAGCCGCGCCCCACCATGTCGCGCCAGCCGAGGGCCGTGGACAGCTTGTTCCGTACGTCGCCGTGGTGCGCGACGTACGCCTGCGGGTCGACATGGACGGGGCGGCCCGGGGTGATCGGCAGCTCGATGACGCCGCCGTGCGCCATGACGGCGACCGCGCCGTGGCCCTCGAGGGTCGTGGTGAACAGGCCCTGCCCGGTGACCTGGCCGCGCACCATCCCCATGACGCCGCCCTGCGAGCCCATGAACATCGTGCCCTGCCGAAGGCTCCCGTCGAAGGCGAGCAGCCGGTCCGCCTCCACGAAGAGGGTGTCCCCGGAGAGGGCTATCACCTGGACGTGATGGCCGCCGTGCCCGAACAGGACGGTGCCGCTGCCGTCCACGGTCATCAGCGGTGTCGCCTCGTTCGCCACGCGGCGCCCGATCATGGACATCACGCCGCCCTGGCCGCCCTGGATGCTGGGCGTGAACGTCACGTCCCCTTTGTAGGCGAGCATCGCGCCGCGCTGGCTGTAGATCCGCTGCCCGGGGACGACCGTCGCCTCGACCATCTTCGAGTTGATCTCGCGGAAGGGCATCTCACACGTCTCCCGCGATCGTGTAGCGCTCGCTCGGCTGTACGTAGACCAGGCCGTCACCCTCGAAGCGGATCTGGAAGGCCTCACCGCCGCCCTCGCCCATGAACGTGCGGAATGTGACGCCGGACCGGAAGGACTGCCGCACATCGCCCTGATGGGCGATGTACGCGCCCGGGTCGACGGTCAGGGGGTGTTCCCGGCTGACGCGGAGCGCGACGGCCGGGCCCTCGCTCGTGATCGCCGCCTGGCCGTGGCCCTCGACGGTCGTCGTGAACAGGCCGTTGCCCTGGGAGGCGCCGCGCACGCCGGTGAAGGACGTGCCGGTGCGCAGGCCCGCGTCCGTGCAGAGCAGATTGCTCGACTCGACGAAGAGCCTGTCGCCCCGCAGGTTCACGACGCTGATCTCGCTCGCCCGGTCCGCGAACCAGCACGTGCCCTGCCCCTTCACCTCCATCACCGTCATCTCCTCGCCGGTGAGGCGGCGGGTCACCATGCCGCGGATGCCCTCGCCGCCGCCCGTCATCTTCTTGAACGCCATCCGGCCGTCGTACGCGACCATCGAGCCGTTCTTCGCCCTGACGCTGTCGCCCGTCATGTCGACGGCGAGCACTCTGCTGCCTTGGAGCCGGAACGTAGCCACGATGTGACGGTAATGGGCGAGATGCCCCCGGGACAGGGGCCCCGGCCCTGAACGAACCCTGAGCGAACCCCGGGACATCCCCGATGCCACAATGGGCAGCGCTTGTGCTTACGTTCACAAGATCGAACGCCCGCCCCCTCACCGCTTCTGCCGAAGGTGCCCCGTGGACATCAAGACCGCCTCCGCACTCCGCCGACTCCGCCTGGTCTCCGCTCCTGAGGCCGTCTCCTTCCTGTTGCTCCTCGTCTGCTCGGTGCTGAAGCGGACCACGGAGTTCGATGCCGTCCCGGTCATGGGCATGGTGCACGGCGTCCTGTTCATCCTCTACGTGCTGTTCTGGCTCGACGCGTGGAACCGTGCGAAGTGGGGCTTCAGGACCGGCGCCCTCTACTTCGTCCTCTCCGTCCTGCCGACCGGCGGCTTCTTCGCCGAGCGGAAGCTGAAGCGTGAGGCGGAGGCCGCGGTCATCGCGTCCCGCGCCCGCCAGGAGAAGGTCGTGAGCGCATGATCGTCGCCTTCTCGGTCTCCCCGCTCGGCGTCGGCGAGGACGTCGGCGAGTACGTGGCCGACGCCGTCCGGGTCGTGCGCGAGTCCGGGCTCCCGAACCGCACCGACGCGATGTTCACCTCCATCGAGGGTGAGTGGGACGAGGTGATGGACGTCGTGAAGCGTGCCGTCGCCGCCGTCGAGGCACGGGCCCCGCGGGTGTCCCTCGTGCTCAAGGCGGACATCCGCCCCGGCGTGACGGACGGCATGACGTCGAAGGTCGCGACGGTCGAGCGGCACCTCGCCGCCGAGTGACGCCCCGGAACCTGTCCTGTGTGTGAAGCCCCGGCCCGGGTGGGCCGGGGCTTTCGCGCAGGGCTCCGGACCGAAGGGCGAGACGGGGCTGACCAGCATATGACCGGCCGGTAAGGTCTTGGGCGTGCCGAAGCCGCTCAGCCTTGCCTTCGATCCCATCGCCCGCGCAGACGAACTCTGGAAGCAGCGTTGGGGATCCGTGCCGTCCATGGGCGCGATCACCTCGATCATGCGGGCGCACCAGATCCTCCTCGCCGAGGTCGACGCGGTCGTGAAGCCGTACGGGCTGACCTTCGCGCGCTACGAGGCGCTGGTGCTGCTCACCTTCTCCAAGGCCGGCGAGCTGCCGATGTCGAAGATCGGGGAGCGGCTCATGGTGCACCCGACCTCCGTCACGAACACGGTCGACCGCCTGGTGCGCTCCGGGCTCGTCGACAAGCGGCCCAACCCGAACGACGGACGCGGAACGCTCGCCTCCATCACCGCCAAGGGCCGCGAGGTCTGTGACGCCGCCACCCGCGACCTGATGGCGATGGACTTCGGGCTCGGGGTGTACGACGCCGAGGAGTGCGGCGAGATCTTCGCGATGCTGCGGCCGCTGCGGGTCGCCGCCCACGACTTCGACGAGGCCTGACCCGCGCGAAGATCGCGCAAAACGGGCCGTTACGCTCGTATCCATGAAACGAAGCGTGCTGACCCGGTACCGGGTGATGGCCTTTGTCACGGGCGTCCTGCTGGTCCTGCTGTGCCTCGGCATGATCGCCAAGTACGTGCTCGGCATCGACGGCGCGGCGGATGCCACGCGCGTCGTCGCCATCGCGCACGGCTGGCTGTACGTGATCTACCTGGTCTTCGCCTTCGACCTGGGCTCCAAGGCGAAGTGGCCGGTCGGCAAGCAGCTGTGGGTGCTGATCGCCGGCACGATCCCGACCGCCGCGTTCTTCGTGGAGCGGAAGATCTCCCGCGAGCTGGACTCCAGGGTCGCCGACGACGCCCCCGCCGTCGCCAAGGCCTGACGGACCGCGCCACCGCACCGCCCGCACGATGTGCGGGCGGTTTGCCATCGACATTTACTAGGACGTCCTAGTAAATTTGAAGGCATGGGAAGCATGGACGCTGACGCCATCGAAGAGGGCCGCCGTCGCTGGCAGGCCCGGTACGACTCCGCCCGCAAGCGGGACGCCGACTTCTCGACGCTCTCCGGGGACCCCGTCGAACCGGCCTACGGGCCACGTCCCGGGGACACCTACGAGGGCTTCGAGCGGATCGGATGGCCCGGCGAGTACCCGTTCACGCGCGGCCTGTACCCGACCGGGTACCGGGGCCGTACGTGGACGATCCGGCAGTTCGCCGGGTTCGGGAACGCCGAGCAGACCAACGAGCGGTACAAGATGATCCTCGCCGCCGGCGGGGGAGGGCTGAGCGTCGCGTTCGACATGCCGACGCTCATGGGGCGCGACTCCGACGACGCGCGCTCGCTCGGCGAGGTCGGGCACTGCGGCGTCGCCATCGACTCCGCCGCCGACATGGAGGTCCTGTTCAAGGACATCCCGCTCGCGGACGTCACGACGTCCATGACGATCTCGGGCCCCGCCGTGCCCGTCTTCTGCATGTACCTCGTGGCCGCCGAGCGCCAGGGCGTCGACCCGGCCGTCCTCAACGGCACGCTCCAGACCGACATCTTCAAGGAGTACATCGCGCAGAAGGAGTGGCTCTTCCAGCCCGAGCCGCACCTGCGCCTGATCGGCGACCTCATGGAGCACTGCGCGGCGGGCATCCCCGCGTACAAGCCCCTCTCGGTCTCCGGGTACCACATCCGCGAGGCCGGCTCCACGGCCGCGCAGGAGCTGGCCTACACGCTCGCCGACGGCTTCGGCTATGTGGAACTCGGCCTGTCGCGCGGGCTCGACGTGGACGTGTTCGCGCCCGGCCTCTCCTTCTTCTTCGACGCGCACCTCGACTTCTTCGAGGAGATCGCCAAGTTCCGCGCCGCCCGCCGGATCTGGGCCCGCTGGATGCGGGACGTGTACGGGGCGAAGACCGACAAGGCGCAGTGGCTGCGCTTCCACACGCAGACCGCCGGGGTCTCCCTGACCGCGCAGCAGCCGTACAACAACGTCGTGCGGACCGCCGTCGAGGCGCTCGCGGCCGTGCTCGGCGGCACCAACTCGCTGCACACGAACGCCCTCGACGAGACCCTGGCGCTCCCCTCCGAGCAGGCCGCCGAGATCGCGCTGCGCACGCAGCAGGTCCTCATGGAGGAGACCGGCGTCGCCAACGTCGCGGACCCGCTGGGCGGTTCGTGGTTCGTGGAGCAGCTCACGGACCGGATCGAGGCCGACGCCGAGAAGATCTTCGAGCAGATCAAGGAGCGCGGCCTGCGCGCCCACCCGGACGAGCGGCACCCGATCGGGCCGATGACCTCGGGCATCCTGCGCGGCATCGAGGACGGCTGGTTCACCGGCGAGATCGCCGAGTCCGCGTTCCAGTACCAGAAGGCGCTGGAGAAGGGCGACAAGCGGGTCGTCGGCGTCAACGCGCACCACGGGTCCGTCACCGGCGACCTGGAGATCCTGCGGGTCAGCCACGAGGTCGAGCGCGAGCAGGTGCGCGAGCTCGGCCTGCGCAAGGCCGCTAGGGACGACGCCCGCGTGCGCTCCGCCCTCGACGAGATGCTCAAGGCCGCGCGCGACGGCGGCAACATGATCCCGCCCATGCTCGACGCCGTACGCGCCGAGGCCACTCTGGGTGAGATCTGCGGGGTGCTGCGCGACGAGTGGGGCGTGTACACCGAACCCGCGGGATTCTGACGGGAGTTCGCGCCGGGGGCACGGCACGTGTCACCCGGCGCGGGCCGGGGTAGGCGCGGGCACGTCAATCGTCGCCTGCCCCAGGAGTACCCGTGCGCCCGTCCGGACTCAACCGCACCACCACCACGGTCGGATGCGCGGCCCTCGCCCTGCTCGGCGGGATGGTCCTCGGCGGATCCGGGGCGGTGAGCGCGAGCCCGCCGGCCGAGCCGAAGGTGCAGAACACCTTCGACCCGCTCGGCCCCGACGTGCGCGCCGCGAAGCTGTCCTCCGGGCGTACGGCCCACTACACCGACTCGGGCCCGCGCGACGGCGTTCCGGTCCTCTACATAGGCGGCACCGGGACCAGCGCGCGGGCCGTCCACATGACCGACTTCTTCCGCACCACGCGCGCGGACCTGGGCCTGCGGCTGATCTCCGTCGAGCGCAACGGATTCGGCGACACGGCGTACGATCCCGCCCTCGGCAAGGCCGACTTCGCACGGGACGCCCTCGACGTGCTCGACCGCCTCGGCGTCGAGAAGTTCAGGATCGTCGCGATCTCGGGCGGCGGTCCCTACGCGGCCGAACTCGCAGCCCGCGCGCCGGGCCGCGTCTCCGCCCTGCACCTGGCCGCCGCCCTGCCCCCGTACGGTGACAGGCCCGCGTACTGCGCGATGTCCGACGACGCGCTCGCCGCGGCCCTGAAGGACTCCATCACCGACCCGCGCAAGTGGTGGGCGTTCCCCGACGACAGCCCCGTCAAGTCCATCCCGGGCTTCGCGGACACGGCGTACGAGGACGGCGCCCGTACCTACAACCAGCGTGGCCAGCAGGCCGATCCGGCGCCGCAGGTCCACGAGCAGAGGCTGTACTGCGAGCGGCCGGGCCCCGACCTGTCGAAGCTGACGGCCCCCGTTCATCTGTACGGCGGCGACAAGGACACCACGGTCCCGCCGGCCACCCTCGCGACCTGGCGGCGGCAGTTCCCGGCGGACCGCGTCACGGTCCGCACCTACGCCGACTCCGCGCACGACGTGCAGTACCGCCACTGGGACCAGATCCTCGTGGACCTCGCCGGTCACGGGGACCGCACGGTCGTGTGCCGGGGCTCGCGCACCCGCGTCCTGCCGGCGGACGAGGCGGACCGACTGGTCGCCAGGAAGCGTGCCACGCTGGGCAGTTGCGCCTGGAACGGCTGACCGGCCCTAGGCCTGTACGGAGGCGAGTCCGCCCAGGAGCAGCATGGTGAAGCGGTCGACCCACTCCTCGTCCACCTGCTCCGCGCTCACCAGCGTGCGGTGCACCACGGCTCCCGCGACCACGTCGAAGATGAGGTCGGCGGTGCGGGCGGCGGCGGCCGGGTCGGATTCGAGGGGGAGTTCGCCGCGTGCGTGGGCGCGGGCGCGGCCCTCCAGGACCAGGCGCTTCTGCCGGTCCACGATCGAGGTGCGGATGCGCTCGCGCAGCGGTTCGTCGCGCGTCGACTCGGCGACCACCGCCATCAGGGCCGTCTTGGTCTCGGGGCGGTTCAGGAGCGCCGCGAACTGGAGGACCACACCGGCGATGTCGGCGGCGAGGCTGCCGTTGTCCGGGAGTTCGAGCTCGTCGAAGAGGACCGCGACCGCGTCCACGACGAGCTCGTTCTTGCCTGCCCAGCGCCGGTAGAGCGTCGTCTTGGCGACGCCCGCGCGGGTCGCCACGTCGCCCATCGTGAGTTTCGACCAGCCGAGGTCCACCAGCGCCGCGCGGGTCGCCTCGAGGATCGCCGCGTCGGCGGCGGCGCTTCGTGGGCGGCCCGTTCTCGGGAGGGGCGTGGGGGTGCGGCTCTGCATGAAAGTGACCATACCGGCCGGTAGGGATAGCGCCGTGAGGCAGACCACAGCGAAGATCACCGGGGCCCCCTCCCCACGCGCTCGTGCGAGAGTTACGCTACGCGTCGTAGCGAAAGCTCAGTGAGCCTTGCGACAACCACGAGGCACCGGGTGGGGACCCGGCGCCGAACAGGCGCTCCCAGGGGCGCAGAACGGCCCCTCTCGGGGCCGCAGACCGAGTCCGCGACCACATCCTTGACGGCGCCCGCAGTCCGGCGGGAGGCCGCGACGGGTGGTCCCGGCCCACAACGCACCGCGGAAGGGGGAGGATGTACTCATGCAGCCACGGAACATGTCCATGAGCGGAGTCGTCGACCTCGCCGCGGTGAAGGCGGCCCAGGAGGCCAAGGCGAAGGCGGAGCAGGCGCGTGCCGAGTCCGCGCGGCAGGGCGGCGGCGGGGCCGTCTCCCCGTCGAGCCTCGTCATCGACGTCGATGAGACGGGCTTCGAGCGCGATGTCCTCCAGCGCTCGGCCGAGGTCCCCGTCGTCATCGACTTCTGGGCGGAGTGGTGCGAGCCGTGCAAGCAGCTGAGCCCGCTGCTCGAAGCCCTCGCGGTCGAGTACAACGGCCGGTTCGTGCTCGCCAAGATCGACGTCGACGCCAACCAGATGCTGATGCAGCAGTTCGGGGTCCAGGGGATCCCGGCGGTCTTCGCGGTGGTGGCCGGGCAGGCCCTGCCGCTCTTCCAGGGGGCCGCGCCGGCCGAGCAGATCCGCGGGACGCTCGACCAGTTGATCCAGGTCGCCGAGGAGCGCTTCGGCCTGACCGGCATCGCGGTCGACCCCGATGCGGAGGGATCTGTGCCGGTCGTGGAGGCTCCGGCCGGTCCGCACGACGCTCTGCTCGAAGCGGCCGTGCAGGCTCTTGACGCCGGCGACCTCGCCGGTGCCGTCCAGGCGTACAAGAACGTGCTGAACGACGACCCCGCCAACACCGAGGCCAAGCTCGGCCTGGCGCAGGCCGAGTTGCTCCTGCGCGTGCAGGACCTGGATCCGCAGAAGGTCCGTCAGGACGCCGCGGACCGGCCCTCCGACGTGGCGGCGCAGATCGCCGCGGCCGACCTCGACCTGGTCGGAGGCCATGTCGCGGACGCGTTCGGCCGACTTGTCGACACGGTGAGGGTCACGGCGGGCGAGGACCGGGACGCCGCGCGCGTGCGGCTGCTCGAACTCTTCGAGGTCGTCGGCTCCGACGATCCGCGGGTGACTACGGGTCGTGCGGCTCTGGCCCGAGTTCTCTTCTGAGCCGTTTCTGACCAGTCCCTAAACGCCGGGCGATGTGGTGCCCAGGTGAATGTTCTGTTCCCGCCGGTACACAGTGGTCGTGCTTTACCAAAACTTGGTAAAGGCGGCCGCTGTTACTTGGAGTAAGTCAGGGGCCATCTTCTGTCCGGTTACGCCCCTTCTTCCTCTGTTTTGGCAACTCGCTTGACACCACCCTGTGTTGCCGGGTGACACCGTCGGGTCGCCGTTCGGTTATCCGTCCGTTACTAGCGAGTAACGAACCCCCTTGTGCCCGCGCCGAGAATGCACCACGATCGGCGACGCTCGGTCCTCATCCCGCAGTCCGACAGCCAATCGGGGCGCGGGGTTTCAGGGTCCCCACCGAGCAGGCCGGTAGCAGTGCCGTCGGCCTTGGACAGGGGGGTCTCTGCTTCCCGGCAGGGCCTGTCCAGCAGGTTGCGCGTGACTGTCAGGTGCGACCAGTGGTTGTCGCTCGGGGGTGATCGCCGGTGATTCGGGTGCCATTGCGCGCCCTTGATGCAGGCGCTCTCCTTCCCGAGGACGTAGCACTTCTCCCATCCCTGCCCGGCTGAGCGCCCCAAGGGGTGCAGTCAGGGCCGGAGATGTACGTCCGAGAAGGAGGAAAGTCATGGAGTCCGTGGCTCGTGGCGGAACCAGATGGAAGCGGTTCGCCGTAGTCATGGTGCCGAGCGTCGCGGCGACTGCCGCGATAGGCGTCGCCCTCTCGCAGGGTGCGCTTGCGGCATCGTTCAGTGTTTCGGGTCAGTCGTTCAAGGTGACGGCCGACTCGCTCGACGGTACGGGATTCGTCCAGTACGGGGCGCTCGACAGCGGTAAGTCGGGTGCGCACCCGGTTGCCGTCGTCGGCCTCAACGAGGCGAAGATCACCAACCTGTGCCAGTCGGTCGTCGTGCCGGTGCCGGTCTTCGGTGACGTGTCGATGAAGCTCAGCGCCGGCGCCGCGGGTGGTCCCCGCGTCGAGGCGAAGAAGCTCTACATCGACGCCGACGACCTGTCGACCAACGCCACGTTCAACAACATCGACATCGGCGTCGGTATCGACTCGACCACCAAGGGTCCGGGTCCGTCCAAGGGCGACAAGTACGTCCCGGACTCGTTCTCGCAGCAGGCCGACTCGGTGCACTTCGAAGATGTCAAGCAGCGCGCGTGGGCGACCACGGCCGGCACCTTCAAGCTCTCCGGCCTGCACATGCAGGTGCAGAAGGGCGCACACGAGTGCTACTAGGCCCCCGGGTCTAGCTCACTCACAGCGCTGAACGGCCGGGCGCGGGGGCGAACGGAAGCTCCGGGACGTCCCCGTGCCCGTATCCGACACGCACCATCACCACAGAACAACGCCATTCCCGAGGAGCTGTACGACATGAGCGCCGAAGCGCAAGCAGGGCTGGGCGACAGGCTCGGCCAGACGCGCCGATCGTTCCGAGGGTGGCGCGGTCAGCGCCCATTCTGGGGTGGTCTGCTGACGCTGCTGGGCGGCATTCCGATCATGTACTTCCCGTACGCGAACCTCACGCTCGGCTCGATGACCATCCGGATGTCGACGACCGCCGGCGCCGGTTCGCTGATCATCGGCGTCCTGCTTGTGGTGCTCGGCCTGACGCTCTGGTTCCAGCCGATGTCCCGCATCTTCGCGGGCGTCGCGGCGATCCTGCTCGCCTTGGTCTCCTTGGTGGTCTCCAACTTCGGTGGCTTCGTCATCGGCTTCCTGCTGGCGCTGCTCGGCGGCGCTCTCGGCATCTCCTGGGCGCCCGCGCGGGCCGCGAAGCAGGAGGCGGACGGCGGGAAGGACGCGGACGACGCGGATGCCCCGAAGAGCGAGACCGCTGCCTTCGACGCCTTCGGCGGTGCGTCGCACGATCTGTCAGGAACGAGCCCGAACGGTAACGACGGGACGAACGGGAGGCACCGTGCCGGCTGACGAGGTGCACCACGAGAACTCTGCGGCAGAGTTCCGTGAGAGAACCGGGCCGCGGCATGCAGCCCCCAGAAAGCATCTGCTCAACAGGCTGCACATGCCCGCGGGCAAGGCCATAGCCATCGCGGCGATGCCCACGGCCGTGCTCATGGGCATGGGGCTGACCCCCACGCTCGCGCAGGCCAAGGACAACCCCACCAAGTTCTCGGCGGACGACTACAAGGCGTGTGCCGACGCGATCAAGGCGTCCAAGGACGGCAAGGACGCGGCCGACGACAAGGGGGACGAGTCCGCCTCGCCCACCCCGTCGCCCTCCGCGTCCGCGAGCAAGGACACGTCGGACGGCAAGGCGGACTCGGGCGACAAGGCCGAGCCCACCCCGTCGCCCTCCGCGTCCAAGTCCACGGACACGCCCTCGGACGACAGCAAGGCCGACAGCAAGACGGCCACGCCGACCCCGACGCCCTCCGAGACCAAGAACCCGCTCGACCCGCTGGGTGTCGGCGACGCGCTCAAGGACCTGCTGACGCCGGATCAGAAGGAGTCGGCGACCCCGACCCCCTCGGCGTCCAAGTCCACGGATGTGGGCGGCACCGTCAAGGACACCGTCGACAAGGTCACCGAGCCCGTCAAGGACACGGCGGACAAGGCCGGGGACGCGGTCAAGGACACGGTGGACAAGGCCGGAAAGGCCGTCGACGACACCGCGGACAAGGCCACCGGGGTGGTCCCCACGCCGTCGGCGAGCGAGACCGGTGTGCCGGACAACTGCCCGGTCGCCACGGACGACGAGGGGGGCAACGAGCAGACCCCCGCTCAGGTCCCGAACGACTCGTGGCGCCTGGAGGCCAGTTCGCTGACCCTCAAGGGCGCGGACTACCAGGGCGTCGTGAACGTGCGTACGCCCAACGGCACGGTCAAGAAGGTCCTGAAGTACGTCATCTCGAACGGCACCGACATCGGTGACCTGCATCAGATGGTCGACGGCCCGGGCGGCAAGACGTACCACGTCCAGGCCGGCAAGGGCACCACGTCCACCATCCGCGGTGGGAAGACCACCATGTACACGGAGTCGATCTCGGGCAACCTCCTGGGACTGATCCCGATCACGTTCGACGCGGAGCACCCGCCGCCGCTGAACATCCCGCTGATCTACTTCACGAACGTGAAGGTCAAGCAGGCCGGTCAGTTCGGTGGCAACCTGCACGTGCCGGGTCTGCACCAGTTCCTCACCGACTGACCCCGCTGCCGCGCCGCAGCCACGGACCCGTCCGGGAGCCGCACAGACGCCGAGGGCGCCCCCTGTCACAGGGGGCGCCCTCGGCGCCGTTCGGGGGAAGGCGTCAGTCGCGCTCTCCGCCGCCCAGGTGGTGCACCCGGACCATGTTGGTGGTGCCGGGGACGCCGGGAGGCGAACCGGCCGTGATGATCACAGTGTCGCCGTCGTTGAAGCGGTCCAGCTTCACCATCTCGGCGTCGACCAGGTCGACCATCGCGTCGGTGTTGTCGACGTACGGCACGATGTGCGACTCGACGCCCCAGCTCAGCGTCAGCTGGTTGCGGGTGCCCTCGTCCGTGGTGAAGGCCAGGATCGGCTGGGCCGCGCGGTAGCGGGACAGACGGCGGGCCGTGTCGCCGGACTGGGTGAAGGCGACGAGGCCCTTGGCGCCCAGGAAGTCGGCGATCTCGCAGGCCGCGCGGGCGACCGAACCGCCCTGCGTGCGCGGCTTCTTGCCGGGCACGAGCGGCTGGAGACCCTTGGACAGGAGCTCCCCCTCGGCCGCGGCGACGATCTTCGACATCGTCTTCACGGTCTCGATCGGATAGGCGCCCACGGAGGACTCGGCGGACAGCATGACCGCGTCCGCGCCGTCCAGGATCGCGTTGGCGACGTCGGACGCCTCGGCGCGCGTGGGGCGGGAGTTGGTGATCATCGACTCCATCATCTGGGTCGCGACGATCACCGGCTTGGCGTTGCGGCGGCACATCTCCACGAGGCGCTTCTGCACCATCGGGACCTTCTCGAGCGGGTACTCGACGGCGAGGTCGCCGCGGGCCACCATCACGGCGTCGAACGCCGCGACGACGCCCTCCATGTTGTCGACCGCCTGCGGCTTCTCCACCTTGGCGATGACGGGGACCCGGCGGCCCTCCTCGTCCATCACCTTGTGGACGTCCTGGACGTCGTCGGCGTTGCGCACGAAGGACAGGGCGACCATGTCGCAGCCCATCCGCAGGGCGAAGCGCAGGTCCTCGACGTCCTTCTCGGACAGCGCGGGCACGTTCACGGCCGCGCCGGGCAGGTTGATGCCCTTGTGGTCGGAGATGACACCGCCCTCGACGACGATCGACTTCACGCGCGGCCCGTCGACCTCGACGACGCGCAGCTCGACGTTGCCGTCGTTGATGAGGATCTGGTCGCCCTTGGAGACATCGCCGGGCAGACCCTTGTAGGTCGTGCCGCAGATCGACTTGTCGCCCGGCACATCGTCGGTGGTGATGGTGAACTCGTCACCGCGCACCAGCTCGACGGGGCCTTCGGCGAAGGTCTCGAGACGGATCTTGGGGCCCTGGAGGTCCGCGAGGACACCGACGGCGCGGCCGGTGCGCTCCGCGGCGGCCCGGACACGGTCGTACCGCCCCTGGTGCTCGGCGTGCGTGCCATGGCTGAAGTTGAAGCGGGCCACATTCATGCCGGCTTCGATCAGCGCAACGAGCTGCTCTTCGGAGTCGACGGCGGGGCCCAGCGTGCAGACGATTTTGGAACGGCGCATGGGGGCGATCCTATCGGTTTGTTTCGCTACGGAATATTCCGTCTGGTGGAAACTACAAATGGGCGGTGGTGCGCTCAGTCGTTGCGGGAAGCGGAGTCGTGCACGAGCGCGTAGGTCTGTTGCGCGATCTCCAGTTCCTCGTCGGTCGGGACGACGGCGACCGCCACCCGCGCGTACTCCGGCGAGATCAGCCGCGGTTCGTCGGAACGTACGGAATTGAGCTCGCCGTCGACCGCGAGGCCCAGCTCCTCCAGCCCCGCGACGGCAGCTTCGCGCACCGGCGCCGCGTTCTCGCCCACCCCCGCCGTGAACACCACGGCATCCACCCGGCCGAGCACCGCGTAGTAGGCGCCGATGTACTTCTTCAGACGGTGGATGTAGATGTCGAAGGCGAGCCGCGCCGCCTCGTCGCCCTCGTCGATCCGACGGCGGATCTCCCGCATGTCGTTGTCGCCGCAGAGGCCGACGAGACCGCTCTTCTGGTTGAGCAGGACGTCGATCTCGTCGGCGGACATGTTGCCCACCCGCATCAAATGGAAGATGACGGCCGGGTCCACATCGCCCGAACGCGTCCCCATCACCAGGCCCTCCAAGGGCGTCAGCCCCATGGACGTGTCCACGCACCGGCCGCCGCGCACCGCCGACGCCGAGGCGCCGTTGCCCAGGTGCAGCACGATGACGTCGACCTCCTCGGGGGCCTTGCCGAGGAGCTCGGCCGCCTTGCGGGACACGTACGCGTGCGACGTGCCGTGGAAGCCGTAGCGGCGGATGCGGTGCTCGTCGGCGGTCTTCACGTCGATCGCGTAGCGCGCCGCCGACTCCGGCATCGTCGTGTGGAACGCCGTGTCGAAGACGGCGACCTGCGGCAGGTCCGGGCGCAGCGCCATCGCGGTGCGGATGCCCGTGAGGTTGGCGGGGTTGTGCAGCGGCGCGACCGGGATCAGCCGCTCGATCTCCGCGAGCACCGCGTCGTCGATGACGGTCGGCTCGGTGAAGAACATGCCGCCGTGCACCACCCGGTGGCCGATCGCGGCGAGCTCGGGGGAGTCCAGGCCCATCCCGTCGCGGGCCAGCTCCCCGGCGACCGCCTTCAGGGCCGCGTCGTGGTCGGCGATCGGGCCGTTCACCTCGCGCGTCTCGCCACCGCCGGTCAGCGGCGTGTGCTTGAGGCGGGACGTCTCCTCGCCGATGCGCTCGACAAGGCCCACGGCGAGCCGGGCGCCGCTCTCCATGTCGAGCAGCTGGTACTTCAGCGACGAGGAACCGGAGTTGAGGACGAGAACTCGGCTGGGCGTGGCGGTCACAGGTGCTTACCTCTTCGTAGGGGTCAGGAGGCCGGCGTCTGGGCCTGGATCGCCGTGATGGCGACCGTGTTGACGATGTCCTGCACGAGCGCGCCGCGTGACAGGTCGTTGACCGGCTTGCGCAGACCCTGCAGGACCGGACCGACGGCGATGGCGCCTGCCGAACGCTGCACGGCCTTGTACGTGTTGTTGCCGGTGTTCAGGTCGGGGAAGATCAGCACGCTGGCCTGGCCCGCGACCTTCGAGCCGGGCAGCTTGGTCGCCGCCACCGACGGCTCGACCGCCGCGTCGTACTGGATGGGGCCCTCGATCTTCAGATCGGAGCGCCGCTCGCGCACCAGCTCCGTGGCCTTGCGCACCTTGTCGACGTCCGCGCCCGAGCCGGACGTGCCCGTCGAGTACGACAGCATCGCGATCCGCGGGTCCACGCCGAACTGCTCGGCGGTGGCGGCCGCCTGGACGGCGATGTCGGCGAGCTGCTGCGCGTCCGGGTCCGGGTTCACCGCGCAGTCGCCGTAGACGAGGACCTTGTCGGCGAGGCACATGAAGAAGACGGACGACACGATGGCGGCGTCCGGCTTCGTCTTGATGATCTCGAATGCGGGGCGGATCGTCGCGGCCGTCGAGTGCACGGAACCCGACACCATGCCGTCCGCGAGACCGCCCTGCACCATCAGCGTCCCGAAGTAGTTCACGTCCGCCACCACGTCGTACGCGAGCTCGACCGTGACGCCCTTGTGGGCGCGCAGCTGCGCGTACTGGGCGGCGAACCGGTCCCGCAGCTCGGACGTGGCCGGGTCGATGAGCTGCGAGTCCACCAGGTCGACGCCCAGGTCGGCGGCCTTCTTGCGGATCTGCTCCACCGGGCCGAGCAGCGTCAGGTCGCACACCCCGCGGCGCAGCAGGACGTCCGCCGCGCGCAGGACGCGCTCCTCGGTGCCCTCGGGCAGCACGACGCGACGCTTGTCGGCGCGGGCCCGCTCCAGGAGCTTGTGCTCGAACATCATCGGGGTGACGCGGTCGCTGCTCGGTGCCGAGACGCGCTCCAGCAGGCCGGCCGTGTCGACCCAGCGTTCGAAGAGGCCGAGCGCGGTCTCCGCCTTGCGGGGCGTCGCCGCGTTCAACTTGCCCTCCATGGCGAACAGTTCACCCGCCGTGGGGAAGGATCCGCCCTTGACCGCCACCACCGGCGTGCCGGGCGCGAGGCGGTCGGAGAGCGTCAGGATCTCCTGGCCGGGCCGCTCGTCGAGGGTCAGCAGGACACCCGCTATCGGCGGGGTGCCGGCGCTGTGCGCGGCGAGCGAACCCACCACGAGATCCGCGCGGTCCCCGGGTGTCACGACCAGACAGCCAGGCGTCAGCGCCTTGATGAACGCCGGCAGCATCGCGCCGCCGAACACGAAGTCCAGCGCGTCGCGCGCGAGGCCCGCGTCGTCGCCGAGCAGCACCTCGCCGCCGAGCGCCTGCGCGATCTGGGAGACCGTCGGCGCGGACAGGGCGGGCTCGTCCGGCAGTACGTAGGTGGGGACCGGGAGATGGGCCGCCAGGCTCGCGCGTATCTCCTCGCGGTCCTGCGCCGCCACCCGGTTCACGACCATCGCGAGCACGTCGCAGCCGAGGACCTCGTACGCGCGGTACGCGTTGCGGGTCTCGGCGTGCACGGACTCCGGGGTCTGCTTGCGGCCGCCCACCACGGGGATGACGGACGCTCCGAACTCGTTGGCGAGGCGGGCGTTGACGGCCAGCTCGTCGGGGAGCTGGGTGTCGGCGAAGTCCGTGCCGAGGACGAGGACGACCTCGTAGTCGCGGGCGACCTCGTGGAAGCGGTCCACGAGGCGTGAGACCAGTTCGTCGGTGCCCTGCTCGGCCTGTACGGCGGACGCCTCGTGGTAGTCGAGGCCGTAGACCGTCGCCGGGTCCTGGGAGAGGCGGTAGCGCGCCCGCAGCAGTTCGAAGAGCCGGTCGGGACCGTCGTGGACGAGCGGGCGGAAGACTCCCACCCGGTCGACCTGCCGGGTCAGCAGCTCCATGACTCCCAGCTCCACGACCTGCCGGCCGTCACTCCGGTCGATCCCGGTCACGTACACGCTGCGCGTCACGCGTGCTCTCCCTTTCGCTGGACGGGCCGCAGAGAAGGGGCCTCTGCCGCAGAGATTCGGCCGCCGATCCGGCCTCTGATGAAAGTCGTAGCCGTGCCCCCTTGACAATACCTCCGTGGGTGGCTAGGTCGCCCGCCGGGCAAAGGCCCTGGTCCGGGGCCGAAAGAGCTCCGGAACACGCGCCGCACGGGCCTTTGCGCCCGGTGGTGATCCGCATCGCCCTCACGGCCGTGAAAGAATCGAAGCGGCTCACAAGTATCAACAGCGAGCAGGAGACACGCACGATGCGTATCGGAGTTCTCACCGCCGGCGGCGACTGTCCTGGCCTGAACGCAGTGATCCGGTCGGTCGTGCACCGCGCCGTCACACACCACGGCGACGAGGTGATCGGCTTCGAGGACGGCTACGCGGGACTGCTCGACGGGCGCTACCGCACCCTCGACCTGAACGCCGTGAGTGGCATCCTCGCCCGCGGCGGCACCATCCTCGGTTCCTCCCGGCTCGAGCGCGACCGCTTCCGCGCCGCCTGCGAGAACGCCAAGGAACTCGCCACCGAGATCGGCTTCGACGTCCTCATCCCCATCGGCGGCGAGGGCACGCTGACCGCGGCCCGGATGCTCGCCGACGCGGGCCTGCCCGTGGTCGGCGTCCCGAAGACCATCGACAACGACATCTCCGCCACGGACCGCACCTTCGGCTTCGACACCGCCGTCGGCGTCGCCACGGAGGCCATGGACCGGCTGAAGACCACCGCCGAGTCCCACCAGCGCGTCATGGTCGTCGAGGTGATGGGCCGGCACGCGGGCTGGATCGCCCTGGAGTCCGGCATGGCGGGCGGCGCGCACGGCATCTGCCTGCCCGAGCGCCCCTTCGACCCGGCCGACCTGGTCAAGATGGTCGAGGAACGCTTCGCGCGCGGCAAGAAGTTCGCCGTCATCTGCGTGGCCGAGGGCGCGCACCCCGCCGAGGGCACGATGGACTACCGGACCGGCGCGATCGACCGCTTCGGCCACGAGCGCTTCCAGGGCATCGGCACGGCCCTCGCGTTCGAGCTGGAGCGCCGCCTCGGCAAGGAGGCGAAGCCGGTCATTCTCGGCCACGTCCAGCGCGGCGGCACCCCGACCGCGTACGACCGGGTCCTCGCCACGCGCTTCGGCTGGCACGCCGTCGAGGCCGCGCACCGGGGCGTCTCCGGCCGCATGACGGCGCTGCGCGGCACGGAGATCGAGATGGTCCCGCTCGCGGAGGCCGTCGCCGAGCTGAAGACGGTGCCGAAGGACCGCATGGACGAGGCGGAGTCGGTCTTCTAGGGCTCCACGCTCCGGCCACGGCCTACGACGACGTGTGCATCCTCGACCAGAACTCGTCGAGGATCCCGTCGAGGAACTCCCGTCCGGCCTCGCCCGACTCGCGCCCCGAACCGCCGCCCCAGCTGAGCGTCGCGGCCATCAGCGCCTGGTACTCGAGCTGCATCTCCTGGAGCGCTTCCTCCAGCTGCCCCTTGTGCACGGGGACGAGCTTGGTGATCGGGCGCGTGTACGCCTGCCAGCGCGTGGTCACCGCGCTGCGCAGGAAGTCCGCCAGCTGCTCGTCGCGGCCCGTGACGGTCGCGAAGTCGGGCGGCGCAAGGTCGAGCACCTCGGCGAGGGTGGCCGACTGGCGCTCGTTGCCGTGCCACTCGCCGGTCTCCTCCATCCGCAGATACGCATGGATCTCCACGCCCACCGTGCGCGCCACGTCCTCCGGCGCCATGCCGCGGGCCATCCGGTGCTCGCGCAGCGTCCGCGCAGCGCCTATGAGATCGCCCGGCGAGCACCACAGGGCACCGGCGAGCGCGGTGAGCTCCGCCGATGTCGGCGAGGCGAGCCCACGCTCCCAGGCGACGATCGTGTCGGGCGTGACGTGATGCTGACCGTACGAGGCGCGCATGCCGTAAGCGACATGCCCGGGCGCCATCCCGAGGGCCTCGCGGAGGCGTCGGGCGGCCGGAGCGTTGAACGGCGGGGCGGAGTCGCTTGGGTGCACGGGCACACGGTAGGTGTGGGACATGCCGGTGGCTACGGTCTGTTCGCACCGGGTCACTTGTCGTAGGAACCTACGGGGGCGGGACTCGGAGCGACCAGATCCGTATACTCCTTGTATGCAACCCTGGGGGCAGTCGTGACGTCGGGACGGGACAAGGCCTACGCGTTTCTCAAGGAGAACGTGCTCGCGGACCCGGACAGGCAAGGGGAGTTCCTCTCCGAGCAGGAGCTCGCCGACCGGATCGGCGTCTCCCGCACCCCGATCCGCGAGGCGCTCCTGCTGCTCGCCGCCGAGGACCTCGTACGGCTGGTCCCCAAGCGCGGGGCGCAGGTCGTGCCGCTGTCGGGGCGGGAGATCACCGAGCTGATGGAACTGCGCGGCATCGTCGAGCGGTACTCCGCGGAGCGGGTCATCGCCGACGGCAAGGCCCCCGTGTCCGAGCTGGCCGCGCTGCTCGACCGCCAGCGCACGCTCAGCGGGGCCGAGCACGCCAGGGAGTTCATCGCGGTGGACCACCTCTTCCACGCGACGATCGTGGCGGCGGCGGGCAACGCCCTGCTCGACCGCCACTACGACGGGCTCCGCAGCCGCCAGATCCGGGCCGGGGTGGTGGCGCTGTTCAACCAGCACGGCCGGCAGGAGTCCGTGCTCCACGAGCACGAGGCGATCCTCGACGCGATCGCCTCCGGCGACCGGCAGGCCGCGTGCACCGCGATCGACAGCCACCTGGAGTCGACACTCAAGGTGCTGCTCGCGGGCTAGGACCTGTCGTTACATTGCCGTCTGCCCGGCGGCGTCTGGCACGCACTCCCCCCAGCTCTCGGCTTTGCTCGAGCAGGGGGGACCCCCATGCGGCGTTGCCGAAAAGTCCTGGTGGCTCCGCTACCAGGGCTTTTCGGCGCCTTGCGATCGCACGCACCGGACGCCGCCGGGCCCGCCCCTCGGGCGGACGACGGGAATGTGACGACAGGCCCTAGGGCCCGCCGTCGGGATCATGCCGGGCTCGCGGGTGCCGGTGCCGCGCGGCGTTGTCGTCGGTCGCCGTCGCTCCGCGTCGGCTCCTTCCTGAGCTTTGCGACGCACGGCACCGGCGACCGCTCCCTGGTCCGGCCCGATCCGAACGACAGGCCCAGGCGGGCCTGACGTGCACCCGGCTCGTCGTCAAAGGCTCCGGCGGTTGGCCAGTACCGGGATGGAACGGCGGACCGACGTGACCTCGTCGAGGTCCAGGTCCGCGACGAGCAGCCCCGGTCCCTCCTCGAGGCGCTCGCGCACGGTTCCGTCCGGGCCGACGACGGCGCTGTGGCCGATGCCGGTGGGGGCGTTCGAGGCGGCGGGGACGCCCGAGGCCGCCGGGTCTGCCTGGTCCACGGCGGCGAGCCAGAGCGTGGCGTCGAGCGCGCGGGCGCGGATCAGCAGCTCCCACTGCTCCCGCTTGCCCGGACCGGCGCCCCACGAGGCGGGGAGTACGGACACGACCGCGCCCGCGTCGGCGTGGGCCCGGAACAGTTCGGGGAAGCGGACGTCGTAGCAGGTCGCGAGGCCGATGCGGGTGCCGTCGACGTCGAAGGTGACGACCTCGGACCCGGGTGCCACGGTGTCCGACTCGGCGAAGCCGAAGGCGTCGTAGAGGTGGATCTTGTCGTACGCGGCCTCGACGCCGGGGCCGGTGGCGAGCAGGGTGTTCGCCACCTTCCCGTCCGGGGCGGGGGTGAACATGCCCGCGACGACGACGAGCTCGGCCTCCTTGGCGATCTGGCGCACCGTCGTGGCCCAGGGGCCGTCGAGCGGCTCGGCCAGCGGCGCCAGCGGGGTCCCGAAGCAGGCCATCGCGGCCTCCGGGAAGACGACGACGCGGGCGCCCGCGACCGCCGCGAGACGGGCCTGTTCGCGCAGGAGCGCGAGGTTCTCCTCGGGGCGGGGGCCGGTGGTGATCTGGCTCAGCGCGATACGCATGAGACGTTCCTCCTCGTGTTCGTGCCAGGGTGCGGGAATGCGTGGTCCGGGGGTCAGGACGCCGTCGACGCGGCGGGGGAGCGGACCGGGTCCCCGCTCAGCAGCTCCTCGTCGCTGCGGTCGCCGTCGCGGCCCAGGCACAGGCCGGCGATGGTGACGACTGCGGTGCCCGCGACGTAGAGGGCCAGCGGGACCCACGAGTCGTACGCGTCGAGCAGCGCCGTGAACAGCAGCGGCGCGACGGCGCCGCCGATGACGCCGGCCAGCGTGTACGCGAGCGAGGAGCCGGTGTACCGCAGCCGCGGGGAGAACTGCTCGGCGATGAAGGCCGCCTGCGGCCCGTACATCGCGGAGTGCAGGGCCAGGGCCACCACGACGCCGAGTGCGAGCAGCGGCCAGCTCCCGCCACCGATCATCGGGAAGAACAGGAACGGCCACACACCGGCGGCCGCGGCCGAGACCCCGTACAGGACACGGCGGTTGACGCGGTCGGACAGGGCGCCGGCCAGCGGGATCAACACGACCTGGAGGGAGGAGCCGATGAGGACGGCGGCCAGGGCGGAGCCGCGGGACATGCCGAGCTCGCCGGTCGCGTAGGTCAGGACGAAGACGGTGAACAGCGCGTACAGGACGTCCGGGGCCACGCGGCTGAGGATCGCGGCCGCCAGGGCGCGGGGGTGCGTCGTGAAGACCTCGCGGATCGGGGCCTCGGGGCGCTTGTGCTCGGCCTCCATCGCCTTGAAGACGGGGGTCTCCTCGAGCTTCGCGCGGATCCACAGGCCGAAGAGGACGAGCACGCCCGAGAGCAGGAACGCCACGCGCCAGCCCCAAGACGTGAACTGCGCCTCCGTCAGGAGAGCGCCGAGGGCGGCGAGTACGCCGTTGGCGAGCAGATTGCCGACCGGCGGGCCGATCTGCGCGGCCGAGGCGTAGAAGCCGCGCCGGCGCGGATCACCGAACTCGCTGGACAGCAGCACCGCCCCGCCCCACTCGCCGCCGACACCGACGCCCTGGGCGAAGCGGAGTATCACGAGGGTGAGCGGAGCGGCGACGCCGATCGTGGCGTAGGAGGGGAGCAGGCCGATCGCGAGGGTGGCGGCTCCGATCAGGACGAGGGTCGCGATCAGGACCTTCTTGCGGCCGAGTCTGTCGCCGAGGCGGCCGAAGACGAAACCGCCGAGCGGGCGCGACACGTAGCCGACGGCGTACGTGGAGAACGCCAGCAGGGTGCCGGTGGCGGGGTCCTTCGACGGGAAGAAGACGTCACCGAAGACCAGTGCCGCCGCGACGGAGTAGATGGCGAAGTCGTACCACTCCAGTGCGGTTCCGGTCAGGCTGGCGAAGAAGGCGCGGCGGACCGCGGACCCGCCGAGCGGGGTCTTTTCCGTGCGCGTGCTGGTGTGGTTCACGACGTCCGTCCCTGAGGTTCCTTGGGTGAGGTTAACTGTCGACCTTCCGGCATACTTCTTGTATACAGGTCGTATGCGCAAGCCTTCCGCGCAAATGCAACCTTCCCGATACCGCGAACGATGTGGAGAAACCCCATGGCGCTGCTGACCTTCGAACTGCCCGACGGCACCACGCGCGAGGTCGATGTCGTGCAGGTGCTCAACGCCGGATATGCCGGGCGCAGCCAGGACGACGTCGCCGCCCACGTGGCAGAACTCGCCGAGCTGGGGGTGCCCGCGCCGTCCGTGACCCCCGCGCTCTACCCCGTCTCCCCCTACCTCGCCCAGCACACCGACCAGGTCCGCGTCCAGCACGGACGCACCTCCGGCGAAGCCGAGTGGGCGCTGGTCGTCGACCGGGACGGCGACCTCCTCCTGACGGCCGCCTGCGACCACACCGACCGCGAGCTGGAGGTGCACGGCGTGGCATGGAGCAAGAACGCGAGCCCGGACGTCCTCGCCCGCCGTGCCTGGCGCCTCGCCGACGTGCAGGAGCGCCTCGACGACCTGACCCTGCGCGCCTGGGTGACCCACGACGGCCGGGAGAGCCTGATCCAGGACGGCACCCTGGCCGAGCTGCTCACGCCCGCCTACTGGGCCGACGTCCTGCGCGAGCGCGGCGACCTGGTGCCCGGCACGGTCCTGATCTCCGGCACGATCCCGATGGCCGAGGGTGTCGACCAGTTCGCCCCCCACTGGCGCGTGGAACTGACCGACCCGGCCACGGGCGACACGATCGGCCTGGCGTACGACGTGGTGAGGATGCCGGTGCCGATCGGCTGACGGGGCGGCCGGGCGGCCGGCCGGTCGGTGCGGGGCGCGAGGGTGCGGGACGCGGCTCGGCCGGTCAGCCCTTGACCGCACCCCCCAGCGCGAACCCCCCGCCGAAGCGCCGGGCCACCAGGACGTACAGCAGGATCACCGGCGTCGAGTAGATGATCGAGAAGGCGGCCAGCTGGCCGTAGACGACGGTGCCCCGGTTGCCGAAGAAGTCGTTGATGCTCACCGAGGCCGGCATCTGTTCAGGCGTGAGCAGGAGCATGAAGGGGACGAAGAAGTTGCCCCACATCATGACGAACGAGAAGACCGTGACCACCGAGATGCCGGGTCCCATCAAGGGGAGCACGATACGGATCAGGGACTGGAACGAGGACGCCCCGTCCGTCCAGGCCGCTTCCTCCAGCTCCTTCGGGACGCCGTCCATGAAGTTCTTCATCAGCCAGATGGCGAACGGGAGTTGGGACGCGGCGAAGAAGAAGATCGTGCCCTGCATCGTGTCGATCAGATTGACCTGCACGAAGAGCGCGTAGACCGGGACCATGATCGCCGTGATGGGCAGGCACGTCGCGAACAGGACCGTCGCCAGGAACGGGTTGTTGAAGCGGGAGCGGTAGCGGGACAGCGGGTACGCCGCGAGGGCCGCGCTCGCCACCGTCAGGAGAGTCGCGCCGCCGCACAGCAGCAGGCTGTTGAGCAGCGGCGTGAAGGTGATGTCGGGGGTCAGGACCGCGTCGAAGTTGTCCAGGGTGACGCCGTCGGGGATCTTCACCTGGAGGTTCGCGTGCGCGTCGAGGGCGGAGAGGACCACCCACGCCAGCGGCAGGACGAACGCCGCGGCGACGACCAGGAGTCCGGCGTCGGCCGCGAGGCGGTGGCGGACGGAGCGGGCTGAGGACACTCAGGCCTCCGAGCGCAGCAGGCGCATATAGACCAGCGAGAACAGCGAGCCGACGACCAGGAGGAGCAGGGCGACCGCCGTGCCGTAGCCGATCATGCTCTTCTGGAAGGCCTGCTCGTACATGAACAGGGGCAGGGTCTGGCTGCGGTTTCCGGGCCCGCCTCGTGTCATCACCCAGATCAGACCGAAGACCGACAGCGTCTGCAGGGTGTTCAGCATGAGGTTCGTGCCGATGGAGCGGCGAATCATCGGCAGCGTGATGTGCCACATGCGGCGCCAGCCGCCCGCGCCGTCCATCTCCGCCGCCTCGGTGATCTCCTTGGGTATCTCGCCGAGCGCCGCCGAGTAGACCAGCATGGAGAACGCCGTCCCGCGCCACACGTTCGCGAAGGACACCGCGAGGATCGGCAGCGTGAACAGCCAGTTCTGGGTGGGCAGATGGAGCCAGTCCAGGATCGCGTTGAGCGTGCCCTCGCGGCGGAAGAACGCGTAGAGGAGGAAGCCGGCGACGACCTCCGGCAGGACCCACGCGCAGATCACGACCGCGCCCGTGACCGTGCGGACCGTCTTCGACGCGCGCTGCATCAGCGCGGCGAGGGCGAGGCCCAGCGTGTTCTGGCCGATGAGCGAGGACAGGACGGTGAAGACGAGGGTGAGCCACACCGCGTTCAGGAACGCGTCGTCCCGGAACGCGGCCGTGAAGTTGTCGAAGCCCACGAAGGAGGAGTGGGCCTGGCCCGTCAGCTGCAGGTCCGTGAAGGCGATGTACGCGCAGTACGCGATCGGGCCGGCGAGGAAGAGCAGCAGCAGGACCAGGGAAGGGGCCAGGGGCAGGGCGCGTGTCAGGGGGCTGCGTGCACCGCCCCGCCCCACCTTCACTTGCTGATCACCTTGCCGTCCGTCGCCGTCTTGAGTTGCTCGTCATAGGTGCTCGCCGCCTTCTCCACCGAGCTGTCGCCGGTCGTGACCGACTCCATCGCCTCCTGGATCGCCGTGGAGACCTTCGGGTACGCCGGGTACGCGGGCCGGTAGTGGGTCGACGCCACCAGGTCCGTGAAGAACTTGATGCCGGGCTGCGCCTTCACGTAGGCCGGGTCGGCCGCGACGTCCTTGCGCACCGCGATGCCCGAGTTGGCGATGTACCACTTCTGGGCGTTGGCCTTGGTCTGCATGGTCTTGATGAACTCGAAGGCCAGATCGGGGTTGGACGCCTTCGCCGGGACCGACCACGTCCAGCCGCCCGACATGCTGACCTTGCCCGGCGCCTGGCCGTTCTGTGTCGGCATGTGCGCGAGGCCCAGCTTCTGCGACCATTCGGGCCACTCGTGGCCGCTGCCCTTCAGCCAGTCCTGCGGTAGCCAGGAGCCGTCGAGGTTGATCGCCAGCTTGCTCTTGGGGAGCAGCTCGCCGCGGACCCGGGTGCCGATGTTCGGGTCGAGCGCGTCGGAGACGTCGGGGCCGAGCTTCTCGCCGTAGACCGTCTTCACGAAGTTCAGCGCGTCCTTGAACGGCTTGCCCGCGGTGATCCACTTGTTGGACGACTTGTCGTACAAGGGGTCCGCCGTGCCCGACCCCGTCCCGTACAGGAGCATCTCGAAGCCCTGCATCGCCGACTGCTCGCCGCCGGGCTTGCCCGTGTAGACGTTGAGCGGGATGGCGGAGGGGACCTTCTTCTTGATCGTGCGGGCCGCGTCGAGGACGTCGTCCCAAGTCTTCGGCTGCCAGGGGGTCTTGATGCCGGCCTTCGCGAAGATGCCCTTGTCGTACCAGAGTCCGCGGGTGTCCGTGCCGTCCGGGACGCCGTACGTCTTCCCGTCCTGGGCCTTGGCCGCGTTCTTCGCGGTGTCGATGAACTGGTTCCAGTCGGGCCACTTGGCGAGATACGGGTCGAGGGGCTTCAGATAGCCGCTGGTGATGTCCGAGTTGATGAGGAACGTGTCCTCGTAGACCAGGTCGGGTGCCGTCTTCGGGGAGCGCAGCATCTGCTGGAGTTTGGTGTAGTACTCGGAGTCCGGCGCCTTGATCGGCACCAGCTTCACCTTCTTGCCCGGATGGTCCTTCTCGAACTGTGTCTTCATCGACGCCAGGTACTTGTCCATGACGCGTATCTGGTTGTCGGTCGACTGCTTGAAGGAGATCCTGACGGTGTCCGGGTCGTCCCCGGAGCCGCTGCTGCAGGCCGTCAGGCCGGTCGCGGCGATGAGCAGAGTGGCGCTGAGGAGCACTGGAGCGGTGGGGCGCACGGGCACGACCTCCTACGGGCCGCCGCCGGCCGGCTTGCCGAGCGGGGCTGCCCGGTGAACGTACGGGCGGGGTCGGACCAAGGTCAATCCCCGTGCAGGAGTGGGCGGTTGACCAATGGCCTAGACCGCCGTGAGCCAGCGGTAGTGCAGTTCAGGTCGGCCCACCTGGCCGTACTGAGGACTGCGGGCGGCCCGGCCCGACTCGACGAGATGCTCCAGGTAGCGGCGGGCCGTGATGCGCGAGATGCCCACGGACTCGGCCGCCGCCGCGGCGGTCAGCCCCTCCGGGGAGGCGCGCAGCGTCCGCGTGACGCGCTCGAGGGTGGGCGCGCTCAGCCCCTTGGGCAGCGCGGCGGGACCGGGGGCGCGCAGCGTGGCCAGAGCGCGGTCGACCTCGTCCTGGCCGCCCGCCTCGCCCGCCGCCGCCCGGAACTCCGCGTAGCGCACCAGCCGGTCGCGCAGCGTCGGGAACGTGAAGGGCTTCAGTACGTACTGCACCACGCCGAGTGAGACCCCTTCGCGGACCACCGTGAGATCGCGGGCCGAGGTCACCGCGATGACGTCCGTGTGATGGCCCGCCGCCCGCAGCGACCGCGCCAGCTGGAGACCGTGGCCGTCCGGGAGGTGCAGGTCGAGGAGGAGCAGGTCGACCTGGGTGCGCTCCAGGGCGCGGTGGGCCTCGGCCGCCGTGTGCGCCTTGCCGATCGCGGTGAAGCCGGGGACCCGGTTCACGTACAGGACGTGGGCGTCGGCGGCCACCGGGTCGTCCTCGACGACCAGTACGCGAATGGTGTCGCCGGTGGCGTCGGGATCGGTCATGCGGTGCCTCCCGTGGACGTGGTCGCGCTCGTGCGCTGGAGGGGCAGGATGACGGTGAACTGGGCGCCGCCCATGGGGGATTCGGTCAGGGTCAGGGTGCCGGAGTTGCGGGCGACGGACTGCTGGACGAGGGCGAGTCCGAGGCCGCGCCCGCCGGGACCGGCCGGCTTGGTGGACCACCCCCGCTCGAAGACCGCGTCCGCGTGGCCGTCGGCGACGCCCGGGCCGGTGTCCGTGACCCTGAGCAGCAGGGTGTCGTCCTGCGCGCGGGCGGTGACCGTCACCTTCGCGTGCGCGGAGCCCTGCGCCGCGTCGACCGCGTTGTCGAGCAGGTTGCCGAGGATCGTCACGAGGTCGCGGGCCGGCAGGGTCGGCGGGACCAGGCCGTCGTCGATGCGGCTGTCCTCGGATATCTCCAGCTCCACGCCGTGCTCGTTGGCCTGCGCCGTCTTGCCGAGCAGGAGGGCGGCGAGCACCGGTTCGCTCACGGCGGCCACGACCTGGTCGGTGAGGGTCTGCGCCAGCTCCAGTTCGGCCGTCGCGAAGTCGACCGCCTCGTCGGCCCGGTCCAGCTCGATCAGCGAGACGACGGTGTGGAGCCGGTTCGCGGCCTCGTGGGCCTGCGAGCGCAGCGCCTGTGTGAAGCCCCGCTCCGAGTCCAGCTCGCCCATGACCGCCTGGAGTTCGGTGTGGTCGCGCAGGGTCACCACGGTGCCGCGCCGGTCGCCGCTGGAGACGGGGGAGGTGTTGACGACGACCACGCGGTCGGTGGTGAGGTGCACCTCGTCGACGCGGGGCTCCGCCGCGAGGAGCGCGCCCGTGAGCGGGGTGGGCAGGCCGAGCTCCGCGACGTTGCGCCCGACCGCCCAGTCGCCGACGCCGAGCAGCTCGCGCGCCCCGTCGTTGATGAGCGCGATCCTGCGCTGCCCGTCGAGCATCACCAGCCCCTCGCGCACCGCGTGCAGCGCCGCCTGGTGGTAGGCGTGCATGCGGCTGAGCTCGGTCGCGTTCATGCCGTGGGTGTGCCGCCGCAGCCTGGCGTTGATGACGTAGGTGCCGATGCCGCCGAGTACGAGGGCGCCCGCCGCGACACCGGCCACCGCCATCACCTGGCCGCGCGCCTGCGCGCTGATCTCCTCGACCGTGATGCCGGCGCTGACCAGGCCGACGATCCGCCCGCCCGACACGATCGGGGTCACCACGCGCACGGACGGGCCGAGGGTGCCCGTGTACGTCTCCGAGAAGGTCCGGCCCCGCAGGGCGGGCCCGATGTGGCCGAGGAAGCGCTCGCCGATGCGGCGCTCGTCGGGGTGCGTCCAGCGGATGCCGTGCGGGTCCATGATCGTGACGAAGTCCACGCCGGTGTGGCGCTGGACGTCGCTCGCGTACGGCTGGAGCGTGCGGGTCGGGTCGCCGTCGCCCGTGATCGCCCCGCGGACGGAGGGCGCGTCCGCGACCGCGCGGGCCGCCGCCGTCGCCTGGCGCGTGGCGGCCTGCTCGGCCTGGTTGCCGTCGCTGATGTACGTGAACAGCGCGCACCCCGCGACCACGACGGCGACCAGGACGACCTGCATCGCGAAGAGCTGGCCGGCCAGGCTGCGGGCGCGTGGCAGGAGGGGGAGGCGCATGGGCCCAGTGTGCCTCTCGGTACGAGCTGAACGTATAAGCGTGAACTAAATGAACGGAAGGGTGACGGCCCTCACAAGCCGGGAGATAGTCCTCGTGATTCGCCAGACGTGAGCCGCACGCATGGCGCGTACGTGCAGCTTTCCCGTACGCAGTACGCCGTACCTCAGACACAGCCGTCAGGAGGCACCCGTGGCCGAGACCCAGGTGGCAGCCGCCACCAAGAGAGACCGCACCCACTATCTGTACATCGCCGTCATCGGTGCCGTCCTTCTCGGCATCGCGGTCGGCTTCATCTGGCCGGACTTCGCCAAGGAGCTCAAGCCGGTCGGCACCGGTTTCGTGAACCTGATCAAGATGATGATCTCGCCGATCATCTTCTGCACGATCGTGCTCGGCGTCGGTTCCGTGCGCAAGGCCGCCAAGATCGGCAAGGTCGGCGGGCTCGCGCTCGGCTACTTCCTGGTGATGTCCGTGGTCGCGCTCGCCATCGGCCTGGTCGTCGGCAACATCCTGCACCCGGGCGACGGCATGCACCTCACGCAGGCCGTGAAGGACGTCGGCCACACGGCGGCCAAGGACGCCGCCGAGGGTCCCGTCGACTTCGTCCTCGGAATCATCCCGACGACCCTCGTGTCGGCGTTCACGGAGGGCGAGGTGCTCCAGACGCTCCTGGTCGCCCTGCTCGTCGGCTTCGGGCTCCAGGCCATGGGGCGGGCCGGTGAGCCGGTCCTCAAGGGTGTCGAGCACATCCAGAAGCTGGTCTTCCGCGTCCTCGGCATGATCATGTGGGCCGCGCCCGTCGGCGCGTTCGGCGCGATGGCGGCCGTCATCGGCGAGACCGGCGTGGACGCCCTGAAGGCCCTGGCCACGATCATGCTCGGCTTCTACGTGACCTGTGTCCTGTTCGTCGTGGTGGTCCTCGGGAGCGTGCTGCGCCTGGCCACCGGGTACAACCTGTTCGCGCTCCTGAAGTACCTGGGCCGCGAGTTCCTGCTGATCCTGTCCACCTCGTCCTCCGAGTCGGCGCTGCCGCGGCTCATCGCGAAGATGGAGCACCTGGGCGTCAGCCGTCCCGTCGTCGGCATCACCGTGCCGACCGGGTACTCGTTCAACCTCGACGGCACGATGATCTACCTGACCATGGCCTCGCTCTTCATCGCGGACGCCATGGACCAGCCCCTCGGCATCGGCCAGCAGATCGGCCTGCTGCTGTTCATGATGGTCGCGTCGAAGGGCGCCGCGGGGGTCTCCGGCTCCGGCATCGCGGTGCTCGCCAGCGGACTCCAGTCGCACAAGCCCGCGCTCGTCGACGGCGTCGGCCTGATCATCGGCATCGACCGCTTCATGAGCGAGGCCCGCGCCCTGACCAACTTCGCGGGCAACGCCGTCGCCACGCTCCTCATCGGTACGTGGACGGGTGAGGTGGACAGGGACCGCGTCCAGCGCGTGCTCGCCGGTGACCTGCCCTTCGACGAGCGCACGCTCGTCGACGACGGGAGTCACGCTCCGGCGGCCGACGTTCCGGACCAGCGGGGCGGCGACGACAAGGAGCTGGCGAAGGCGTGAGCGCGCCGCCGGGTGCGCGGCCGGTACGGGTCGGTCCGCATCCGGCTGCGCGGTTCCCCCGCGCCCCTGGGCAGGGGGAGGCGGCGGACCGGTGGGGGCTGGTCGCGCAGTTGCCCGCGCCCCTGACGGGGCGTGTGGCGGCCCTCAGGTGAGCCCTGCCACCAGTTCGGTGGCGCGAGAGGCGGGTACGCCCGCCGCGGTCAGTACGGTGACCGCGGCGGAGCGGCCCGCCTCTTCTGCTGGGATCAGCCCGTCGTTGACCGCTTCGAGCAGCCCGAACAGGACCTGCTCATGGACGTACGCGAGGGCCGACGGCGGCAGGGGAGAGGCGAACTCGCCCGATTCCAGACCCTGTTGGAGCAGTTCGGCGCAGCTGTCGCGGACCGGGGTCAGCCGGGTGCGGATGCCCTCGACGGTCACGGCGCGCTGCGCGAGCGCGACCAGCAGACGGTAGCGGTCGGCGACCTCCCACACGGCGAGCAGCGAGCGGGCCACGGCCTCGGCCGGGTCGCTCACGCCCGCGCGCCCCTCGGTCTGCGCGGCCTCGACCGCGACGACGGCGTCGTCGACCAGTGCGGCGACGAGCGCCTCGCGACTGGGGAAGTGCCCGTAGACCGTGCGCCTGACGACGCCCGCGGCCCGGGCGATCTGGTCCATGGAGGCGTCCGGGTCACGCAGCAGCTCGGCGAGCGCGACGTCGAGGATGCGGCGGCGGTTGGTGTCGGCTCGGCCTGAAGTCACGCGCCCATTCTGCACCCCGGTCCCGACCCCGTTCACGTGTGGTTTTGCACAGTGCTGTGCAATGACGTAAATTGCACAGCGTTGTGTAATTGCACATCACTGTGCAATGTCCGTGGATGCATGGACTCGTGGACTGTGGGGGCCGAGCGCCCCGGAGGGTGGCAAGGGAATGCGCCTCGTCATGAAGGAACCGGTCGAGGGGACGGACCGGCCGTACGCCCGCCGCTGGTGGGCCCTGATCGTGCTCTGCCTGAGCCTGCTGATCATCGTCATGGCGAACACCGCGCTCACCGTCGCGGCGCCCGACATGACCAAGGACCTCGGCCTGACCAGCGCGGACCTCCAGTGGGTCATCGACGGCTACACCGTCCCGTACGCGGCCCTGATGCTGCTGCTCGGCGCGATCGGCGACAAGTACAGCCGGCGCGGGGCGCTCGTCCTCGGCCTCGTCGTCTTCGGCGGCGGCGCCGTCGCGGGCTCGCTCGTCGACAGCTCCACCGGGGTCATCGCGGCCCGCGCGGTGATGGGTGTCGGCGCGGCCATGATCATGCCCGCCACGCTGTCGCTGCTCGCGGCCACTTTCCCGCGCGCCGAGCGCGCCAAGGCCATCGTGCTGTGGACCGCCACCGCGGGCCTCGCCATCGCGGCCGGGCCGCTGGTCGCCGGCGCGCTCCTGCGCGACCACGGCTGGTCGTCGACGTTCCTGATCAACGTGCCCGTGGCCGCCGTCGCCCTCGTCGGCGCCCTCGTCCTCGTGCCCCCGTCCAGGGCCGCGCACCAGCACCGCATCGACTACGTCGGCGGGCTGCTCTCCGTCGTCTGGGTCGGTGCCCTCGTCTACATGATCATCGAGGGGCCGCACTTCGGCTGGGGCGTCAAGGCGATCGGCGCCGCGGTCGTCGCGGGCGTGGCCCTGGTGGCCTTCGTCCTGTGGGAGCTGCGCCACCCGCGCCCGGTCCTGGACGTCCGCCGCTTCACGAACCGCCGCTTCTCCGGCTCGAACCTCGCGGTCGCCCTCTTCTTCCTCGCGGTCTTCGGCGCCTTCTACTACCTGACCCAGCACCTCCAGTTCGTCCTCGGCTACGACGCGCTGGCCACCGGCGTCCGCATGCTGCCGCTCGCCGGAGCGGTCTTCGTGGGCTCGGCGCTCACGGGGTACCTCACCCCGCGCATCGGCATGAAGATCACGGTGACGGCCGGCATGGTCGGCGGCACCGCGGCCCTCGCCCTCCTCACCCGCGTCGACGCCACGTCCTCGTACGGGGACTTCGTGCTGCCCCTCGTCATCCTCGGCCTCGCGATCGGCCTCGCCCTCTCGCCGTGCACCGACGCGATCATGGGCTCGTTCCCGGAGTCGGAGCTGGGCGTGGGCGGCGCGGTCAACGACACCTCTCTCGAACTCGGCGGCTCGCTCGGCATCGCGATCCTCGGCTCGGTCCTGGCCGGTTCGTACGCGTCGCAGCTGGCGGACGACACGGCCGGTTCGAAGCTGCCCGCCCACGCGCTGAGCACTGCGCAGGACTCGGTCGGCGCGGGCTACGCGGTGGCGCAGGGCATCGGGGACCGGGCCCACAAGATCGCCGAGCAGGCGGCGGGCGCGACCAGCCCCGAGCGGGCGGCCCAGCTCAGGGCACAGGCCGAGCAGCTCGCGGGCGGCGCGCGGCAGATGGCCGACGCGGTGGGTTCCGCGTTCTCGGACGCGGTGGCCCACACGAGCGTCGTCGGCGCGGTGATCCTCGGCGTCGGGACGGTGCTGGTGGCGGTACTGCTGCCGGGGCGCGGGGAGCGGGTGACGGAGGCGGACGCCGCTGCCGAACCGTCCGGTGCCGCTGATTCGGACGCCGCCGTCGAGCCGGATGCCGGGGGCGCGTCGGACGCCTGCGAGAAGGAGCCGGCCGCGCGGAGCAACGCGTAATCGCTGGCCTTTCCGTCGGCGTCAACGTCTACCGTCGAAGACATGCGCATCGGAGAGCTTGCGGAGCGGGCCGGGACGTCCACGCGGACGCTGAGGTACTACGAGTCGCGCGGGCTGTTGCCCGCGCGGCGCGGGGGCAACGGCTACCGCATGTACGACGAGGCGGACCTGCGGGCCCTGCGGCAGATCAGGACCCTGCAGGACTTCGGGTTCGAGCTGGAGGAGACCCGGCCCTTCGTGGAGTGCCTGCGGGCCGGTCATCCGCAGGGCGACTCGTGCCCCGCCTCGCTCGCGGTCTACCGCCGCAAGCTCGGCGAACTCGATGCGCTGATCGGCGAGTTGACCGCCGTACGGGAGAAGGTCGGCGCGCAGCTGGAGCGCGCCGAAGAGGCCATGGACGCGCTGGCGGGCGAGGACCCGTCGCCGCGCTGCGAACTGGGAGGGTGATGTGAGCACGGATCTGAGGGACGTCACGGACGCGGACTTCGGCGCGGAGGTGCTGGGGGCCGGGCGGCCGGTCCTGGTGGAGTTCACCGCCGAGTGGTGCGGACCGTGCCGGCAGCTCGCGCCGGTGCTGCGCTCGATCGCGGACGAGGAGCGGGAGCGGCTCGACGTCGTGGTGATCGACGTGGACCGCAACCCGGAGACCGCGGCGCGTTACGGGGTGCTGTCGATGCCCACGCTGATGGTCTTCAAGGGTGGCGAGCCGGTGTGGTCGCGGGTCGGGGCGCGCCCCAAGCGGCGACTGCTGGAGGAATTGGCGGAGGCCGTCTGATCGTGCCGGTGTGACGGAGAGCGGCGGCCGGGCCGAATAGCGGCGGTGAAATCCCGGGGGTGCAATTGGACCCTGCCAGGGGGTATATTTGGTGTTTCTGTATACCCACAGAAAAGGCCCCTGACGAGGGGCCGAATAAACACACAGTACCTGGCAGGGAGCCGTTTTGTCAACCCGTGAAGCGCGTGAAATCGCTGAATTGCAGAAAGAGCAGGAATTCATCGACCGGCTTTACGCGCGCGTCGATGTGCTGCGCGGCGACGCCGCGGAGTCGGTCACGGACGCCCTGACGCCGGTCGGCACCGGCCAGCAGGCGCGGCTCGAAAGGGATCTCCTCGTCGTCGAGCGTTCCGGCCTGCTCGCCGCGCTGAACGCGGTCGACGGTTCGCTGTGCTTCGGCCGGATCGACCTCACCGAAAAGGCGGGCGGCACCGCGCATCACATCGGGCGCATCGGAATTCGCGAGGACGACAGCGAGCACACCCCGATTCTGATCGACTGGCGCGCGCCGGTCGCCCGCCCCTTCTATCTCGCCACCGGGCACGCGCCCATGGGCATCAGGCGGCGCCGCCACCTCACCACCGAGGGCCGCACCGTCACCGAGCTGCACGACGAGATCCTCGACCTGGGTGACGAGGAGCGCACCGGGTTCGAGGACCCGAGCGGCGACGCGGTGCTGCTCGCCGCCCTGAACTCGGCCCGCACCGGCCGCATGGGCGACATCGTGCAGACCATCCAGGCCGAGCAGGACCGGATCATCCGCCACTCGCACCGCGGTGTGCTCGTGGTGGAGGGCGGCCCCGGCACGGGCAAGACCGCGGTCGCGCTGCACCGGGCGGCGTTCCTCCTGTACGAGCAGCGCGAGCTCCTCGCCAAGCGGGCCGTGCTCATCGTCGGCCCGAACCCCGCCTTCCTCGGCTACATCGGTGAGGTCCTGCCCGCGCTCGGCGAGACCGGTGTGCTGCTCGCGTCGCTCGGTGAGCTGTTCCCCGGCGTGCACGCCACCGCCGAGGACACCCCGCACGCCGCCGCCGTCAAGGGCGCCGATGCCATGGTGGACGCCCTCGCGCTCGCCGTGCGGGACCGGCAGCAGCTCCCCGAGCCCGGCGCCCCGATGATCGTCCGGCACGACGACGGCGACCTGATCCTCGACTGGGAGATCGCCTACGAGGCCCGCCAGGCCGCCCGCGACACGCTCCTGCCGCACAACCTCGCCCGCCCCCACTTCGCCTTCCGGATCATCGACGCGCTCACCGCCCAGCTCGCGGAGCGCATCGGCGCCGACCCGTACGGCGGGCCCAACTTCCTCGGCCCCGACGACCTCGCCCTGCTCGGCAAGGGCGTCGCCGCCAGCTCCGAAGTGCACGCCGCCATCGAGGAGTTGTGGCCTCGGCTCACTCCACAGGGCCTCGTCGCGGACTTCCTGGCCGAGCCCGTGCACGTGGCCGACGAGGACGCGAAGGCGATCCGCCGGGACGTGACGGGTCCGGCGGACTGGACCCCCGCCGACGTTCCGCTCCTCGACGAGGTCGCCGAGCTGCTCGGCGTCGACGACAGCGCCGAACGCGCCCTGGCCGAGGCGGCGCGGCAGGAGCGGATCGGCTACGCGCAGGGCGTGCTCGAACTCTCCCGCGGCTCGGAGACGTACGAGTTCGAGGACGAGGAGGACTCCGAGGTCCTCGCCGCGCACGACATCGTCGACGCCGAGCGGGTCGCCGACTGGTACGAGGAGGAGGACCACCGCAGCGCCGCCGAACGAGCGGCGGCCGACCGGACCTGGGCGTTCGGGCACATCATCGTCGACGAGGCGCAGGAGCTCTCGCCGATGGCGTGGCGGCTGCTGATGCGGCGCTCGCCGACACGGTCCATGACGCTGGTCGGCGACCCCGCGCAGACCGCCGAGGAGGCCGGCGTCGGATCGTGGGAGAAGATCCTCGCGCCGTACGTCGAGGACCGCTGGGAGCACACCCGTCTCGGCGTCAACTACCGCACGCCGTCCGAGATCATGGACGTGGCGGCGGCGGTGCTGCGCGCCGAGCACCCCGCCTTCGAGCCGCCGTCCTCGGTCCGCTCGACGGGCGTGCGCCCCTGGGTGCGCGCGGCCGAGGACGTCGTGCGGGCCGTGGCCGAGGAGGCCGCCGCCGCGACGCCCGAGGAGGGGCGGCTCGCGGTGATCGCCCCCCGCCGGATGCACGCGGCGCTCGCCGCCGTCCTGCCGGACGTGGTGGCGGGCGGCGAGCCCGATCTCACCAAACACCTGGTGCTGCTCGACCCCCGCCAGGCCAAGGGCCTCGAGTTCGACCGCGTACTGGTCGTGGAGCCCGGCGAGTACGGCGTCAGCGACCTCTATGTCGCACTGACCCGGGCCACCCAGACCCTCGGCGTGGTGCACGGCGGGGAGCTGCCCGCGTCGCTGCGCGGCGTGCTGGGGCCTGTCCCGGTCACGCGGGCCTGAGCCACACCGTCGCGAGCGGCGGCAGCGTGAGCCGGACACTTGCCGGACGCCCGTGGGCACCCTGGGCGTCCGGCTTGACCGGGTCGGGGTTGCCGACGTCCCCGCCGCCGTAGCGGGCCGCGTCGGTGTTGAGGACCTCGTGCCAGGCCGGTACGTCGTCGGGGGCGCCGAGCCGGTACTCGTGGCGGACGACGGGCGAGAAGTTGGACACCGACATGAGCGGGCTGCCGTCGGCGGCGCGCCGCAGGAAGGCGAACACGTTGTCCTGCGCCGCGTCACCGACGATCCACTCGAAGCCCGCCGGGTCCATGTCCCGCTGCCAGAGCGCCGGTGCGTTCCGGTAGACGGCGTTCAGGTCGCGGGTGAGGTCGCGGACACCGCGGTGGTCGGGCTCCGCCGGGTACGACGGGTCGAGCAGCCACCAGTCCGGGCCGTGCGCCTCCGACCACTCGGCTCCCTGTGCGAACTCCTGCCCCATGAAGAGGAGTTGCTTGCCCGGGTGGGACCACATGAAGGCCAGGTAGGCGCGGTGGGTGGCCCGCTGCTGCCACCAGTCGCCCGGCATCTTGGACACCAGGGCCTTCTTGCCGTGCACCACCTCGTCGTGCGAGATCGGCAGGACGTAGTTCTCGCTGTACGCGTACACCATCGAGAAGGTCATCTCGTCGTGGTGGTAGCTGCGGTGGACCGGGTCGTGGGACAGGTAGCCGAGCGAGTCGTGCATCCAGCCCATGTTCCACTTCAGGCCGAAGCCGAGACCGCCGAAGCCGCCCGGCCCGATGTGGTGCGTCGCACGGGTCACGCCGTCCCACGCCGTCGACTCCTCGGCGATCGTCACGACGCCGGGGACCCTGCGGTACAGCGTCGCGTTCATCTCCTGGAGGAACTCGACGGCATCGAGGTTCTCCCGGCCGCCGTACTCGTTCGGCGACCACTGGCCGTGTTCACGCGAGTAGTCGAGGTAGAGCATGGAGGCCACGGCGTCGACCCGCAGGCCGTCGATGTGGAACTCCTCGCACCAGTACACGGCGTTGGCCACCAGGAAGTTGCGGACCTCCTTGCGGCCGTAGTCGAACTCGAGGGTGCCCCAGTCGGGGTGGGCGGCGCGCAGCGGGTCCTCGTGCTCGTACAGGGTGCGGCCGTCGAACTCGGCGAGGGCCCAGTCGTCGCGCGGGAAGTGGGCCGGCACCCAGTCCATGAGCACGCCGATGCCTGCCCGGTGCAGCGCGTCGACCAGGTACCGGAAGTCGTCGGGCGTGCCCATGCGGGCCGTCGGGGCGTAGAAGCCGGTGACCTGGTAGCCCCACGACCCGCCGAAGGGATGCTCGGCCACCGGCATCAGCTCTACGTGCGTGAACCCCAAGTCGGCCACGTAGCGGGGAAGCTGGTCGGCGAGCTGGCGGTAGGTGAGGCCCGGGCGCCAGGACGCGAGGTGGATCTCGTAGACCGAGAACGGGGCCTCGTGTGCGGTCGGCGTGCCGCGGCGCCCCATCCACTCGCCGTCGTGCCAGGTGTGGTGCGACGCCTCGATGACGGAGGAGTTGGCGGGCGGGACCTCCGTGCGGCGGGCCAGCGGGTCCGCGCGCATCGTCTTCGAGCCGTCCGGGCGGGTGATTTCGAACTTGTACAGCTCACCCTCGCCGAGCGACGGCACGAAGAGCTCCCAGATCCCCGTGGAGCCGAGCGAGCGCATCGGGTGGCCCGTCCCGTTCCAGTAGTTGAAGTCGCCCACGACACGCACCCCTTGGGCGTTGGGCGCCCAGACGGTGAAGCGGGTGCCGGTGATGCCCTGATGCGTCATGGGGTGCGCGCCGAGCGCCTGCCACAGCTGCTCGTGCCGGCCCTCGCCGATCAGGTGCAGGTCGAACCCGGAGAGCGCGGGCAGCAGCCCGTACGCGTCCGGGGTCTCGTGGTCGGCGCCCTCGTAGGTGGCCAGGAGGCGGTACGCGTCCGGGGGGGCGGGCAGGTCGACGAGGCCCGAGAAGAAACCGTCGCCGTCGTCGTGCAGCAGGACCCGCAGGCCGTCCGCCACGACGGTGACGGTGCGGGCGTGCGGGCGCAGCGCCCGGAAGACCGTGCCGGTGGCCGTGGGATGCGCGCCCAGCGTGGAGTGCGGGTCGTGGTGGGTACCGGCGAGGAGGCGGTCGCGGTCGGCGGCGGGGGTGGGGTCCGGGGCGGCGGTGACGGGTGTCGGAGGTGTGGAGCGGGAGGGGTCGTGCGTCACGGAGTGGCCTCCTGGCTCGGGGTCGACATGGGGTGCTGCGGTGCCGCGTCCTCGGGCCGGGGGCGCGGCACGCCGGCGGCCTCCGTGGCGAGGCGCTCGATCGCCGAGAGGGGGATCGGCAGCCAGTCCGGGCGGTGATGGGCCTCGTAGACGGCTTCGTAGACCGCCTTGTCCGTCTCGTAGGCGCGCAGCAGGACCGGGTCCGTACGCGGGTCGTCACCGGCGGCCTGCGCGTAGCCCGCGCAGTACGCGTCCCGGCACCGGCGCGCCCAGTCCGGAGCCCACGGCCGGTTCGTGCGGGCCGCGTAGTCGAAGGAGCGCAGCATGCCGGCCACGTCCCGGGCGGGCGGGTGCGGCAGCCGGCGCTCGGGCAGCGGGCGGGAGGGCTCGCCCTCGAAGTCGATGACCGACCAGGCGCCGGCGGGCGAGCGCAGGCACTGGCCCAGGTGCAGGTCCCCGTGGACGCGCTGGGCGGTGCGGGGAGTGGTGTCGGCCGCGAGGGCGTCGAAGGCGGTGTGCAGCGCGGGTGCGTAGGGATGGAGCGCCGGTACGGCCTGGACCGCTTTGTCGAGACGGTCCTTCATCGACTGCGCCAGCTGCACGGTGTGGGCGCGGCCCAGAGTGACCGTCGGCAGGGCGTGCGCCAGGGCGAGGTGGATCTCGGCTGTCGCGCGGCCGAGTTCGCGGGCCTCGTGGCGGAAGTCCTGCCCCTTGGACAGTTCGCCGAGCGCGAGGTCCCAGCCGTCCGTCGCGCCGGTGAGGTAGGGCTGGAGCAGGCCGAGCGAGAGCGGGTCGCCGTCCGTCGTCTCGAACCACGCCACCGGGGCGAGCGCGCGTGCGCAGCCTTCGTCGGCCAGCGCGCGCTGGAGTTCCAGATCCGGGTTGAGGCCCGGAGTGACACGACGGAACACCTTGAGGATGAACGTATCTCCGTAAATGATCGACGAGTTGGACTGCTCCGCGTCGAGGGGACGGGGGGCGAGGCCCGGCGGGATCGGGGTCTCGCCGTCGTGCGCGAAACGCAGTCCGTCCAGGCGGCCCGGGTGGCGCAGCCGTTCCAGGAGGAGGTCCGTCAGGCGGGGGTCGAGCAGGGCCTCGTAGACCGTGCGCCCGGCGAGGGGTCCCCGCGTGACGTGGCCGATGAGGGCCGGCGCCAGGTACGGGGGGAGTGACTCCCGTATGCCCAGCAGGAGTTGGTACGTCTCCTGGGTGGGCTCGATGCGCAGGAGGGCGTGGATCAGGCCCGGCTGCCGCGCCGTGGCCGGCAGCAGGTCCGTCGCGGCGAGCAGGGTGAGGGCGGGCGCTGTTCTGCCCGCGAACCACCGTTGCCGGGGCAGCCACGTACGCAGAAGCGGATCGAGCGAGGCGAGCAGCTCGGGTCGCGCGGTCGGGCCGGTTCGGGTGACGGCATCCGGCATGGCGTCACGTCCTTTCCCCGGGGCGGGCCGCGACTGGGTTGCGGGGCGGCGTCCCGGAAATGCGGCAGAGGCAGTACGTGCGGGACGTGTCGGGGTGTGTGGTGATGGGTGCCCAGGGAGGGGCGGTGGAAACCGGCCCTCCCCGGTCGGCGGTCAGGCTTCCTTGCGCAGCCGGAACCAGTAGAAGCCGTGACCTGCGAGGGTGAGGAGGTAGGGCAGTTCACCGATGGCCGGAAAACGCACCCCGCCGATGAGCTCGACCGGGTGGCGGCCGTCGAAGGTCTGGAGGTCGAGTTCGGTGGGCTGGGCGAAGCGGGAGAAGTTGTGCACGCACAGCACGAG
>NZ_JBHJYS010000019.1:0-203300 GCF_042270245.1 Streptomyces sp. NPDC055955
TGTGCTCGCCGCCCCGGGCGATCACCCGTTTCAGGAGCGGGGCCTGGACGCCCCAGTCGTTTCCGTCGAACAGGGCGATGTCGCCGTCGCGCAGGGCGGAGCCGTCCGCCTTCTTGATGGAGACCTTGTCGCTCGGGCGGTAGGTGGGCTCCATCGACGTGCCTGACATCTGCATTGTTCGGTAGCCGATACTGCTGGCAGCGGGGACGAGGATGCCGGCAACGGTCGCGACCACGCCGACCGCCATGACGCCGAGCGCCACGAGCAGGGCGATACGACTGCCGCGCGGTCGCGGGGGCGCGGGAGGCTGCCATGGCTGCTGCCACTGGGGCCAGGCATGCTGGCCCTGCTGCGGTGCAGCCTGCCCTCCCTCCGGCGACCCATACGGCTGGCCGTTCGGTCCCGATCCCCACCCGCTCATCGTGACGCCCTCTCGCGATCGGCCCTGCGGCCGTGGAGCGACATCATGGCAGGTACACCTCCAGGGCCGGAAAGCGGGAGGCCATGGTGTGCGGCCGAGGGTGGCGCACCACGGCAAGGTGGTGCCGTGGTGCTACGGATCAGTGCCGGCATCTGCTGCGACGGCGGAAGACCACTGTGTCGCCGAACGGCTTCATAGCAGGCGCTGGCCTGTCCACCGACGATCCAGCTCACCCTGACGGGCCGAAGTCAGTAACCCCGGGAAGTGACCGGCTTCCTACTTCGCAAGACCGCGGATCACACCGCGCGCCTGGCGCAGGCCGGGACCCACGGCTTTGCGCAGCGTGGGCAGGTGCGGTTCTGCCTTCGCCAGCAGTCCCGCGCGCCTCCATGTGACCTTGAGACGGCCGCCGCCGTGGCCCTCGGGCTCGATGGTGACGTGGTGCTCGGCCATGCCGCGGCGGTGGGTGACCTTCTTGCTCAGCGGGGGAAAGTTCAGCGGGGCGAGTATCACTCCGGTGTTCTGCTGGTGGTTCTGGGAGATGGTGAGCACGGGATGGCGCACCCCGGAGAAGCCTTGCAGCGGAAACGGGACTGCACCGAGATCGATGGTGACGGTGCCCTCGAAGAGCCCCGGGCGGGCCGGGTCGAGCCGGAAGGAGGTGCTGAGTCGTCTTCTTGTGGGCGCGAGGTGGATCGTCCCCACGACCGGACCCATTGGCAACTGGTTCCCCGGGTCGTAGGTGCGCACATCCAGGGTGATGCGGGAGCCGGGAGCCGACGTGACCCGGGTGATCTCGTGTCGCAGCAGGGCGTTGCGGAACGGCCGGCTACGCGGCGCTAGATCGGTGATTTCCAGCTCTCGGGCGGAATCCGGGTCGGCGGGGATCACTGCACCCCAATAGACGCGCCCTGCGGCGTCCTTCGTGACTTCACGCGGTCCGGCCGCCCGGTCCATGCCACGGGCCGCCAACTGCGCCTCCTCGTAACGCCCGTCGCGCACCAGCTGGATGACCACCCGCTGATCTCGCGGCAGGCGTTGGAACGCCTCGGGGGCGAGAGTGTCGAGGTACGGCGAGACCTCCTCGCTGAACTGCTTGACCCAGTCCTGCGTGCGGTACGGCAGATCGCCGGTGTACATCCGCAGGTCGTGCCTGAGGAACTTGAAGTCCTTGTCTGTCTTGATCTCCTGGTGACCGCTGTCGGCCAGGAAGTCGTCAATCAGCTTCGCGACATGGACCCGGTCGCGGACATTCTCGATGCGGTGGCGCTGGTTGGAGATGGACAGCGCGTCAGCGGCCTCGAACGGTGATATGTACCAGCGGTAGACCGGGTCAGGAAGGATGGTGAAGGCGCGGGCGAGGCAGTACGCCTGCGCCGAGAACAGCTGGTCCTCGTAATGGATGCCGAGCGGGAAGCGCAACATGTGCCGGTCGATGAACTCCCGCCGGTACATCTTGTTGGTCGACAGGTGCTCAAACAGCACGCTGGGCTCGTGGCGGATGCCAAGCACCGTGCGCTTGCGCTCGAACAGGTGCGGGTGCCAGTAGGAGAGGGCCCCAGTGTCGGCGCGGACCCGCTCGACGGCACCCATCGCGAAGTCAACCTCACTGTCGGCACGCAGCGCCTCCAGGAGGGTCTCGCAAGCCCGCTCGGGGAGTGTGTCGTCGCTGTCGAGGAACATCAGGTGCGGTGCCCGGGCGATCTCCATCGCCGCGTTGCGCGGGGCGCTGCACCCACCACTGTTCTCCGGCAGGCGGTGGTAGATGATGCGGTCGTCCTGAGCCGCCAACACCCGTGCCACTTCCGGGGTGTTGTCGGTGGAATGGTCGTCACTGATGATGATCTCGATGTTGCGCAGGCTCTGGCGGCGCAACGAGTCCACCGCGCGCGGCAGTCGCTCCGCGTCGTTATACACGATCACTGTGACGGTGACGTCGGGGGCCGCCTTGGCCATAGATCCTCCGCAGGCAATTGCTCGGTGAGTGAAGTCGGGGGCGAAGCGGGTCACGGACCTCACCTACGCGGACGGAACGGTGGCAGCGGCCGACTCGGGGGTCGGGGCAGGCACGCGCTGGTCGAGCGGAATCACCGGCGGGACAGCCGCCTGTCCGAGGAAGACGTGGCGCGCGACCCGCTCGGCGGCATGCCCGTCGTCGAACTCGCAGAATCTGCGCCGGAATTCGGCCCGCTTGGCTGCTGCGGCATCGTCCCGCCAGACGCCGTCCAGGAAAACCCGCTCAACATCGGCCTGACTCAGGGCTACCGCGCCAGGGGCTTGCTCAGTGAGGTCGAAGTAGACGCCACGGGTGACGGAATAGGTCTCCCAGTCGTCGGCGAAGACCACGATTGGGCGGTCCAGGTTGGCGTAGTCGAACATCATCGAGGAGTAGTCGGTGATCAGCGCGTCGGACGCCAGGCACAACTCCTCGACGGAGTCGTACCTGGAAACGTCAATGATCAGTTCGCGCCGGTGCAGTTCCCGTAGCGGAGAGAGGCCGCGGTCGTAGAAGTAGTGGCCGCGCACCAGCAGGACGAAATCGTCACCAAGGGTCTTCGCCAACCGCTCCAGGTCGAGCCGCGGAGTCCAAGCGGCCTCGTAGTCCCGGTGCGTCGGCGCGTACAGCAGTGCCTTCCTGCCAGGTGCGATGCCGAGCCGTTCGCGGATACGCAGCACGTCCTCGGCGGTCGCGCTGTAGTAGGGGTCATTGCGCGGGTAGCCGTAGTCGAGCGAGGTGAACGGTACCGGGTAGGCGCGCGACCAGGTCTCGGTCGAATGCCGGTTGGCGGAGACGCTGTAGTCCCAACGGGCGCACCGCTCCAGCAACGCCTCGTAGTCCACGCCACGTGAGGTGGCCGGGTAAGGGATCTGGTCGGTGCCCATCCGCTTCAGTGGCGTGCCGTGGTGGGTCTGAACATGGATCTGACCCGGTCGCTTGATCACTGAGTCAGGGAAGTTGACGTTGTTGACCATGTACTTGGCGCGCGCGAGCACGCTCCAGTATCTGCGCGAGCCGGGTACCACGTAGTCGATGCCGGCCGGAACCAGCGGCACGTCGTCGCGCCGGACCACCCACACCTGGCGGATCTGCGGGGCGAGTTCGCCGAGCTTGGCGGAGATCGCGCCGGGGTTGCAGGTGACGCCGCGGCTCCAGTACGCGGAAAAGACGGCGAGGTCTTCCTCGATCGGATGGCGCAATTGCTCGCGGTACGCCCTCTCCTTCGCCACCTCGGCGGCCTTCTTCCTGGCCCTGGCCACGAATGTGCGCGCGCCGCGGCGCTTGCGGTTGGCGAGCTGCAATGCGCGGTAGCCGGAGTAGGAGTCGCGCTCCAGCATGGCGTGGCGCACGCCGTTGAGGTTGGCGGGCCGCTGGTAGCCGGCGGGCTTGTAGCGCAGGAAGTGCGCGGAGGCACGGTGGAAGAACTGCGCTTGGTGCCGGTCGGATATCCCCGGCAGGGTGAGCACGTGCAGATAGCGGCGGACCATGCCGCTGAAGACGATCCGAGCGGCCTCGGTCATCGCGGGCCCGGAGCCGATCAGCTTCCATAGCACCTCGTACTGTGGGAAGAGGTTGGAATGTCCTTCCTCACCCAGCGGTACCTCGTGCGCATTGCGGCGCACCAACACCGCCTCGGTGACCGCGATCCGTTCAGCGGCGAGCAGAGAGCCGATCGCCGGGAGCACCTCGGTGTATTCGTCCTGGCCGAACAACTCCGGGTGCGCGGCGTAGAAGTCGGCGCGCAGCACGCGATTGGCGAGCGTCGGCGTCAGGTTCAGCATCTTCTGCTGGGCCTCGATGGTGAAGACGTCGCTGCCGGGGGCGATAAGCAGCCGCCCGTCGCCGCTGCTGATCACGGAGTCGGACCAGGTCGAACGGACGTGGTCGAAGACGATCACGTCGGGCCTTCCGGTCTCTTCAGCGCGGCGGGCCAGCGCCACGAGCGCATCAGGAAGGAAGGCATCGTGTCCCTCCAGGAACAGCACGTAGTCTCCGCCAGCGTGCTGCGCTCCGGCCACGCGCGCGGCACCGGCCGGCAGTCGACGTGGCAGACGCACGGCCCGCACTCGCTCGTCCCGTTCGGCGTACTCGTCGATGATGGCTCTGCTGGAGTCTGTCGAGGCGTTGTCGACGACGACGACCTCGACCTCGGTCTCGGCAGATGCCCCGTTCAGAGCGCTCTCGAGGCACTCCCGGAGGTAGCCCTGCGCATTGAGGGCGGTGACGACGACGCTGAACAAGGTCATGAAGTGACTTTTCCTGGTGGAGACGGGACCAATGCGGGTGATGTTCGAGAGGCAATGAGATCTCGGTGGTTCAGGTGCTGAAATCGTGCGGCGGCGTATGCCGCTGGACACACCTGTGTGCCGCGCGGCGCACATCGTCCTGAACACGCTACGCAACACCCCACAAAGACCAGGTGAGAGAGAGGAAAGAAAAAGGGAAGCGCAAGGCTAGGAGATCAACGAGCGAGGTCACGTGGCATCGGACCGTGTCGCTCCCGTCGTTAGGGTGGCGCTCATGACGACGTGGTTGATCACAGGCGGAGCCGGCTACATCGGGGCACACGTCGCGCGTGCCATGGCGGAATCCGGAGAGCGGGTGGTCGTCTTCGACGACCTCTCCACCGGCATCCCCGCTCGGCTGCCGCGGGATATACCGTTGGTGAAGGGCTCCACGCTGGACCGCGCGGCGCTTGATGCGGCCATCACGGAATACGGCGTGACCGGTATGGTCCACCTCGCCGCGAAAAAGCAGGTACCCGAATCAGTTGCGCAGCCACTCTTCTACTACCGGGAGAACGTACAGGGTTTGGAGGTCCTGCTGGGCGCCTGCGCGGCGGCGGGCATCCAGCACTTCGTCTTCTCTTCTTCCGCGGCGGTGTACGGCATGCCGGATGTGGACCTCGTCACGGAGGACACTCCCTGCGTGCCGATCAATCCGTACGGCGAGACCAAGCTCGCCGGTGAGTGGTTGGTCCGCGCGGCCGGTGCGGCGTACGGCATCGACACGGTCTGCCTGCGCTACTTCAACGTGGCAGGTGCAGCCGCGCCCGAGCTCGCCGATGTCGGCGTCTTCAACCTGATTCCGATGGTCTTCGAAAAATTGGACATGGGCGAGCCACCCCGGATCTTCGGTGACGACTACGCCACCCCCGACGGCACGTGCGTACGCGACTTCATCCACGTACAGGACATCGCCTCCGCCCACCTCGCCGCCGCGCGCCGTCTCATCAAGAACGGTGCGAGCGGCCCTGCGGGGGACCTGACAGTGAACATCGGCCGCGGTGAAGGGGTCTCCGTGGCTGAGATGGTCGACCGCATCCGCGCCCACACCGGCCGCGCCGGCCTTGTCCCGAAGGCCGGGCCCCGCCGCCCCGGCGACCCCGCACGGGTCGTCGCTTCCGCGGATCTGATCATCAAGGAACTGGGCTGGTCCGCGCGGTACGACGTCGACGAGATGATCGCCTCTGCGTGGGCGGGCTGGCGCCTCCGCCACGGTGGAGCTTGACGGCCGGACGCAGCAGTGCCGGTGTATGTGCCGCCCATCGGGGTATCGGCGGCGGGCCATCGGCTCGGAGAGGGGCTGGGGCGCAGTCGTTTAATGCCTGAGTATTTGCTGCAACTCCGGTCCGGTGGAAGCTGCGTGGTCGCGGGCCGAACCATCCGCTACACATACGACAGCGCAGGCCAGCTGACCGGCGTGACCTCACCCGCCCGTACGACCCGGCCGGCCATCTGCCCGCCCGAGACCGTCACGGGCACAACACGCGCTACCAGCCGGTCAAGCAAGTCGGGAGTGCCAAAGATCCAGAATCTCCAGACAAGCTCCAGGCCCGGGATGAAGTGCGCATCCGCCACTGCTGCGAAGGCGGCGGCGAACAGGGCCGCGGAGAGGCAGTGGTCGAGGCCTGAGATTGCTGCCCCCGCCGCCTGGATGGTGCGAGGCGCACGTGCTCCTACGGGGGTCTGGCGCGCGCTCTTGGCGAAAGGCATGGCCCGTCAGCAGCACCACTCGCACTGGTGGTGTCGACCTCTCAGTCGGATCCCGCGGTGGCCTCGTCATCTTCTTCGATCCCGTCCTGACGCACCGGGACGAGAAGGGTGAACGTGGCCGGATGGCCGCTGGACAGGGAGAGTCTGCCGCCGAGGGACACGGCCAAGTCGCGGGCGAGTGCGAGGCCGATCCCCGTTCCCCTGCCGTCACCGGTGTGACCGCGGTCGAACAGCCGGGCCACCTCGCCTTGCACGATGCCTTCGTCGCCAACGTCGAAGGCGAGCGCGTCGTTGAGATCCCTCACTCCGAGGAGGACGGTGCCGCGCCCGTGGACACGTGCGTTGTCCACGAGGATGCCGAGGATCTCGGAGACAGGGGTACCCGGGACTCGGACATCGCCCGGCGCGTCATAGATCTCACATTCCAGGCGTCGGCCGTCACGGGCGAGCGGCCCGTGCCAGCGTTCCTCGATCTCTTCCAGGAGCCGCTGCACCGAGGTGTCCGGGGCAGCGGAGTGCGTAAGACCGCGGGAACGGGACAGCCGCAGCACCTCCTCGACGGTGCCGTGCAGACGGCGGGTGGTGGCCAGCGCCTCCGCCAGGGCGTCCCGCTTCCCGGCGTCGTCGTCCCGGCCGAGTCCCGCCTCCAGGGTGAGCTGCAGTCCGGTCAGCGGGGTACGCAGCTGGTGAGAGGCGTTGGCGGTGAAGTCGCGCTCGTGGCGCAGGAGTTCGGTCAGACTGTGCAGCATCTCGTTGTGGGTGCGGGCAACCTGGTCGATCTCGGCAATGCTGCTGGGAGCGGCCCGGGCCCCGAGGTTGCCGGCGGTGACCGCCTGGCTATGGCGGGAGAGGTCCTCCAGGGGTGCGGCCAGCCGTCGTGCTTGGCGGCGGGCGATCAAGACTGCCACGGCGAGCGCGAGGGCGCAGGCACCTGCGAGGACCGCCCACGCGGCAAGGACACGGTTGCGTACGGCGGCGGCGGGTGAGGAGGCGCGCACTGCCCCAATCACGTGTTCGGCATGAGAGACCGGCACCGTGACGACCAGGTCGTCGCCTGAGTGGCTACGCACCACCTCCGCCTCGAGTGCCCGGCGCACGGCCGCGTCACCGGTGCGGGGGCCGCTGCCCGCTCGCAGGCGCGACTGAGGGTCATACACTCCGAGGCGCCCGCCGACGGGAGGCGCCGCCAGCTCCACCGGGTCGCCGGTCGAGTAGTCGGGGCTGACCCGGACGGCACCGGACAGTGCCGCTCGTTCCAGGGTGTCGCGCTGGTCGGCGTACAGGGAGGACCTGATGACCAGGGCCAGGGGCACGGCGAGGAGGACCACGGCGACCAGGGCGGCGGTGAGGGCGACTCGCACCACACGCTGTCTCATGCCCTCATCCTGCGCTCCTTCCTGCCTGCCGCGGCGGGCGCGCCACGCGCTTTTGCCGTCGTCTAACCGTCGGCGGGAGGGGCGTTAACCGGCCGCCTCCTAGCGTCGGTGCCATGACCGGCCCCAGTCGGTCTCAGGCCTCGAAGGAGGGCAGTGGCCATGGCACATGCACGCAGTACGGCAGCGGCCGGTCTGGCGCTGGTCGCAGCGGTGACTGTCGCCGGTTGTTCCGGCGGCGGGTCGCATGCCGGGGCGGCCTCGACGGGCTCTTCCGTCTCGTCCGGCGGTGGAGGTGGGCAGCCGAACCCGGCGCCCACGGAGTCCAATCCGCCTGGCGACATTCCCGACAACCAGGTGTACGTTCCCTTCCGGCCGGCCAGCGGGTTCAGCGGCTTCACGGTGAAGGTGCCTGAAGGCTGGGCACGCACCGAGAAGGGGCCTACGACCGTGTTCACGGACAAGCTGAACACGGTCCGCGTCACCACAGCCAGTGCTCCGGCCGCTCCCACGACCGGCTCGGTCACCAACACGGTCGTTCCGCAGCTCAGGTCCCAGGTGCCTAAGTTCGCCCATCCGAAGGTCTCGGAGGTGAAGCGGCATACCGGTCTCGTCGTCAGGCTCACCTACCAGGGCGACTCCGCCAAGGACCCGGTCACTGGGAAGGTGGTGCGGGACGCCTTTGAGCGGTACGTCTTCTTTCGCCAGGGTCATGAGGTGGATCTGACGCTGTCCGGCCCGGCGGGCGCCGACAACGTCGACCCGTGGCGCATCGTCAGCGACTCCTTCATGTGGCGGTGAGCGTGATGACCGCCGCGCCGTCGTGCAACGAGGATGACGTTCTCAGCGCGCGTGATCTGTACCGCTTCTACCGGGCGGGTGAGGAAGAGACCCTCGCCCTGCGCGGTGTGTCGCTGCGGGTGCGGCGGGGCGAGACGGTCGCCGTCGTCGGGCCCTCCGGTGCGGGCAAGTCCACGTTGTTGGCGTGCCTGGCCGGCTTGGACGAGCCGTCTGGCGGCGAGGTCAGAGTAGACGGCGTGCGCATCAGCCATCGGCCGGAGTCCGAACGGGCGCGACTGCGCGCTCGTCACGTCGGCGTCCTGCTGCAGACCCGCAACCTGCTGCCGCACCTGAGCGTGCGCAACAACATCCGCTTGGCCCAGCGCGCGGTGCGTGGCCGTCCCGCTGTAACTGCCGAGGCGCTTTTGGAGCAGGTGGGGATCGGTCACCAGGGACGTGCACTGCCGAGGCAGTTGTCCGGCGGTGAACTGGCGCGGGCAGGGCTCGCCGTGGCCCTCGCCAATTCGCCTGCCGTCCTGCTGGCCGACGAACCGACTGGTGAACTCGATGGGGAGAGCGAGCAGTTGGTGTTGCGCCTGTTGCGGGACCGGGCCTTGGACGGCAGCGCGGTGCTGATCGTGACGCACAGCGTCGAGGCCGTCCGTGTCGCCGACCGGGTGGTCGCGCTGAGCGACGGCCGGGCCCAGGAAACGGGCGGGAAGGAAATGAGCCATGTCTTGCGGTGAGATGCTCGTCGCCTGCCAGGACGCGGCACTGACCTTCGGGCGGGGCGCGACGGCCGTGGTGGCAGTGCACGGCGCCAACTTGAACATCTGGCCCGGGGACCGGCTGGCCATCGTCGGCCCGTCCGGGTCGGGGAAGTCGTCGCTGCTGCATCTGCTGGCCGGGCTCGAACGCCCCACCAGCGGTAGCGTCAGCCGTCCTGGCCTCGACGGTTCGTCCGCCGTCGGCATCATCTTCCAGGCCGACAGCCTCATCCCGGCCCTCGACGTCGCCGAGAACGTCGCCCTGCCGCTGGTGCTCGCCGGCCACACGGAGGCGGAGACCCGCCTGCCGGTCAGCGAGGCCCTCCGCTTGGTCGACGCAAATGACCTCGCCGGCCGGCTGCCCGAGGAGATCTCCGGGGGGCAGGCCCAGCGGGTCGCGGTGGCCCGCGTCCTGGCGCAGGCACCGCGCCTGATCCTCGCCGACGAGCCCACCGGCCGACTCGACCACGCTACCGGCGCCCGCGTCGTGGACGCCCTGCTGACCGCCGCCGACCGCACCGGAGCGGCTCTCGTCGTCACCACCCACGACCCGGCCATCGCCGCACGGCTCACCATCCGGCGCGCCATGCACGACGGACGGCTGCTCGCCCCGGAGGAAGCATCGTGATCATCTCGTGGACGGGTGGCCTGGCACGTCACCGCACCGGACGGCTCCTGGCTGCAATGGCCGGGATCGCGCTCGCCGTCGCTCTCGTCGCAGCGCTCGGCTCCTTCCTCACCGCCTCCAAGGCGACAATGACTCAGCGCGCCGTGCGCTCGGTCGCCGTCGCCTGGCAGGTCGAGGTGCAGCCCGGCGCCGATCCGAACGCCGTTGTGTCCCTGGTCCGCAAGACGCCTGGTACCCGTGCCGCCCTCCGGGTCGGATTCGCCCGCACCAGCGGCTTCACCGCGCGCGTGCAAGGCAGCACGCAGACCACGGGCCCCGGCATGGTGCTCGGCCTGCCCGCCGGGTACCGGGCCCTGTTCCCCGACGCGATACGCCCTCTGTCCGGGGCCTCCACCGGGGTTCTGCTGGCTCAGCAGACGGCGTCCAACCTCCATGCGGCACCCGGCGACACCGTCGGCGTCCAGCTGCCGGGTGCCGGGGTGCGGCAGGTCCGGGTGGACGGAGTCGTCGACCTGCCCCAGGCGGACTCCCTGTTCCAGAAGGTCGGGGCCCCCGCCCAGTCTCAGCCGACTGCGCCTCCGGACAACGTCGTCCTGTTGCCCGCAGAACGCTTCTCCTCCTTCACTCACGGCGCCCCGAACGTCACCACCCAGATCCACGTGGCCCGCGACGCCAACCTGCCCTCCGACCCGGCAGCTGCCTTCACCAGCATTACGGGCGCGGCCCACAACCTGGAGGCCAAGTCGGCGGGCGCCGCCCTGGTCGGCAACAACCTCGGGGCCGCCCTCGACTCTGCACGCCAGGACGCCCTCTACGCCCAGATCCTCTTCCTCTTCCTCGGCGTCCCCGGCGCCCTGCTGGCTGCCGCCCTGACGGCCGCCGTCGCCTCGGCCGGCGGCCAGCGGCGCCGCCAGGAACAGGGCCTGCTGCGGCTGCGCGGACTGCGCCCCCGTCAGATCACCGGCCTCGCCGGCCTGGAGGCCGCCGTAGTCGCCATCGTGGGCGGGCTCGTCGGTCTCGGCATCGCCGCGCTGACCGGACGGTTCGCTTTCGGCGCCATATCGTTCGGCGCGGGCGCAGGGACCTGGGCCGTCTGGTACGTGCTCGCGTTCGTCCTCGGCGCATCCGTGGCTGCCGGCGCGGTACTCGTCCCCGCCCTGCGCGACCTTCGCTCGGTCACCGTTGCCGACACGCGCAAAGAGGCCGGTGTGGGGCGCACCCGCTCGCCCTGGTGGATGCGGTACGGCGTCGACTTCGCACTGCTGATCGGCTCCTGGCTGGTCTTCCGTGCCTCCTCCGGCAACCAGTACGCCCTCGTGCTCGCACCCGAGGGCGTGCCCACCCTCTCCGTGTCGTACTGGGCGTTCCTCGGCCCAGCCCTGCTATGGATCGGGGCCGCGCTGCTGGTCTGGCGTGTGACCCTGCTGGCCCTGGGGTTCGGCCGTCCGGCGCTGGCCCGTCTCGCCCGCCCGCTCACCACGACCCTGGCGGGAACCACGGCAGCTGTGGTGACCAGGCGCCGGCGCCCGCTGGCCCGCTCGGTGGTGCTGCTTGCCCTTGCGGTGTCCTTCGCCATCTCCACCGCAGTCTTCAACTCCACCTACCGGCAGCAGGCCGAGGTCGACGCCCGACTGACCAACGGCGCCGACGTCACCGTCACCGAACCTCCCGGCGCCCACGTCCCCCCAGGCGCGGAAAGCGGCCTGCGGGTCCCCGGCGTCTCGCACGTCGAGCCCGTCCAGCACCGCTTCGCCTACGTCGGCTCCGATCTGCAGGACCTCTACGGCGTCCGCCCCGGCACCATCGCACGGGCCACCTCACTCCAAGACGCCTACTTCGCCGGTGGCACCGCCGACCAACTCATGCGCCGCCTCGCCCAGCGCCCCGACAACCTGCTGGTCAGCGAGGAGACCGTCAAGGACTTCCAGCTCACGCCCGGTGACACCCTCAACCTCCGCGTCCAGGACACGCGCACCAAGGCCTTGCGCACGGTGCCGTTCCACTACGCCGGCATCGTCAAGGAATTCCCGACCGCGCCGAAGGACAGCTTCTTCGTCGCCAACGCCGCCTACGTGGCGAAGGCGACTGGCAGCGACTCGGTTGGCGCGTTCCTCCTCGACACCGGTGCCACCCACCAGAAGCAGATCGCCGCGCAGTTGCGCAGCCGGCTTGGCACCAGCGCAACCGTCACCGACCTCACCCAGACCCGCGGCACCGTCGGCACCAGCCTCACCTCCGTCGACCTGGCCGGACTCACTCGCATCGAACTCGCCTTCGCCGTGCTGTTGGCTGCCGGGGCCGGAGGGCTCGTCCTGGCCCTCGGACTCGCAGAACGCCGTCGCACCTTCGCTATCGCTACCGTGCTAGGCGCTCGGAGCGGTCAGTTGCGCGGCATGGTCCTCACCGAGGCCTTGCTGCTTGCCGCGGGCGGGCTGGCCGGAGGGGCGGTCATCGGGTGGGCGCTGTCGCAGATGCTGGTCAAGGTCCTCACCGGTGTCTTCGACCCCCCGCCCGCGAGCCTCTCGGTGCCAGGCGCCTACCTGGCCCTGACGGCAGGCGCCGCTGTGGCCGCCATACTGGCCGCCGCCCTCAACGGCATCCGCAGCGCACGCCGGCCCGCTGTGGAAGAGCTCCGCGATCTGTGACGGGCGCAGACACGGCCGCAAGGCAGCCCGCCCGGCAGGCTTCTAGGCTGTTCGGCATGCGCACGCCCACCTCCGACAGCAGCCGACACCGGGTCCTTGTCGTCGAAGACGACGACACCATCGGCCGCCACCTCCAAACCGGTCTGCGCAGCAACGCCTACGCCGTCACATGGAGCCGCACCGGTATCGCTGCCCTAGCCGAGGCAGCACACAGTCCGTACGACGTTCTGCTCCTCGACCTGGGCCTGCCCGACATGGACGGCCTGGACATCGCCCGCGCCCTGCGCACGCGCCACCCCGACCTGCTGATCATCATTCTCACCGCCCGCACCGACGACATCGACGTCATTGCCGGTCTTGATGCCGGAGCCGACGACTACCTCGTCAAGCCTTTCAGCCTCACTGTTCTCCTCGCCCGCCTCCGGGCCCACCTGCGCCGGCGCGCCGCAACCTCGCCGCCGCAGGACCCCATCCGCCTGGCCGACCTCGTCCTCGACACCACGGCCCGCCGCTGCCTCCTCCACGAGGAGGAGGTCCCCCTGCGCCCGAAAGAGTTCGACCTGCTTGCCGTCCTCGCCCAGCACACCGGCGAGGCCATCCCTCGAGAGACCCTGATGGCCGAGGTGTGGGACGAGAACTGGTTCGGCTCCACCAAGACCCTCGATGTCACTATGGCCAGCCTGCGCCGCCGCCTCACCCAGGCAGCCACCGCGTCCACCCAGCACGCGCGCCTGCCCCACATCACCACGCTGAGGGGACACGGATACCGCTTGGAGCGCTGATGCCGCGGAGGTAGCCGGAACGGACAGGGACGGATCCACGGTGTTAGTTTCCGACCTGCTCATCGCGTCAGTGAGGCGGGACAAGTACTCAACTTCGGCCGTTCACAAAAGTGCGATCCAGGCCGGAAGATGCCAGCCGGGTCGACACACCAGCGTCTTCGACGCACACGCAACGAGGGCGGTCTAGGCGCCCGCCAGGACGGGATCAGAACCCCCATTCAAACGACATCCTGCTGAGCGTCGCGCCGACGAAGGCGACCGTGGCGCCGCCGAACCTCGCGTTGGCCAGCAAGCCCGTCCCATTCCTCGCCGCCACTGCGGCGCTGAAAGCGATGAGCAAGGCGGTCCACGGCGCCCAGAACGCGCAATCCCCGCGGGCAGAAGCGGAACAGGTCAGCTCCGTCGGGGCCCTGGCCGCCCTGCTCATGCTGCGCGAACAGCTCGCGGGCTGGGAGCCAGGACTGATCGAGACGGCCCGCGCCGCCGGCACCAGCTGGGCCGACTTCGTCAGGAACAGACGAGAACTAGACGATGCGGATGATCAACGTGGAGCTCGCGCTCGAACTGGATCAGGCCAAGGCGGAACTTGTCGGCCCGTCCGGTGTCACGCGGTTGCCCAATCGGCGCCGACGAGAACGCTGCCTACGCGGTCCCCCGGACACCCGTCAGCCCTCGCCCCGCTGCTGCGCCGCCATACGAAGCCGGACCCGCCGCAGACGGCGCCACTGTCGATGGCGGGTGCGGGCCGCCCGAAGTGTCGTCGATCCATGCTCGGGATCACCGCAGCCCTGCAGGGGTGAGTGTGGGGCGGGGATGGCGGGTGCCTCATCGGAGGAACCGGATCTGCGGGTAGCGGGGTCGGTGAGTCCGCGGCGGGTCGCGGCTGGGCGGATGCCACGGCGGCTATCGGGACGGCGCCCCCGTTGCTGCGGTGCTCGGCCGGTCGCACCGGACAGTCGCGGCTTCATGGCAGGGCAGGGGCATGCGGCACCATCGGACTGCTCCCGACCGTCAGGCGGCTGATCAGCGCAGATGGAGAACTGGAACGGGAGTATCTAGGGTCAGCACGTGGCTTTCATCATGGTGTGCGAAGACGACGCGGCGGTCCGCGGCGTTCTCAAGCGTGCCCTGGAGTACGACGGCCACACCGTTTCCGTCGCCGCCACGGCCGAGAGCCTACTGCGGCAGCTCGTACCGGCGCCCCAGCTGGTCGTCCTGGATCTCGGGCTGCCGGACGCCGACGGCCGCGACGTCTGCCTGGCCCTGCGGGCTCGCGGCGTCGACGTGCCGGTGTTGATGCTCACCGCCTTGGACGGCCTCCATCACAAGGTGGGCGGTTTCGAAGCCGGCACCGACGACTACATGACCAAACCCTTCGACATCCCGGAACTACTGGTCCGCATCCGCGCTCTGCTGCGCCGGGCCACCGTGGCGCCCGCACCATGCGAGGTCGTCCTCGATCCTGCGAAGCACGTGGTGACCTACGATTCGGTGAGCATGAGCCTGACCCCGACCGAGTTCCGGCTCTTGGGCCGCCTCATCGCCTCGCAGGGCGACGCTGTACGCCGCCACGCCCTCATCGCTGCCGGCTGGCCACACGGGGCGCAGGTCAGCGACAACACCCTCGACTCCTATGTGCGCCGGCTGCGGACCAAGCTCGGTCCGCTGGGTGTGGCCGAGCGTCTGGCGACCGTCCGCGGCGTGGGCTACCGATGGCAGTGACGGGATTCCGTAAGCGGGTCGTCGCCCTCACCGTGCTGATCGCCACCGCCGTGGTCGCGATCCTGGTCGTGGTCTCGCACGTGCTGCTGAGCCGGGTGACGGACGCCGACGCGCACGACCTGGCACATACCCGTGCCGAGGCGGTCGCGGCGAACGTCACCGCCAAGGGCGGCCGGGTCGTGCTCATGGAGAACGGCAGCGAGGCGCTGGACGAGGTCGCCTGGGTGTACGCCGACGGCCGCCTGCTCGACGGGAACGTGCCCCCGAGCCTGGTCGATCGCGTCGAGGAGCTGGCGGACTCGGGGCGATCGCAGACCGCGTCGGTCGGCAATTACCTCCTGTACGCGCGGGAGGTCCCCGTCGACGGCCACCACGTCATGGTGATCGTCCGGGTGGACCTCACGCCCTACGAGACATCCGAACAGCGCAGCCTGACCTTGTCCCTGATACTGGGCGGCCTCACGATCCTCCTCGCCGGCGGTGTCGCACACCTCGTGGTGCACCGCGCGCTGCGGGTCGTGCACGAGATGGCCGCCCTCGCCGACGACTGGGGCCATCACGAACCCGGGCGCCGCTTCAACCTCGGAGTGCCCCGCGACGAGTTCGGCGAACTGGGACAGACCCTGGACCGCCTCCTGGAGCGCGTCGACAACGCGCTGGCGGACGAGCGCCGGCTCACCGATGAGATCGCCCACGAGTTGCGGACACCGCTCACGGTGCTGCGGGGCGAGGCGCAGCTGGCGCAGCTGGCCGGCGGGCCGGTGGCGCCGGAGGCGGTCTTGAGCGAGGTCGAGCGCCTCGATACGGCGATCACGACGCTTCTGCGTGCCGCGCGCGCACGGACGGACGAGGGGACCCGGTGTGATCTGCGCTCCGCCGCGCGGCAGGCGATCGCCGGCCGCGCGGTCGAGGTCGCCTTTTTCTCGAAAATCGAGGTGGCCGTGGCGCCCGACGTCGCGGTGTCACTGCTGTCGCCCCTGCTGGAGAACGGCCTACGGCATGCGCGGTCGCGTGTGTGGATCACCGCGCGCAACCAGGGCGAGGCGATCGTGGTCGATGTCCTGGACGACGGCCCCGGGTTCGATCCCGCGGACGTCGACCGGGTCTTCGAGGCGGGTGTGACCGGCGGCGACGGATACGGGCTCGGGCTGCCGGTGGTCCGGCGCATCGCCGCCTCGGCCGGTGTGGAGGTCCGCGCGATCGCGGACGGCCTCGGTCACGTCGAGGTGACGCTCCCGGCCGCGCGTGCGGTCACGTAGTCAGGTTGCTTGCAGGTTCTCCGCGTAAACCTCTCTGCATGACAACGACAACGGAAGCGCCCCCGCGGAGCGGGCGCCTCATGCTCAACAAGGTCCCCGAGGTCACCATCTGGTTCTGGGTGATCAAGATCCTGTGCACCACCGTGGGCGAGAGCTTCGCCGACTGGATCAACATGAAGCTGGGCGTCGGCCTGGTGAACACGGCCTGGATCTTCACCGCGGTGTTCGTGGTCGTCCTGGCCGTGCAGTTGCGGCTGAAGCGGTACGTCCCGTTTCCCTACTGGCTGACCGTGGTCGTCGTCAGTGTCACGGGCACCTTGTACACCGACATCCTCACCGACCAGCTCAACGTGCCGCTGTGGATCAGCTCCGCCGTGTTCTCGGTCCTGCTCGCCGTGGTCTTCGGCATCTGGTGGCTGCGCGAGCGCACGCTGTCGATCCACTCCGTCACCACGCTGCCGCGGGAGTCGTTCTACTGGCTCGCCGTTCTCGTCACCTTCGCGCTCGGCACCGCGACCGGCGACTGGACGCTGGAACTGACCGGCTGGAGCCCGGGCGCCTCGGTGCTGCTGCCGCTCGGTCTCATCGCGGCGATCACGGCCCTGTGGCGGTTCGGCGCGAACCCGGTGCTGTCCTTCTGGCTCGCCTACATCCTCACCCGCCCGCTGGGCGCGAACATCGGTGACTGGCTCGCCTCCCCCAAGGTCGCCCAGAGCCCGGGCGAACCGACCGGTCTCGCGCTGGGCACGTTCACCACCAGCCTGATCTTCCTCGGCCTCATCCTGGCGACGGTCGTCTACCTGACGGTGACGCGCTCTGACGTGGCCGAGACCTACGAGGTGGCGCACGCCTCCGACGCCACCGGCGACCCGCGCAAGGAGCGCGTCGCGCTGGCCGGCTTCGGACTGCTCGCCGTCGCCACCGCGGGCTTGCTGGTCTGGGCCCACGGGCAGCCACACGTCGGCCCGGCGCCGGAAGAAGACAACACCTCCGCCGTCCAGATGGCTCCCGGCGAGGCGGTGAAGGAGTTCCCGCCCGCCAAGGTCGCCGCGCTGAAGGCCCTCGCCTCCACCTCACTCAAGGACGCCCGCTCGGGGAACGCGACCGGCGCGCATGCGGAGGCACAGTCGCTGCGTGACCTGTGGGACGCCGACCAGGCCTCGCTGCAGCCGCTGGATCAGACCGGCTGGACATCCATCGACGCCCAGATGGACAAGGTGCTCAAGACCTTCGGCATCGACCACTCGAACCCGCCGATGTCTCCGGCAGAGCAGGAAAAGGAACTGAACGCTCTCCTGACAGATATGGGCTGACAGACCACCCAGCGCCCGGTCGGCCCAACCGGCCGACGGGCTCAGTGTGCCGGGCTGCGCCGAAACCCGCGCCGGCACACCCCGTCGAGCTCCGGACCGCGCGGGCCGGGCCCGCCTGTGGCAGCCCGCGCATGTCCGCAGACCCCCGAGCGGGGCCATGGCCAATCCTCACTGTCAGTCGTGGTGGCGGCGAATGCGCAAGAAGCAGGCGCTCTTCCGATCCGAGAACTTCTGGGGCACGATTTCGAGGCTGGGCCTCTCACGCTCACTGACAGGAGTGCGGACGAGATGGACAACGCAATTCCCGGAATGGCCGACCGCCCATGGGGAGCCACCAGGCTTGGGCCCTACCCGACCACGGTGAAGATGCCGTTCACTGCGGTGGGCATCGACCCGGCCACACAACTTGGCGTGTTCCGAGACGCGTCGGGGCGGATAGTCAAGATGGACGAGGATCGTACCCGGCAGAGCACAAGCAACCCCACGTCCTCGATGACGTCCACGTACAACTCCACGTCTACCGCCATGGTCGACTCCAGCGACAGCGATTCGGACAGCGACAGCGACTCCAACAGCGATATGGACTCGGACGAGTACCGAGACATCTGATGCCCAGGCCCGAGGAGCGACCGGTGCTGGTGGCCACCGAGGCAGCCGACGTCACCGCAGACATGGTGATCTCCGAACTCAACCGGATCGGTTGCCCGGTGACCAGGTTCGACCCCGCCGACATCGGCAACAGCCTGACGGTTACGGCCCGGTTCGACGACCTCTCGCCCCATGTCGCCGGACACCTGCGCACCCCGTCCAGAACCTCCGAACTCGGTGCGGTGCGCTCGGTGTACTGGCGCCGCCCTCGCTGGCCCGAGTTCACGCACCTGGACGACTCCGACGCGCGGTTCGCGGCGGCACAGGTGCGCCACGGCTTGGGTGGCACGCTGTATGCCCTTGACGGCCCACTGTGGGTGAACCATCCCTTGCGCATGGCCGCCGCCGACTACAAGGTGGCTCAACTTGCCACGGCGGCACGTCTCGGACTCCGGGTGCCTCCTACGTTGGTGACCAACGACCTGGACGAGGCGAGGGAGTTCATCACCGCTCACCGAGAGGTGATCTTCAAGACGCTCCGCTGGACCCCCTACGAGCGGGACGGCGTCAGGATGACGACGTGGGCCGAGCCGGTGACAGTTGACGACCTGGACGAGAGTGTCGGCGCAGCCCCTCACCTGTTCCAGGCTCGAGTGGACAAAACCGCTGACCTCAGGGTGCTGGTCGTGGGAGAGGAGGTCTTCGCGGTGCGGATCGATTCCGGCCTCCTGGACTGGCGTAAGGACTACTCGGCGCTCTCCTACCGCGTGGTGAACCTGCCGGACCGTCTCAGCCAGACTTTGCAGGACTATCTCGGTCACTTCGGCCTCGTTTCCGGTTCCTTCGATCTTGCTCTCGACAAGAACGGTGAATCGCATTGGCTGGAGTTGAACCCGAACGGGCAATGGGGCTGGCTGGCGACGGAGACCGGGCTGCCGATCGCCACAGCATTTGCCGAACTGCTTGCCTCCGGAAGCGCCGCTGCAGATCCGCATTCTTGAAGTCGCTGGTCACGGGGCTGGCGTGAGTCGTTGATCGTGTTCTCGTGCTGGTCACGGGCGGTTGTCCGGTATCAAGATCATCTGCCAGCGCGTGACTTCGAGGCGGATCTTCATTCCGGCACTCGTCAGACCCCCGCTCATCCCTGCCCCCGTTCGACGCACGGTTCCGGCTCTGCCGGTGATGGCCCTGGCGTCCGCAACAGTCGGTACGTCGTCGCCTGGCTGGACCGACTGGCCGCACCGCGGCATCGAAGCCGCCCAGATGAACTGGAAGAACAGGTTCGCGGCTTCGGGTTCGAAGGGGATGTATCCGACCTCGTCGACCACGATCAGCGGGATACGGCCGAGGCGGGTGAGCTCGTCGCTGAGCCGATCGGCTGTGTGAGCTTCGGCGAGGCGGGTCACCCACTGGGCGGCGGTGGCGAACGCGACCCAGAGGCCGGCCTGACAGGCTCTGATTCCGAGCCCGGTTGCCAGGTGGGTTTTGCCGGTCGGGCTGGGACGAAGTATGGCGGTCGGCCGCCGCGGGAGCCGAGCTTCTGGCGGTTGCGCGCCTGGTCGGCCTTGTCCGGGATGGTGCAGCGGATCCCGCGGCGGCGCAGATAGGCACGGTTCTTGCGGGAGGCGTACGCCTTGTCCGCGCGGACCCGGTTGGGGCGGACGCGTGGCCGGCCCGGCCCGATGCGAGGCACGCGAACCTTCTCCAGCACGAATTCGAACTGCGGTGAATCCCCGCGCTGCCCGGCCGTGATTACGAACGATATGGGCTTCTGACCTTGCTCGACGGCCAGGTGCAGTTTGGTGGTGAACCCGCCGCGCGAACGTCCCAGCCCATGGTCATGGGGCTCGGTGAAGATGCCGCCCGGCGGCTCCTTCTGCTGGTCGCCCTGCTTCTGAGCTCCGCCTGCGTGCTGATGGGCGCGGCACACCGTGGAGTCGACGCTCAGATCCCACGTGATCGCGCCCTTCGCGTCGGCCAGGGACTGGAGCCGAGTGAGGATCCGGTGCCAGGTGCCGTCCCGCTGCCACCGGCGGAATAGGTCGTAGACCCGGCCCCATGGTCCGTATTCGACGGGGACGTCCCGCCACGGAACTCCAGTCCGGACACGGAACCGTATGCCGTCGATCAGTTGCCGCCGAGGCCAGACGGGCGGCCGCCCCGCCCTGGCACCCTTCGGCAACAGCGGCTCCAGCACGGCCCACTGCTCGTCCGTGAGATCTCCCCGACCCATAAACCGTGATCATTCACAGCCCAAGATCCACTTTCGATACACGGCCTAGTAGACGGCCGGACGGTAGGCGCGGGTGTGGAACTGAACTACCAGTACCAGCAGATGAGGTACGGCGAAAGACGCCGTGTGCGATGCATCCTGTGTCATGAGGCGACCGTGCCAGCGACAACCTGAATACATCCTGAGTGCCAGGCATGTCGGCCATATACCGAATACAAACCTGCCCAGGATGAGGCGATGGATGTGTTCTTTGACCACGCAGGCATAGCCGACCGGCCAGTTCTCGTCGCGCTCTCGCCACACGAGCACCATCGAGGAAGTCGTGCTGCCTACAACCGCCTCCACCGCTTCTCGCTGCACACGGTGGCTGCGCGGCCGTCTGGGCCGTGCCGTCCTCGCCTCGTACGCCGCGGCGCTTCTCATGCCTTGGCCCGGCCTGTGGCTGCGCCAGCCGCACACGCTCGGGGTCCTCAGGATGCACGTGCCGCCACTGTTCCTGGGTGTGCTGCTCTTCGCAGCCGGATTCCAGATCCGCCCGCGGGCCTTTGCGGTGCTGCTTCGTAAACCGCTTGCTCTACTTGCCGCGCTGGCCCTTCACCTGACTGTGCCGCTGGTACTGATCCCTCTGCTCGTCGTTCTCATGCGTGCAACACCGGATTCCGACCACGGGAGCGGCATCGTCACGGCGATGGTGATGATCGTGACCATGCCCGTGGCGGCCAACGCCACGGTATGGACGGCCAAGGGCTCCGGCGACCAACCAGCCATGGTGGCAACAGTGTTAGGGTCCACGCTCCTCAGCCCTGTCACCACACCACTCGTCATCGGCTCGCTGACGGTCTTCTTGCATGGCCCCTACGCCCATACTCTGGCTGTCGCGGCGCAGTTGACTCATGGCGGTTTTGCCATGTCCAGCATCGTTGTGCCCTGCGCGGCGGGCGTGCTCTGCCGACTCGTGATCGCTGTAGCGCGGGCGGACGCCTTGGAAGGCTGCGTCACTCTGCTGGCCCTGCTCGCTTCCCTGGCCACGACCTACGTCAACGCCAGTGGGGCACTGGGGACTTACCTGGTCCATCCGCGCCCGTTGCTGATGGGTGCCGCGGTGACGGCAGCTTCGACGGTGTGCGGCGCCGCGTTTGTGCTGGGTCATGTGGCCGGCGTCGTGCTGCGGTTAAGTGAGGGTGGGCGGTCGTCTCTCGCGCTGGCATGTGGGATGAGTAACAGCAGTGCGGGGGCGGTCCTGATCACAGCGTCAATGCCGGACAAGCCCTACCTGCTCATGCCCGTCCTCGCCTACGGGCTGGTGCAGAAGACCTTCGCCGGGCTCGTGGTACGCCGGGCTTCTTCGGCGCTGTCTGCGCCTTGACTGTTGTTGTGGGTCAGGACGTTGTTGACGGTGCCGTTGGCAACGACTTGGGCGGGTAGCTGCGCAGGACGAGTGAGGTGGTGACCGGTCCGTAACGGGCGAGGGAGTCCATGACCTGTTCAAGGCTTTCAGCGTGAGGACAGTGCACGTCGAGCAGCAGTCACACGGAGGGTCGAGAAGACGACGGGAGTCTGGGCGGCAAGGGCAAGTTGCTTGGGACAGCTGCGCATGGGTGGTGCGCCCGCTAGTCACCCTCCGGTCGCTCTGGCGAGTCGAGGCGAACCAGCCTGTAGCGCGGCCCGTTTGGCCGGGCGGACTTCCCACGCCCGGGACGAGCCTTGCAGGCGGCCATCACCAGAGCGTTCACCACCGGGTGCGAGCGGCGCAGGCGAGAGAGGCTTCTGACGGAGGATCCCGCCAGAGTCGCAGCGGTGACCAAGTCGGTGCCTTTGGCGACTGACTTCAGCAACACTTGAAAGGCAGCGGACGAGCCCTGGAAGGTGCCATCGTGCCCGCCTGCCCTGCCCCGGTACGCTCTCTCGACGCCACTGCCGCAGCTGAACTGAGCACCGTCGCCGTCAAGCTTCTGGCCGAGTACGGCTCCGCCACCTCGCCCGAACTGCTCGCCGCTCCGCCCTCCGCCAGCGCCCAACTGTCCGGCACGGTGCGCCATACGCATCGCCCGGTGGACACTGCCGACGGGCTGTTGGTTCTGCGCGGCCTGCACTTCGACGGCGCCGAACTCGGCGCGACCCCGGCCACTGGTCGACCGTCGCTGACGCGGACGCCCACCTGTCGTTCATCCTCGACTGCATGGACGGCAAGGTCGCCCGGCTCAAGGTGCCGTTCGGCTCCCGGCCCAGCAGTGCCCGGTGCGGAGCCACATCGACGCCCTCTGCCACGTGATCTACGACGGCACACTCGACCTTGTTCAGCGGCGCGAGGTCGTAGATGCCCTTGAAAGGAGGGAGAGCGTGAGACACCGACCAAAGTTGCCGCCCATGGTCCCGCCGCATGGCTCTTCGCCTTCGCATGGGGGCTCGGCACCTGGGCCGACCTCGGCTTCTGGCCCACTGGCCACTCCCCCCGCCGAGGCCTTGCCACCAGCTCCAAGCGCGCAAGCAACGACCGCAAGGAGATCGCCAGACAGGGCGGATGGGGCGACAACTCCGCCGCCACGGAGGGCTACTTCGAGGACGGCGAGGGCTGGCAGGAGAACCGCGTCGTCGACGTCCTCGGCTCCCTACATCGTGTCGGTGGCCAACCGGGCGCGCGTGGACTCGGGCTCCAGCCCGAGTCCATCGGCGACGTCATCACCCGCGCCGGCGAACGCGCCGGGATCGAGATCCGGTTCACGGGCCACAGTCCGCGCCGCGGGCTCGCGACGTCCTCCCGACTCAAGGGCCACGACCAGATCATCATTGCCAAGCAGGGCGGACGGGTTGTCCTCCCACTGACTTCGAGGTATCTGGCGAGGACCTTGGAGTGCGGAGCTTGGTGGGAGGAGGAGTGGTGTCGGGAGGAGGAGTGGTGGTCGTGGTGGTAGTGCTGCTACTACTGTCGGAGCCGGCGCTGCTGCCGCCGTACCGGACGTTTCAGTAGAAAACGCCCTCCACCAGTGTCCGGCGCACTTGTATGCCCTCGAGCCGGAGCCGCTGCTACCGAAGCTACTGCTACTGGTGGTGGTCGTGCTGGGGGTGGTGGTGCCGGTGTCTCCGGTGACGGGAGTGCCGGCGTCGTCCTGGGGCGCTGTCTGCTGGACCGTCGCGGCCGCGGGTGACTGTGGCTGCCGAGGTCCCCGCAGTTGTGCTCCGCGGCCGGGACGGCGTCGTACGACGTGTGGTGCGTTCGTGATGCTCCTACGGTGGAGACATGCGGGTGCTGGTGGTGGAGGACGAGGTCCGCACGGCCGAGCTGCTGCGGCGCGGGCTGACAGAGGAGGGGTACGCCGTTGACGTGGCCGTTGACGGTCCGGAGGCGGTCTGGCAAGCCGTCGAGGTGCCCTACGATCTGATCGTCCTGGACGTGATGCTGCCGGGCTTCGACGGTTTCGAGGTCTGCCGTCGGCTGCGAGCCGACGGCTGCTGGGCCCCTGTTCTGGTGCTCACCGCGCTGGGCTCGGTCGGCGAGCGGGTGCAGGGTCTGGATGCCGGCGCCGACGACTACCTCGCGAAACCGTTCAGCTTCGCCGAGTTGTTCGCCCGGCTGCGGGCGCTGGTCCGCCGCGGGGCCCATCCCAGACCGGCGCTCATCACTGTGGGGGATCTGCGGATGGACCCGGCGAGCCGACGGGTGTGGCGCGGCGCGGCCGAGCTCCAGTTGTCGCCGAAGGAGTTCGCGCTCCTGGAGCTGTTCCTGCGGCACCCTGGCGATGTGCTGACCCGGACCAGGATCCTGGAACACGTGTGGGACTTTCCCTGCGACGGGGTGTCCAACGTCGTCGATCAGTACGTGGCCTATCTGCGGCGCAAGGTCGACGAGCCCAACGAAACCTCCCACCTGGAGACGGTCCGCGGCGCGGGCTACCGACTGCGCGCCCCCGACGAGCCGGCGCCCCCGTCACCCCCAGCACACCCGCCGGTCAGGCCCACGTCACCGGGCGCCGGGTCCGTGCCGGGAGGCTGAGCCAGGATGCCCCTGCGGTGGCGCCTGACACTGATCTTCGCCCTCGGCACGGCCCTGGTGATCGCGGCCGCTGGGCTCGTCTTCCTGCATCGGCTGACGGCTGGACTCGACGACTCCCTGGGGGCGAGCCTACGCGCCCAGGCCGACGCGGAGGTGGTCCGGCTGGCGGTCACGGGACCGCTCCCTGCCTTGCCACCTCCGTCCGCGCGTGACCCGGACGGAGGTCTCGGCACCGGCGCCGGAGCCGAGCGCGTGGCCCAGGTGCTCGCGCCCGACGGCCGGCTGCTCGCCTTCACTGACGGCGCGGGCAGACGCCCCCTGGCCGACGTGGCACAGACACAGGCGGCAACCCGGAAGGACGTCAGGTTCACCGCCTCGGTGGAGGACCAGGACTACCGGATGCTCGCCGTGCCGGCCACGAACGACGACAAACCGGTCGTCGTCGTGGTGGGCTCCAGCACGCGGGTCGCGGACGCCGCGACCGCGCACACGCGCGACGCCCTCCTGCTGGGCGGTCCGCCCGCCGTCCTCGCCGCCGGTCTCGGCGCATACTGGCTGGCGGGTTCGGCGCTGCGCCCAGTCGACCGCATGCGCAGACGGCTTGCGGAGATCACCGAGCAGGACACCGGAGCGCGGCTCGAGGCACCCGCCACACACGACGAGATCGCGACGCTCGCGGCCACCATGAACGACGTACTCGACCGGCTCGCCGAAGCCCTGGCCCAGCAGCGCGGCTTCGCCGCCGATGCGGGCCACGAACTGCGCACCCCGCTCACGACCCTGAAGGCCGAGCTGGAACTGGCCGGGCAGCCCGGCCGCACCAGGGATGAACTCGTCGCCGCGGTCACCGCCGCCGCTCAGGACACCGACCGGCTAATCCGGCTGTCCGAGGATCTGCTGCTGCTGAGCAGGACCGACGAGAGGCGGCCCGTCGTTCGTCCGGAGCCGCTGGCACCCGCCGAACTGCTCGCCGCCGCCGTGCGGTCAGCCGCATCCCGCGCGGCAACCCGCAGTGTGCGGGTGCGCCTACGGACCGACGACGGCGTACGTGTGGTGGCCGATCCGGACCGGCTGCGACAGGCCGTCGACAACCTGCTCGACAACGCGCTGCGCTACGCCCCCCACGGCAGCGACATCGACGTCAGCCTCACACTCCGCGGCCCGGGCCCGGACGCACGCGCCGTGATCGAGGTCCGCGACCACGGCCCCGGCTTCCCGCGGGCCTTCCTGCCGCACGCCTTCGAACGGTTCCGCCGCGCCAACGCCGCCCGGAGCCGGCACGAGGGCGGCGCGGGACTGGGCCTGGCCATCGTGCGTGCCATCGCACAGGCCCACGGCGGCACGGCCACCGCCGACAATGCACCGGGCGGCGGCGCCCGCGTCCGCCTGGAGCTCCCCCTCGCCTCAGGCCCTGACAAAACCTGACTGGCACGCACGAGCGATCCGCAGACCGCGCAACCTCAGAGCCTGCACGAGACTGGAAGACCCCCAGAGCCAGCCGCACCGGCGTCACATGTCAGGGCTCACATCGGGCGTACACGGTCGCCTCACCCACGGTTTCGCACCATGGGGGCATCGGCACATCAGCAACGCACCCAGCGTGAGGTGAGCACTCATGGACACGACACTCACGAAGAAGACCGGGAAAGGTCCGCGGATACGCACAGCGGCCATCGCAGCAGTGTGCGCGGCCATGCTCGCAGGCGGGGCCGGAGTCGCGATCGCCAGCCCGGCTAGTCCACCCGCCGTACACGCGGCAACGGTCGCGGCGGCATCGCCGGCCATGTCCGCGTCTATCACCGCTCACGCCAACCACACCTCGGTCAAGGCCGGGTCGAGCGTCGTCATCACTGGCAAGGTGACCCACATCAAGACCGGCAGCAAGCTCACCGTCCATCACCTCAACAGCAGCGGCAAGTGGACCCCCCTGCACGCGAGCACCACGGTCAAAAAGGGCGGAACCTACGGCGTGCGCGTCAAGCTCAGCGACAAGGGCGCTCAGCAGCTGCGCGTCGCACACGGCAACACCCTGTCGCCCGTCGTCCACGTGACGGTCACCTGACGACAACGAGTCATGTCGGTGCGCATCAGGAAAAAGGGGCCAGGATGAGAACTAGCGCTCCATAACGGCTCCAAGATAGGCGCCGAGGCCGGTCACTTGGGCATGCCCCACTCGGTCTCGGCCCATACCCGTAGAAGCCGGCCGTGGCCGTGAGGCGAGCGAGGGTGCGCTTGTGGGCACGCATGGTCAGCAGCAGTTCCCAGTCGCCAGGGCCGAATGGTAAGCGACCGCACTGCCGGTCTCCGCCCCTGTGCGACCTGAGCGGGGGCGGTGTAGACAGGAGTCATGCCGCAGCGCCGCGTACGACTTCGACGGCCGGTGCGAGCGGGGCGGGCGTTGCTCGCCATCCCGATCGCGTGGATCGTCGCGGTGTCCGTGATCGATGCTCTGGCTCCGCCCAACATCCACCTGGGCGCGCTGCTCGTCGCGGCCCCGGCGATCACACCGTTGTTCGGCGGGCCCTGGTCGGTGGGCCTGGTCGCCGCACTGGCGGTGATCGCGCAGACGGCCATCGGGCTGCTGCGCGAGCCTGAGCAGTTGCTCTCGTCCAACGACCAGGCACAGATCATCGCCCTGGTACTGGTCGGCACGGCCCTGGTGATCTTCTGTGTAGTGCGGGAGCGTCGCGCAAAAGTACTGACGCAAGTGCGGTACGTGGCCGAGACCGCCCAGCGTGTGGTCCTGCCGCCACTGCCCAAAGAGATCGGGCCGCTGCGCGTAGCTTCCCTCTACCTTGCGGCAGAGGCCGAGGCCCAGATCGGCGGGGACCTGTACGCGGCAGCGCGCACCACCTCCGGCACCCGGCTGATCGTCGGCGACGTGCAAGGCAAAGGGATGACTGCGGTCAACGACGCCGCCTTGCTGCTCGGAGCGTTCCGCGTCGCCGCCCACCGCCCGGCGAGCCTGAGTGAGCTGGTGCGCTACCTCGACCGAAGCGTGTGCTGGGACCTGATGGAGCCGGGCGAGACGGGCCGCTACGGGGAAACGTTCATCACCGCCACCATCCTGGACATCCCCGACCACGACGACCGGGTCCAGATGGTCGCCTGCGGACACCCTCCGCCCGTCGTCCTGCGCAACGGCCGACCGACGACGATCGACACCCTTCACCCCGCACCTCCCCTGGGCCTGGGCGAACTCGCGCATCCGCGCTACCACATCGACAGCTTCCCGTTCGAGCCGGGAGACCTTCTGCTGCTGTACACCGACGGCGTCACCGAGGCCCGCGACTCCACCGGCAGCTTCTACCCGCTCACCGAGCGCATCACAGGCTGGACCGAGAACGACCCCGACGCCTTCCTCCGCCGCCTCCGGCACGACCTGCTGCACCACGTCGGCGGACACCTCAACGACGACGCCGCAATGATCGCCATAAGGCACACCGCCATGCCCAGAGCCTGATCACCCGGCCCCTCTTGCACCGCTCAAACGGCGGCGGCACGCGCTCAAGATTTACTACGCTGTCCTGCGGGACCGGGCAAGCCGTGGTCGTCGTTTGAGCATCTATCTAGTGCCGCATCAGGCAACGTTTACCCTGTCGATGTGTGGCCCAGTTGCTGTGCCAGGAAGCTCCGCACGGCCCTCCTGTGCGGAGTTCAGCCCGGACGGCCGGACCCTCGCCACGTGCAGCCGGACCGCACGGTCCGGCTGTGGAACACCGCCGAACCGGGCTAGAGATTCTCGCTCCTTCCGGCCGGCAGGGCACTCGGTCGGCCCGCCCCGCTCGCAGTGGCGGCGCCAGGCCCGCACGATCAAGGCGCGGGAGGTCACCGAGCCGGACCGGCCCGCTTCTCCCAGCGTCCAGTCGTCCCGGCCCAAAGGTGAAGCGAGTTGTGCCTACCGGTCCCGCAGTAGCCAGGCCCCTGTTGGGCGAAGAACGCGTCGCGCGCCTGCCTCACAGGGTGCGCGGAGCTCTGCGCAGAGCAGCTCCGGCCCTGGTGCTCTATGCGACCGCACGCCTGGTCGGCCTCGCGGTCGCGGCTGCCGTTGCCATGAAGACGCACAGACCCCTGTGGATCACGCTGGGCGATTCCTGGGACAGTAAGTGGTACGCGGGCATCGCGCAGCATGGCTACGGGACGACGATCGCCGGACGGACTCCCGGTTTCATCTATAACGACCTGGCGTTCTTTCCACTCTATCCCGCCCTGCAGCGCACCCTAGCCACGCTCATTCCCCTCCACATGACTGCAGCCGGTCTCGTCGCAGCCTGGCTCTCAGCATTCGCTGCCGCCTGGGGCATCTACGCCGTCGGAGAGCGCCTCCACGGCCGCAGGACCGGCACCGTCCTCGCCCTCCTGTGGGGGATACTCCCGCATGCCGTTGTGGAGACCATGGCCTACAGCGAGTCGCTGATGACTGCTCTGTCCGCATGGTCGCTCTATGCTGTGCTCACCCGTCGTTGGCTCTGGGCAGGTGCCCTGGCTCTGCTCGCCGGGCTCACACGCCCCAACTCCGTCGCAGTCGCCATCGCAGTCCTGTGCGCCGCGGGGCTTGCATTGCGGCGGAGCCGCCGCCACCGCCGCGATTGGCGTATCTGGGCGAGTGCGGCCCTGGCACCGCTCGGCTGGCTCGGTTACCTGTCCTGGGTGGGCACTCGCTCCGGTGGCCCGCTCGGTTACTTGAAGATCCAGCGAGGTTGGGGCTCCCGTTTCGATTTCGGAATGAGCGAAGTCCGCTTCCTCAAAGGTGTCTTCACGGACCGGGGTACTCCCCCGCATCTCGCCTACTACATGGCAGCCGCCGTCATCCTCATCTGCCTGGCCGCACTCGTTCTACTCGTTCTCGATCGCCCGCCGCTGCCTGTGCTCGTGTACTCGATCGTGCTGGTAGTCATCGCCTTCGGCGGATCCAAGTTCTACGCCTGCAAACCGCGCTTCCTACTCCCCGCGTTCCCTCTGATGCTTCCTGCCGCCCTCGCTCTGGCCCGAGCGCGGCCGCGCACCACAGCAGTGCTTGTTCCCGCTGTCACCGCTGTCTCTGCCGCGTACGGCGCGTACTCACTGTTCTACGCCGGCACCGCACCCTGACAGGCCCTAAGAAAAGCCGACACCCGATGCCGGGGTCCGGAGCCCCCGGTACTTTCGCTGAGTCAGGACTGTCCCCAGCGCACATTCCCTTGCGTGGTGACACCATGCCCACCAGCCCGATGAGGCCAGACGGGTCATCCCGGGGCGCGTACCCCTGTGCTTCCGCCGCTCGGCAAGTGAATACAGGTCGAATGCCCGTGAGTTTCGGCCCCTGCCAGAGACAGGGATGGCAACCCCATCAGGAGACGGGATTGACTGGTTTGACGAGTCCTCAGCTTTCGGTTGTCGTTCCGTGCTTCAACGAGGCTGCAGTCATCGAGAGATTCCACTCGGCAGTCTGGGACGCCCTCGGCACGTCCGGTCTCGACTACGAGATCTGCTATGTGGATGACGGCAGTACCGACCACACTCGGGAAATCATCTGCGGACTCGGGGCTGCGGACCGACGCATCAGGTACGCGGTGCTCAGCAGGAACTTCGGCAAGGAGGCCGCGATACTCGCCGGCCTGCGAATGTCCCGGGGGCGGGCGGTCGTCCTGATGGACGCGGACCTGCAGCATCCCCCGGATCTCATTCCGCGGATGTTCGAGCTTCACAGGCTCGGGTACGACCAGGTGATCCCCCGGAGGGACCGTGAGGGTGAGGGTGCGGCGCGCACCATACTCAGCCGCAGCTACTACGCCCTGGTGCGCCACCTCATGGATGTGGAAGTGCTCGACGGTGCCGGGGACTTCAGACTGCTGTCTCGCCAGGCAGTGGACACCGTGCTGTCGCTGCCTGAGACCAACCGATTCTCCAAGGGCATCTTCTCCTGGATCGGTTTCACGACGGCCACCTTCACCTACCAAAACGCGCAGCGACTGGCCGGCAGCTCGAAGTGGGGAAGTCGCCGTCTACTCAACTACGGCATCGACGGACTGCTGTCCTTCAACAACCGGCCACTTCGACTGGCCATCTACGCGGGCTTCTGGTGCCTCCTAGCCGCAGTCGTCTACGCAGCATGGGTGGGTTTCGACGTGGCACTTCACGGGGCCACTGTCCCCGGCTACGCGACGCTACTGATGGTGGCGGTAGGGCTGGGTGGAATCCAGCTGATCACCCTGGGCATCATCGGTGAGTACGTAGGGCGCATCTACCATGAGGTCAAACGCCGTCCATCCTTCGTAATCCGGGAAACGAACGAATGCCCCGCCCCGAGGCCCCGCCCTCCGCAGCACGGATCGATCACTGGTCCGACAGGCCACCCGACAACGAAACGACAGTTCGCGACGTTCTTGGCGATCGGATTCGTCAACACCGCCGTATACCTGACCATCTACGCCATCCTGAACCCATGGATCCCGTATCTCATGGCGCATGCCCTGGGATACGCGGTCAGTACCGTCTGCTCGTTCTTTCTCAATTCCCGCCTCACCTGCCGGACCCGCCCGACCTGGCGCGCGTTCTTTAGGTATCCGCTGTCCAGCGGCTTCAACCTCGTGGCCTCCGGCGCGCTTCTCTATGTAGCCGTCAGCCGACTCGAAATGGACAAGAATGTCGCCGCACTCGTCGCCGGAGTCCTCGTGACCCCGATCTCCTTCCTCCTCGCCCGCTGGGCCATCAACTCTGGGCGGCAGCCATCAGGCACCGCGGGAATGGATCCCAACGCTCCAGCCGAGACGAACCAGGACGACCCCACCCTCGGCTAACGCCGCGCCATCAGCGGGCTCCACCTCGCCGGGAAGGCCAACATCGCTGTTCGACCTCCGGCACAGCGCCCGCGACGCCGGCAGACCGCTCGGGCTCACGTGATCACGAAACGGACGTCACGCGACACACCGAAGCCTTGTTCATCGGGGCAATGACTCGGTGGCTGTGTGCCTGTGGCCATATGGGCTTCTGCGGAGAGGTTCGTGTGCCGGACTGACGGATCCGGCTGCCTCCACTGCAGTGAACCGGCGGAGCAGTGGATCAGCCGGACCGGACGCCGCGCTGCTTGTGTCACCGCCGGGTCACGGCCGCCAGAGCCAGGTGTTCTCCGGCCCTACAGCCAGGCACAACCCGACGTGGAGGCGGGGGACGCTCCGTGCTGCGTCGTCCTGGATCAGACATTGGTCGCCCGACACCAGCTGTCCGCCGGGATTCAGTCGCCACCGCTGATCAGGGGCCTTGCTGCCGCATGGCGAGACGCGCGGGGACGGCGCGGCGGTCAGGCAGCCACCGTGAGCCGTTCTGGACTGCCACTGGCCTGGGGGGAAGTGGCGCCATGACTGTGCGGAACTGCCGTTGCAGCGTGATGTCCGCACGGCGCCTTCTGCCGTGTACGGCAGCTTGTTCGAAGCCTCGAGGCAGAGCTCCACGCCGCCCGTCTGGGAGATGAGTGCGCCGGGGCGGGCGTGCCGCTGGGGGCGGGGGTACTGCCGGTGCATCCAGCTCTGGTAATTGGGGGTAATCGAGTGGGGCTCGTTGCAGCGTGGCGGATCACAGCGCACCGTGTACAGGTACGTCGCGAAGATCCTTTGTTTGGCCCGGGCCTGCTCCGGTGTCAGGTTGTCCGGCAGGAGCGACATAGGGTATCCGCGGTAGGCGATGATGCCGCCGCGCGGATGCAGAGGGAAGCCCGCCATCCGGAAATAGCGCGCTGCCACTCCGTGATCGCTGTGGTCCGCGCTTCGTGAGTGCGCAGAGCCGAAGGAATCATTGTCGAAGTCCAGGGTACGAATGCGCTCGGTTTTCCATCGCCTGGCCAGGCCGGTGATTGTCGCGACGAGTGATTGCTCTGTGTACCGCTCCGGGGAATTGACCGTGGTAATGCTGGAGATTTCGCCACGGAAAAGCTTCAGGAGGCTCTCGTGCCGGTAGTCAGAGCTCCCTTTCCCTGTTGGGAGTCCGTCGGGCAACCGGAAGAAGGAAAGCCGAATTTCGGGTCGTTCACGCAAGGAGAAGGAGGTGACGTTGTGGTGGTTGACTGTGATGGTCTCGGTGACGGTGTGCCGCCCGACTCCCGCCATGGCCGCATAGGCGGCGATCACGCCGTCTTCGCGGCTCTTGGCGTAGGGACTGCGGTTGTAAGACTGCCCAGCGTCCCCTGAGGTCAGGTAGACCACGTCGAGGGGGCATCGGGCAGTGATGAGCTCCTGGATCTGTGGGTTGATGAAGAGGAGGTCATCGTCCTCGTGGGCCACGCCGATCATTTCCCGCAGGCAGGAGCCCGATGACTTTCTGTGCGCATCGCGCCGGGCGACACCTTCGGAGTGATCGGTTTGCCAAGGCGGCTGGAGAGACGGCGCTCCGATAAGGGCCGGCGCCGTGACGAGGAAGAGGCAAAGGACGGCCGCGGAAAGTGTTTTCGAAGCGGGGATTGCACTTTTCCTTCCGGGGCTTTTGCTCACGTGCTCATCCTTTCCTGGGCGTGGGTGCTCGCCGGCTCTGGGCACCCGCATGACGCTCAGGAGTGAGGCCCTCCCGTTCACGCGTTCCGCAGCCGCTCAAGGCTCGCCTGTCGCGTTGGTGATGTCCTGGACCCTGTAGTAGCGGGCAACGCAGAGCGCCGGCCACGTCTTGTCACCGCCGTGGCTGAACGGCTCGGTCATCTTGCTGATGGGAAGCCGCCTATAGGGAAGAACGCGGGCCCCCGCTGCGGCCTGGGACCGCATTCGCGTGTCCTGCTGGTCCCATGCGCGGGCGCGCGCGGCCATGTCGGAGTCCAGGATTGCGAGCGATGCCGCCAGGCCGAGACAGACGACGGAGTACACAGCTGCCCCTGTGGCGAGAGCGGTAGCGACCCGTCGGCCACGGCGGTGCCATGCGAAAGCGGCGAGTGCACCTGCATAGACGAGGAACAGGACGTACAGCAGCAGGTAGTCGTTCCACAAACGCGTCGATGTCATCACGCCGGTACGGAATGCGGGGTAAGTGATGACAGTGCACGCGTAGCCGGCGATCCCAAGGACCACGATGCATGACCCGATCAGCAGCGCCGCGTTCTTCGCACGGACGACACGCTCCGCAGTGGCACGCAAGAGGAGACAGCCCAGGACGATGCCGCCGGCGAACGCTCCTAGGTACGGCCAGGCTGTGAGACACCTCAACGCGATGTACGCGAATCCGTAAAGGGACTCCCACAGGGACTTAGGGGCGAGCATGATTGATGAGCTCTTCGTCTGACGCCGGTGCAGTGCGCCGGGCGACGTGTACAGGATCAGCATTCCGGTCAGTAGGCCAGCAGTTGCCGCAGCGCACCACAAGCGGACGAATCGTCGCCGCTCGGCGGGGATGACACGGCCGCTGATCACCACCGTGCACCCCACGGCGACCAGTGCAACCACGGTAGTTTCCTCCGACAGCAGCCCCAGCGCTGCTCCCGTCGCGGCGACTGTGCACAGGGCGAAGGCGCGGCCCCGCAGTGAGGTGGCCCTCAGGACCGGGACGATGGCTGCGCAGGCGAACACCGGGGGCAGCGTGTGCGAGACGGATGCCGCCGGCCAGTAGAACGTCTTGTACGTATTCAGGGAGCCGAAGAGAAAGACGGCGGTCACAGTGGACGCCATAAACAGCGCTGTTCCGCGCGGCGGCCTTCTTTCCGTGACAGTCAGCGCGGCGGCACAGAAAGCCCACAGCAGCAGCAGAATCAGTACTCCGCTGGCCGGCCCGAACCACTGCTGCCCGGCGACGTCGAAGCGCGCGTAAGCCCAAACGAGTACAGCGTTGACGACGCGCCCGTTGTCCTTGAAATAGAACTTGTCCACCATGGCGGTCAGCCCGCCGTCACGGACCACGGGCAGGAAGCACCAGTCGTCCCCGCTGGGCCGCACCCAACGGGCGGCCCAGGCCGCGTAGGCGAGCAGAGCCAGTGACATGACACAGAGCAGTACCGGCCACCAGCGCGCCCGTTCCACCAGCATGTCCGTATGCAGGCCATCTTCGGTCTGCTGTCCCCGGACGGCTCTTCTCGGTAGGCGTTCCACGCCCTTTCTCCCTTTCGGAGGATATGGCCAGGCACCTGCGGCGGCATTGGCCGAAGGTTGCAGAAATCGGAGGAGGAGCACGGGTTGGGTAAGGCCCGGCAGGGAATACAGCTTGCCACCCAGGGCCGGAGAGCGCAGTCCCCCGTGACGCACGGGTGAATGGTCGGGAAATCACCCGCTCGACCTCCAACCGGGGCTGGTCGGGCTCGCCCGTTTGAGGTCGAGGTGTCCGTACACCTGGGCTCGGACGACGGGGCAACTGAGGATCGCCACCGGGATCTCCGGGTGCTACAACTCCCGGTTCTACAACACCCATCGACTACACAGCCTGTGTGGGTACCAGAGACCGATCGAGGTACGCATGCGGCCGCTGACCTCACATGGACGGCGGTGCGCTTTGTCCGTGTCCAGATGTGTCTACGTACCGGTTCCGTCTGCTGTGCGTCCGTAGACGTTTCGCACGTTGTCGTGCGCCGTCGGCATACTTTTCGTGGCAGGACCGACCGCGAAGGCGCGGAGCACGTTCTCGGTCGTACGGGTGACGAAGGCTCCGGTGCGTGCGTTCATGCCGTGGTTACGACCGTTCTCCCCCGTTCCAGCCATGAGGGCCTCTACCCACCGCATCGTCCCCGCGGCGAAGACGCCCGCCCCGCTCGGCACGGTGTAGTACGCGGAGTCGGAGTAGCTACTCCGGCCCTTGCAGACCAGCGGGGAGTGGGCGACGATCTCGATAGGCCCGGGGGAAGGCACCTCCGGCATGACGCGGTCGTATTCCACCCCGACGAGGTGGTTGAAGGAGTCCCCCCTCTTCACCCCTGTCCCCGCGAAGATCCAGTGGTCCGCACCGTGGACGACATACGGAGCGTCCGTGGGATAGCCCTCGTACAAGAGTCCGGTCATGGAGGATTCCGGCTGGGCTGCGGGCGGCGACCTGAAGTCGTTGGTCGGCATGGAGGGATGGTCCACGAGGTACGGATCGTCCTGGTAATCGGTTTTGTAGCAGACAACCCTGCGGGCGGCGCCGTTCTCCATCGGCTCCAGCCTGACCCGCCGGAAACAGCTGTTGGCTCCCAGAAAAACCAGGTTGGTCCCCGCGTCGCGCGCCCGGGTGACATACCGCCGCTGCTCCGGGGTCCAGTACTCGTCGTGGCCGAGCGAGACCACAGTGGCTGCATCCCGCAGCACCGACGGGGCGAGGTGGACGTCCACACCCGTGGTGTACGCCAGCGGAATGCCCAGTCGCTCCGCAAGAACCACCACAGCCCGCTCGTAGACCAGGAACTTCTCGGCGCCGTTCTTGTCATACGGCCGGTCGAAAGAGACGGCCAGCGAGCGATTCCCGTACGCCCCGTCCTTGCCCTCGTAGAGGCTATAGCCGCCCCACTGGTTGTACGCCTGCCAGGTCGCGGCGGCATGCATCAGGAGAGTTGCGCCCGATGCGCTCGCGGAGCGGACAATCATCGGCACGTACCGCTGGTGTCCGCTCTCCGCGTCCAACCGCAGCAGATACGCGCCTTCCGGCCAGCCGCCTGTGCGCACCACCGTTGTACGTTCCCAGTCGGCCTGTACGGTCCGCGTGCCGCCTTTCAGTCGCGGCGGGTGCTGGTGTCGGCCCGCCACCCGGCCGGATCTCCAGACGAGCCGGGCCTGAGCACCGCCGTACCAGCCGATCCGATACGCCGAGACACGGAAGCCGCGCGCGGTGGTCGAGACGTGCAGCCCGAATGCCTCACCCGGCAGAACGCTCACCTTGTCGGCATAACCTTCGATCGCCTCGGGAGGACCCAAGGACCGGATACGCCAGTCAGGACTCCCGGTTCGGTTCCGCTCCCCGGCGGCCGACCGCTCGGATTCAGTGCGGCCCGGCACGACGCCAGGGCTCACGTCCGTAGTGGAGTCACAGCCGGTCATCCCGCAGCTCGCGAGGGAGAAGGCCCCTGCAGCCGCAACCCCGAGGAACCGCCTGCGGGCGAAGCCGCCCAGGGCAACACCGCTTCCAGCACGGTCACGGCACTCCACGCCGTCATCCATCACTTCTCTCCCGAGCTGCCCGCCGTGCTGCCAGGACGATCCTTATGCCACGCCCGTTGACAGGCGACCGCAAGAGGGCCAATCGCGGGTACAGGGCACCGCTCCCGGGCTACTGATCGGACTGCTCGAGGCCCTGGAGGCGAGCCTCGTCGTCTGCATCCTCATCGCCTGCCTCGTCGAGACCAAACGTCAGCGCCGGCTGCCGCCGGTAGGACGGGCATCGCCATAGCCGTGGCATTCTCCCTCGCCCTCGGCGCTCCGCTGCAGTTCGGATCGTGAACCCTCACCGTCCAGGCCCAGGAGATCCTGGGCGACACCCTGTCCGTTCCCTCCGCCGGCCTGGTCACCTGGATGCCGAACGCACCGGTTTCCGGCAGCGGTAGCACCACCCCGGCTCATCGCTGGCAGAAGAGGCAGAACGGGGATCAACGACCTTTTCGCCCAGGCCTCTTGGTCGCGTCCGGACAGTACGCCTAGCTTCTCGGTCAGCTCCACCGCAGAGCATCCCGTCTCGAGCTTTCGAGCACGCTCTGCACTTTCGCCTTCGACTCACCGGGAGACTCCGTACATGAGACGAGCCAGACGAGCAGCCGCCGCACTGACGCTGACCATCGCGCTGGCCGCGGTCGGCACACTCACCAGTCAGGCCCAGCCGGACAATGACGCGAAGGACTTCAGCACGTGGGCAGTGGCTCCGCAGAAGGCAGTCACTCCGCAGACGGATGATCAGGACGCATACAACAAGGCACACGGGCGACCGCTGCCCGAGCGAGAGCTGCTCCAGCCCGCGCTCGACTCAGGGCTGTCCTCGTACAAGGCGAAGCCGAAGAACTCCCTGCACGGCGACTATCAGTGTGGGGCCTCTGACGTGTTGGCCGCGCTCTCGAAATCCTGGATCAAGGAGTTCGAGAAGAGGTATCCGCAGGTGCACATCTCTGTGAACCCGCCGTACGCGGGCAGCTTGGGCGCCCTGGAACTGGTGAAGGGGAACCTCGACTGTGTCTTCGTCTCGCGAGAACTGAAGCCCACGGACATCGAGGGCTTCCATGACGCCTTCGGCTACGACCCGCTGAGCGTTCCGATCTCGGGTGGCAGCTACCGTCATTTCGGGTTCCTCGACTCTGTCGGGATCATCGTCAACAAGGACAACCCCGTCGACAAGCTCTCCTTCGACCAACTCGACGCGGCCTTCTCCACGACGCGCAATCGCGGCGGATCCCCTGCCGTCACCTGGGGAGACCTCGGCGCCACCGGCGAGTGGGCCGACAAGCCGGTCCACATCGTCGGCCTGCAGCCCTGGAACGGCTTCGAGGAGTTCGTCCGCCAGCGTGTCCTGAACGCCGGCGGCAAACGGGGCGAGTGGCGCCCCGGCGCCGGCGGCGGATCCACCCCGGCGGACCCGAACGTGCACTGGGAGAAGACCGTCTTCCCCATCGCCAAGGACGTCAAGGACGACCCGTACGCGATCGGCTACACCGGCATGGCCTACGTCGACCAGGGCGTGAAGGTCATCGCGCTCAGCGAGCGCAACGGCGGCACAGCGTATGCGCCGACCTACGAGAACGTCGCCTCCGCGGCATACCCGTTGAGCCGGGTCACGTACTTCAACGTGAACAAGCGCCCGGGCAAGCAGCTGGATCCTGTGATGGAAGAGCTGATGCGCTTCATCCTCAGCAAGCAGGGCCAGGGCGTGGTGTCCAAGCAGCAGGTGTTCTTGCCGTTGCGGGCGCAGCAGGCCGACGCGAGCAAGCGGGCCATCGGTCACGCACCCTGACGCATCGGTCCCGGAGCAGCGGTGTCACAGCATGGGCTGTGACACCGCTGTCACATGCACAGTTCGTGGCCATCCATCCGCTGTGAGACGTCCGCCTGCTCTGCCTGGATCTCAGGGCGACGCTTGCGGACGTAGTTACGCAGCGTCGACAGCGAAACCGCTTCGAACCCTGCCTCACCCTCGAGCCGCTGGAGGATCTTGCGGTGAGACAGCCGCACTCCGTGGTCTTGGTGTTCCTGGCACAGCATGTCATCGATGAGGCCACGCACAGGGTCGAGGAGCAGCGGCCGACGCTGACTCGGACGAGGCTGTGCCGGTTCGGGGGGCAGGCCGAGCACACCGCGGACCGCGTTACGCGAGACCCGGTATTTTAGCACGAGGTCAGACACAGAGATGTACGGATCGGCCTTGCGATCCTGCCGGATGCGTTCAGCAGTCCGCTCGTGCGACCTGTACATGGGAGCTGGTCCTTAGCGAGTCTCGCCGACAGAGCCCGGACGGTGCGCGGTGAAAGAGCCCATGCACCAGACGCTCGTACGAGCGTTTTGCGCATGTTGCGGCAATCACACCGTGACCGTCTACATCAGAGTAGACAATAGGTTGGGTGATCAAAACGCCTAGCCAAATGCGGGTGCTCCGCACCCAAGGGTAGGGCAATGCTGTATAGCGCCCGTGTACGAGGGAGTTGCCGGTGTCCCACAAGATCCTGGTGGTCGAGGATGACCACGCATTGCGTGACGTGCTACGCCGGGGGCTTACGGACGAGGGATTTGTTCCTGTACCGGCGGCAGATGGCGCGACGACCCTGAAATTGGCCTCCCCCGAGATCGCGGCAGCGGTACTGGACGGTCTCCCACGGCCCGAACCGCTCCGGCAGGTCCCGCCACTGCACACCCGTCCGCACCCGGTAGAGGACCCCGTTGATCACCCGACGGTGATCGCTCCACCGGCCCCCACGAGTACCACCACGAGGTAAGAACGACTCCAGCCGACCCCACTCCGCGTTCGTCAGATCTCCACGGCCCATACGGCCAGCCTGGCTCCAACTCCCCACTCATGTCATGAGATCCGAGAAACAGTGCCATAAGGGCTGTCCCGCAAAGATCTTGGCTCCGAGTGCGGAGCGGCCTGCAGAGCTGGCGAGGTGTTCAGCCGGTGGTTCGTGAGGTGTCCGGGGACCGGGCGAAGTCGGCGAGCGTGTGGAAGTCGTTCTCCCGGAGGCCGATCCGCGGGTTGACGTGGTGGAGGAGCCCGGGCCCTTGGTGGTGGGCGGTCACGTAGGTCTGATCCAGCTCGCTCTGCTCGTCGTCCACCCAGGCGAAAGGACGGCCGCCTGCGTAGTCCACTAGCGGTCCGGTCTTCCAGTGGACTCCATCAGGGCGTTCTTGGAGCAGGACGTCGCCGAAGTCCACGAAGGGAAGTTCCGGAAGGCCGAGGACTGGTGCGATCGACCGGTTGGCGTCGTCCATCCATGTGGTGGCCCAGCACAGCTCGAAGCCGAGTCGGAGCAAGATTCGTCCGTGCTCCGGGTTGAGCCAGACTCGCAAGGGGCGTCGTCGGGGTGATAGGCCCCTGTCGTCCTGATGGGCGTCGTTCCGGGGGACTCGGAGTGTGGTGTAGCCGTCGGGACGCCTCTCCGGCTGGGCTGCATAGGGGTTGAGCGGCCCGTCCACGTCGAGGAACAGCAGAGGTCGGTTCACGGTTTCCCCCGGTTTTTGCTCACTGCGGACTGCCCCCGATCAGCGTAGCTGTGGGCATGCCTGCCTCGGTATGAGGCCGACCTAAGTGATGATCATGATGTGACGAGTGTGATCACGGCATCGGAGCCGTCCTGGATAACCCCGTTCGCGGGGCTGAGCCCGCGCTGCTTCGGCAAACTGCTGACCACGCTCCGACGCGATGGAGCAGATGTGGCCCACCGAGGCCGGCCGTGGAGTCTGCCGTTGGAGGACCGAGTGTTGCTGGTCACGGCTTACTGGCGAACGAACCTGACATTGCGACAGCTCGCTCCGCTGTTCGGCGTCTCGAAGTCCACGGCCGGCCGAGTCATCAACCACCTCGGCCCCCTGCTCGCACTCCAGCCCCGCAAGCGGTTCGCCAAAGACACTGTGCTCATCGTGGACGGCACCCTGGTCCCCACCCGAGACCACACCATCGCCGAGCGGTCGAAGACATCTCATGTCGCTGGTTGGTCAAGCAGGGGCTCAGGCCGCGAGGTCCATGGGCGCTGGGAAAGCCTGGTTGGGGTCGAAGAGGATGCGGCGCTATAGGCAGTGGCAGAGGCAGCCGAGTAGTTTGTTGAATAGGTTCCTGAGTGCCGCAGTGTGACGCTCTCCGCCGGCTCGCCGTCGGTCGTAGTGTGTGCGTGGGGCCTCGGTGCGGAGGGCAGCGAATGCCCACATGTAACCGGCTGCGGCCAGCCGTTGGTTTTTGACCGTTCTGGCAACGACGACGTGGCTGCGGCCTGATGCCCGGGTGACGGGAGCCGCGCCAGCGTATGCCTTCACAGCTCTGGCATCCGCGAAGCGTTCGCGATCATCGCCGATTTCAGCGAGGACTCGTGCTCCGGATGGTACGGACAGGTTCTGGCCCGCCGCTACGAGGACCTCATCTCCCAACTCACCCGACAGCGCGTGCACACCACCATCTCCGCACCTGCACCTGGGCTTCCGACCCTCGTTCAGCGCATCAAGAACCTGCGCCACCGCCCCCGACCCGACACCCGCGTCACGCCCACACTCCAAACAGCCTCCCAACCACCCCGCCGTCCCGGAGCGTTCGCCCGCGCCCAGACAGGTGGCGCGATCACTGTCCGGCTGGCCCCTCACACTCTCCCGCCGGGCGCCCTCGACTTCGTCGCCCGCCTGCGCCGGGATCCCAAAGAGCGTCAGATCACCGCGCTTGTCGCTGACGTAGCCACCGCAGCAGATATTCATGACGTCACCATCAGCATTCATCCCGAACAGCACCCGCTCGCCGAGGGACGCTGGGACTGCTATGTAGTCAGCCGCCGCAACGGGCGCCGTCACCGACTCGCCTGCCACCTGGCCGAACAGACCCACGCAGTCAACAGGCCGCCCCGCACGGTCGACGACTGTGTCATCGCCACCTTGCCGTACGCCACGACGGACGGATACCTGGCCATCCGAGCCTGGCAGCGCCCAGCCCATGCGGAGGTCACGGCCATCACAACCTCAGCCACAGGCTGCTACGTAGCAGCCGAGCTCCTGTCTCAACTCCCTTGCGAGCGATGCGCGGTTTTATGTGGCGTGAACGGAGCCATTGCCGCAGGTGGCGGTTGTCGTAGGCCTTGTCGGCGTGAAGCTTGGCGGGGCGCCGACGGCGTGGACCGCGCTGGGATCTGATCGGTGGGATGCCGCGCACGAGTGGCATCGTGACCAGTCCAGCTCGCCTTGAGCCCCCAGCTCGTGCAGGACCAGACGATGCAGTTTCGCCCAGACCCGTTGTCGGCTCCACTCCATGAACCGGCGGTGAGCCGTGGCCCCGGATGGCCCGAACACCGGCGGGACCTGCGACCACGTGCACCCGGTCGTGGCCACGAAGACAATCGCCGCCAACACCTCACGGTCCCCATGACGGCGCCGACCACCACCCTGCGGCCGAGTCGGCGCCTCCGGCACCACCCGCTGAAACAACTCCCACAGCCCATCAGGGACCAGACGCTCCGTCAGCAACACAGCACCAGACTACCGACATCTCCAATTGAGATGATCTCTTAACCCTGCTCCGCCACCGCATCCTCCTCGGATAGCGACACGATCCGTCACCACCGAATATGAGACAGGGCCGTTCTTCTTACAGTCCCCACGCCGGGGAGCGGGGACACGCGAGCGGTACCGACCGGGCGTGCTTGGATGGACCCGTGGCCCAGACAATCGATACACCGTTCGTCGGCCGGGCAGACGAACTCACCCGGCTCACCGGCGTGCTGGAGCGCGCCGCGGCCGGCGACCCGCGCGCCGTCCTCGTCGCCGGGGACGCCGGCGTCGGTAAGACCCGCACGCTGACGGTGGCTGCGGCGCACGCCGCTGCCACCGGCATGACCGTCCTGACCGGCCGCTGCGTGGACCTCGGGGACGTCGGCCTGCCATACCTCCCGTTCACGGAGATCCTTGGCGCTGCGGCCGCCGACGAACGGTTTGCCGCGGCCTTCGCCGCGTACCCGGCGGTGGAGCGCCTGATCGGCACAGATGCGGCTGCCGGCCCCGCGGCCGACGCAGGCAGCCGCCTCCAGCTCTTTGAGGGCATCGCTGGACTCCTCGCCGACCTGACGGCCCTGACCCCGCTTCTCCTGGTCCTTGAGGATCTCCACTGGGCGGACCAGTCCTCTCGCGACCTGCTCCGCTTTCTGCTCAGCCGGGGTGTCCTGCAGCGGCCCACGCCGGGCCGCCCGCCCTACCGGCTCGCGGTCTTCGCCTCGTACCGCGCGGACGATCTGCACCGGCGTCACCCGCTGCGGCCTCTGCTCGCCGAGTTGGTCAGGCTGCCCGCCGTCGACCGGCTGGAACTGCACCCGCTGGCTGACGCGGACGTGGCCCGGCTCGTGTACGCGCAACGCACCGGCCCTGTCTCCGACAGCACCGTTCGCCGCATCGTCGACCGCGCCGAGGGAAACGCCTTCTACGCCGAGGAGTTGCTCGCCGCGCTGCCCGAGGACGACGAGGGCGCGGACTCAGCCGCGCTGCCCAGCGGCCTGGCCGACGTCCTGCTCATCCGGATCGAGCAGCTGACCGAGACTGCCCAGCAGGTCCTGCGCACGGCGGCTGTGGCGGGGCGCCGGGTCGGGCACGACCTGCTGCGTGGCGCCGTGCAACTGCCGCAGGAGGAGCTGGAGTCGGCGCTGCGCGAGGCGGCCGGGCACCAACTGCTCGTGACCGACGACGACTCGACGTACTCTTTCCGACACGCCCTCACCCGCGAGGCCGTGTACGCGGATCTGTTGCCCGGCGAACGGGTCAGACTGCACGGGGTGTTCGCGGCGCTCCTCGCTGGCGAAGGCCGTTCGCCGAACAGCGCGGCGGAGCGGGCCCATCACTCACGCGCGAGCCACGACCTGGCCGACGCGCTGGCAGCCTCCCTCGAAGCCGCCGACCATGCTCAGTTCTTCCGCGCACCCGCCGAAGAACTGCGGCACCTGGAGACCGCACTCGAACTGTGGGCCGTGGTGGACCCCTCCGCGCACCCCGAGGACAGCGACCCGGTCACTCTCACCCTGCGTGCCTCGGCCGCCGCCGCACACGCCGGCGAACCCCATCGCGCGGTCCAACTCACCCGCTCCGCGCTCGCGCGGGCGGGCTCGGAGGCCGACTCCGAACTTGCCGCCCGGGTGCGCTACACCCTCGCGGGCAATCTGATGCGGATCGACAATCTTCAGGCTGCGTTCGCGTACAGCAGCGAGGCGCTCGGTCTGATCCCGGCCGAGCCGCCCTCGCGCACCTGGGTGTGGGCGGCCGCGACGCACGTCATGGCGGCCCGTTACGTGGGCCGTGACGAGGACGCCGAACGTGTCGCCCGCCAGGCCCTGGACATCGCCGAGAGGCTCCGGCTTGCTGACGCCCAGGCCGATTTGGTGATATCGCTGGTCGGTCTCGAGGCGCACAACCGGCGTACTCCGCAGGGTCGGGAGCGGCTCCTCAGAGCCCGTGAGCTGGCCCGCACCGCCGGGAATCTCCAGGTAGAGATGCGGGCGCTGTACAACCTGGCGATCGGTTGCTACGAGTGCGGCGAAATGGACCCGTGCCTGACCTGGATCAGCGACGGACTCGACCGCGCCCGCCGTGCCGGCCTCCTCTCCTCGCCGTACGCTGTGGAGTTGCGCTATCTGCAATCCCTGCTGCTCTACACGCTGGGCCGCTGGGACGAGTGCACGCGAACGGCCGCCGACGACGTCACCCTCCTCACGGCCACGTCCGGGTTCGCGACCGCACCCGCGCTGTATGTCGCCCTGGCGCGCGGCGAGTTCGACGTGGCGGTCGGTGGCTCTCGTGCGCTGCTCGACGGCCCCCCGGACTGGATGGCCTCGCTCGTCGCAAGCATCGTGCTGACCGACACCGCGGCGCTGCGCGGTGACGCCGAGGACTGTGTCCGCCAGATGGGCACCGCGGTCGACGCACTCACGGAGGGCTCGGGCTCCGACAGGCCCGACGCCGTGGTCCGGCTGGCCGCGCTCACCTTGTCGGCCGTCGCGGACGCGGCGGAGGAGTCCCGACTGGCTGGCGACGCGCCGAGCACCAGTCGCTGGACGGACACCGCGGCCGAGCTCGTGGAGCTGGCCCGGACCACGGCGGCCCACGGCGAAGACGGCACTGAGCAGGGGCCCGAGGGCCTGGCCTGGCTGGCCCGCGCGCAAGCCGAGGGAGTACGCGCCGCCACCGGCCCGGACGTCGCCGCCTGGGAGCGGGCCGTGACCGCGTTCGGCTACGGCGAACCATACGAACTCGCCCGGTGCCGACGGCGGCTCGCGGAGGCCCTGCTCACCGCCGGCCGCCGCGAAGAGGCGGCCGAGCAGGCATATGCGGCCCGGGACACGGCCGTGCGGCTCGGCGCCGTGCCGCTGCGCGAGGCGCTCGACACCTTGGTACGACGCGGCCGTCTCGCCAAAGCACTGGCCGCCGGGGAGCGGATCGCCGACCTGACCGCCCGGGAGAGCGAGGTGCTGCGGCTGCTCGGCCGGGGGCGCACCAACCGCCAGATCGGCGAAGAGTTGTACATCAGCGGCAAGACGGCGAGCGTCCACGTCTCCAACATCCTCGCCAAGCTGGGTGCCGCGAGCCGTACCGAGGCCGTCGGCATCGCATACCGCGAGGGTCTGATTGAGCCGGAGACCAGCGCGTCGGGCTGATTGACTTGCACCTCGGGCTGAAGCCAACCGGGGCGCTGCCCAGGTACCTCGGGCACCGTGCGTTCGAGCTCGGCACACGGTTGAGGGCCACCGAGGTAGGTGCCCACCTATGGCAAGGCGTTGAGCTCGATGACCGCCGGACGATCCCGGGCTTCGGACTCGCGGAGTACGAGCCGCTCGGTCTTGATCGGAGCAGGTTGATTGCCCCGAACTTCGACAACCTTGATCATCAGGAGTCGCGTTCACTGTTGGCTCGATTCGAGCTCGACGAATTCGTCCTGCATGTCGATGACCAGCAGCGCCAGCCGTTCGGGCCGTACGGCACGTCCTGAGCCTGACCGCCGCCGGCCACCGCGAGCTGCTGCGCAGACTGCGGCCCCCATAAATTGAGCAGTGACCGAATGGTCCGGCTGGCACTGAGTGTCCGCGGCGACCCGAATGGCGCGCTGGCTACGGGAGTTGGTCGAATACGCGTGGGGCAGGAAGCGCAGGGCGTGCGGCCGGTCCAGTCCCAGATGGGTGTCGTCGAAGATGGTCCAGATCACCGGGACCGAGGCACGATCTCCTCGGCGGTCAGCGCGAGCGCGACGGGGCCCCCGAGTCGACGCGGCCGCGGTCAGCCGGACCCGTCCCCGCGTGCTGGGTCGCGAACGGCGGCACGGTCACGCCACATCCTGCGGAGTAGTTCGAATCCGGCTCGCCCGTAGAGCTGCCTCCTGATCCTCTTGATGCGGTTCACGGCACCCTCGACACTGCCGGAACTCCACTCCAGGGCGAGTCCGCTGTCACGGCGTCGAGGTCTCGGAGCAATGCGGTGAGGCGGCGCACGGTCGTTGACGACGGCAAGGTGCGTCCTTTCGCAGTGCTGTGCCGGCGGACTGGCAGGAACCCGCGTGCCCGGCGCGCCCCCGGCACGGTGGGCGCGCCGGGAGGCGGTACCGCCGGTCAGTCGGTGCTTTCGGGGTCGCAGTTGAACTTCGCCGCACCGGCCGTCATCTTGATGCCGCCGAGAATGTGCGACAGGAACAGCGGGTCGGTGTAGCTCTCCTTCGTGTGGCCCATGCCGGTGTAGAAGGACCGGCCGCCGTCGTACGGGTGGCACCACGCGATGGGGTGGTCGGCGCCCATCGAGCCGCCGGAGTAGCCGACCGGGTTGTACGTCCTCTCGTCCAACGTGGCCAGGACGCGCACGGCGGAGCGGGGGTTGGAGCGGTAGTTGTACCACTCGTCGGTGCGGGTCCAGCGGTTCGGCAGGTCCTTGGTGGCGAGGGTTCCCCGGCCCGCGACGTTCACGGTCGCCTGCTGGATCGACGGGTGGTCCAGGAAGTACGCGCCGACCAGGCCGCCGTACCAGGACCAGGTGTACCCGGAGTCGGCGGCGGCGTGGATGCCGACGAAGCCGCCGCCGTTCTCGATGTAGTGCTGGAAGGCGTCCTTCTCGGACTGCTGGTCCAACGGGTCGCCGGTGGTGGAGATGAAGACGACCGACTGGTACTTCGCCAGGTTTGCGTCGTTGAATTGGGTGGCGTCCTCGGTGGCGTCCACCGTGAAGCCGTTCTCCTGGCCGAGCTTCTCGACGGCCGCGATGCCGTCGGGGATGGAGTCGTGCCGATAGCCGGTGGTCTTGGAGAACACCAGCACTTTGAACGCCGGTGAAGCGGCGTGTGCGGTGGTGGCGCTGGTGGCCGCGAGCGGCAGGGCCAGAGCGGCCGCCGACAGCAGAGCAACGATACCTCTACGGGACATCATCAACCTTTCGTAACCTGATTTCCGGGGACGGGGGTGCTGGATCAGCTGAAGGCGCCGGGCAGGTACTGGTCGACGTTCTCCTTGGTCACGGTCGCGGAGAACAGGGTTACCGACGACGGCAGGTCCTGCCCGACGAGGTCGCCCATGACCTTGTTCTGGGCGACGAGCCGAGCGAGTTTGACCGCCGAGGCGGACATGTCCGACGGGTAGACGACGGTGGCCTTGAGTACGGAGTTGTCGGCCTTGATCTCCTGCATGGCGTGCTTGGAGCCCGCTCCACCGACCATGAAGAACTCGCTTCGGCCCGCCTGCTTGATGGCCGCCTCGACGCCGATGCCCTGGTCGTCGTCGTGGTTCCACACGGCCAACTGGGCGCGTGACAGCGGCCCGTGGTCTCGCAGCAGAGTGAGCAGCTCGCACCGGATGCTCACATTCGCTCACCTCCTGATGGCAGGCACTGCTCGCCCGCCCACGACGTCGGTGGCGCCATTGGCATGAGAAACGTCCACCCCGTTCCGCCGACACGAGCCGGGGAGCGGGAAAACGGGGTGGTGACGACGGGTCAGGAAAGCAGGTCGGCGAGCGAGGTGTAACTACGCTGCGCGGCCCCCAGCGAGCCGGGCGGGTCGGGCTGGGTGCCGGGGGCGGTGTCCTGCTCCCAGATGCCGTGGTGGTTGCCGAACGGACCGATCGCGTGGATGAACCGCTGGTAGCGCATGTCACCGGCGCCGAACTCGGTCATGTCGTAGCCGTCATCGGCGCTGGGGTCGGACTTGCCGTCCTTCATGTGGAACAGCGTGTACCGGTAGGGGTGCTCGCGCACATAGGCCGCGGGGTCAAAGCCGGGGTAGCGGAACTGGCCGACGAAGGCCCAGTAGACGTCCATCTCGAGGTAGACGTGGGCGGGCTCGGTGTTGTGCAGGAAGACGTCGTACAGACGCACCTCCGGCTGGTCCTGGGCGAAGGCCCACTCGGACCAGTGGTTGTGCTGGTACAGCTTGAGTCCACGCGCCGACGCGGCCCGACCCCAGCCGTTGAACTCCTCCGCGGCCGCCTGGTACCCGGCGACCGTCGGGGTGTCCGAGGGGGCGTTCGGGGTCCCGATGTTCGGCATGCCCAGGATCTCGGCGTTGTCGAGCTCCTGCTGCAGATTGCTGCGGAAGGCTCCGATGCCGATGTGGCTGCCGATGGCTCGCAGGCCGTTGTCGTCGAGCAGCGTGCGGATCTCCTGGAGGGTGATCTGCCGGCCGAGGATGGAGGTGTTCTGGGTGTAGCCGGCGAACTCGACCTCCTTGTAGCCCATCCGTGACAGTTCCTCGAAGACGACACGGAAACCGAGGTCGGAGACCTTGTCGCGGACGCTGTAGAGCTGGATGCCGATGGCGTCCTTCGGAATGCTCAAGCTGGCGCCATGGGCCGCGGTGTCCGGGGCGAGCGTCTGCGCGGACGCGGGGAGCGCGCCTGCGACGGACGCCGCACCGATGGCCACGGTGCCGGCGGCTGCCGCACGCAGGAAGCCTCTGCGGTCGAAGTCCGGTGTGAACTGACCCATCATCACTCCTTCGTTGTGGAGCACCGAGCCGCGGTAAGACCGCGGCGTGGGCCGAACAGGGGGACGTACTCGCCCGGTCGTCGTGCGGGGCGGTCGTGCGGTCGGTCGTGCGGGGCGTTCGTCGGCCGGAACGTCTGGTGGGTGGGCAGTTGGCAGAACTGGCTGCGAGGTGACCGGAACCGCCCTCGCGAACGAGGGCGGCGCGGTTGCCGCCACGCGGCTCCCCCGCGGACCTCGCGACGGCAACAGGGTGGCCTCGGCGGACCTCGGAGGACGATGTACGCCTGAGACCGTCGATAGTTCACCACGAACCACCGGAACTTTTCACTAGACCGAGCAAAAGTTATGGCTACTTCAGGTCATGAAAAGCAGCTACCGGGCAGTACATCCTTGACAGTCCATCGTCATGGAGCCCACGCTCATGACGCTCCATCAGGGGGCCACAAACCCCTCCGAACCTCGCCTCAGTCCCACTCCGGACCCGTGCGGCCACACATGCCGCTTCGTCCGCAGTCCGACCACGCCCGACGTCAGTTGCCGGCGGCGTGCACACCAGGACCGCCTGTCCTCTCCACCGGCGAACCGGCACACGCCGGCCCGGGCATCCGAGCCCGGCCCGGCACCCCGTGCGACGCGACCGCTCGCGCGATGTCCACCGCAGCGCCCCAAGAGAGGTAGGCAGTAAGTGCGTACACCAGTAAGTCGACTACTCACCGCCACGTTGAGCGCAGTACTCAGCGTGGGGGTCGCGGTGGCCGGATCGTCGTCCGCGCAGGCGCGGACCCAGGCACCGCAAAGAGCGGCCGCGACCGCCGCTGCGTCGTCCGACTTCCAGCAGGTCACCCTCGCCAAGGGACCGGACCAGGTGGGCGAGCCCATGGGACTGGCGGTGCTGCCCGACGGCAGCGCGCTGCACAGCTCCCGCGACGGCACGCTCTACCGAACGACCCTCGACGGACTCACCGACGTGGCAGCGAAGTTGGCGGTCTACACCCATGACGAGGACGGGTTGCAGACCATCGCGATCGACCCGCACTTCGCCCAGAACCATCAGGTCTATGTGTATTACGCGCCGCGGCTCGACACCCCCATGACCGACGCCCCCGAGAGCGGAACGGCCGCCGACTTCGCGCCCTACAAGGGCTACAACCAGCTGTCCCGGTTCACCTTCGCCGACGGCAAGCTGGACCTGTCGAGCGAGCAGAAGATCATGCGTGTCAACACCGACCGAGGGCAGTGCTGCCACGTCGCGGGCGACATGCACTTCGACGGTGACGGCAACCTGCTGCTGAGTACCGGCGACGACTCCAACCCGTTCGCCTCCGACGGCTACGCCCCCATCGACCGGCGGCCGGAACGCAACCCTGTCTTCGACAACGAGCGTTCCACGGCCAACACCAACGACCTGCGGGGAAAGCTTCTGCGGATCAAGGTGCACAACGACGGCACCTACACGACCCCGAACGGCAACCTGTTCCCGAAGGGCACCCCCAAGACCCGTCCAGAGGTCTACGCGATGGGCTTCCGCAACCCCTTCCGGTTCAACGTCGACAAGAAGACCGGCGTCGTCTACCTGGCCGACTACGGCCCGGACGCAGGTAGTGCGGACCCGAAACGCGGGCCGGAGAACACCATCGAGTACAACCGGATCACCAAGGCCGGCAACTTCGGATGGCCGTACTGCATCGGCAACAACACGCCGTACATCCAGTACGACTTCGCCACCGGGACATCCGGGAAGCCGTTCGACTGCGCCCACCCGGTGAACGACGCTCCCCTGAACACCGGCCTGAAGGACCTGCCGCCGGCCCAGCCGGCCTGGATCTGGAACCACTACGCGGGCAACTCGCTGTTCCCCCAGCTCGGCGGGCAGGGCGCACCGATGGCCGGACCCGTGTACAACTACGACTCGACGCTGAACTCCCAGGTCAAGTTCCCCAAGAGCTATGACGGGAAATTCTTCGCCTACGAGTTCGGCGCCCACTGGATCAAGCCGATCACGTCCGACAGCAGCGGAAAGATCCAGTCGATCGACACCTTGACCGACGGCAACGACTGGGCCCACCTGGTCGAGCCCATCGACACCGAGTTCGGGCCGGACGGATCACTGTACGTGCTCGACTACGGCAGCGCGTGGTTCGGCGGCTCCCTGGACGCCGGGCTCTACAAGATCGAGTACGCGCCGGGCAACAAGGCACCGACCGCGGCGATCAAGACGGACACCTCATCGGGCAAGAACCCGCTGACGGTCAAGTTCGACGGCACGGGCTCGACCGACCCCGAGAACGACAAGCTCACCTATGCGTGGGACTTCGACAACGACGGCAAGACCGACTCCACGGATGCCACCCCGTCGTTCACCTACACCACGAACGGCCAGTACCACGCCAAGCTCACGGTCAGCGACCCGAGCGGCAGAACCGGTGTCGCCGCCACCCTGGTCACGGTGGGCAACTCCGCGCCGGTGCTGTCGTTCTCCCAACCGCCCAACGGGCTGACGTTCAAGGACGGGGACCAGGTCGCGTGGAAGATCGACGCCACCGACCCGGACGGCACCCCGGTGGACTGCTCCAAGGTCCAGGTCAACTACTCGCTCGGTCATGACATGCACTCCCACAACCTCTCGCAGGCGACAGGGTGCAGCGGTACGTTCACCATGACGACGGCGGGCCACACCGATGCCGACGACTTCTACGCCATCCTCTCCGCAAGCTACACCGACTCCTCCCCGACCGCCGGAGTACCGGACCTCACCGGCACGACACAGATCGTCCTGCAGCCCAAGGGCAGGCAGGCGGAGTTCTACCGCACGCAGTCCGGCGTGCAGACGAGCTCCGACGCCAACGCCCAGGGCAACGAGGCGGTCGAGTCGATCAATAATGGCGACTGGATCGAGTTCGACCCGTACGACCTCCAGGGTGTGAGCAAGATCGACTTCCGGGCCGCGTCGAGCGGTACCGGCGGCACCATCGAAGTCCACACCGACGCGCCCGACGGCCCGCTGGCCGGCACGGCGACGGTCGGCGACACCTCCGGCGCCTACACGACGATCAGCGCACCGGTGACCGACCCGGGCGGAACGCACAAGCTGTACTTCGTCTTCAAGGGCGGTAGCGGCGATCTGTTCAGCCTGGACTCCTTCACGATGAGCTGACACGCAACAGCCCGTCCCCGCCCCGCCGGGCCGTCATTCACCGACGGCCCGGCGGGGCCTTGTCTGTCGCGTGAGGTCTGCCGCACCTGGGCCCGCTGGTACGCCGCCCCCGACAGGCTCGGCGGCCGGCGCACCCGCGTCGCCTCCGGAACCGTCGCCGACCCGCCCCCCATTACCGTCTTCGTAGCCCCGCAACGGGGTTACCGGCCTTCGGAGTTGGCATGACTACCTCCCCTTGTCGAGTGCATGGCCCGGGGGGTGGTGTCACCAGCTCCGAAGGCACTGACAGACCGCTGATTAGGGGCATGACCACCGGCCTTTCTGCAGGTCGGGAGGCTCTTCGTAATGTGGATGTGGCGATCAGTGCCGTGGCGAGGCCGGGTGAGTGCGACCGGAGCGTGCGCGTGATCGATATCAGCAACATCGACCTCTTCCTCGGCCTGGACGTCGGCAAGGGCGAACACCACGCCACCGCCGTCATCCCGGCCGGCAAAAAAGCCTTCGACAAGCGACTGCCCAACAGCGAGCCCAAACTCCGCGAAGTCTTCGGCAAGCTGCAGGCCAAGCACGGGACCCTGCTCGTGGTCGTCGACCAGCCCGCCACCATCGGCGCCCTGCCGCTGGCCGCCGTCATCTGATGCAGGGTCATCGCTTGCGGGGCGGGACAGCGTTCATGTCGAGGCCGTCGACGGGCCACTCCCCTCAAGACCCAGGCCGGTGAGGCGCGGCCGGGCGATGGCCTTCACCGCCGTGGTCAGTAGCCGTTGGGCCATCGCGTGGTCATAAAAGGTGGCCATCTCAAGTGGCGTATCCGTACCAGGCGTAGTCAACTCGGGATCGGCTCCGTAGGCGAGCAAGATCGCGGTCAGTGCCGAGTTCATCGGCTCCCTTGACTGCGCTGCGGAGTCCCCTTCGAGCTCAATGGCATGCACGAGAAGGGTCTGACCGCAACAGACCTCGTCAGGGTCAACGCCTGCATCGAGGAGCCTCGACAACTCCTCGAAATTGCTGGCTTCAACCGCCTGGTGACCCGCTGTCCAGGGATTCTCAACCATTACATCCTCTATGGGGATCGCGCTCGCCAAGTCCAACCCCTGCGCAACCAAAAGCTTACGCCGACGCATCCGCCACCCTGCGGGCCCTGTCGGCGATGCCCCTACAGTCGCCGCGAAAGGACGGGCGGATGTCCACTCTTCACTCGCTGGCACTTCAACGGCGCCCTGCTCAACATCACCCCGATGCAGAAACAGAAAAAACTCGAGCCCTGAGTCGACACCAAACCCGCATACACACAGCGCAAAAGGCGCAGGACGCGAAATGTGTGCCGGGGTCTGCTGACGTTGTGGGGTGCCGCGCTCACTGGCCCCCTTCCTACGGGATCGGATGCAAGACGGTCGGCTTCGGTCCGGGGTGCGGCCTGTCCCAGTCCGGGAGCGAAAGGCACGAGAGTCTGGGGCTGTTCGGTTGCCCGTACGGCTAGAAGACGTGGGCCGAGGTGCCCTGCGTGAGGTTCTCAAAGATCGTGCGCAGCCATGGGCTGCGCACGGCTGGTAGCCGGACCAAGGTGTGGTGGAACGTTGCCCGGTCGGCCCGGAACAGGTAGTTGGGGAGCAATGGGAGCGGGTCGTCGCGGAGGACGTCTTGGGGTATGCGGCCTGATGCAGGGATCGGCAGGTTGGGCTGGGGAGAGACCAGCCATAGCCACACCCCCAGTGGCAGGGGTACGAGGTGTGTCGCCGCAGTGGGGCTGGTGGGGGTCCAGGTCTGGCCTGTCTGGGGATGGATCGGTACGAGGAGGATGTCGACGCCCGTGTCCGGGGAGGGGCATCCCGGTCCTGCCAGGACTGCGCGCCGTTTCGGGGGGCCTGCGGGGAGCAGGGTGTCGAGCGCGCGTTGGAAGACATCCGCGGTCAGACCGCCCGGGACCTTCACCGGCTGTCCTTGGGAGGCAACGAGCAGGTGGGCGAGTGCCTGGCCGGCTGCTGCCTCCCACTGCGGGCTCCATGACCAGTAGTGGTTCGGCCCCAACCGTCCTCCCCATGTGGCGATCGGCTCGAACGGGGGCGTTTTCTCCTCTTTCTCTGCCAGCTCCGCCCAGGAGAGGGGTACAGCGTGGGTGCCGTTGACGGGGATGCGGTGTACGGCGTCCGGGCTGAGCCGCACTGCCTGCCACAGTGAGCAGTCGTCGATTCTGGTCGCCACGGGGAGGTCGCATTCCTCGCAGGCCATGTTGGGCCCGTCGGCTCCGTCGAGGCCGCAGCAGGCCCCGCCGCGCTTGTCAGGAATCAGGCGAGTTCCGCGGATGTCACCAGGCGCGATGACACTCGCCCCCGGCATGCTGTCGGACAGGGCGTAGACCGGCGCGTAAATGCCGCGTGCCTGCGCCTCGCCCGGATCGATCTCGTCCCACATCCGCCACGGCCCTCCCCAGGGGTCTGGGTCCACGGCGAACGTCCCTGACTCCATGAGCACCGGAAGCTGGGCCCCGTTTCCGTACTTCTGACGGGCGTGGACTGGTAGTGAGACTTGGGACAGCGGGGTGGTCAACTCTGTGCCGCATCCTGCACACACGAAAACGAACAAATGTCCTCCGCTTGGGAAACAGGCGTATCGTCGCAGCTCGCCGGCGGCCGGCCAACATGTTTTCTCATCCGTTGCGGGAACGGCGCCTGCAACCGGCGTGGAGTGTCAACGCAGCGCGGGCAAGTGCCAGCCGTCGCCTCTGGCTACGGCACGCGACTCACTTCATGCACTGATGCCGACGGAGGACACATAGGCGTAGGCGGCGTAGTCACTGTCGAGGTCGGTGATGATGTCGTCCCAGATTTCGTCCATCAGGTTGGCGTCCTGGGTGGCCCAGGCATCGACCAGGTCGGCCCACACGTACCGCACCGTGATCGAGCGCTCGGTGACAGCTGGGCGTGACGGCGCTCTGGTCGACGGGGTAGATCTCCATGCAGTGGCCTTGGCCGTCATTGTCGAGGTGCTGCTTGAGCCGGCCGGAGCGGATCAAGTTCTCCCGGCGGCGGACCCAGTACGCACTGTCGAGACGCTCCTGGTTGGCGCAGGTACCGCAGGTGGTCGAACCCGACCCTGGACGACCAGCCCGCCATCGACCCGATCCCCGCCCTCTGGGCGACGCGGTCACCGCGGTCACCCAGGACGCCGGTACGCAGTGAGACGGTTGCGCGGAGCACAACCAGGTACTCGGCTCCACACAGCGCACAGCCCAGGCAACCCAGAGAAACTCGAAATGAGGAGGTATCGACGTGCACTCGATCAGGATGAGAAGGATTACGGTCCTCTTGGGCGCTGCCGTCTTCTGCCTTGCCGCTTCGGCCCCGTCGTTCGCCGATTCCGGCGCGGCCCCCAAGGCCGCCTACTGCGGGACGGATAGGGCCACCGGGCTCGCGGTGTCAGCGACCGGAAACGTACCCTGCCGCGCCGCGCTGCAGGCGGCGGCCGCCTACACCAAAGCCTGGCACGGCACGGCGGCCAAACCCGTCCACGTCCGCAGGGCAGGCACCACGTGGCAGTGCCAGGAGCGGCCCGGCGACCCCAACCCCTACCAGGCGTGCGTCGACGCACAGGACCACACCCGGCTGGTCACGCTGTCGTCCTGAACCGACCGGCTCCGCCACCGAATGGCCCTCCCCCCCATGACGTCCCTGCGACTGCCGTCGATCGCGGCCGGTGACCGCAGCGGGCCGGGGCTTCGTCGTGGTCATCCCGCCCGCCGCCTCAAGACCCGCCTGCGAAGAAGCCGGACTTCAGGTCCCCGATGATGACGTCGAGTGGATGCCCACTCACGGTGAGCGGTCCGCTCCAGGGCGCGGTGAGGGCGAAGAGCAACGCCAGGCTCAGCCCGACGACACTCGCAACGCCCACAACGAGCAGTGACGTTCGCAGGCTGCTGCGGAAGGTGAGTGCGCCGGCGTTCACGATCAAGGCCAGTCCGCCGACCACCAGCGTGACGACGTAGAGCGCGGGTACGTCGCGCGAGGCAGCCGCGACGCGTGCGCGACGACTATCGGTGACGCTGTCCAGGGAAATCAGCAGTTCCGTGCTCGCCGGGGTTCCCAGCTCGGGCCGGGCCGCCTCGGCACGTACGCTCCGCTCCAGTCGTGCGATCGCGTGAGCGGTGGCCGGGTCGTCACCGGACGCCGCTGCCGCACCCTGCCATTCCCTGACACGCGTGGCCTGCAGGTAGTCCCGCAGTGCCGAATGGATCGGCTCCGAGTGGACTCGCGGACTTGTCGCCGACCACGCCAGGCGGGAGGCTGCGGCCGCTTCGTCGCTCACCAACTGCTCCGCTGCGCGCAGGTAGCTGGCCTCGCTGGCCAGCGAGAGTGCCGCAAAGATCGCGAAGGCGGCGCCGAGGGTGGGCATCAGGGGCATGGCAATCTGGGGCACCCGATCCTGTTCCCCGACCGGCACGAGCTTGCGGACGCCGACCCGCGCCACGGCCGCGACCAGTAGGGCAAGGAAGAGCCAGCCAACCACCAGTACCACCGTCGGCAGCGAGGCCAACCAGTTCACCACATCACCTACAGCGCGTTCGGGCGAGCGTCACACGGCGGCGCCCCATGACCTGGACCTTCGACGAACGCTCCATGATCACAGGTCGAAGACCTGTGATGCCCGCGACGCCCGGTACCGGTCCCTCGCTTCGTCGGCCGATCAGCCCAGTACGGCCCAGTGTGACGCTGTTCGGCCGCCTTGCGATGCAACAGGCCAGGCGCAGCCTGCCGGTCGGCGTCAAAGGAGCGTTACGGTGGCGCATGAGGGCCTCCTGCACTCGGTGGTAGATGTCGCACTCACCACCGAAACCAGAAGTCCCTCACCCGCGCACAAGACCACCCTGCCGTCACCAGCGTGCCCGAACAGAACGCCTAGCCGTACGGGTTGAGTGCCCAGAAGCGGACGGTGTCGCTGCGCCGGTCGAACCACAGTTTGGTGGAGTAGCCGCTGCCGTCGCGGTCGAGCTCGTGCGACCGGATCCACTGCGGGTTCTCCGGCCCCTCGCCCGTGAGCGGCTTCTCGAACCACGAGGTGAAGTCACCGACCGGCCCCTCGGAGACGAAGGCGTGGGCGACCGTCAGCTCGGCAAGTTTCCCCGGTGTCAACCGGGCGAAGCCCGAGATCACCAGCTCCGGCGCTGGTATTGCGCGATCGTTGTCCCGGCTGCTCACCCACTTGGCGTCGGTGAGCGGGCCCAGCAGCGGGAACGCCCGCTCCAGCGGTGTGGTGTCGGTGTGCCAGTCCCCCTTGGCCCCGTTCACCACCTGACGCAGGGTCCACCAGGCGGGTAGGACCGCCAGCCCCGCCCCGACCCCGATCCCGATCCCGATCAGCTTCCGTCGCTCCAACGAGATCCCCCCTCGTGCCTGACTTCGGGGGGACCTTATCTGGCTCGCGCACCTCACCCGGACCACCTCTTGATCACAACCACATACGCGCCCTGGCTGGGCAGCTCACTTTGAGGTGGGCTTGCTCACCTCAACGCCTGCACGCCATCGTGGAGTTCAGGATCTCGGCCGACCAGACAGGACGCCCGTGATGCGGCTGATCAAACATCCGCTCGCCGCCGTACGCGACGAACACAACTGGTCCATGGATGACCTCTCCACACGGATGAAGAGGGCAGCGCGCGCTCGCGGCCGCCGCTCGGGCATCGACCGCAACCGGATCTGGAAGTGCGAAACAGGCGGCGTCGAGCCGTCCGCAGACTCCCAGTACCTGATCGCCGATGTCCTCGGCATCCCGCATGCGGAAGTCGATCGGCTGGACTGGCCCTGCTGGCTGCCCGTCCACTCACAGCCTGGGCCCTTCACCACCACCGACAGCCGCAACGTCCTCCAGGAGACCTACGTGCCGCACGACCGCCGCGCCTTCCTCATCAACTCCGGCGCCGCACTCGTCGCCCTGGCCGAGCACTGGACCCACACCACCCCGGCCCAGGTCGTAAGCCTCGACACCGCGCTCGACGGCGGCCGCCTCTACGAGCACCTCGTCAACGACCCGCGCTGGGCTTCCACCGGGCCCACCGCACGGGTGAGCGCGCCGCGGTCTGCGCGCTCACCAGGCGTACGGGCCGAAGCGGCCCCAGGCGATGACGACCGCGATCACCAGCAGTACGGCGTTGATTGCGATGTGGGACCGCTCCTTCGCCCGTGCGTGGACGAGTGCGGCGCCGGCCATGGTGATCGCGAGGCCGGTGGCGGCGAGCGGCGTCAGCACGGTGGCGATACCAGTGGTTGCGGGGAGCACCAGGCCGAGGGCGCCGAGCACTTCGAGTGCGGCGATGGTCTTGACCTGGCCGGGGCTGAAGCTCTTGGCCCAGGCCATGCTCTCGGCGGTCTTCTCGTAGGGCTGGGCCAGCTTGCCGCCTCCTGCGGCGAGCATGACCAGGGCGAGCAGGATCTGCAAGATCCACAGAAAGACATTCATGACGCAGTCCAGTTGTCAGAGAAAGGGGAGGGAAAAGGGGACGGAATTCGGTCGGCGCATCGACGTTCAGCGTGTGTACGGACGGCCGGGATGGGCGGCGCCGCTCGGGCAGCCCGGCACCACGGTAACAGAAGCGGACTTTACCCCGCTTAGAGCTCCGGCGGTAGATTGACGGCATGGATCCATCCGTGGTGCCCCTGGGCCGTCCCCGCGCCGAGCGTGCCGATGCGGCACGCAACCGTGAGCAGCTGCTGGCCACGGCACGCGCGATGGTCGCCGAGCTGGGGGTCGAGAAGGTGACCATGGACGGTCTGGCCGAGCGTGCCGGACTGGGCAAGGGCACCGTCTATCGCCGGTTCGGCACCCGCGCCGGCATCTTCCACGCCCTGCTCGACGACGCCGAGTGCGCTTTCCAGCAGCGGGCCCTGTCCGGCCCCCCGCCGCTGGGGCCCGGCGCTGACCCCGTGGAACGGCTCATCGCGTACGGCCGGGCCCGGACCGCGTACCTCACCGCGCACCATGCCGTCGCGCGCGCCGCACTGGACCGTAACCGGGCCGTCCCGGCGGGCGCCGCTGCCACCTTCACCCACCAGCACATCCGCATGCTCCTGAAGCAGGCCCTGTCCACCGTCGACGATCTCGACAGCCTCGCCATCCAGCTGACCTCCGCACTTGAGGGGCCACTGCTGATCTTTCTGGCCATGCCGGGCTCGGACACCGCGCCGCTCCCCGACACCGCGCCCCTGGGGGACAGTTGGCAGGTCATCGTCGAGCGGATCTGCCGCGACTGAACGTGCTCCGCCACTTTTGGCCGTCCCTCGATGCGCAGCGCGTGTACCCGCTCGAAGGAGCCATCCCGCCCCGCTCACTCACCGTTTCACAACGAAGTCCGTTGTGGGGCTTGACGGTTGGGTGGGCAGGTGTTGGTAGGCGTCTGCCGACCTTGTGCCTACGTGCCCTCAAAGAGGGGCTCACACCGGACCTTCACCCATCCACCGGGCAGACCCTTCGGTGGGGTGGAGAAGAGGACGTTCACCCAGGCGCGCACGAGAAGAGCGCGGGCGATGACCTGCCCTGGCAACAGCTCGTCCACCACCACGCCCCGCTCACCGAAGCAACCAGCGAGCACTGACGCCGGAATCTCGACGACATGCTCGGCCCCGAATGCGCCCGTGTACCGGGCTCGGGTGCGAGTCGACTGTGATGGCCCGGGCCACGCTCGCCCCGGGCCCGCAAGCCGCTCTGCGCGGCATCACCGAGCTCCCGTTGCACCCGCCGAAGTACACCTGTTGTCAAAGGCCCGTGCAAGACTGAGCCGGCCCTGCGGCACCTCCCTCACGAAGCCGATGCTGCCGCCGGGCACCCCGTTCGGTCGGGCACCTACGGCAGCCCGGCGCTGCGGGGCAGGTGACCGGGCGTCAAGCCTTTCGGCGTCTCCTCGCGACCGGGCCCCGCGGGGTCAGTCGGTGATGTCGGGGAGCCGGTATTCGTACCTGCGGGGCCTGAGGTCCTCCTCGGCTCCCAGTCGGTGAAGAGGGTGACCTTGTTGCCACTGGCGGTCTAGGGGTCGGGTGCGGGTGTCGACCTTGATATCACTGACGACGTAAAGGTCGACGGTGTTGTCCTTGTCCCTGGCGTGCAGGGACCGCCGACGCCATGCGGGCCCGCGTACGGACGGCTTCCGGCTCCAGGTTTGGACCGCGGCGGGCCGGTTACGGTCGGGGGCATGGAGAACGTACTGCGCCCGGTGATCGTCGTCGGCGGATCGGTCGTGCTCACGCTGCTCGTCGGGTGGGCCGTGGACCGGCTGCTGCGACGCGCGGACGGCCGGCACCACGAGACCCCGCTGTGGGGGCTGCTCCGTCGCGGCCGTGTCCCCTTCCAACTCGTTCTGTGCACCGGCATGCTCAGAGGGTCCTACGCGCAGGCCAAGCTGCTGGAGGAGCACTCCATCGGCATCGGCCGGATCCTGACGCTGACCCTCATCGGCTCCACGGCCTGGCTGGTGGTGCGCATCGCCGCCGCCGTCGTGGAGACCTCGTACACCCGCTACGCGACCGCCCACCGCGACCCCGCCCGGGTCCGCCGGGTCCGCACCCAGGTGTCGCTGATCCAGCGGGTGGTGTCCGCCATCGTCGGTGTGGTCGCGGTCGCCGCGATGCTGCTCACCTTCCCGACGATGCGGGCGGCCGGCGCCTCGCTGCTCGCCTCGGCCGGCGTCCTCGGCATCGTCGCCGGTGTCGCCGCACAGTCCACGCTGTCGAACCTCTTCGCCGGGCTGCAGATCGCCTTCGGCGACATGGTGCGCCTCGGCGACACGGTCGTGGTGGACGGCGAGTGGGGCACCGTCGACGAGATCACCCTGACCTTTCTGACGGTACGGACCTGGGACGAGCGGCGGATCACGATGCCCGTCTCGTACTTCACCTCGAAGCCGTTCGAGAACTGGTCGCGTGGCAGCGCCCAGATGACCGGCATCGTCTTCTTCCACCTCGACCACTCGGCGCCGGTGGAGGCCATGCGCGAGAAGCTGCGCGACATCCTGCGCGAGTGCCCGGCCTGGGACGGACGCGACTACGGGCTCGCCGTCACGGACTCCACTCCCAACACCATGCAGGTGCGCGCCCTGGTCACGGCCAAGGACGCGGACGACATCTGGACGGTGCGGGTCACGGTCCGTGAGCGGATGATGCGCTGGCTGACCGAGGCCCACCCCTACGCGCTCCCCCGCGTCAACACGGCCGGCGCGGCACCGCCTCCGGGCAGGACGCCGCGGGGCCCGCGCCGCGACCAGGACGGCGCCGCGACCCACTCCTTCGAATCTCCACGCACAGGCACGGGCCGCGGCTAGCCCCATGCCGAGGCCGCCACTGCCCCGCCACATCGCCGACTGTGCACCCACGGCAGAGTCCAGCCGCCCGGCGAAGGGCGACGGCTGCTGATCCGGGCTCAGATAGCGGGCCCGTCCCCTTCCGGGGGGTGTCCGGTCTCTGTTCCGATCGGATGCGCGCCGGCTGATCGCCGTACGCCGACCCCACCCCTCATCCCACACCGGCACCGGCACCGGCACCGGCACCGGCACCGGCACCGGAGTGTGGTCGGCCGCCTCATGAGTTCTCTGGTCTCGGGCTCCACCTGGATCGAGGGCACGACTCCTGAGTCGTTTGCCGTACCGTGCCGCTCACCCCCCCTGGCTGGTCAGGCGGGTCGGTACCGCCCCAGCTCGGCACCTGCCGCGGCCAGATCGGCGACCTGTTCACAGGTGACGAACTGGGCGCCGCGCGAGGCGACTTCGTCGAGCCAGTGTTCCAGGGCGAGGAGGCGGTGGCCGCGGCCGATCACCTCGGGGTGCATGGTGACGGTCAGGACACCGTGGTCGAAGTCCCGGAGCATGTAGTCCAGGTCAGCCGTCCAGTTGGCGAACATCTCGCCGGGGTCGCGCAGACCGGGCATGAGACCGGACGGGGTCCGCAGGAACTCCAGGTACGGGAAGTCGTCCAGACTCCAGGCGACCGGGATCTCCAGGAGACCGGCCGGCTCGCCCCAGCGGACCCCCGCCTCGTCCAGCACGTCCGGGGTGCGGCAGGGGTAAGGGGCGTAGTCGTGGCCCATCAGGCTGCTGTCGTAGCGCAATCCGTGCTCCACGAGCAGGCCGACGGAGGCGTCGGACAGATCCCAGGCCGGCGCCCGGAACCCGCGCGGCAGCTCGCCCGTGACCTCCTTGAGGGCGTCCAGCGATCGCTGGAGCACGGCGCGTTCCTCGGCCGGCTTGAGGGCGGCGACGTTCTCGTGGGCGTGCCCGTGCACCGCGATCTCGTGTCCTCGCGCGGCGAGTTCGCGGGTCAGCTCCGGATAGGTGAGGGCGGTGTGTCCGGGCACGAACCAGGTCGCCGGGATGCCCCGGGTCTGAAGGATGTGCAGCAGGCGGGGCACCGCGACGGCGGCGAACTCCCCCCGGGAGCGCGGGGTCGCGGTCAGTATGCCCCGGGCCATCCAGGAGGACAGGGCATCGAAGTCGAAGGTCACGCAGACGTATCCGCCCCTGTGCGCGCCCGGCGGAGGTGTTGGTGCCGTTGTGGTGTCGGGTTTCGCCATGGTGTTCTCGTTCCCTATTCGGCTCAGCTCAGCGGCAGTGCGGCGTTTCCGGTGCCCGCACCGCCGTCCACGGACAGCGACGCGCCGGTCATCCAGCCGGAGTCGGGGCCGCACAGGAAGGACACCGCGCCCGCGATGTCGTCGGGGACACCGGCGCGGGGCCAGGGCTGCCCACCGCGGATCGAGCGGACGTACGCCTCGCCGAGCGGGTTGACGTCGCTGTCGACCTCGATGAAGCCGGGAGAGACGGCGTTGACGTGGATGCTGTGCTCGGCGAGTTCCAGGGCGAACGCCTTGGTGAGCATGTCCAGTCCGGCCTTGGAGGTGCAGTAGTGGGCGGCGCCGCGGCGGGCGCGGGTGGAGGCGCCGGAGCTGATGTTGACGATGTGGCCGCCGGTGCCCGCGTCGACGAGCCGCCGGGCAAAGGCCCGCGACAGCGAGAAGACTGCGGACAGGTTGACGTCCATGACCTGGTCCCACTGGTCGTCGCGCATCTCGAGCAGCGGGGCGCTCGGGTAGAGGCCGGCGGCGTTGACCAGGATGTCCAGGCCGCCCCACACGTTCCAGGCGCGGTCCACGAAGCCGGGCAGCGCGGCCCGGTCGGTGAGGTCCACCTCCAGGGCGGCGAAGCCTCCGGCGTTTTCTGCGAGCGGCGGCCCGGCGGTCAGGGGGGTGAGGCGGTCGGTGCGGAGGTCCGCGAGGATCACCCGGATGCCGTCCGCGCTCAGCCGCTTCGCGACGGCCGCCCCGATGCCTCCGGCCGCTCCGGTGACCAGTGCGGTCCTCGGCCCGTTCTGCTCGCGGGTGCTCTCGGTGGTGCTCTGGGGGGTGCTCACAGTTCTCCTTGTGTCCCACGCACCGTGTCGTGGGTTGGGTCGTAGTGGGTCAGGCCGTCGAATCCGGCCCGCAGGCCGGCGTACCGGTCGGCCGTGGACCGTCCGTCCGGTGGTGTGCGCCGGGCGCGCCGTGCGAGGACGTCGTGCGCCCCGGGTGCGCCGTCGGCCAGCAGGTCGATGACGCACCAGGCCATCAGCACGGCCGGTTCCAGTGCGGCCAGGACATGGTCGGTGACCGTGTAGTCGACGCTGTGCGCGTCTCCGGTGGCACCGGAGACGAACGGGTGCAGGACCGGCATCACGGCGCCGAGGTCGCCCATGTCGGTGGAGGCGCCGAGGTGCCGGCCGGGGGCCACGGCGTCGGGGCCGAGCAGGGCGGTGCCGTTGGCCCGGGCCACCTCGACCAGGGCCGGATCCTGGTGGTGCGGGAGGTAGTTGAGCGTCGTCTCGGTGGTCGCTCGCGCGCCCAGCGCCATCGCTCCGGCTCGTGCGGCGCGATCCACGGCGTCGCAGGCGCCGCGCAGGGCGTCCAGGGTGCGGGCCCGGATCACCACCTCGAGTTCGGCGCGGTCGGGTACCGCGGTGGGCGCGTCACCCCCGTGGGGCAGTACTGCGTTGACGCGCACGGTGTCCTCGTCGCGGAAGGTGTCGCGCTGGGCGTCGATGGCGCTGATCGTCAGCATCGCCGCCTTGAGGGCGTTCACCCCGTGCCAGGGGGACGAACCGGCGTGGCTGGCCCGGCCGGTGAAGGTGATCCGCTTCACCACCGACCCGTTGTGGCTGTCCCCCACGCTGAGCCGGGCGGGCTGCCCCGAGGTGTGGCAGAGCATCGCCATGTCCACATCGTCGAAGGCGCCCCGGGCGAGGAGGTCGGCCTTGCCGACCAGGTGCGTCAGTTCCCCGGCCCGCACCCGCTCGCGCCGCCAGTCCAGCTCGACGCTCTCCTCGGCCGGGACGGCGAGGAACGCCACGTCCCCGTCCAGGTGCCCTTGTACGGTGGCCAGGCCGACCGCCGCGCCGATCATCGACGCCACCTGGGCGTGGTGGCCGCAGGCGTGCGCCGCGCCGGTGGCCGGGTCGGCGAGCGGGTGCCCGGGCAGCACCAGGGCGTCGAGTTCGCCGAGCACGGCCACGGTCGGCCCCGGGGCGCGCCCCGCCATGCGGGCCTTCACCCCGGTCACAGAGAGCCCTGCCTCGAAGGGGAGCCGGAGCTCGGTGAACCACCGGGCCACCGCCGCGGCGGCCCGGTGCTCGCGAAAGCCGGTCTCCGGGTGGCGTTGCAGGTCCTCGCTCAGCTCCAGCAGCCGCTCCCGGCAGTCCTCGATCGCGGCGCGGGCCCGCTCCTTGAGCTGCCCGACGGGCACGAGTGCGGTACTGCTGGCGGGGGTGCTCACGCGGCGCCCACCGCGACCGGGTCCGGGGTGGACGTCTTGTGCGACAGGTCCAGGTGACGGCCCAGACCGGCCCGAAACGCCTCAGGGGTCTGCGGAGTGACCAGCGCGCCGACGATCGCCAGGACGCATCCGATACCGAGGAAGGAGAAGGCCGCACCGTAGGAGAAGTGCTCGGCGAGGAAGCCCATCACGAACGGCGAGACGGCCCCGGCCAGCTGGCCGCCGAAGTTCACCATGCCGCCGCCGACACCCGCGTACTCGGCAGGCAGCATGCGCAGCGGCAGCCCGAAGATCTGCATGTACGCCAGGTACATCACGAGGGTCCCGCAGGTCTCCCACGCGATGAACTCGGTGGCCGACCCGGCGCGCACCATCATCACCAGCAGGCCGGCCGTGACCAGCATGACGGGGATGACCACGCGCCGGTGGTTGCCCTGGAAGAAGCGGTCGAAGAGGTAGCCGCCGGCCATCATGCTGATCGCCGCGGCGACCCACGGGATGCCGGACATCAGGCCCACGCCGGTGAGCGAGACGTGCTTGTTCTCCCGCAGGTAGGAGGGCACCCAGGAGACCAGGCCCCAGCCGATGATGTTGAACCCGCAGAACATCAGGGTGAAGCGCCACATCATCGAGGACTTCAGCAGTCCCATCGCCTGCCGCAGCGAGACCTGCGCGACCGGCTCGGGGGCGGGCCTGCCGGTCGCGGCGGCGAGTTCCTCGGTCGTCAGCGGCTTCGGCATGCCCTTCCAGAGCACGATCACGATCAGCAGGCCGAGGACGGACACCGCCCAGAACGCCCCGCGCCAGCCGAAGGCCACGATGAGCGGAGCCGCGACGATGGGGGCGATCGCGGAACCCAGTGGGTTGGACGCGGACATCACGCCGTTGGCGGTCAGCCGCTGCTCGGGGGTGGTGCGCTCGCTGAGCGCCTTGATGGACGCGGCCGGATACATGCCCTGGAAGACGCCGAAGACGGCCCGGATCACGATCATGGTCGTCAGTCCGATCGCCAGCCCGCTGGCGGCCGTGAAGACGGTCCAGCCGCCGGCCGCCAGCAGCATCGTGGGGCGAGTGCCCCTGGTGTCGGCGAGGATGCCGCCGGGGATCTGCATCGCGGCATAGGTGACGAAGAAGGCGGTGAGGATCAGGCCCTGCATCGTGGTGCCGAGACCGAACTCCTCACCGATGTCCGGCAGGGCAAGGGTGATCACCAGCCGGTCGATGTAATCGATCAGCCAGGTCATGAAAAGTACGGACACGGCGGCCATGGCCACCCGCCGGGCCGAACGCGCCCGAAAGCTCTTGCCCTCTGTCATCTTCCACCTCCACGCGGATATCCGTCGATCACGTCCCGGCACCGGTCACCGGATCGTGGTCAGCAGTGTGCAAACCCGGCGTACCCTCACGGCTTGTGGAGGGCGAAGAGGTTTTCGGCGTTCCCTCGTGCACGGCGACAAGGTCGTTCGGTTGCAGGGCGAAGAGTTGCACGGCGGCGTTCAGCCGCTCGTACGGATCGCCCAGATCCAGGCCGGTGAGCTCACGGATACGCCCCATCCGGTAGCGCAGGGTGTTCGCATGGACGTTGAGTTCCCGTGAGGCCGCCGCGGTGTCCCCGAAGGCGTCCAGATAGGCCGCCAGCGTCTGCGTGTACGCGGTGCCGCGCCGCAGATCGTGCGCGCGCAACCGGTGCACCGGCCCCTCCTGGAGCCGCCGGTCGGCGGTGACGGCCTCGCCCAGCATCAGCAGGTTCGCCGTGCCGCGCACGTCCTCCAAAAAGGCGCTGCGGATCTCGCCGCGCCGGGCCAGTGCCCGTACCACCAGGTCCGCCTCCATGCGGCTGGCCGGCAGCTCCCCCAGGTGCGGCACACAGGACCCGATACCGGTACGCGGCCGGACTCCGACCGCCTCCGCCACAGCGGCGCCGACCGCGTCCGCCGCCCGCCGGATGCCGTCCCGGTCGGCCAGACCCACCAGCGCGAGGACGACCCGACTCGGGCCCGTCGTCGCGAGCGCCCGCCACCGGTACCCGGCCAGACGGCGCAGCGCCTCCTCCTTCGCCCGGTACAGGTCGGCCGCGCCGGGGCGGGTGCCCTGGGCCGACAGGTCCGCGATCAGCACGGTGACCGGCGTGCCCGGGTCGACGGCCAGATGGGAGGCGGCCAGTTGCGGGTCGACGTCGCCGAGCAGCGCCCGGCCCAGCAGCTCCTCGTCCAGGCGCCGCCGGGCCACCTCTTCCTGATCGAGGCCGAGCAGCACCCCCACGGCGACCGTCGCCGCGTCCGCGACGAGTTCGGCGGCGTTCTTCACGAGGGGTTCGTCGCCCTCGGCCACCCAGATCGAGCCGAGGTTCTCCCCTCCGGCGCGCACCGCCGCCGCGAGCCTGCGCCCCGCCCCCACCTCCGGCACCGCCGCGACATCGACCACCTCGGGCCCGGCCCACAGCCGCCGGTACACGCCGAGTTCGACCAGGCGCGCCCGGTATCCGGCCGGCCCGTGCTGGTCGAGCACCGCGGCCCGGCGCATCTCGTCGTCGCCGGGGCCCAGGCGGGAGGCGGCCAGCAGCTCCTGGCCCGGCGTGAAGATCATGACCGAGCCGTTGACCAGCCGGGCGAGGGAGTTGGCCAGGCTCACCAGGTCGTGCCGGCGGCCGAGCACCGCCCCCTGCCGCGCCCCGGGCCCCACCCCAACCGCCAGCAGGGCACGCAGCCGTCCGATCAGATCCGTCCAGTCCTGATCGAATGCCAGCGCCAAAACCGCCACCCCGTGCTCCGTACCAAGAGCGCTCGCCTCACGCAGGGCACGGTCCCCGCCGGCCACGCCGGCCTTGACGATCACGGCACTCGCCCCGGCCCCCGCCGCGGCCCGGATCAGACCGGGCGGCTCCCCGCCCGCCCCGATACCGAGCAGCAGCCCGCCGGCCCGGCCGAGCCCGGCCCCCACGCCCGCCCCGGCACCCGGACCCGGCTCCGAAAGGCTTGCGGAACCCGGGCACCCCTCGCCCCCTCTGTACCCCGCGTCCCCTCCGCGCCCTTCGCGGTTTTCATGTCTTTCATGCCCTTCAGGCTCGTCGCGCCGTTCAGGTTCTTCCGGTCCTTCGTGCACAAAGAGCGAGCGGATCGGTACGTCCAGGCCGTGGGGGGCCGCCCACACGGCGACGGTTCCGGGCCCCAGGCAGTCCACGACGGTGGTCAGGGTCGCCGGGGCGTCGGCGCCTGCCCCTCCAGCAGCACCCAAGTGTTCCGGGTTGTGGTCGGGCACGGCGGATCAGCTCCAAAACTTGGGGGGTCGCACAAACCATCGCATGTCGCGACAGGGCCATCATGCACAGGCCTACCCCCACGGAAGCCGCGCCGAAGGAGCCCCGCCGTGCCCGCACCCCAAGCCCTCGACCCGCAGGACCTGTTGCATCGCCTCACCGACGCCACCCCGGCCATGGTCACGGATCTGGAACGGTTGGTACGCGCGGAGTCCCCGTCCTTGGACGGCGACGCCCTGAGCACGTGCCGCACCGTCCTGGCCGAGATCGGCACCCGGCTCCTGGGCACCGCCCCCACCATCCTGCCCAACGACCCCGGCAACGGCCGCCCCGGCGGCCTGCTGTGGCAGCTCGGCCCGGCCGACACCCAACCCGTCCTCCTCCTCGGCCACTTCGACACCGTGTTCCCGAAAGGAACCCTGAAGCACCGCCCGTTCCTCGTGGAGGGCACCCGGGTGACAGGCCCCGGCGTCTTCGACATGAAAGCCGGCCTGATCCAGGGCCTGTACGCGGTGGCCCAGCTGCGCGAACTGACCGGCCAGGACCCCGCCGTCGCGTTCCTGGCCACTGCCGACGAGGAGATCGGCTCCCCGGCCGGCGGCCGGGTCGTGACCCAATGGGCGCGGCAGTGCCGTGCGGCGCTGGTACTGGAGGGCGCAGCCGACGGGGGCGGCCTGAAGCACGCCCGTAAGGGCTGGTCGTTCTACGACATCCGCGTCAAGGGCATCGCCGCCCACGCGGGCCTGGAGCCCGACAAGGGATGCAACGCCCTGAGCGACCTCGCCAAAATCATCGTCGCCCTCGAATCCCTCGCCGCGCAGGACGACCGGATCACCCTCACGCCGACGCTGGCGAGCGCGGGCACCACCCAGAACACGGTGCCCGACCGCGCCCAGGTCACCGTCGACGTCCGCGTCCCCGACATCCGAACGCAACAGGAGATCGACACGGCACTGCACCGCGTGGTCTCCGAGACGGCCCGGCTCCCCTTCGAGATCACCGGCGGCCCCAACCGCCCGCCCCTCGAACAGGCCCGCGCCGCAGACCTGCTCGTAACAGCCCGCACCTGCCTGGACGAACTCGGCCTCCCATGGCCCGGCTCGGCGGCAGTGGGCGGCATATCCGACGGCAACCTGTGTGCGGCAGCGGGCACCCCCACCCTGGACGGCCTCGGCGCGGTCGGCGGCGGCCCCCACGCCGACCACGAATGGACCGACGTGACCCACATGCCGCAACGCGCCGCCCTCGTCGCCCTGATGGTGGAACGGCTGGGGGCAGCCGCCCGGTAGGGAGGGCGCCGGGGTCGCCCAGCGAACGCCTGGGCCGCCGGAGGTGGGTCATCGAGCGGACCATGTCCTGGCCGACCGGCTACCTCAGACTCAGTCCCCGCTTCGAGCGCCGGCCCACCAACCGCCTGGCCCCTTTCGGACTTGCAGCCGCGCTCCGCTGCTACAAGCGACGCTCGAAGCCCATCCTGCAGGACGCGTCCACATGACGATGCCCAACCGGCTCTCTCCCGCAGACCATCAGCTGGTGAATACGTGGAGGAGGCTTCAGGTCCCATGAGGCAGGCCCTGATGCGCGGGGGCCGCATCGGCCCGTCGCGCAAGGGGGCTTTCGATCCGGGTTGCGCGGCCCCGCTCCGGACCCATCCTCTCGGCGCGCCCCGTCCCTTTCGCGACGCTCCGCGCCGGCACATGCCCCCCACGCCGACCGTCGGCCGGCAGCAACGGGCCACGGGTGACCGTGGCCGATGTCACGAGATTAAAACGGACATATGATGCCATCATCGAGGTCATGCAAGATTCAACCATTCGGCTGGGGCGCACTCCGGTACCGGCAGCAGGGCCGCTACGCCGCCTCGCCGGCCGGCTGAGCACCCAGCGGGCCGGCCATGTGGTGCACGGCGCCAAAACCCTCATCGCGGCCATGCTCACCTGGAGCATCGTGGCCCCCTGGTCCCCCGAGGGCCGGCCCTACCTGGCGGTCACCACCGCTCTGCTCATGGTCAACGCGTCCACGGTGTACCAGTCCGTGACCAAAGCGGCACAAAATGTGGCGGCCAGGATCGCCGGACTGATCCTCGCCCTCGCGACGGCGCGGCTGCTGGGACCGACCGCGGGCGCCGTCGCGGTCATCGCGGTTCTCGCGGTCATCGCGGGCCCGCGCCGCACCGCCGACGACCGTCTCCAGGTCGCCTCGACTGCAGTCATCGCGCTGGCCGCCACCGCAACCGACCCCATGGGCAGTCTCCTGTCCCCCGCACTGCAGACGCTCACGGGCGCGGCGGTGGGCATCGCGGTCAATGCCCTGGTCCTGCCACCGCTCTACCTGAACGAGTCCGATTCCGCCGTACGCGACCTCGCCCGCTCGATAGGAACACTGCTGCACGACATGGGCACCGGCCTGTCCGGGCGACAGCTCACCCCCAAGGCCCACACCTGGCTCCACCAGGCGCGCAGCCTGGACAAACGCCTCACTCGCGCAGAGGAACAGGTACAACAGGCCGACGAGAGCCTGCGGTGGAACACACGCTGCGTCGCGCACAAGCGACGCAAGGAGACGACCTTCGACGACACATTCAGGGTCCTGCGCGGCGTGTCGATCCAGGTGCGCGGAATCGCACGGACCCTCGCCGACAACGCGCACGACAACCACTCCGACCACCACCTGGGACACCAGTTCCTCGACCAGTACGCCGAAACCCTCCACCTGGCGGGAGCAGCCGTCCAGGCATTCACCGAACCCCGCCCGGCAGGCGGCCAACCGGACACATCCCCCCGCGAACGCTTGCGCGCAGCGATCGACGGCACACTGGCCTGGCACGACACCATGACCGACACCATCGCCCGTGGCACCCTCACCAAGCCCGGCGCCTGGCACGTCTATGGCTCTCTCATCACCGACGCGGAAAGGCTGCTCGCCGACCTCGACCGCACCAACACGCACTGACCCACGACGCAGGCGGCCACCTGGCTGGGCACGCGGCGCGAGCACCTTCAACCCGCCCAAGCCGATCACCGGGCAGTGATGCGCGGCCTCGCCGGCACACGCCCCACCAGAGCCCGCACCGAGGCCCGCCTACGATCGGCCGGCCGACCCGCTCTGCAGGGGACACGCACCCTCATACGCCCTCGACCACCGCACAGGGCCCCAGGAGTCATGGACCGGGGGCTGCCGACACACCCCGGCCAGCGAGGGCCACCAATGCGCACTGTGACGTGCCCGAGCAGGTGGGCGGGGCCGTGAACGCCAACCAGCCGCACACCGTCACACGCAGCCCCGCACCGCCCTTGGGAACCGTGAGGAATCACAGCGTCGCTCCCGGCCGCGGCCGTCAGTTGATCCGGCACAGCCCGCGCGACGCGATCCGCGGTCAACCGGCCACGCATTCGGCGGCGTTGCGCTACTGCCACCGTTGAGCGAACGACAGTGCCGACCGGAGCCGACGACCGGAGCGGGGCCGCCGGGGCTGGGCTGCCGGGGCGGGGCGGCCGGGGCGGGGCGGCCGGGGCAGGGCTGCCGGGGCGGGGCGGCCGAGGCAGGGCTGCCGGGGCGGGGCGGCCGAGGCACGGCGGTGCACGAACCGTTGCCCGCGCCACCGGGGCGAGCACCGACACGAAGTAGAAGGAGCCGCTGCGCCAACTGCCCAGCCCCAGGCAACCGATACGGGCCACCGGAACATGCGGCGCAGCGGCTTTCGGGACATGGCGCACCTCACTTCCCATTTAGTTCATCGTTCAACCACTTCCGTGTACTGTCGTCAGTGCCTGATCAAAGGCAAGCCCCCGCGGCCGGTTATGCAGGTCGCGGGATGAGCAAGGAGAGAGATCATGGTTTTCACCATTGCGCAGCGTGCTGCGGTCGGCGCCGCTTCCGTGACGTTCGCAGCCGCGGGACTCCTCACGTCGGCCGGTCCCGCGTCGGCAGCAACGCACCCAGCCAACGACCGGACAGCCGTCGCTTCCCAGCACGTGCCGCTCCCGGGCACCCACGACGACGGCCGCAACCAGGACGCAGCACGCGACAGCAACGACGACGCCCGCCGCCGCTGGGTCAGCGACCAGATCACATGGGCCCTGCACCACAACCACGCCGACCACCCGATGAACACCGACGACAGCCTCCGCCGCTGGGTCAACGACCAGATCACATGGGCCCTGCACCACAACCACGCCGACCACCCCATGAACAACGACGACAGCCTCCGCCGCTGGGTCAACGACCAGATCACATGGACCCTGCACCACAACGGACCTCACCACTGGACACCGCAGCACGAGGAGCCCTCACTCCACTGAGACGGCTACCTCCGCTCCCCTGCAACCCACGGACGCAGACTTCCCTCACACACGGCCGCAGACACCGCCACCACTGCAACCGGCTCCGGCATGGCCGGTCCGCCCGGGCCGCCGGCGCCCAGGACACGGTCACCTTCGAGACGAAAGCAGTCATCGCCAAGACGACGGCCCGCCGGGCAATCGCACACAAGGCCCGGCGCACTCGGGGAACTCGCCGACGAACGCCCCCGCGCCGCCCTGGATCTGGCCCGGATGCTGCGCGAACTCGCCGACCACATCGAGTCTCTCGCCATCGCCCAGGCTCACGCCCTGAACATCTCCTGGGACACCATCGCGGGCGATCTCACCGTCACCCGACAGTCCCTGCACGGCCGCTACGTCGCACGCCCCTCACAGGAGCTGCCAACAGCACGTCCAGGACCTCACCGGCGGCACCCTCACCGACCTCCTGAACGGCCCCAAGAACCGCCGCCCCCACACCCCGCCCCCACACACAAGGGATGGCCCAGAGCCATACGCCGCGCCCTCGGGGACCAGCTCCGCCGACGCCTCGGACCCCGCCCGCGACAGCAGTCAAAAGCCGTACGACGCATCCTCACCACGCTCACCGAGAACACTCCCGCGCCGCGCTCATCACCCTGATCCCTTGGAGTGCCGATGCGCATTCGCCCAAGGACGGGACCCACTACGTGCCGCCGAGGCCGTTCAGGCCGAGGCCGTGTGCATTGATGATGCGTCAGGAGCGAGACTCGGTTCCCTCAGGGTCCTGCCAGCACGTGATCAGCACGTGCAGGTTGCGAACGCCCTCACTCCTACGCGTCTTTCTTGAGCGCCAGCCCATGAGCAGTCCTGCGGAGCGCTTGGGAAGGATCAGTCTCAGCACGAGACGGCACAACAGGCGTACTTGCAGCCGCCGCGCCACTTTGCTGGGCATCTGCGCCCGCGAGCTCAAGACATCGCGCACGTGCAGCAGCTTCTTCAACTCCTCGGGGTTCGGCGGGTTGGCCAGAGCCGGCAGGGCCAGAACGTCAACTGCCATGACACCCACTTGCGCGATTTGCGGGGCGAGATCTGCGAAGTCCTGCTCAAGGTGTCTGCGCTGTTTGCGTTTGCCCTGGAGCGCCAGCTCCAGGTACCACACGCCTACCCCGCAGGGGCGCATCTCAGGTTCGTTGGGCAACATGAACGTCCTTACCGTCGGTCGGACGCGATTCGGACGAGGCCGTCGGGTCGGATGCGGTGCAAAGCAGCCGGGCGCCGAACCCCCGTGAATGCACACCAGAGCTCCATCGGATGTCCACACAGTCGCGCCGATCTCCCTGACGGCGCGCCCCGCGTGGCCAGCCTTCCGGCATGCGCAGCAACCGGGCTGCGGCGCAGGCGATGGCGGCGCGGATCGCGGCCCCATGCTCACCGGTGCGGCCCTTGCCAGCGTCACGGCAGGGCGCACACGAGTCGCGCCGCACGTGCATCCCGTGCTGCACGGTCCACGCCGCGAGGCCCCGTGTGCGCGAGGCTCGATGGCTGCCAAAGCCGGGCCGGGTGTGCGACGCGTGCGAGCTCCGCGAGAGCGACCGACACCGGCGCACCTGCTGCGACTGCCGTACCGAGTTCGCCGACCAGCGCAGCGCCGATCACGGCGGCCGCTGTGGTGCATCCCCCGAGCGCAGCCAGCACGGCAAGAGCGTTGTTCGCCGCCTATTGCTGCGACACTGTCCCAACTCCACTGAACAGACCTCGCCGCCGCGTGACGGTGCACCACACTGTGGTGCACCGTCACGCCGGCCTCGGCGAGTTGGGCGTGCAGCTCGTTGTCTTCCAGGCCGCACAGGCGGGGCCCGTGAAGGCGGACGACCGCCGCGGCGTACTCACTGCCTGGACACTCGACACCACGATGGACGACCTGGCCTGGCAGACGGCCAGACGGCCAGACGGCCAGACGGCCAGACGGCCAGACGATGAACCGAGTGGCCGCACACCAACACACTCAGCAGGATCCGCAAACACGGATGCACCGCTTCGGTGGCAGCATCGCAGAAGGAGCTACACACCAGGTGCGCCACGCGGGCCTGACCGGCCCGCCCCCGCACCTACCGTGAACGGGTGCGCAGCGGCACGGAAGGGACCCGGACGTGTGCATCCCGGCCCGTCTTGTCCGTTGCCTCGTCTCGCCCACGTGTCTCACCCATGTCGCGGCGCAGCGCGAGAAATCCGGAGAGCAGCAGCGCCCCGAGTACCGCGCCGGACGCGGCGGGCCAGCCGCCCACCGTGATCAGGGGTGCTGCCAGCGCGGAGCCGGCCACACCTGCAAGGAAGTAGACAAGCAGGTAGACGCCGCTGAGGCTGCCACCGCGGTGTGGGTCGATGGCGAGGATGCGGGCCTGGTTGGCGGCCTGCGCGGTGAAGCAGCCCGCGTCGACGAAGGCCAGACCCGCCACCGTGACGGCAGGATGGTCAAGACCGGTGCACAGCAGGGCGGCGCCGGCGGCGGCCGTGCTCATGCTTGCGCAGATCACGACACGTGGCCCGAAGCGGTCGCCGAGGCGTCCGGCGACCGGTAGCGCGGCGAAGCCCAGGGCGCCGGCCAGGCTGTAGAGACCGATGGCGGCGGCGTCGAGACCGTACGGCGGCCGGGCGAGCCGCACGGTGAGGGCGACCCAGACGAGACTGAAGGCGAAGTACCACAGGCTCCCGGCCGCCACGGCGTGGCGCAGGGCACGGTAACGGCGCAGGAGGCCGGGCAGCGCGGTGAGCGTGGCGAGATAGCTGTGCGTGGGGGCGGGCCGGTGGTCCGGCAGGCGCAGCCACGCACCGGCGGCGCACACGAGCACGAGCCCGGCGAAGGAGAGCAGCATGCCACGCCAGCCGAGCGCATGCGCGAGCGCCCCGCCGACGAGTCGGCTCAGCAGGATCCCGGCGGACATCCCTGCGGCGACCAGCGCGACCGCTGTCCCGCGCCGCTCCTGCGGCACCGTTCGCCCGGCGATCGTCGAGGACTGTGCGCTGACGCTCGCGCCCGCCCCGATGATCACGTACGCGGCGAGCAGCAGCCACAGCCCCCGAGCGGCCGCGGCCAGGAGCAGGCCGCCCGCGAGCATCGCGAGCTGGCCCGTGACGAGGCGCCGTGGCGCCGCGCGGTCGGCGAGCGGAAGCAGAAACGCGAAGCCCGCGACGCATCCCACCAGCGCAGCCGTCGTGACGAGGCCGATGGCGGCCGCCGACGTGCCGGTGTCACGGGCGACGTCACCGAGCGCGGGCTGAATCGCGTAGTTGTTGGCCAACGCGATGCCCGCCGTGCAGGCCAGCAGGCCGACGGGGCCACGGGGCGGGCCGCTCACGGCGCATCCCCACGCACCAGAACAACCGCGTAACGGCATCTGTCACTGGTGGAGTTGATGAAGACGCAGGGCGAGGGCGGGCCCAGCTCGACGGTGTCGCCGGCGTCCAGCTCGTGCACCAACTCGCCCTCACGGAAAGTGAGATGACCTTCGAGCACCCAGATGAGCTGCCGGTGGAACGCGAACGCGGCTGCGGGGTAGGGGACTTCGGCCCCCGCAGGCAGCAGGATCTCCGCCATCTCGGCCGGGAACCCAGGCCCCGAGATCTGCCGTCGCGCGTAACCGGTGCCCGGGTCGAGCCATCGGGGCGCCTCGTCGGCGCGCCGCACCCTGCCCGCTCCCGCCTCGGGGTCGAGCAGGGTGGCGACGCTCAGCTGGAACGCCGCTGACAGCTTGCCCAGGACCACTGCGGTCGGATTGCTCTCGCCGCGCTCGATCCGGTTGATCATCGCCCGCGAGACCCCCGATTCCTGCGCCAGCTCGACGAGCGTCCAGCGGCGCCGGTCCCGCTCCGCGCGGATGCGTGCGCCGATGCGCTCCACCAGAGGGTCTACGATATTAGACATGCATCCACTATACGAGAATGACGTGCGAGCGGTGACGGTACGCCCCGCACTGCCCAGCGACCTGGACACCGTCCTGGCCATCCGCAACCACGCCATCGAACACAGCACGGCACTGTGGACAGACACACCGCAGTCCCGCGACGAAGGAGCGGCCTGGCTCGGCGCGCACCTGAAGCGCAGCTCGGCGTACGTGGCCGAGCAGGGCGGAGCAGTCGTGGGATTCGGCGTCTACGGCCCCTGGAAGGACTACTCCGGCTTCCGGCACACCGTCGAGAACTCGGTGTACGTCGCCGAGGGCCACCACGGCCACGGCATCGGCTCCGCGCTCCTCGGCACACTGGTCACCTCCGCCACGACGGCGGGCCTGCACGTCATGATCGCGGGCATCGAGGCCGGGAACACGCCGTCCGTCCGCCTCCACGAGCGCCACGGTTTCCAGCACGCCGGCACGGTGCGCGAGGTGGGCACGAAGTTCGGCCGCTGGCTCGATCTGACACTGATGCGCCTGCAACTGAACTGACCCCATCCCCTACCGCCGGACCTGACGCCCCCAGCCCGGACTCATCCCTGCCCCGGCAGACACGGCGCACCACAACCCAGTCCATTCGCGCCGTCAGAGCAATTCCAAATTTCCAGAACGCTGGCGTTGGCCATGAGGACAGACTCCCCCTTCGGTGGCCAAGGGCCTGCCGATCATCAACGTGTCGTCTTGATCCTGCCGTCAGGGCGGTCGCTGCGGGCAGCGACTCTGGCTTGAAGGGTTGCCAGCAGGGCCGGTGCAGTGGCGCCGCTCTGCGCTTCAAGCAGTCGCCTGATCTTCAGCAGAGTGCGCTGCATGGCGTGCGGCTGCTATTGAAGAGCACGGAGACAGGCTCCGCGGCCAGGTTGACGCACAGGTGGAGCACAGTGGCCAGGACCTGGGGACATCGAGAAGGGCGAAGGACGGAACATGGAACTGGAACTACTGCCACTGGTCGGTGTCGGGCCGCTGCGGCTCGGCATGTCGGCGCAGGAGGCGCGCGACGCGGTCCAGGCGTGGGGGCTGCTGCGGGTCGCCTCCGGTGATCCCCAGCCCGGGCAGATCCTGCTCAAGCACGACACCTCCGGCCTGAACGTGATGCTCGGCTTCACCAAGGGCGCGCTGAGCGGCGTGGAGCTGTTCCGGTTCCTCGACGAGGACGCCGACGTACGAGTGCTCCTCGACGGTCTCGACGTCTTCCGCACCCCGAGTGCGGACCTCTTCGAGCTGTTCACGCAGCGGGGCCACGAGATCACCGAGAACGACCTCGGTTTCGACGAGCTGCCGCAGCTGAAGATCGTCCTCGCCAACCAGAGCAGCTACGAGTACCCGGTGGACGAGGACGGGGACCCTCTCTACTACGACTACGTACGCCTCGCGGACCAGATCTGACGCACCGTAAACCCACAGCAGAGCCCGCACGGCGCAAGCTCCGCGAACCCCCAGCGCGACGTCCGCACGCCGGTGATCACCTGCGGCGGGTGCTGCAGAAGAACTCCACCCGTACTGGGTGCCACTTACATTGATGGTGGTCATCAGGTGCCAGATACCGCAGGCCAGCCCCACGGTACCAACGCGGGAAGATCGTGAACGAGCCGAAGCCCTCACCGAACACGTCCGCTTGGAGCAGCAGCGAGGTTAACCCACAAGCTAAGAAAGGGCGCGGTGTTGCGCGTTCACGTCGCGGTCGGATCGAGCCAAGTCTCTCTACCGGCTGAGCCGCTTGCGCAGCTTGGGAACGGAGGCCCGCTCCCACACCGTCACCAGTTCCTCCTCCCGGGTGTGCGCGACGGCCTGCTCCCCGCCGTAGAGCACTCCCCAGGTGAAACCGGCCTCGTTCGACGTCTGGGCCGCCACGGCCAGGTCGCGGATGGTGCCACGGGCCACGACACTGTCCTGATGGTCGCCCAGGACCTTCTGGCCCGCCTTGACACGTTTACCCAGGCGCTTGGCCGGTTTACCGAGAGCCGGACGGGCGGCCTCAGCCGCGTAACGCACCTTCTTGGCGGCCTTGCGGGCCTGGTGAAGGGCCACGTCGCGCTCGGGCCCCGGCGCCAGGTCCAAAGCGGGGACCATGCGCTGGGCCAGGCGGTCGAACTCCTTGAGGACCGCCTTGGCCATGACCTTGTCCGCCGCCTTGCCGGCCTTGGCACGCAGCGGTGGCTGCTGCCCGAGCGCGGCGAGGGAATCGAGCAGAGCCAGGTAGCGGCGCGAGCCCAGGGCGTCGAGACTGCGCTGGTGGGACTCAAAGCCGCGAGCGACGTTCCACGCCTGTAGCCGTGCCGAGACGGGGCCGAGGACGAGTTCTTTGGGTAGGGCTTTGACGCCCCGGGTAAGACGCTCCATCAGCACTTCCTGATCGCGTTCCGCGCCCAGCTCGCCGGCCAGCCACTTCAGATCCCCTCGGATCGCGTCCGTGACCTCGCGGTCCAGAACGGATCGGTACGAGCGCAAGCAGCTGCGCAGGTGACGACCCGCATCCGGTGCACCGCGTCGGGCCTGTCACGTCGCACGGCCGGGTCGAGGGCGGCCAGGACGCGGATCTGCTCCCGTACGTAAGCATGGACCTGCTCACCGGCCGAGCCCTCAGCCAGGTCGACACCCTCGTCACGCTCGCCGGCCGGGACGGGCGCCATCTCGTCAAGGGCCCGCGCCAGCTTCGACGACGACTGCGCACGTGCGATGCCGTGCTCGCGCAGCCGCTTCTCCACAGCGTCCAGGAGCGCGGGATCGGCGTCCTCGGCAAGCTCTACTTCCATCTCACGCCATGCCGCACTCCTGCCCTGCGCTCGCAGGGACTCCGCGCACACCGCGTCGATGCTCAGTTCGGCCAGCACGGCACCTTCGGCGTCGACGAGTTCGCACACCTCACGGGACGAGCGGATGCGCACCACAGGGGTCAGTTCGGCTCCTCGGGTGCGGGACAGGGCCAGGTCGCGCAGGGCGTCCGGGACGGCGTCCGTCAGAGCCGCCTGGACCTCCTCCCGGCTGTCGCCCGGCAACGGCAGTTTGAGGTGCCACCCGGCGTCGGAGCCGCCGGTCCTTCGTCGCAGTGTGGCCGAAGAACCGGACAGCCGAAGATCATCGGTGTCGTAGTAGACCGCGTCAAGCTCCTCGAGGCCCCGGTCGACAACAGAGGCGACGCCCTCCACCCGATCCAACGGGGGCAGCCAGGAGGCATCGGAGCACGACGGGACCTCGTACTTTCGCTCTGTCTCTCGCATCGACTGGACCATGCTCTACCGGTAGGCACGATTGACTGAACGAAACGCAACCTTGGACACAAAGTCGCACGCGAGAGCCGCATCAACGAAGCAGGTACGTCCCGAACCCTGGCGTCCACTCCTCCCTCCGTTCTGGCCGGCTTTGACACTCACCTCCTACGCCCTCCCTGACCGACCGGCAGCGCCGCATCGCCCGGTGCGTGCGTGAGGGGTCGCCGACCAGGGCAAGGCGCCCACTGTCGACGGACAGGCGGCTGCGGGGCCGCGAAGCCGAGGCGGCGACTACCCGTTCGGCTTGCCTGACCCAAGCCAGGCCGGATTCACCTCTCCCGGTGAGAACAGGCAGGAGCACGGCGCGCCCGCGCTCACCGCGCGGCTACCCGCGGGGCGCTCAGCATCCTCTCCCTGCAGGCCCTGGTCGCCGCGATCGCCACCGGCAAGAACCTCGTCGACGAAGCCGCCGCCCGCGCCGCCGTGAGCGAGGTGGTCGGCGACTGACACCACACTTCAGGGCTCCGGCGGACTTTGCTCCGCGCCGAATTCACGCGACATGCCGCCAAGCCTCTGGAACGCTGCGGGCCCGGGCCTCGCGCCTGGACACGAACAATCCGTGCTGACACTCGGGGGTGATCAATGAGATTCACGCTTGAGGGCCCGTTTCTGGAAGGCACGCTCGTGCGCCTGGAGCCACTGGAACACCGCGCGGCGGACTTGGCCGCAGCCGCGGAAGAAGACCGCAGCTCCTATCGGTTCACATGGGTGCCTACGACAGCAGAGGTCAAGGAATACATCGATGCCCAGCTCGCCCGAGCCGCTGCCGGGAAGCTGGCCCCCTACGCGCAGGTGGAGCAGGCGTCGGGGCGGGCGGTCGGGGCCACGGCCTACTGGGATCCGCGGCCGTGGCCGACAAGAAACGGTCTGTGCGCGATCGAGGTCGGTTTCACTTCGACAAGTCCCTGTGGTGAGCGTCAGGGAAGGAGATAAAGGGCCGGGGTGTTGAGTCGCTCGAAGTCGAGGGCCAGGCCGCCGGGGTTGGTGAAGGCGGCGTCGCGTAGGTCCACCCGCGTGCCGATCTGTGCCCCGTACAGGATCAACTTGACCCGGCCTTGGAGGACCGGGCTTGGAGGTAGTTCCCAACTGGCTGCTGGGTTGGACCCCTCCGTCCAGACACCCCGTTATGGGGTGGCAGGGACGCGTGACTCACGCCCCGCATTCCACACGGCAACGCCACGTGCGGCGATGTTGTGGGAAGCGTTCCGGTCGGCGTGGGCAACGACCCCGCACCCCCGGCAGATGAAAAGCCCTTGGTCGACCCGGTTGCGCTTGTCGATGTGCTGGCATTCGCAGCACGTCTGCGACGTGTACGCGGGATCGACGAAGACCAGGGGCACACCGGCCCTGCGGGCCTTGTAGACGATGAAGTCTCCGAGCTGGGCGAAGGCCCAGGAGTGGAGTTGGACCCGTTGGGGCTTACGGAGCCGTACCCTCTGCCGGATTCCCTTGAGTTCTTCCAGGGAGATCCCGGCAGAGGTGCGTTCAGCCTCGGTCACGATCGTCTTGGCGATGATGTGGTTGGTGTTCTTGACGTGCCGCTGCTCGCGGCGGGAGCGTTCTTTCAACCGGCGTTTGGCGGACTTGGTGCGCTTCTTCTGGAGCTTGGCCCGCAGCGTGAGCTGGCGTTTGCGATAGCGGCCCAGACCGCGCCCGGCGGCCTGGTAGCCGGTGGACGTGGTAGCGATGTTGACGATGCCGAGGTCCACGCCGATGAAACCGTCCGGCTCGTACTGCTCTGCCTCGGGCACGTCACAGGTGGCGATCAGGTAGAACACGCCGTCGCGCTCGATCAGGTCGGACTCGCCCTTGCGGTAGTCGCGGAGCGTCTTGAGCGCGTCGGCGGCGCACACGAACGAGACGTTCTTGATCCGCCCGGCCATCGTCCAGATGGACACCGTCTGCCGGTCGTACTGCCAGCTCAGACACCGGTCGTCATACGGCTGCGCGGCCTCGGGGCGAAACGCAATCGGCTTGGACTCCGCCTTGACCCGGCGCCTCGACTTCGGCCTGCCGAGATGTCCGGCGCGCAGGTTGGCCTGCAGCGTGGTGTACGCGTCACGCACCTTCTTGATCACATGCTGCGCGGCCTGCGCCCCGAGCCCTTCGGCCTTGAGGTGCGGATACGTGTGCTTACGCAGCTCATACTCACGCGGCACGCCGCGAGCGAACGCCACCCGGGACACCCAGCACGCCAGATCGTTGACCGTGCGCAGCGTGGAGCGCAGCGCGGCGGCCCCTTCGGCCTCCGGCAACAGCTTCACCTGCACCACGATCTTCATACCGAAACCCTATGCGGGAGCACTGACAACAAAGCAGACCCGTGCGTACACGCAGGCCACCCCCATTTCGAGAAGTGATTCCTCCCGGGCCTGAAGGCCCGGGGATCCTCACTAGATCCCGCTGAATTCGCCGCGTACGGTGAGTTGCCGGCGGCCCGAGACTTGGCGATCCACGGTGAGCGAGCCGCCTTCCAGTGCCGATCCGCCTGGGTTGTCGAGTTCGGCCGTGTCGAGGATGAGCGTGCCGAGGTGTGCGCCTCGCAGGTCGATGCCGCCGCGCGCGGAAGCCGTGGCTGAGTTGCATCGCCTGTCCCAGCTTCAGGTCGGCGCCGGTCAGTGCCCAGTCGCCCTGTCGGGCAAGGCTGGACCCGGTGAGGGTGAGTGAGCCGTCTATGCCGGCACCGTCCAGGTGGATGCTGCCTTGGACCAGAAGCCTGTCGGCTGTCACGCTCTGCGCCACGTGCAGTTGGCCGGCGGCGAGAGCCGTGGTCCCGGGGTTGGTCAGCCGCGCGCCGGTGAGGACGAGGTCTCCGCTGATCTGGGCGCCGGCAAGGTGGACCTCTCCGCGAGCGGTGAAGCCTGCGTCCAAGCGCACATGGTGGTCGGCGGTGAGCCGTTCGGCGTCCAACGCGGTTGCACCGGGGTTGTCGAGATGGGCTCCGGCCAGGGACAGCACGCCACCGACCCGGGCACGGGCCAGTTTGACCTCGCCGTGGGCAGTGAACCCGTGCTCCAGTGCGAGGTCTGCTTCGATATGCAGGTTCTCAGCATCCAGGCCGGGATGGTGACAGCCGGTCATGCGGATGAGCGGGGCGCTGGCGTGAGCGAGGACGACTGTCTCGTCCAGCCAGCAATCTGCGAGCAGCAGCCAGCGGCTCAGCGTGGCGCCCTCGAGGTCGAGCGAGCCGGTGATCCGCGCGCCGGCCAAGCTGACCGGGGTGCGAACGTCGGTGTCCATGAGCAGCCGGGCGACGACCTCAGCCCTTATTGTCCGCTCCGGTGACCACGATGCACGGCAGCGCGGGTCGTCCGCGGTGGCGTCGCCGACCCGCAGGTCGACTGCCTGGCTGCGGGCTGCCGCATCTACCAGCTGCTGCTCCGCTGCTGTCAGATCGTCGGCGGTCAGCATCGTTCCCCTCCCAAGCATCAACTCCCGCTGGTGAGCCTATCGATACGCGGCGAGAGTGATCCTCTCCTCGTCATGTCCGCCGGGGACGAGACGCCCCCGCTCTCCCGCTGTTGGCCGATCTCGGTGACGATCGGCTCAAGACCGGGCAGGGGACCTTGTCGCCATCGTCTCGCGGTCCGCCGATGACGGGCGTCGTCCTCGTGGTCGTACGGGTGGGATACGTGGGGTGGCGGCGGCCATCGGGTTGATCGCAAACACCCGCCGCCTGCCAACCTGACAGCGGGGTTGGCAGGCAGGCCCACGGCCATGTGTGCTCCCCGAGCCGCGCGGGTCCAATTTGACGTAGCCGATGTTCCGCGGGGCAGGATTCAGGTTCGCCGACCAGGAGATTGCCCATGCCGCACCGTCCCGTTGCCCCGCCGACCGCGCCGATCTGCCGCCGTATGCCGCCTCACGCGCAGCGCTGCCACGGCCTCGCACGCCGACTGCGCACCGCGAGTGCGCTGTCCGGTGTCAAAGCCGACGGGTCCGCGCTGCCGCTGCGCGGTGCATGCTCGGCGGTCGCCCGATGAGGGCCGTCCTGGTGACCGGCGGCTCGCGGGGCATCGGCCGGGCCGTCGCGCTGGCGTTCGCTCAGGGCGGTGACCGGGTTGCGGTGCAGTACGCGGGCAACCGCGCGGACGCCGAGGAGACGCTGCGGCAACTGCCCGGCGAGCAACACGTGCTGCTGCAGGCCGACCTCGGCGAGCCGGACGCCGCCGAACGGCTCGTCTCCGAGGCGGTTGCCGCCCTGGGGTCGGTCGACGTCCTGGTCAACAACGCGGGTGTGGCGCCGACGCAAGCCAACCGCCACCCGGTCGCCGACACCCCGATCGCGGACTGGCAGCGCGTGTGGCGGCGCATGGTCGACGTGAACCTGCTCGCCCCGGCCGACCTGTGCTGGTCCGTCGCCCGGCACCTGATCGACCGTGGAGCAGGGGGCGCCATCGTCAACATCGGCTCCCGTGGCGCGTTCCGGGGCGAGCCGGACTTCCCTGCCTACGCAACGACCAAGGCCGCCCTGCACGCACTCGGCCAGTCACTGGCTGTCGCACTGGCACCCCACGGCATCGCGGTCACCTCGGTCGCGCCCGGGTTCGTGGCCACCGAGCGCCAGGCGGCCAAACTGGCCGGGCCGGAAGGCGAACGCCTGCGTGCACAGAGCCCGTTCGGCAGAGTCGGCACACCGGACGAGATTGCCGCCACCGTGCACTTTTTGGCCTCGCCCGCCGCGATGTGGGCATCGGGGACCATCGTGGACCTCAACGGCGCTTCCCACCTGCGTACCTGACGACGGGAGGCACACGCTCATGCGCACTCTTCACGTCGTCACCCATCCCGAGGCGACGCACCACGTCGAGGGCGTCGTTGGCGGATGGCACGACGCGCCGCTGACGCCCGCCGGGATCCGGGCGGCGTTCTCCATCGCCCAGGCGCTGCGGGCCCGGGTCCCGGACGGCGCCGAGGTGGAAGTGTTCTCTTCGGATCTGCAGCGCACTTCGCGGACGGCCGAGGCAGTAGCCGAGCTGTTCGGTGTGAAGCCGATTCTGGATCGCAGACTGCGGGAGAAGTCTTACGGTGAGGCGGAGGGAAAGCCGCGGGAGTGGCTGGATCGGCGCTTCGTTCCGCCGCCGGCTGTCGGGGAGCGGATGGACCACGACGAGGGCGTGGAGGGTGCAGAGACCAAGGCTGTGTGGGCGCGGCGCGTCTACGCGGTCATGGACGAGATCCTGCAGAGCTCTTGCGCACACCAGATCATCGTGACGCACGGCGGCTCCCTGACGTTCGTCGTGGCGTCCTGGATCAGGATGCCGATCGAGTCGGCCGGATATGCCGGTTTCCGGGCGTCCTCGGGCAGCATCACCACGCTGCACGAGGACGACTTCTTCCACAACCGCTACGTCGTCAGCCTCGGTGACACCCTCCATCTCGGCTCCGCCCACGCCGACTGACCTGAACCCGGCCCACCCCGCCGCCTTCACCGGCCCTTGCACCCGCTCCCCCGCCCCGATGGCACCGCCACCGCCGACCTGGACCTCCTCACGCACCCTGACAGACTCCCCAGCAACTGACCTGCCTGCTCGATCAACCGGTAGTTGTGAACTTGCCGGTTGATCGAGCGGGCAGGTTCACAGCTGCAGGCCTCCTGGGATCAGGAAGGGGAAGTTCCAGGCTTCGGATGAGCCCCACGCCGGGCAAGACTGTGGAACACACCGTTTGAGACTCTCGACGTCACATCGAAGGATCACTCGTCCCGCGCACGAGGGTTCCCTCCAGTGCGGGCAGCGGCCCACTCGACCGAACCGCAGAAGTTGCGCAGCGCAGGAAGATCATCGCAGGGGTGAGAGCCCGTGACCTGCTGGTCTTGAGGCCGTCTCACGCCTGTCCGCCGGGCCGGCCCAAGCCCGCGCTCGTCTGACTGGACGGGCGGTGAGGCGCAGGGGCGCCCGCACGGGCCGGGTTCTCCAGGTGACGTACATCGCCGCTGCCGAGCAGGACGTGGGCTCGGACCCGCATCGGCTCGTCGCCGCGCCGGGAGAGCAGCACCAGCTCGTCGACCCGGGCCGTCATGGGGCCCAGGAGGGCCTCCACCTTGCGTGCCAGGAGGCGCGGGTCCGGGCTACGGCCCAGGGACAGGTGCGGGGTGTAGCCGTGCGCGTGCGATCCGCACAGCGGGAAGCGGAGCTCCAAGGACTCCCGCAGCCGCGCCCAGGGCCCGTGGCCGGCGGCGGCCGGATCGAGCCAGACGGTGGCGTCCTCACGGTGTTCGAACCAGTGGACGCCCGCCAGACGGGCTGGGAACGGCGGCGTCTCGGCGAGCGCCGCGGCGATCAGCGGCAGGGCCCGGGCGAACTCCGCCTCGGGAACGAAACCGAAGAGCACGTTGACGTGCGGCGGCCAGCGGCGGATCTGCCGGTCGTGTTCACGGCGAATGTGCTGGATCGGCGGCCACAACTTCGCCGGCGGCAGCCAGGCGACGGCGGTGCGGTTCGTCGACGGGACGGCGAGGACGTCGCCGGGTGCCGGGGCCGGCACCGGACCGACCTGCCCGGCCAGGGCCTCCTCCACCCGGTCCACGCCCGAGGCACGGTCCCACACGACCTGGCCGTCCGCCTCGAAGAACACCACCCGATGCCACGGAATCTCCCCACCCGGCACGAAGTCACCGAGCAGAACCCGCTTCGGCGGCGCCCCACGTTCGGCCACCCCCATCACGAACCGCTCAGGGTCCAAACGCGGATCCCACACCACCCGGTGATAGATCTCGTCACTGGTACGCACCTCAGCACCTGCCCTCGTCTACCAGGGTGACGCGCGCCCGACCAACCCCGCAAACCACCCCCGGGCCCGCCCCCTCGCCGCGATCACCGCAAGACAACGAAATACAACAACGGAATTCACCCCGGACTCCTGCTTCAGCTCAAGCAGCGTCAGCAGCCACCCACAGCGGACCGCACCGACCACGCCGTGACCCCGCGAATCGGCCAAAGGGAAGGGCTGGTGGGACTGGCTGACCGGGGAGGCCAACGACGGTGGACCCGCCCGGCACCCCTGGAGCATGGCGCCGAGGGCTGTCTGCGGGCTCCTTGGGATGCGGTGCCGCATGCGCTGTCCCCGATAGAATATGCAGGTTGGCACGTCCGCTTCGCAGCGGAACTCTCCACCCGCAAGGTCGGGGTGACCGACCGGTCCGGAGGGCAGCATCATGGCGCGACAGATCGGCTTGGGCGCCGCTAGGGATGTGGACCACAGCCGGGAGCTGCCCAGGGCTGACCGGGACCGAGTGAGCAGCATGTGAGACGTCGGCGGTGGCGGTAACCGTTGTCCACGCGAACCAGCCCTCGCGCAGTTTGATCGGGCACAGGCCGGCCGTCTCACCGCACGATTCTGGGCGCCCAACGTCGCCTGGAGACGTGAGGAGCGATGGCAATGCGAACGAACATCATCCGGCACGAGAGCATGATGGTGAGCTACGACGTGCTCAACGGCTGGACCGTCATCGAGGTCGACGGTGAGGTCGATGCCCACACCGCTCCCATGATCCGCGAAGGAATGATCACGCTCATTAACGAGGGACACCGCCACTTCGTCCTGGACCTGAGCTTTGTCAGCTTCATGGATTCGATGGGGCTGGGCATGATCGTGGCGATCACCAAACGCGTCCGTGAACACGAAGGCGCGCTGCGTATCGTGTCCGCCTCCAGCCGGGTACTGAAGATCTTCGACGTGAGCGGCATGCGCAAGAGCTACGAGATTCTCCCTTCAGCAGAAGATGCGACGGGGTCCGCGCCCTTGTCCGGCAGCCTCGCGCACTGGCCGCATCCATCCTCAGACTGAACAGAGCGCCACTTCGCGAAACTCACAATCCAGTCCCCGAACTGCGGCAGCTTGAGGGTCTGGCCACTGCCAGGAAGCCCGGCACCGGACGATGCCAGGTCCCGTTCGCGATGTTCCACGACGGCGCCCTCTACGACCGGTGCCATTTGCGTCGCGGCTTCAAAACGCCGCCTCTCCTGGCTGGCCGAAAAGTTGCAAGCAGGGTGTGAGACCACTGATCGTGACGGAGATGCGCTGGTCCATCTCCCATCGGGCACGCGGCAGTCGCAGGCGCCGCATCGTCACGCGCCGCTCACGGACGTTCCACTGCTCGATGCCGTCGAGTTCGTAGCCGAGCTTCTCAGACACGCACAGAGAAGAGGGGTTGTCCTCGAAGGCGCCCGACACCGCATCGACCGCGCCCAGCCCTGTGAAGGCCAGATGCAGGACTGCAGCGCGCATCTCGGTTCCGATCCCCTGCCCTTGGTGCTGCAGGCCGAGCCAGGAAGCCGTGCTTACCTGCCGCAGTACGGCAAAATCTCGGGCGGCAAGAGTCTGCAGGCCTACTACACGGCCGTCCTTGAAGACGCAGAGGTTCAGCGACCAGTTGTCCGGTGTCCAGTTCCCCCGTCGCAGCCAATGATGCTGCACGACCGATCGCGCCCTTTCAGCAGGCGGAAGATCCGTCCAGGGCACGATGAACGGCATCCGATCTGGCTCGTGGACGCCTCCGGCCGCCACGTCTGCCAGGTCACTCAGTTCCTCTTCGCAGGGCAGTCGTAGCTCCAGGCGAGGAGTCTTCACCCGCAGGCCCATCAAAGGCCAGTGATCCATCAGCATGAACCATTGTCAGCGCCCGTCATGACCGACGTCATCCAATTTTCTACCCCAGACGAGCCTCGTTCCCCGAGCGGCTCGCACCGGTCAAAACCTCAGCGGCAAGCGGTCAAGGTCCAGCGGTACCCAACACCCGCGTTCGACCCGGCACCGTAGAGTGACCTGGACTCTTGGGCCTCGGCGGTGCGCTGCCGAGGCCCGAGCACGTTTCGAAGCACCGCGGTCAGACCGTCGCGAGGCGGGCCGCAGCGATGATCCGGTCAGCGGCGCGGTGGCCGCTGCGCAGGGCACCTTCCATCAGGCCGGTGAAGACCGTCTCGGTGTATTCGCCCGCCAGGTGGACGCGTGCGTCGGCGCTCTCCAGCGGGGTGATGTCCGCGGGGGTGGCTGCCGCATCGAGGGCCGTATAGGCGCCGCGCGCCCAGGTGTCCTCAGTCCATACGGTGGCGAGGGGCTCGGCCCCGTCGAGGTCGAGGTCCGGACGCATCGCGCGGGTCGCCTCAGCCCACCGGTCGGCGCTGTGGCGCAGGCCGAGGCGGTCGATGGCGGCGTAGGTGCCGATGAAGGAGTTGAGGACGGGAGCCACCGTGCCGCTCGCGTCGCTCGCCGTCCAGTTCCAGCAGCGGTGTTCGGGGGACATGACGGCGCTGGAGGCCGGAGTGCGGGTGAGCGGGAGGTGGAGTTTGGCGGCGTGGCCCTGTTGGATCCAGCGAAATGCGTCGCGCTGCCCTGTGGTGAGCGGAAGGCGGATGGTGGCGGGGTCCGTGACGATGCTGGGCGGCAGCGCGACGACGACGTCATCGTAGTCAGCCTGTCCAGTGCGGGTGATGACGGTGAGGCCGGTGCCGGTCACGGCGTCGCTGACCTCGACGGCCGGGTCGCCGAGGTGGAGGGTGCCGGTCAGTGCGGCGGTCAGTGCGAGCGGCAGGCTCTGGTTGCCACCGGCTATCCGCCAGCTGGGCTGCGGCGTCATGGAGGCGACGGCGCCCAGGGAAGAGGCGCTGACCTGGTCGGCGGCGACGGCGCTGGACATCTCGACCCGGGCGCGCAGGGCGGCCTTGACGTCCTCGGGGGCCTCCAGTTCGCTCAGCACGGACTCGACGGAGGTGTCGGCCGGGCGTCGCTCGGCGATCTCGGCGGCGCGGCGCCCGGCGTCGGCGATCGCGTCCGTGGTGACGGGGTGGGGGCCGGCGACCTGGCGGACGTAGTAGCTCATGGTGGTGTCGGCCAGGCCCAGGCCGTGCGCCTCGACGAGGGCGCGCAGGGTGTCGTAGCCGCCAAGGACGAACTCGGCGCCGCGCTCGATGGTGTACGTGCCGAGCGGTGTTTCCAGTTGCTGGGACCAGACGCGTCCGCCGACCCGGTCGCGGGCCTCGTGGATGGTGACCTGGTGGCCGGCTGCCTCGAGGCGGGTGGCGGCGGCGAGGCCGGAGAGTCCGGCGCCGAGAACGGCGACGCGACGGGAGTGAGGGGTGCGGGGGATGGTGCTCATACGGAGGTCCGTTCGGGGAGGCGCGTTTCGGTGGGAGTGAGGGCGGAGGTCTGGGCCAGGGAGCGGCCCTTGGTCTCGGGTGCCCAGGCGAGGCAGACTGCGTACGCGACGACGGTGATGGCGGCGGCGATCAGCAGGGTGGGGCCGAGTCCGATGCTGTCGAGGCCGATGGGCAGCAGGTAGGTGCCGGTGGCCGCGCCCAGGCGGCTGATACCGACGGCGACACCCACGGCGCTGGCCCGCACCTCGGTGGGGAAGAGTTCGTTGGGGTAGATCCACTCGAGGATGCTCGGCCCGCCGGAGACGAAGGCGTACACCGCAAAGGCCGCGATGACGAACCAGGTCGGGCCGTCACTCCACACGCCGAGCGCGATCAGCGGCACGGCCATCACGGCGAACGGCACGACGGCCATGGGGCGGCGCCCCCACGTCTCCACCAGACGCAGTGCGGGCAGCACACCGAGGGCGAAGAGCGCGGCGATGAACAGTTCACCGAGGGTGGCGGCGCTCGCCCCGGTCAGGCCCGCGGCGGCGAGAATGGTTGCGCCGAAGGTGTAGAGCGCGTACTGCGGGGTGATCTGCGCGAAGTAGAGGGTGCCGCACATGATGGTGCGCTTGAGGTAGCCGCCGCGGACGATCCCGGCGAGCGCGCCTGCGGTACCGGTCGTGGAATGCGCAGCTGCGGCCGTCGCGGCCTCGGCCCGCAGGGTTTCCGGGTCGAGGTCGGTGCCGTAGACGGTGCGCACCACCTCGCGAGCCTCCTCAACACGGCCTTTGGAGAGCAGCCAGCGTGGCGACTCGGGGATGCCGCGTCGCATCAGGACAACGACGAGTCCGGCGACGGCACCGCTGAACAGCAGCCAGCGCCACAGGTGATGGTCGCCGGAGGCGGTGGTGACGACGTAGCCGACGAGGAACGCGCTCATCGCGCCGGTGGACCAGGCAAACCCGGTCAGGCCAATCATCGAGCCCCGCTTGCGGGCCGGGGTGAACTCGGTCAGCAGCGACGATGCGATCGGATAGTCGGCGCCGACGGCGAGGCCGATGATGAACCGCAACGCGATCAGTTGCCAAGGCGCGGTCACGAACGCGGAGAGCCCGCAGGCCACGACCAGGACGGTCAGATCGAGGGCGTACATCTTCTCGCGGCCGATGCGGTCGGTGAGCGCGCCGAAGAGGGTGGCGCCGAAGAAGATCCCGATCAGGGAGGCGGCGCCGATCAGCCCGGACTCGACGGACGTGGTGCCGACGTCGTCGCTGAAGCCGACGAGGGCGATGCCGATGAGGCTGAGGATATAGCCGTCGAGGAACGGCCCGCCGCAGCAGGCGATCAGCAGTTTCCGGTGGAATCCGGAGGTGGGTGCGTGGTCGATGAGGTCAAGGGCAGACACGGCTCAGCCCTCTCTTCGGCAGGTGGGGTCGGCGGTGACGCAGGGTGCAGCAGGCATGGCAGCTCCGGGGTGTCTGCGAGCACGCAGGCGGCTCGAACGGGGGGCGAGGGCTGGGGTGCCTCGGGGCACCGTCGCCTCGTTGGAGGGGAGGCTAGTCACCTGGCGGGGAGCACCACTATCGTGCTGGGTCAGTAAAGATCGGCTGCTGGCTGTACTTGAGTACGAGAGAGTGAGGGCCGTGATGCTGACGCTCGCGGACGTGGTGGCCATGCCGACGCTGGGACAGCGGGTCCTCGCGGGCGCGGCAGGCCTCGACCGGGTGGTGCTGTGGGCGCACAGCTGCGAGATGCCGGATCCGTGGAGCTGGATCGACCGGGACGAACTACTGATGACGGTCGGTCTCGGCCTGCCGCGAACCCCAGGTGAACAGACCGCGTTCGTGCGGAAGTTGGCCGCGGCGGGGGTCGCCGGGATGACGGTGGGCGACGACGGGATGGCGCCGCCGCTGACCCCCGAACTGCTCCAGGAAGCAGAGCGGCTCGGCTTCCCCATCCTGTCGACCGACCACGCTGTGCCGTTCGTGGTGGTGGCCCGCACGGTGGCACTGGCCAATGAGGGCCAGACCCAGCAGCTGCAGCTGATCAGCAGGGTCTATCGCGCGCTGAACGACGTCCCGGCGAATCCGGCCCGGTCCCTTGCCTCCATGGAGAAAATCTTCGGAGTGCGCCTCGCAGTGGCCGACACTGCGACCGGCCAACTCGTCTTCACAGGCTCCCTGGACCCGGACCCCGGCGAGCGCCCGGGACCGCGCCACTGGCCGCTCGCCACCACCCGTCCCTCCGAGCTGCTGGTCGACGAGGACAGCGCGCACCTGCTGGACTCGTTCACCCTGGCCCACCTCCAACAGGTCGTCACCACGGCTGTGAACACGGTGCTCACCACGGCCGCGCTCACCGCCGCGCGGGGCGAACACCTGCTGTCCGGGGCGCTCGCCGGACATCTTCCCTCCCGTGCCCTCGACCAGCAGGCCGAGGCACTCGGCCTCTCCGGAGACACCATCCAGGTCGTCGCGGCCTCGACCGCCCGCCCCTACGACGACCTGCTGTCGGTGCTGGCCCTCGCCCCCCTCCCCCACCTGCCGCTACGCACCCCCGACCACCTCGTGTGCTGCATACGCTCCGGCGACCGGGCCACGGCGCTCGGCCTCCTCGAACCGCTGAGCGACCGGATCGGTCTCTCCCCCGTCTTCGACGACCTGACAGGTGCTGCGACGGCCGTCCGCCGCGCGGTGTGGACCCTGGCCTGCGCACGCGACGGCGACGTCCTGGCCTACGAGGACGTACGCGGATCCGTGCTGCCCAGCGACGCCACCACCGCGACGGAGCTGGCCCAGGCGGTGCTGGGCCCGTTGCTCGACGACACGGACCGGGGCCGGCGGCTGCTGCGGACATTGGACGCCTTCCTCGCCCACGACCGCAGTTGGGCGGCGACCGCCGAGCACCTCAACATCCATCGCCAGAGCCTGGGTTACCGTCTCCAGCAGATCGAAGTGGCCACTGGTCGGAACCTCAAGAAGTCCCAGGACCTGGCCGAGCTGTGGGTGGCTGTCACCGCACACAGAACTACGGGCTGAGCACGGCGGGGCCGGGCGGACGCGAGTTGATACCTCATCGTCTCCTACGCTGGACGAAGGCGGCCTCTCGTGGGGCTGCGAAGAAACACATCGGGGCGCATGACCGAGAGCAGGCCGACCGAGGTGGTGGACCGGCTACCTACCGGTCACTGGTCAGGAGCTGGAGCTTGCCGAGGTACTGATGCGTGAATGCACGGGTGTCGAGGTCGGCCAGCTGCGGGACGAGTGCCGTCACGCGCCTGAGCAGCTGGTCGCAGCGAAGTAGCGAAGATGTCCGGTGGCCAGCCGCCCGCGCCGCCCGAGCCCGGGCTGTGGCCGGCAGTGGACCTTATGGCCGCGCTGGAGGAATCGGGGCGCGCCGCACGGGCCCGCCCGGGCGGCTGAGCGGGCGAGGCGACGGCTGGGCGGTTCTGCCGGGAGTGCGGTGATCTTTTACCGGTTTCGTTGGCGGCACAGGCGTTGCTCTTGGAGGGAGACAGCAGTGACCGGCCGAGGGCCTCTCGCGTGCCCGGAGAGCCACGGAGGTCGGCCCCCGGCCGGTGGTCTGTGCTCGGGACTGCCAGGACTACATCGGGTGGATGTCCGGCTTGCCCGTGTCGCCTACCTGCTCGCTCTGCTCCTTGAGGTGGCGTGCCTTGTCCTTCAGGCGCTGACGCTCCTGCGGGTCAGTAGCACGTTCCGCGGCCTGTTCCAGGTCCTTGGCCTTGGCACGGATCTGCTGGGCACGGCCTGACTCGCCTGCAGCGCTCATGATCGCTCCTTGGGGGATGAGGAAGAGCGGGTCACATCAGCGAAACAGGCCCCGCCATCCCCTGCATCTCGATCAATCACCCGCTGTTATCTGCGCAGTTGGGAATGGTCCCGCGGAACGACTTGCGTGCCGGACCCTGCTCACGTTGTGGGTCCTCTCGCTCGGTGGCCCCGATCCCACGGGATCGGAGACGAGGCGGACGGCGTCGGCCTCGGCTGCGGCTGCGGCTGCGGCTGCGGCTGCGGCTGCGGCCTGTCCCAGTCCGGGAACCGCACCGGATACACGGCCGTCGACCGGGTCCTGGGCACCTTCTTTCCGGGGCCGTCTGCGCTGCCGTTCCCTGTGGTGCCGGCGAAGCCGACGACCACCGGGACGATAGCGGCCCAGGTCGCTCACCTCCCGCCGCGCGCCGGCTGCCCAACGCGAGTGCGCCCGGACCCTCGCGCCGCCCGCGCGGACTCCTGCAGGCGTGCCGCCGGTGCGGGGCGAGCAGGGCCGGCCCCGCCGCCCCGATGTGGTGCTGGGTGACCGCGGCTACGACCACGACAAGTACCGCCGTCTCGTCTGGGACCTCGGCGTGAAGCCGTTGATCGCCGCCGCGGAAGCGAGCACGGGTTCCGCCTCGGCAGGCAACGCCGGATTGTGGTAGGCGCGTTCGCCCACCTGCAGTGGTGTCGACGTCTGCGGCTCCGCTGGGAGATTCGCGACGACATCCACGAAGCCTTCCTCACCCTCGGAGGCGCCCTCATCTGCTGGCGGCGATCGCGCGCTCTGGCCCGCGATGCCGTGGGCTAGTCAGTCGCCGCCAATCGGTTGAGAACTTCCCCAGAGGTGAAGCTCCAGCCGACCAGGCGCGGCCCGCTCCAGTTGATGCCGATCACGAGTCCGTCCCGGGCAGCATCGGGCAGTACGCGTTCGCGCCAAGTGTCCAAGGGCATGGATTCAACGCGTAGCTCATGCCCCCAGATCTTCGCTGCCCTCTGAGCGCGGGCCGACGTCGACCAGAACGGAAGGCTTCGCGTGCCGTCCCCGGAGAGGTGAGTCGGGCTTCCGTCGTCATCCCTGACAAGCCAGACCACTCGGCTGTAGCGGACATCTCTGAAGAATGCTGCCGCTTGCGAACCGCTCTGACTCATGGCCGCCGAGCCTATCGTTCCCCACCACTCACTTCGTGAGGAGATACGGCGCCGGACACCGATCCGGCAACCCACTGCGCCGAGGAGTTGCCCTGTGCCCGGCGCATTGCGCCGGACGTCGCGCGTGCCGAAGGCACGACGGACAGGGCCGCCTGAGTACGCGTACTCACTTCGTCTGAGGTGCTCGCCCCTGCTGGCGCCACCCGGCCCTCTTCACACTGGCCTTTCGCACTCCCTAGGAAGAGGACCTGATGAGCCGTCTCCTGAGCCTGCGTCCCGCCGACGCGGACGACCTTCCCTGGATACACGAACTGCGGCACCGGGTCTACGCGGAGGAGTTGGGTCAGCACGCGCCCAATGACGAGGGGCGGCTGTTCGACGGGCTCGACGGCGACAACGTCTACCTGGTCGCGGCTCGCGGCCAGGTCCGTGTCGGGTTCGTCAGCGTGACACCGCCCTGGGTGGGCCGGTACGGGCTCGACAAGTACCTGACCCGCGCGGAACTGCCGCTCCTCGACGAGGCCGACGTCTTCGAGGTGCGCCTGCTCACCGTCGAGCCCGGCGCGCGGGCCGGTGCGGCGGCTGCCCTTCTGATGTACGCGGCGCTGCGCTGGATCGCGTCCCGGGGCGGGCGGCGGGTGGTGGCGATGGGCCGCGCCGACCTGGTCGGCATGTACCGGGCAGCGGGCCTGCGACCCGTCGGCCTTGCCGTGCGCAGCGGCGCGGTCGCATTCGAGGTGCTCACCGGGGAGGTGGCGGAGCTGACGCGGGGCGCGACGGGCCGGCGCGCCGCGACCCTGACCCGGCTGGCGTCCGGCGTCGACTGGCGGCTGGACACGTCGTTCGCGCCCCGGCCGGACGGCTGCGAGCACGGCGGGGCCTCGTTCACCGCGATCGGCACGGACTTCCGCAGCCTGGATCGGCGGCTCGAGGTGGTCGCGGCCGACGTGCTCGACGCCTGGTTCGCGCCGGCCCCCGGTGCGCGCGCGGCGCTCGCACAGGACGCCGGGTGGGTCGCCCGTACCTCCCCGCCGACCGGCGCGGAGGGCCTGCTCGCGGAGATCGCCACCGCCCGCGGCCTGCCCTTGGGGACGCTTGCCGTCGGCGCCGGCTCCTCCGATTTGATCTTCCGGGCCTTCGGCCGTTGGCTGACACCGGCGAGCCGGGTCTTGCTGATGGACCCGGGGTACGGCGAGTACGCCCATGTCACCGAGCGGGTGATCGGCTGCCGCGTGGACCGGTTCCGGCTGCGGCGCGAGGAGGGCTGGCGGATCGATCCGGAGCGGCTGTCGGCGGTCGTCCAGGCCGGGGAGTACGACCTCGTGGTCGTGGTCAATCCGAACAACCCGACCGGCCGCCACTGGCCGGCCGCCGAGCTGCGCGCGGTGATCGCCGGTACGCCGGCCCGGACCCGCTGGTGGATCGACGAGGCGTACCTCGGGTACGTCGATGCCGCCGAGTCTCTCGCCCCGTTCGCCGCGAGGGACCCGCGGGCAGTGGTCTGCACCTCGATGTCGAAGACGTACGCCCTGTCCGGTGTCCGGGCCGCCTACCTCGTGGCCGATCCGGAGACAGCGGCGCAGATACGCAGGTGGACGCCGCCGTGGGCAGTCGGGCTGCCCGCCCAGCTCGCCGCCGTGGCGGCCCTGCGCGACCCGGCCTACTACGCCGACCGGCTGCTGCACACACACGAGCTGCGCCGAAAGCTCGCCTCGGATCTGGCAGAGGTGGACACGTCCGTCCAGGTCGAGGAGTCGGTGGCGAACTTCCTTTCACTGACGCTGCCCGCGGGCGGGCCGAGCGCCGCCGCCCTGGTCGCCGAGTGCCGGCGTCACGACGTGTATCTGCGTGACCTGTCGCCGCTCTCGGCCGCCTACGAGGGCCGCACCGTGCGCGTCGCGGTCCGCGACACCGCGGAGAACGCGCGCATCGTCGCCGCGTACCAGGCCGCCCTCACCGGCCTGCGCCCCGCCTTCCCTGCCCGGGCCGGGTCTGCCCCCGCCGGCGCCGGAGTCGCCAGGTGACCGGTGTGGCCTCGCTGGCACCGTGGCTGGGCGGTGCGCTTCTTGTGAGCGGTGTGGCGGTGGGGGTGTCCCGGCGCAGCGAATTGATAGTCCGGTGGTGTGCATGGGCGGTCGGCGTGCCCGTGGTGACCGCAGCGTTCTGGTCGGGGCGGCCTGGTGTCGCCCTGCTCGCCGGGGTCGTCGCGGTGATCGCGGTGCTGGAGTTCGGTGCGCTGACCCGGCTGCCCCGCGCCGACCGGGCGGTGCTCGCCACGGCCGTGCCGGGCCTGATCGTCGCAGCCGCCTGGGCACCGGACCAGGTCTGGCGGGTGGGCGCCCTGGGTGCGCTCGCGCTGGCCGCCGTTCCGCTGGTGACCGGCGACGCCGAACAGGGCCTGCGCCGGCTCGGCACCAGCCTGCTCGGGCTGGTCTGGCTCGGCACGCTGGCCGCACTGGCGCCGCTCGGGACGGTGGCGCTGGCGCTGTTCGCGGCGGTGTCGGTGGCCGACGTGGTGGCATTCTTCGCCGGGCAACGGCTGGGCGGGCCCCGGCTGTCGCCGCTGTCCCCGGCGAAGCGGTGGAGTGGGACGCTGTGCGGCGCGGCGGCGGGACTGGGCGTACTCGCCCTGCTCTCCGCGTGGAGCTGGCCGGCAGCCCTCGCGGTGGCTGTCGGCGGGCCGGCGGGCGACCTGATGGAGTCCCTGATCAAGCGGGGCGCCGGGGCCAAGGACTCGGCGCGGTGGCTTGCCGGAGCCGGAGGGTTGCTGGACCGAATCGATTCGTCGGTGGGGGCGTTGGTGAGAATGGTCGTGCTGAGCTGAGACTGCGGGGCAGTGTGGACGGCTCAGAGTGACAGCCGGGCGGAGTCGCTACTGCGCGACGGACCCGCTGACGTGCCGGCCGCCATCAGAGCTTGCGGGTGTCGCGGGGCTCGGCGTATGGCTCGTCGCCCGGTGGGAGGCCGCCTTCGATGGCACGTCCGCGTTCGAGTTCGGCGTTGAACTCCAGCCCGAGCAGGATCGCGATGTTCGTGAGCCACAGCCAGATCAGCGCGACGATGGGTGTGGCGAACGTGCCGTAGGTCTTGTTGTAGCTGCTGAGGTTGGCGACGTAGAGAGCGAACAGCGCGCAGGCGATGAGCCAGATGACCACCGCCACGGCTGCGCCAGGCATCACCCGTCGGACTCGGCGTTTGACGTTGGGCGCGGCCCAGTACAGCAGCATGACGATCAGCACGACCAGGATGAGCATGACGGGCCATTTGGCGATGTTCCACACGGTCACCACCGTGTCGCCGAGCCCCAGGACCGACCCCATCTTCTTGGCCAGGGTGCCGGTGAACACGACGCCGACCGCGGTAAGGGCCAGGAGGATCACCACCGCCGCGGTGATGGCGAGACGGACCGGCAGCGTCTTCCATACCGGCCGGCCCTCACCGATGTCATAGACGATATTGGAGGCGCGCATGAAGGCGGCGACGTAGCCCGAGGCCGACCACAACGCCAGGACGACACCGATGATCAGCGCGACCAGGGCTTTGCCCTGGCCGCCCTTGAGCTGCTCCAGCATGGTGGTGAGGATGTCGCGCACGGACCCGGGCGCAATGCTGGAGAGGTTCTTGATCAGCGAGTCGATGGCAGAAGGACTCAGCAGGCCCAGAATGGACACAAGAGCCAGCAGGGCAGGGAAGATCGCCAAGACTCCGTAGTAGGTCAGGGCAGCTGCCCAGTCCGTGAGATTGTCCTCTTTGAACTCCCGCATCGTGCGCTTCACGGCGCCTCTGGACGAACTGTCTTCCGTGGCGCCCTTCCGGGATGCACGGCCGGCATCGCCGCCGTGGCCCTCCTCGCCGCCGGACGCAGGGCTGTCTGCGCCACCACCGTTACCGCCCTGGTGTGCCTGGGGGCCATCCGAGGAGGGCGTTGCCACATTGACTCCTTCGTCGAGCGCCGGCACCCACGACAGTCGGCGCGCTCTGCCTCGCCCACACTCCAGCGGCAGATGCCGGCCGTCGAGGCGGTCGACGGACCGCACCCCCATCACACCCGCGGAGCTGGATATCTGCGACTGGACGGCACCCACATGGGCCGGCCGACCAGCGCCGGAGGCCATCTCCAAGGCCTGCCCAGGGCCGGTGACAGCGGACATGTTGGTGCTTGCGGCACTCGCCGCGACCTCGGCGAAGGCTGGACCTATTGCTCCTCCCCCGCCGCCTCCTACCTCAGGCTCCCCATCGACGGCGACGCAACCCACAGGGGCGTGACCGAGATACGCACCAAAGGGGCAACGGGATGGTCTTGAAGCGCTGATTCGCTCGGATTTACCTGCGGCGACGTGCAGCGGGGTCACGTTCGGCAACGTGCCGGGCGACCGAGTCGACGCCGGGGCGGGCGTAGCGCTCCAGGGAGCGGACGGAGGCGTAGCGGGAGCGGGCCAGCAGCATCGGGGTAGAGGTGCCGCCCTCCGCGTCGTGCGTCAGGGCACTGTGACGTAGCCGGTGAAGCGTCCAGCCGTCCAGGTCCTCGATGTCGTCGGGCGAGGCGAGGGGGGGGTTGCCAGCAGCCGGGTGTTCTCCTAGAAGATCTCCTCAGCGCGGCGGTAGGAGAGCCGGGCCCGGCGCGGAGGGCTCCCGCGAAGCACGCGCCGGTGAGGTACCGCTCAACCGCCGCGGTGTACGACGACGGCGGGGCGGACAGAGGTACGACCCGAGCGCGCGGCAACCGAAGTGCGCCCCCGCTCCCGAGTTCGGTCAGCGCTTCGATCGTCACGCCGTCCCGCCCTTCCGCTACTGCCGCAGTCAATGCGTACACCTCGCCCCGGCGGCCGGATTGGTCCACCGCAGGTCGAGGTGGTCAGGGTAGGGGCTCTGCCTCAGCAAATCCGGTATTTGCTGAGGCAGTTGTGAATACGTCTCCGCGATCGAGTAACCGCCCGAATGCGTTTCCGCTGTGCGGGCTTGAGAGGAGTGGACTGTCAGTGCCCGGGGCCAGCATGCTTGCCTGGGTCATGCCCCAGATCCTCCGTCACGGGCAGGCACTCGGCGAGCAGGTCGACGACGTCGCGCCAGGCTCGCTGCGCGTGCCGTGGGTGGTAGCCGACGCCGGGGACCACGGGGTGGTCGACCGGCGGGTGGTGGAAGGCGTGCAAGGCGCCGCCGTAGATCGTGAGGCGCCAGTCGACGCCTGCGGCCTGCATCTCAGCGGTGAACGCGTTCCGTTGCGCGGGCGGCATGATCGGGTCTTCCGACCCGACTCCGGCCCACACCGGGCAGCCGATGCGCGCCGCCTCGCCCGGTCGGCCAGTGGTCAGTGCGTTGACTGTCCCGATCGCCCGCAGGCTGACGCCGCCGCGCCCGAGTTCCAGCCCGACGGCACCCCCCGTGCCATAGCCGACGGCGGCGATCCGGTCGGGGTCGGTCCGCGGTTCGGTGCGCAACACATCGAGCGCCGCATGGCCGATGCCTCGCATCCGCTCGGGATCAGCGAGCAGCGGCAGGCAACGGGCCAGCATCTCCTCGGGGTCGCCCAGATAGCGCCCGCCATGAAGGTCGAAGGCCAGCGCTACATATCCCAGCTCGGCGAGAGCATCGGCCCTGCGGCGCTCGACGTCGCTGAGCCCCATACCCTCGGGTCCGAGCAGCACCGCGGGCCGGCGGTCGACACCGGCCGGGAGCGCGAGGTGCCCGACCATCGTCAAACCGTCGGCCGGATACTCGACCGTACGCGTCGTGATCGTCGTCATGAGACTGAACTGTAGTGATCGTCGAGCCCGGTCCGGCCGGTGTTCTGCCGCCGGCAGAACAGCGCGGGTATCCCTCTGAAAAACGGCGAGGGCCCACAAGAACCGTCACAAACCCCGTCCCCACGGCAGCGCTGTCGGATCACCTGCCCGGGCCACGGTGTTGGAGGCTCACTCTCGCAGCAGGATTCTGGGGTATACGGGCCCGCTCCCGTGAAGGGCGTCGTCAGCTATTTCCCTCACGACTCAGGCAGCCTGGCCGAGACCGGTGGGCGGTCAAGTCCTGCTCGCACAGCGGGGTGTAGTCGACGTCGAGTTTCGGGTCGTACGCCTCAGGCTGGATGCCGAGTCCGTGGGTGCTGTACTCGCCCAACCGGTTGAGGTGTTCGGTCAGATACGACGAGTTGTGCGCCAGGTCCTCCGGGTCTGACTCTGTCGGGAATCTTGAGGACGGAGCAACGACCGTGACGTTGTGTCAGGTTTGTGGGGGCGTTCTGCTCATGTCCCCCAGGGGCCCGAAATGTCCCTCCAGTCCCGTCCCGGAGCCGAGATCCCGGCGCTGACCGTGCGGGTCGCCCGGGCCGGCAACCCCCGCGGCACCACTGCGATGTGGATCCGCGACCGCCTCGACGGCCTGTTCAGCGAGGGGGACTTCACCGCCTAGTACCCGCGCGACGGCCGCCCCGGGCTCTCGTCCGCGCAGCCGGCCACCGTCTGCGTGCCGCAGTACGCGCTGAACCTGTCGGACCGCCAGGCCGCCGAGGCGGTGCGCTGCCGCATCGACTTCAAGTACGCCCTCGGCCTGGAGCTGGAAGGCCCCGGCTTCCACCACAGCGTGCTGTCCGACTTCCGCGACAGGCTCACCGAGGGCGACCGCGCCGACCGGCTGCTGGGCCTGGCGCTGACCCGGATCCGACGGGCCGGCCTGCTCAAGTGTGACTGAGCGCTTCAGCTGGCCCGTCGGGCCAGGTGCGTGCTCAGTGGTCCTGCCGGTAGCTCTCGGTGAGTACCAGCGTGAGCTTGCCCAGCCACTCGAAGTCGTCCGGGTACTCCCACTCCTCAGTTACGGCAAGCACACCGGGAAGGTCCTCACGCGGGATCGGAGGACCCGGCTGGTAGCCGACGGCCCCGTCTGGTGCTGTCCAAGGAATGTAGCGGCAGACCTCAACCACTCCACGATCGACGAGGGCCAGGAGGACGGTCGCCAAGTCCGCCGCCGGCCCGGACGCCATGAGCTCCTCCAGGTCGCCCCGGACTCCAGGAAGAATGTCGATCTCACTCGCATTGAGCACGAAGGCGTACTCGACATCGGACAGCTCCCTCCTACTCACTGGGCGATTTTTGCAGGTCGTGACCTGTCTCAGGGAAACCGTGGGTATGGCGAGTGTGTGACCTGCAGTGCCCACACTTCTGCGGGACACAGGGCGGTGCGTCGTCCCGCTGAAGTGTGGGCAACTCGCCTGACACAACTCAGGCGAGCGAAGCGCTGGCTCACCGTGGCGAGCCCCATCGTCACGGGTCAGGAGCGCTGCGTGGGGCCGGCGTGGGCGGGATGGAGGCATAGCGGTCGAGTTAGACCTCGCCCCTCTGGTCGTTGCTCCGGCATGGGATGTCAGCTGGTCTCGAAGGGGATGCTGATGGGCTGGCCGTTGCGGAAAACGCCGGTGGGGCTGTCGGAGGGCAGGGTAGCCGCCATACAACGCCCTTTGCGGACCCGGAGGCCGGGCGGGCCTGCTCCTTGTCGCACTGCCAGGTCCGCAGGCCGTGTTCGTGACGCTGAACGTGGAGCGGGCGGCGCCGTTGCTGGGACGATTCGGGGTGTAGTCAACTATTATGCTTCCGCCGAGACTTGGGGGGCCGGTGGGCGAGCAGGACAGAGCCGAGGCCGGGGCGGAGAAGACCGCTCCGGCCGTAGGAAGAACGGCTGTCGCGGCGCAGGACGCTCCGGCCGTGCGGGACACCGCAACGGCGCAGCAATTGGCCGCGTACCAACGCCGAGCCACGCGCACGCTCGCCGCAGGCACGATCATCCTCTGGCTCACCGTGGTCCTGAAAGTCGCCGGCGTCTTCGACGGCGGGGGTTACTGGGTCGCCTGCGCCGGGCCGCTCACGAGCGGCGTCCTCCTCACGCTCAACGCCCACCACATGAGGCGGGCCCTGCGCGTTCACCCCTGGAGCCGATGCCCCGCGTATGTACGGCGCCGGAGGTTCGGCGGGCCCGTGGTCACCCTGCGCACGCCGGACTCCGACCAGTTGGTCCACCTAAGGTGCACGCTCGTCGACTCCCGGACGCTGGCGTCCGACGGCCCCCTGTGGTGGTCCGGCACCCCCGAGCGTGGCGGCGTCGTCCGCGTCCCGGGTACCACCGCCCTCGTCCGGGGCCGTCCGGCGCAGCGGAGCGGGCGCCCAGTCTTCCGCTGGGTCCTGCTGCTCGGTCTGATCGCCGGGGGCCTCGGTATCGCCGGCTCGGCGGCCTCAGAGGACAACCCGCTCGTCGAACTGAGCGTCGTCCATGCCTCGACATTCCCCGAGGAGCCGTGCAAGGTGCGCTTCAAGGACCCGTTCACCGGTGACCACCGCACCAGTGCGTTCCTCTGCTCGGAAGGCCATGTCGAGCAGAACCCCACGGCCGAGTGGGGCGCGCTCGTCTCGTACGGGCCGTTCAAGGGCGCCCTGTACAACCCCTACCTGGAGTACCCGACCGCTTCCGACGTGGACGACAGCTTCCTTCTCGCGGGCGGCCTTTTCACCTTCGTCGGCTCCGTCGGCGGCACGCACACCCTGTACCGCCGCCGCAACCCGCTGACGGCCACGCCCCCGCCCGGCAACGGGCAAACCGCGTGCGGCTGAACACACTCGGGCGTCTGCCAGGTCACTGACCAGTTCCAGCCGCACCGGTTCCTCTGGCTGTGGAAGACCGGGAACTGGCGAGCAGAAGGTGCCTGCTCAAATGCCACCGACCAGCGGCTCCTCAAGGTGCCCCGCTCACGGAGGCCTTCCACGCTGACGTATTCCAACTCGACACTGTCCAGCGTTGCCTCGCGCGCCCATCCGGGCCTTTGGGATGCCGTCGACTGACGGCACGACCGAAGTAGCACCCGGCTACTGACACAAGGCCAAGGGCTCAGAACCTGCCTACAGATAACTGAGACGCGACGCGCACTCGCCTACAGAAAGTTGGGACTGCCTACACATCGCCGGGACAGGACACTGCGGGCCACCTGCACCGCTCAGTGGGGCCAACTAGAGCGCTCAGGGGTCAAGTAAAACGCTCAGGCACATCAAGGGGCGTGCCGTCCGCGCCAGTTACCCTTTCCATAAAGTGTGAATATAAAAGTGCTATGCTTCGAGCATGAGTCGTCAAGACACCGCTCCTGGCGCGTCCGCCGCCATCGGGGCAGCCCTCTACGGCCTGGCCACCAGGGCCACGAGACGCCTGCCCCGGGACATGAGCCTGACGTCCGCCGCCACCCTGGCCACCCTGGATCGGACCGGCCCGCGGCGCATCACCGATCTGGCCGCGGTCGAGGGCGTCACCCAGCCCGCGATGACCGCCCTGGTCCGGGTGATGGAGGAGTCCGGCCTGGTCGAGCGGCGGGGTGACGCGTCCGACAAGCGGGTCACGCTCGTGTGCCTGACCGAGGCCGGCGCCTCCTATGCCCGGACGCGGCGCCAGGCGGGCGTCCACGCGTTCGAGCGGTTGATCGGCGAACTCACCGGCGACGAGGTCGAGGCGCTGGTGGCGGCCCTTCCGGCACTGAAGCATCTGGCAGAGCTCGAAAGCCAGGACCGTGAAGGGGCGAAGCAGTGACCGGGCGGCCGGTCGGCAGGGTCGCGGTGAAGGCGTTCCCGGCGGCGCGTTCCAAGGCGCGGCTGCTGGTCCCCGCCTTGATGTTCATCGCTCTGGTCGTGGCGGCGGTCGCCAGCCTCGGGACGCCGCTCATCACCAGCGTGGCGACCTCGTTCCACGTCTCGCTCGGCAGTGCGCAGTGGACGCTGACCGTCGCGCTGCTCAGCGGCGCCGTCGCCACGCCGGTCCTGGGCCGGCTCGGTGCCGGCCGGCACCGGCGGGCCACGATCCTCGCCACGCTGGCGGTCGTCGTCGCCGGCAGCGCGCTCACCGTGCTGCCGCTGCCGTTCGCGTGGCTGCTGGCCGGCAGGGCGGCCCAGGGCGTCGGGCTCGGGCTGACGGCGCTGATGATGGGCGTGGCCCGGGACCACCTCCCCGAGGAGCGCAGCGCGGCCGTGATCGCCCTGATCTCGGTGGTCTCGATCATCGGGGCCGGCGTCGGCTACCCGCTGGCCGCACTGCTCGCCGAGCTCGGCGGGGTACGGGCCGCCTACGGCCTCGGCCTGGTCGTCACCGCCGCCGCCCTGCTGACCGCGTGGCGCTCCATGCCCGAAGCCCCCGAAGGCCGCTCCGCCCACGTGGACGTGCCAGGCGCGGTCGTCCTGGCCGCCGCGCTGCTCCTGGTGCTGTTCCTCGCCGGCGAGCGGGATCTATGGAGCCGGCACCTCGCCGTGGCGGCGGGCCTCGCCGTCGTCGCGGTGGTGCTGCTCTGCGTCTGGGCCGTCATCGAGCTGCGCAGCACGACGCCCCTGGTCGATGTGCGGGCGGTGCGGCACCCGGCGGTCGCCGGGGCGAACCTCGCCATGTTCGTCGGCGGGATCGGCATGTACCTCCTGCTCACGCTCATCACCCGGTACGCGCAGACGCCGCACGGCGCCGGCTACGGCTTCGGGCTGACGACCTTCGTCGCCGGGCTGGTCCTCATCCCGTTCTCGGTGCTGGGGTTCGTCGCCGGCAAGCTCACGCCGCGGGTCCGAAGGCGGATCGCCGACCCCCTGATCCTGGCCGGCAGCGCCGTCGTGGTCGGCGGCGGGTTCGCCCTGTTCGCATCGGCCCGGTCGGATCTGGTCGAACTGTTCGCGGCGATGGGCGTGCTCGGCTTCGGCGTCGGCGGCTTCTCGGCCGCGATGCCCGGCGTCATCCTGGCCGTCACCCCCAAGAGCGAGACGTCGAGCGCCATGAGCTTCAACTACGTCGTCCGCAGCGTCGGGTACTCCCTGGGCAGCGCCATCGGCGGCCTGATCCTCGCCGCGGGCACCGGCCCCGGCCACCTCTTCCCTGACGACAGCGCCTACACCACCGCGGCGCTGGTCGGCATCGGGGCCATGGCGATCACGACGCTGGCGAGCCTCGCTCTCGCCCGCCGACGCTCCTCCGAGACCAACCCGTAAGTTCAGATGCACTCGTCCCAACACTGGAGGTTCCATGCCCAAGGGTTACTGGGTCAGCGTCTACCGCACCATTTCAGACCCTGAGAAGCTGGCCGCGTACAACAAGCTGGCCGCTCCGGCCGTCGCGGCCGGGGGCGGTCGGGTCCTCGTCCGTGGCGGTCGGGTCGTGGCACACGACGCCGGAATCGCCGAGCGCACCGTCCTGATCGAGTTCGACAGCTTCGAGCAGGCCGTCGCGGCGCACGAGAGTGCGGCCTACCAGGAGGCGCTGGTCGCCCTCTCCGACGGCGTCGAGCGCGACTTCCGCATCGTCGAAGGCATCGACTGACCGAGGTCCAGTCGGATCTTCACTGAAGCAGCAGGATTCTGGGGTGTACCGGCCCGCTCCCGTGAAGGGCGTCACCAGCTAGTTCCCTCACGGCTTGCGTCGGGAGCGAAGTTGCGGACCGGGGCGCGTACTTGCCCTTGGCCATCTCCCTGCCCGGCCTCGACGAGGCGTACGGAGCCGCCCGGCTACGGGCCTGGCCCGGTCGCACCACCTCCTACACTCACGGGATGAACAACTACACATGTACCCAGTGCAGCACCGTTGGTCTGGTGGAGGGTTTCGTCGAGGACGCCGGCCAGAATTCACGCGGGTACGCACGCTGGATCGAGGGCGCGTTGGAGCGGGGGATTCTCGGGGGCGCCAAGCGGATGGGCCGACGCCGGCGGCAGATAGAGGCCTTCCGCTGCCCCAAGTGCGGGCATCTTGAGTTGTTCGCCACGGGCGAGGTGTAGTTGGCCCTCGCTCTCCCAGACTCCACTACGAGATCTGCTTCGTACAGGATCAGGAGAGAACCTGGCTGAGGTCTGCAACGTGGACATGTGAGTCATCCGCGATGATGGCGAGCGCTGGTCCGGAACCGTTGCAACGCTCGACGAGTTGCACCGCGTTATGGACCGCCGACGGCAGGCGGGTGGTCCGGAGGGCAATTACTGGTGGTGTTGGGACGGTCTTATCGTCCGCGACCCAGGTGTGCTTTCGATGGCCAAGGTCGTCGATGGAATTGTCGCCTCGGGTGAGCACGAGACGGTCTTTCCTCATATCGACCCCGAAGAGGACATCTGGTCTGAGGGGACCAGGCCAGATCACGCCGAACGGCAGTGGTACCACATGTGTTGCACACGAAATTCTCGGGCGCACCTGCGCTGAGCTCCACAAGGTGGCTTCCACTCGCCTCGCGCCGCACGATTGCGAAGGTCGGTGGCGTTGTACTTGTACGTCAGGCCGAGCAGCAGAATCCGAGATCCCCAGACTGGCATGCCGCGCTTGTCGAGTGCTTCCACGAGACGCCGGACGACGTAGTCGGACATGTGCCGGTTCATGTCGTCGGCGAGTCCCACGAGCCGGAAAGGGACGCCAAGCTCCTCTTGGGCCCTCCACGCGAGGAACAACGGGTCGACGGGCAGTGCCCGCCCGGCTCAGCCCTGCGAGTCGCCCTTCAGGCCCACAGCCAAGTCACCCTGACCAGTCCCAGAACCGGAGACACCGCCCCCGGCCGCCCCTGACACCATGCCGGACAAGCCGAGGCGAGGGCACGGATCAGCTCGGAGTTGTGACGCCAGAGCCCAATTGCCGCTCGATATCCGCCGCAGGGAACGGCGTCCGCTTGCTTTCCGTACACAGACGACGGAAAAAGGAGTCCATGACGACGGTAGGACGTGCGTGCCGGTCGATGATGGCCGTGATCTCGGGCGGGATGTCGCCAGGTCGCCGGCCTGCGATCCAGTCGTGCAGGAAGACTTCGCGTTCCGCGTCACCTCGCACTCCGTCGAGCACGTGGTACTGGAGCAGGTGGCTCGCGGTGTAGCAGTGGTCGTACGCGAGGTGGCCCGAGAGGAAGTTGGATTCGTCCGCCGAAAGGTCGAATCGGGAGCTCAGGGCAAGTCCGAAGTCAGCGAAGTAGAGCCGGCGGCCATCAGTCAGGATGTTGTCGAAGTGAGCATCGAAGTGGACGAGTCCGCGAGAACTCATGAAGGCAGCTCCGCTCATCAGAGCTTCCTCCACCCAGCGGAAGGGCGAGCCGTCCCCGACTTCCGTCAGGGCGGTTTTGCGGTGCTCGGCCAGCCATTCAGCGAGTGTGTGCGGAACGTGCTCCAGAAAGACCACCAGGCTGCACGAGGACTGGCCGATGGCCTCCAACCGGTCGCGAACGGCGGGTGATCCCTCCCAGTGCGCAACGGCCCCCTCCAAGCCCCCGAACTCATCGGTGAATCCTTCGGGAGGAGAGTCAGGCAGAACCCGCCAGTGGTACATCAGAGGGAATCCCGCATACTCGTCGCCGAGAACCCAGTTCGTGGTCATGGTGTGCACGGCAAGCTCCCGCCAGGCACCGAACCCGGCCGAACCCACCCCGTACTGGTAGAACATCGGCAGTGCGAAGACGTTCGCCGTCGACCTCACGTTCTCCGGGCGCAATTCGGTGTCCGTCAAAGGGATCCGCTTGACGAAGACGCGCGTTCCGTTGATGTCCAGCTCTGCCGACCTGCCGCCGATGCCCGACCCGAGCGGGGTAGCGCCTGCCAAGACCTCCCGGAGCCGGTGGTCGCTCAGCAAGGAGAGCTGCGTACTCACTGTCCCGTAACCAGCCAGGCGCGCGGCGCGCAGCAAATCCTGGTCCAACATCGACGGCTCCTCGGTGCCCGAACCCGGCCTTCGGCAATCCCACTTACGGCACCGACCTTACGCTCAAAGGTCAGCCGCTCTCCCCTCGCCCGAGCAAGTCTGCACTGCCTCTCAATGACCGACCTCACAACCGGACGCCTCACCCACGAATCCACCCCGAACCGGCACAACACCTGAACCTTGAACGAAACAGCCTCAACCTCAACCGCACCAGGACAGAAAACTCTTTGAGGCGACGCGGCTCCTCGGGTCATCTTCACCGGCTTCGCATCCACGGTCATGCCCTGCCGCCCCGCCCACATCACTGTCAGCACCTGATGACCCGTCACCCTCACGCCCCACCGGCAGCTGGGACTCATAGCAGCAACACGCAAGGCGTCGCCACTGGAAGTGCGCGCTGGTGCCCTGCCAGTGGGCACGGGGGCGAGGAACGACGGTGCAACCCCCATCCGGTGTGCGCACTCCCCCCGCACCTACTGCACGCCATCAACACAGCATGATCACATGCGAGTTGGGCGCGGAAGGGAAATTCTTCCCCTCGATGCAGAACATCGCGCACGGCGAGACCACCGAGCCGATTCCGTATCCACGAGTGGGTGAGCAGTAGGCCCTTGGGCAGGCCCGGCAACTTCCACGCCGACGCGGCCGAGCTGGAGGAGAGGGCGACTTCGTACCTGAGTGAGTTGATTCCGGCCAGGCCAGTCTGCCCTAGCCACTGACAAGCCTGGCGGATTTGTCATAGCGGACTCAACCTCTCCCCCACGGTACGAGACGGAGCGGTGCCAGTGGGCTGAGTGGCGCTTCGGGCTGCGGGGCGCGTGTCCAACCGTGGGCGTGCATCTCCTCGATCCCGCTCGGGATGGAACCGCGCAAGTTCCTTGTAACTTACTGCTTCGGGCAGGGACGGAACAGACTCGCCTCAGGCAGGGGACAAAAAGCCTGCGCAGGGAGGGAAAGACGTTGCCGGCAGTGCACCGACGCGCCTGTTTGGATCTCGGACGCCCAAGGACGCGGCCACAGGTTGACCGCTGACGACACACAGGGGAGGCGGCATCATGCGAGCGATGCAGCACGACCGATTCGGCGGACCGGAAGTCTTGAAGGAGGTAGAGGTACCGGACCCGGTGGCGGGACGAGGGGAAACCTCGGTCGAAGTGGAAGCCGCCGGTGTCAACTTCGGGGACCTCAAAGAGATCGCCGGTGAGCTCACTGCGGGTCCGTACGCCATGAAGGGGCCTCTGCCGCATATCCCTGGCATGGAGGTCGCAGGTCGGACCAGTGACGGCCGGCGGGTTGTCGGCTACCTCCGCCAGGGCGGATACGCGACGAAGGCCGTCCTCGCCGAACGCGATCTGGCTCTATTGCCCCAGGAGGTGAGTGCGGGCCAGGCGCTTGCTCTGCTGGTGCAGGGACTGACGGCGTGGCATCTCCTGCGGTCGGTGGCCCGCGTGCGGCCTGGAGAGAGCGTCGTGGTGCACTCCGGCGCCGGCGGGACCGGCAGCCTTGCCGTGCAGCTCGCGCGCGAGTTCGGCGCGGGACGTGTCATCGCGACGGCGTCGTCAGAGGAGAGGCGTGCGCTCACTCTCGGGCTCGGTGCCGACGTAGCCATCGACGACGAGGTGGATGGATACCGCGAGCGGGTCCTCGACGCCAATCACGGACAGCCGGTTGACGTCATCCTGGACGCTGTCGGCGGGCCCCTTCTTGACGCGTCTTTGGACGCGATCGGGCTTCTCGGCCGACTGGTGAGCTACGGAGCCTCGTCCCGGCAGACCGCCACCGCCGTCGCGCCGGGCCGCCTGGCGGTGGCGAGTTCGGCGGTGGCCGGGTTCTGGCTCACTCCGCTCATCACCCGTGACGGGGCGGGCGGCCGGGCACTCGAGGAACTGCTCGACCTCACTGCACGCGGACGGCTCCGGCCGCTGGTCGGCGGCGAGTACGACCTCGGGCGCGCATCCGATGCGCTCGCGGACCTCCTTGGCCGCCGTACCAAGGGCAAACTGGTTCTCCTGCCCTAACCGGCCCGGTGTGGCCCTGCGCTACTTCACGCTCGACGGCACGGACCACGCTGACCGCAAGGAACAGGGCAGCATGATCCGCCGCTACGTCATCTGGCGAATCCGCCACGCCGGCGACCGGCGCCTACGCGCCGTCGTCGACCGGGCCAACGCTGCCCGATCCGGAAGCGCTATACGCCGGTGGTGCCGTCGATGCGTTCCCGGAGCAGGTCGGCGTGGCCGTTGTGGCGGGCGTACTCCTCGATCATGTGGACATAGATCCAGCGGAGACTGACGTCCTGCTCCATGAAGCGGCCGGTGTCGGTCAGAGCGCGGTCGGCGCAGTGCTCGCGGGCTCGAGCGATCTCTGCGTGCCAGGTGGTCAGAGCGTCGCGCAGGGTGGCGCCCTCGGCCAGCTCGAAACCGCCGTCGGGGTCATCGGGGTCGGCCTGCGGGTCGTAGATGGGCGGGGCCTGTTCTCCGGCGAACACTCGGCGGAACCAGTTCCGCTCCACCTCCGCCATGTGCTGGACGAGGCCGGTCAGTGTGAAGGCGGACGGGGGCACGGACGCGACGGCGGCCTTCTCATCGTCCAGGCCCTCGCACTTCATTGCGAGGGTGGTGCGATGAAAGTCGAGCCAGCTTTCGAGCGTGGCGCGCTCGTCGGCGTTCAGGGGCGGCATGGGGCGTTCGATGATGGCCATCGGTCGATTATCACCAGCGGCCTAATCCGCCGACAGGCAGGACCTCACAACGGGGCGAACGTTGCCTGATGCGGCACTACGCTCCGGTGACGCGCAGCGCGCACCCGCGCGAGCTGCCTGGCTCTCTCGACGAACAGCCCTGTGGCAGGTCGGGCGACGTCTGGATCCGCACCTGACCGAGTGCCGGAGGGTTCTCGGCTGGACGATGTCCCCAGGCCGAGATCAGCGGTGCGAGTGTCAGGTCGAGTTTGCCCGCGTGGATGGCGGCCAGGTGCGCGTCGCTCTCGGTGTCGTCGGACAGGTAGGCCGCGAGCAGCTCGGCGCGCACGTGCCGGATGGTCGCCGCCTCCAGCCGATCGCAGGCCGTCCCGCCGACCGGAAAGAGCCCGCCGCGGCGACATCCACCAAGCCGGCCTCGCGCAATGCCCGCGGCGGTGTCCGGCCGTAGCGCAGGTCCGCGCCGCGGCGCGTCAGGAGTTCCGGGCCCGCGTCGCGCAGCTGGTTGGCCCGCCGCTGCGCCGGGCCGCTGTCGTCCAGGCATGCCAGTGGCTGCAGAGCGGTATCGGCGTTCTCGACCAGCAGCCAGCCGCCGGGCTGCAGCGCTGCTGCCATCGTGGCCAACGCCCGCGCCCGGTCGGGTACATGGAGCAAAACGAGCCGGGCATGCACCAGATCGAACGTCCGCGGCTCCGGGGGCGGATCAGCGGCGACGTCGTGCCGACGCACCTCGTACCCGTCGCCTGCCTTCATCCACGACGGGTCAATGTCCGTGGCCAGCACGTGCCCAGCCGGACCGACGGCCGCGGCGAGCGCCTGCGGGATACTTGTGCCACCGGCACCCACTTCCCAGCAGCGCGAGCCGGCCCTGACTCCCAGTCGATCGAAGCGCCCGCGCGTCACACCGTCGAACAGCTCGGCCAGCCAAACGAATCGCTCGCCCGCCTCGGCGCACGCGTTGTCCAGCAGGAAACCACGGGCGGAAGCACCGAGCGCGGCAGTCCCGCCTCTCGGATCCGGTCGGCCACCGACGTGCGGCGGGCAGGGCGAAGAGGTCAGGACTACATGGTCAATCTCCTCAGGCCGTCAGCGCCACGACGACAGGAGAGGGATGGCTCACACAGCCAGCGAACCCCACACGTCCTACAGCACAGTTCTGCACCACGACGCGCCGGAAGAGGTACATGTATTCGGCCGCCACAGCAGCGCACCAGGCGCGAGACAGCGCGCCGACCGGACTGTCAGCTGATCTCTCTGGGGTCAATGTGCATCCGATCTCCTTGATTGGCCGGAATGCTCTCGCTGACTGTCAGCATCGATGTTTGACAAAACGTTTCTTCGACAGTGGGCAATTTTGAGGCTCGCATATCATGGCGATATGCGGCCTGATATAGATGGTGAATTAACGGGCTCGCTGACGATGCGCTCCCTGGCGCATGCGCGCTGGCGCCCGCCCCCCGGACAATGGCGCGCACATGAAGGCACCAGCCCACCCCTCCCCGTAAGTCTCCCTGCGTGAGGGCGGGGCCGCTCCAGCACAAACGGCCCCGCCCTCGTTGCTGTCTCGCGGCAGGTCGGCCGAGCACGTTCAAGGGCCCGGCCAGGCCCGCGAGGCCACCCTTGGTGGTGGTTGCCCCCTAGTCGAGGGTGTTGGTCGCGGTGCCCGAGGTCGTTACTCCGTCGGGGCCAACCATCTTCTTCACAGTCGTGTACATGGCTTCACCGGACGCGTCGACACCGGTGACGGTGTAGGTGACCGACGCTCCGTCCGAGCCGACCGAGCTGCCGGCCTGCCCGTAGGAGTCGGCACTGGCGGTGCCGACGGCCAGCATGAAAGCCGGAGCGATAGCAGCAGCGACAACCGCGCCGCGCAGGACCTTGCGCATGAAAATGAAACCTTCCAGGAAGTTGTGTGCCCTGCTGGACACATTCCGAGTATCGACCAAAGGGCAGCCGCAAGATCCCAAGCGAAAGACTGCCGCACGGCGCGTTTTCGATGTTTACGCAGGTCGCACGCGAATCAAGACCTTCTCTGATTGACACTAATGGAGGCACGCCTTCACATGTCCATCACAGACCTTCAACACAGCGAATATTCCTGGAGTTTGAGCGATGAAATGCCAATCAATAAGTCGGCGACTCCGGTAAACAGAAAATCGTGCCAGCCGTCGGCCCGCACGCGCCGGGACGTCGCGCCGAGGCCGGATGCCGCTCGGGACGACCTCCTTCGTGCGTCCGTGACCTGGCACGACTGGGTAACGGTCGGCGGAGGGACCTGGCCAAGATCCAGGGCGGCGGGTGAAGGTGTCGCGCATGAGATGCCGTGCCATGCTCGCGCTGGTCCTCCTCGCCTCGTCGGTTCTGGTGACCGGTTGCGGGGAAGCCGACCGTCCCCCGCAGGAGCGTAAAGCGCCTTCGGAAAACGGGAGTTCACCCGCAGCCAGGGACGGCGCGGTGCCGAAGCCTCTGCCGGCAGACGCCCGCCCACCCGCCACCGGTAAGGGCTCCAAGAACCCCGACGACATCAACGGGGACGGATACCGCGACCTGTTGCTCTCGGTACCGGGACCGGCCCCCGCGAACGGACGCGTGGAGCAGCGGATCGGCGTGCTCTTCGGCTCGGCGCGCGGGCTCGACTCGACGACCCGGGCCGCGTACGGGCGCAGCGACTTGGGGCTGCCCGAACGCAGCGGCCCGGACGACGAACAGGGCGACTCCCTCGGTGTCGACGATGTACGCACCGCGGATCTGGACGGGGACGGCTTCCCCGACTTCGTGACGACGGAGCGCGCCGCCACCGGCCGCTCTGTCACCTATGTGGCGTGGGGATCGGCGCACGGCCCGACCGGGCGGCCCGCGACGCCGCTCGTGCTGCCGCCGGGCGCCGTGGTGACGGCCGGCGATCCGCTGGCTCGGGGCGACTTCGACGGGGACGGCCACCACGACCTGGCGATCGGCGGTGGAAGCGCCGCGGGACCCGACACGAGTCCGGGCCATGTGCGGATCCTGTTCGGGCCGTTCAGCCGCGCAGGGGCCGCCTCCCGCACCCGTACGCTCCCCGACTCCAGCGACATCGACCTGCTCGCGGCCCCCATCGACGCCTCCGGCGCGCACCGCGCGACGCCGCTTTATCTGCACCACGACGACGACGGCGAGCAGACCGCAGGAACGCTCTACCTGAACGGCTGGGCGCGTGGCCGCGAGACCCACGTCGGCAACGCCGTCGAGTTCGGTGACTTCGACGGCGACGGCACCCAGGACCTGGCGGTCAGTGACAGCGGCAGCCGCAACAACGAGGTCGAACCCGGATACGAGGACGAGGCGTCGCACGCCTTCGACGGATGGTTCCTCTACCCGGGCTCGGGCGCCGCACCCGTCCGGCACGAGGGGAAGGCCCTGGGCGACCCCCCGCGCCTCGCGATCGACCCGGACGGCGACGGCCGCGACGGATATGTGGCGGGTTCCGGGGCGGCCCTCGCATACGTGGACGGGGAGCGCCGCGTCCCTCTCGCGCACCGGATCCCTGCCCGGGTGGAGGGCCGGAAGGTGTCGAAGTACGCGCGGGCCGCGATGCCCGTCGCCGCGGCGGATTTCGACGGGGACGGCCGACAAGAGCTGGTCCTCGGGTGTTCCCCGGACTCGACGACCAGCGGGATCACCTACTGGTGGGTGACAGACGTCGAGACGCGACGCGACCTGATGTCCTTCTCCACGCGCGGCTTCGCGTCGTAGATGCCGGACTCCCTACGCCGCACAACGACAGGGGAGCTGCCGGGTCCCTGAACTCCTCGCATGCTTCGAGGGGTTAGGGAAGACTCGCCCTCGGGGGCGTGTACGTCGAGGCTCCGACGTGTAGCCCCGCAGCGGAGCGAGCGCCCGACCGCGAATCGACAGATCAGGTTGGCGCTCTAGCTTGCACCCGCCTGCCAGCCTGCCGCCAACACTTCGGTGAACCCCAGTCGGCGCGAGACGCGTCGAGCCGACGTTGGCGCTCTGAGTGGTGAGCGCCACCGGTTCGCCGGGCAGCGCTTCGGCGAGCCGGCCAATGCCGCCGCGCACGCCTGGGTGGCGTACCCGAACCCCCACGCCCGCGGCAGGAACAAGTAGCCCAGGTCGGCCTTCTCCGCAGCAGCCGTGCGACGGTGCCCCGTTGCTCTCCGCATCAGGATCTGGCCGATCATCGCCCCACCCCGCATGCGCGAAAGCCTCGGTGTGGGGCAGGATGAGCAGCGTTGTAGCGCTCTTCCCCAAGAGCGCATAGAGGCCGAGCTGTTCCGCGTGGACGAGCTCGGGTGATGTGAAGGACACACGTATGGCCAGCGGCACCGTGAAGTGGTTCAACAGCGAAAAGGGCTTCGGCTTCATCGAGCAGGACGGCGGAGGCCCCGACGTCTTCGCCCACTACTCCAACATCAGCGGCAACGGCTACCGCGAACTCGTCGAAGGCGAAAAGGTCACCTTCGACATCACCCAGGGCCAGAAGGGCCCCCAGGCGGAGAACATCATCCGCGGCTGACCACACACGGTCCTGAAAATCTGGGGGTGCCCGCCGGCAACGACGGGCACCCCCACACGCGGAGCTGACTCCGGTCGCGGAGCCGGCCCGGGACGACATCCGGCGCGGTCTGCCGGGTGCTCCGACGACACCGTCACATTCTCAACCAGCGTCTGGTCCGCAGGGACCTGCGAACTTGCGTCCGAACTCGGCTGCTCCCCTGGACAGTTCGCTCTTGCCTGGCTGGTCGAAGTTCGACGGCTGGGTGGATCTCGCCGACCAGGCGCCGCCCCAGGTCCTGGTCGGCATCGCTGAACCAGCCTGCCGAATTTCGATGGCATGCGCTCAACGTCAGAGGCCCGGGATACTCGTCACTTGCCAGTTCCGCTGAGATGGGCCGCCCACGGGTAGTAGACGTAGTCGAATGCTGCCGGCGCCCCGGTGATCTTGCTGCCGAGCCACACGTCGTTCGTCAGCTCGATGCCGGGGAACATCGGATTCATCTCGTCGTGCAGCTTCTTCTCCATCTGCACGACCAGCTTGGAGCGGGCGTTCTCGTCCTTCGTGCCGATCGCCTTGGCGTAGAGCCCGTCGACGCCCTTGTAGCCGGACTGGTTGAAGGTGCCGCCGGTCACCGCGGTGAGGCCCAGCCAGTCGAGCGGGTTCGGGATGTTCGGCCAGAACTGTGTGTACAGCAGGTCGGTGCTGCCGCGCGTCGCCGGGTCGTACAGGTAGTTCGAGTAGCCGGTCGCGGGGACGACGTTGAGCTTGAACTTCAGGCCGATCTTGTCGGCCGCGTCCTTGATCCCGACGCCCAGTTGCTGCGTCTCCGCCTGCTGCGGGACCACGAGGCTGATCTGCTTCGACTTCACGTCGGCCGGGACGCCGGCGAGCAGCTTCTTCGCCGCGTCTGTCTTGGCGGTGCCGTCGGTCTTGACCGAGTCGGCGTACGAGGTCAGGTCGTCCTTTGCGAAGCCGTACACGGCGGGAACGGTCTGCAGCGAGGCAGGGGTCCCCTCACCGCCGTACACCTGCTTGCCGATGCCCTTCCAGTCGATGGCCATCTGGAGCGCCTTGCGCACGTCGGCGTTGCCCATCGCGCCCTTGTTGTTCGCGACCACCAGGGTGACGGCCAGGGGCGCGGGACCCGAGTAGAGCTTGCCCGCCGAGGAGGCCCGCAGTTGGGACAGGCCGGCCATCGGCGGGCCGTACGTGCCGTCGATCTGGCCCGAGAGCAGGCCGGAGGTGATCGCGGAGTCGTCGGTCAGGAAGGTGAAGTCGATGTTCTTCACCTTCAGCGGCAGCGACTTGTTCCAGTAGCCGTCGTAGCGGCTCGCGGTGATCGACTGGCCTCGGGTCCACTTGGCGAACTTGTACGGGCCGGTGCACATGACACCGACGCCGGGCGTGCCGACCTTCTTGCCGTGCTGCTCGTAGAACTTCTTCTGGACCACGACGCCGGCGTAGCTCGCCAGTTCGTCGTTGAAGAGGTAGTCGGGCTTCTTGAGCTTGACGGTCACTTCGGCGGTGTCCGTCTTCGTGACCGAGGCGACGTTCGTGTACAGGTAGCCGTAGAAGCTCGACTTGTCCGTCATGTTGTGGCGCATGCTCCACACGACGTCGTCGACGGTCATGGGCGAGCCGTCCCAGAAGGTGACGCCGCTGCGCAGCTTGTAGACCCAGGTCTTCGGGTCGGGGTTCGTGTACGACGTCGCCAGGTTGGGCTTGATCTTGAAGTCGGGCGTCTGGGCGAGGAGGGTCTCGCACATGTTCGAGTTGATCATGTTCGGCGTGTAGTCGGCCGACTGGAAGGGGTCGACGGTCTGCGGCTCACCCTGGAAGACGTTCCAGGTGATCTTGTCGACGGAGCCCGAGCCCTTCGGCGTGAAGGTGGTCAGCGCGTCGGAGGACTTGTTGGCTTCGGTGCCGGTGGTGCCGCCTGCTCCTCCGGAGCAGCCGGCCAGTACGAGGGTGGTGGCGGCTAGGGCGAGCGCCGCTGTCTGTCTGCGCGGGTGGGGTGGGTTCATGGCGCAACTCCTGGTCAGTGTCGAGCGGTGAGGGTTTCGGGGTCCCACCCGCTGCGCGGGACGCTGTCGCGCAGCAGGCGGGTGTAGGGGTCCTGAGGGTTGTCGAGCACGTCGGCGGTGGGCCCTTGCTCGACGACGGCGCCGTGGCGCATGACGATCGTGTCGTCGGTGACCTGGCGGATGACGGCGAGATCGTGGCTGATGAACAGGTAGCTCACGCCACGCTTGCGTCGGATGTCCGAGAGCAGATTGAGGATCTGGGCCTGGATCGAGACGTCCAGGGCCGACACGGCCTCGTCGAGGATGAGGATGTCCGGATCGGCGGCGAGCGCGCGGGCGATGGCGACGCGTTGGCGCTGTCCTCCGGACAGTGACCTCGGCAGTGCCGCGAGCTGCCGGTCGTCGAGTCCGACGAGCTCGGCGAGTTCGCTCACGCGCTTCCGGGTCTCGTCGCGGCCGAGCCGGGTGTGGACGCCGACGACTTCAGCGAGGCAGTCGCCGACGCGCTGGCGGCGGTCGAGGGAGGTGTACGGGTCCTGGAAGACGATCTGGATGTCCCGGCCCCGCTCGCGGCGACTGCGGGCGGAACGCGCCGGATGGGTGCGGTCCTCGCCTCGGTAGGTGATGCGACCGCCGGAGGGACGCTCCAGGCCGATGATCATCCGCGCGGTGGTCGTCTTGCCGGAGCCGGATTCGCCGACGATGCCGAGGGATCCGCCCGGGGCCAGGGCGAAGCTCACGTCGGCGACCGCGGTCGCCTGGGCTCGCCCGTGACCGAACGTCTTGGTCAGGTGCTCGACCACGAGCAGTGGTTCGGACCTGGTCCGATCGGTCCTGGCCCGATCGGTCGCGGCCTGTTGGGTCATCGCGGGACCTCCTCGTTCGAAGCGGTGCCGAGGGGCGTCTGCGGCACCATCCGGCCGCGCAGGCCGGGCATCTGGACGCACCGGGTCTGCGACGGACCGATCTGCAGCAGGGGCGGCACCCCTGCCCGGCACTCCTCCTCCACGAAGCGACAGCGCGGTGCGAACGCGCAGCCGTCCGGTGCCTCGTAGGCCGTGGTCGGGTGACCGCTGATCGCGGGCAGCCGATCGACGCGTCGGTCGATCTCGGGCCGCGCCTGCACCAGTGCGGCGGTGTACGGGTGGAGCGGGTCCTCGTGCAGCTTCACCGAGGCCTGACGCTCCATGACCTGGCCGGCGTACAGCACGATCGTCTCGTCGCACACGGCGCCCGCGAGCTCCAGGTCGTGCGTGATGAAGAGCATCGCCATGCCGTACTCGCGTTGCATGCGCCTCAGGATCGCCATCACCTCCGCCTGTGTGGTGACGTCGAGCGCGGTCGTCGGCTCGTCCGCGAGGATGAGCCGGGGCCGTGCGGCGACCGCGGCGGCGATCATCACCCGTTGCAGCAGACCGCCGGAGAGTTCGTGCGGGAACTGCCGCAGCCGGCGCTCCGGGTCCGTGATTCCGACCTCGGCGAGCAGCTCCTGTGCGCGCTTGCGGGCGGCTGACTTCGGTATCCGGTCGTTGATGCGCATCGCCTCGGTGAGGAAGTCGCCGATCGTCCGTACGGGGTTCGTGTAGGCCCGCGCGTCCTGGAAGATCATCGCGACGTCCTTCGCCCGGTAGGACCGCAGGGCGTCGGCACGCAGGTCGAACACCTCGGCGCCGTCGAAGCGGACACCGCCCCGGACGTCGGCGCCGTCGGGGAGCAGGCGCGCGATGGTGCGCACCGTCATCGACTTGCCCGAGCCGGACTCGCCGACCAGGCCGAGTGTGCTGCCGCGGTCGAGCGAGAACGAGACGTCGCGCAACACGGTGCGCAACTCGCCCGCGACCGGCAGCTGGACGGTCAGATCCTCAACTTCGAGAAGTGTGTTCACGAGCGTGCCTCCCAGCGCTCCGTGAGCCGGTCGCCGAGCATGTTGACGGCGCCGACGGTGAGGACGATGAGCGCGCTGGCGTACAGGGCCTCCTGCGGGTGCTGCTGCAGCACACCGGCCATACCGGTGCCGACCATCGCGCCCCAGTCCGAGGTCGGCGGCTGTACCCCGAGGCCGATGAAGGAGAGGCCGGCGAGGTCCATGAGGGCGAAGCCGAAGGCGAGTGTCGCGTTGGCGACGATCAGCCCGCCCACGTTGGGCAGGATGTGCCGCAGAGCGATCCGCAGCCCGTGCACTCCCTGGACCCGCAGCGCCGCGACGTAGGGCAGGTTGCGCTCGCGCAGCGCCGCGCTGCGCACGATCCGTGCGATGTAGGGGATGTAGGCGATGGACAGCGCCGCGACGGCAGCCGGCAGGCCGGAGCCGAACAGGGCGGTCGCCAGGATCGCGAGCAGCAGGCCGGGGAAGGCGAACACCGCGTCGACGACGCGCACCACCATCTGGTCGAACCAGCCGCCGAACCATACGGCCGCGAGCGCGAGGATCGTCCCGAGGAGCGTCGAGATCGCCACGACGAGGAACGGTCCGATCAGGGCGGTGCGGGAGCCGTGGACGAGGCGCGCGAGAAGGTCCCGCCCGCTCGCGTCGGTTCCCAGCAGGTGCGTGCCGCTCGAACTCTGGTAAGCGCCGGAGAGATCGACCGTGTTGGGGTCGTGCGGTGAGAGGAGCGGCGCGAGGAGGGCGCAGCAGACGACGAGTCCGAGGAGCGCGAGGGCCACCCAGCCGGACATGCCGATGCCGCTCGTACGACGCGTCGTGCGCCGGCCGGCCTTTCGGGCTCCGATACGGCGTACCGCTGCTGTTGCGCTCATGAGTCCTTCTTCCCGATCGACACGCGCGGGTCGAGCAGTGTGTAGGCGATGTCGATGAGGGTGTTCAGCACGATGAAGGCGGCGACGTACAGCAGACAGATCGCCTGTACGACGGGGAAGTCCTTCTGCTGGACCGAACTGACGAGGAACTGGCCGAGCCCGCCGAGCTGGAAGACCTGTTCCACGACGACGCTGCCCGCGATCAGGCCCGCGATCGTGAGACCGGCGACGGTGAGCACCGGCATCGCGGCATTGCGCATCACATGTCTGCGCACGACGGCCCCGCGGGGCAGTCCGCGGCTGATCGCCGTCTGCACGTGATCGGCCGACAGCTCCTGCCGGACCGCGGTCTGGGCGAGTCGCGCGACGAACGCGACGGAGGCGAGCGCGAGGGCGACCGCCGGCAGGACCAGGTGGTAGACCTCGTCGAGGCCCGCGCGGCCGGCGCCGAACACCGGGAACCACCTCAGGTCGACCGCGAACACGACGATCAGCACGACCGCTCCGACGAACGTCGGCACCGCCATGACTCCGGTCGCGCCGGCCATGGCCGACCGGGACAGCCAGCCGGGCCTGAGGCCGGCGAGCGTGCCGATGGCCAGACCGACGACCAGGACGATCGCGGCGGCCATGACGACGAGCAGCGTGGTCACCGAGGCGCGGCTTCCGACCAGCGACGACACCGGCTGGTTGTAGATGATCGAGGTTCCGAAGTCGCCGTGCAGCACGCCGCCCAGCCATCTCAGGTACTGCTGCCAGATGGAGTCGTCGAGGTGGTACTCGGCCTTGATCGCGGCGATCGCTTCGGGGGTCATGGTGCGACCGTGCGTGAGATACGTGAGTGGGTTTCCCGGTGCGGCGTAGAGCGCTCCGAAGACGACCAGGCTCGCGATGAACAAGGTCACCGCAAGGCCCGCGATGCGAAGGGACACGAACCGCAGGATCGCCCCGCCGGGCCGCTGCTTCGCCTTCGCCTCGGCCTGCCCTGCGGGCACGGGCGAGGTCATGGTCGCGTCAGTCATCGGTTCACCTCCGGCTGCGTGTGATGGACCGTGCGGCCACCGACGACCGTCCGCAGCACTCGCGTGTCGAGCAGTTCCTCGAGCGGCCGGGCGAAGATGTCCCGGTCGAGCACGATGAAGTCGGCGTACAGCCCCTCGGCGAGGCGGCCGTGCAGGTGCTCGGAGCGGCTCGCCCAGGCGGCGTCACGTGTGGCATGCACGATCGCGTTCGCGAGCGGCAGCGCGTAACGCGCGAGGTTGGCGGGCAGCGACGGGTCCATCGCCGAGCGCCGTGTCGCCGCGATGAACATGTTGGGCAGCGGCGCGTGCGGCGAGGTCGGGGAGTCGGTGCCGAGTACGAGGGTGGCCCCGGCATCGGTCATCTCCGGCCAGGGGAAGCCGCGTTCGACCCGTTCGTCGCCGAGTACGCGTCGCCAGTTCTCCTGGATGGCCGGATCGGCGTGCACGGGTTGCATGCTCGCCGTGATGCCGAGTGCCGCGAGCCGGTCGATGTCCGCGGCGTCGACGACTTCGAGGTGTTCTATGCGGTGGCGGCGCTCCTTGGGGCCGTTGACGGCGACGGCGTGCTCGACGGCGCCGATCGCGACGCGGATCGCCTCGTCACCGATGGCGTGCATGGCGACCTGCAGGCCGGCCGCGTCCGCGGCGGCCACCACCGGTGCGAGCTCGGCAAGGCTCCAGATCGGGTCGGCGGTCGTGCCGTTCGCGTAGGGCTTGCCGAGGGATGCGGTGCACCCGTCGACGGTTCCGTCGACCATGACCTTGATGCCGGTCACACGCAGGAACGGGGTCGATCGGTGGGTGGCCCGTTCGACCACGCGCTCGACCTGGGCCAGATTCCGGGCCTCGTCGCCGGTGGGCTGGACGCGCCAGAACGCGCCGATGCGGGTGGTCAGGACGCCCGCCGCGTCGGCACGGCACATCGCCGCGTAGTCGTCCTCGTTCAGCGCCATCTCGGTCGAACCGACGACCCCGGACTCGGCGTACGCCGCGAGGGCGACCGCCAGGGCCTCGTCACGGTCGGCGTCCGTGGTGAAACCGTCGAGCACCGGCCACACGAGGTGGTGCATCGCGGTCTCGTCGACCAGGCCGGTGGCCGCGCCCGTCTCGTCCCGGTGGACCGTGCCCCCGGGCGGCGACGCGGTGGCGTCATCGATGCCGGCTTCGGCGAGGGCCGCCGAGTTCAGCCAGATCGAGTGGAAGTCGTAGGCCTGCGCGTAGACGGGCCGCTCGGCGACGACGGCGTCGAGCATGCCTCGATCAGGTACGCCGCCCGGGATGTCACCGTGCTTCCACCCGGTGGCGAGGACGCGCGGTGCGTCGGGGTTCTCCCGCGCCCACGTCCGGATGCGCCGCTGGATCTCCTCCACCGAATTGGCGCCCCAGAGATCGACCCGGGCCGCCGCTTCGCCGGTGCCGACGACGTGCGCGTGGCCGTCGACGAATCCGGGGAGGACGGTCGAGCCGTCGAGGTCGTGGATCAGCGCATCCGGTCCGGCCACGCGTATCGCGGTGGCTTCGTCGCCGACGTAGGCGAGCCGGTCGCCCACCACCACGAGCGATTCGGCCCAGGTGCGTCGGTCGGAGGTGAAGATGCGGGCGTTGCGGTAGAGATGAGCGGTCATGGTCACGTGGTTGTCCATCGGGTTCCTCAGAACTGGTCGAGACCCGCGCGGGCCGCGGTGTCGGGGTTGCCGGCCCGGTGCTCGAGGGCGAAGCCGGGAAGGTCGAGAGATGCCGTGAGCAACGTGCTCCACTGTTCGTGGCGCGGCTGGGACGTGTCGGCGTGGACGCACACCACGGCGCCGTCGCCGTCGGTGCCGCAGAAGGCGGCCGCGCGCTCCGTCGCTGAGCGGCCGGTCATGCCGCCACGCACACCGCGCGCGTGCTCGTACCGCTCGACCGACGCCGATTCGGGGGTACTGGTGTCGCCGTCGGCGAGAGCGGGATCGAGAAAGTGGTTCGTGTGGATGACCCATCCGTCGGTGCCGGGCCGCACCACGGCGATTCCGGCGGGTGACATCTCGATGGACGCCGCTTCGGCGTGGCCGTCACGGTGGCTCGCGACGGTCAGCACGGTGGATGCGCTCAAGGTCGCGGAGGCTGCGATGTCGCGGGCCTCCGCCACCGTCGTCGCCTCCTCGAGGACGCGGCGGGCCACCGCATGGACAGGTACGCCGCCGGTGGCGTCGTCGGAGCGGTGCCTGAGGATGTTGAAGTGCAGGCCGAGGCCGGCATCGTTCACCCCGATCTTCGCGGCCGTGCCGAACTCGGTGAAGAGCTTCACCCGGCGCCCTGTTCCGGTCACGAGCGACAGCAGGAGGCCGTCGGGAGTGAGCGCGTCGTGCCAGTCCCACGTCTGGATCGTCTCGGGCGGCCCGCCCGCGGGCGGCGCGTACACGGCGGTCGTGCACTCACCCTTCCCCAGGGGCGCTGTGGCGAGCACCTCGGTCCGCGCGCCGACCGCGGCCACCTGCCACGGCTCGATCCCTGCCGCCTCGGCGATTCCGTCGGACTCCTCGGCCAGACCCGGGTACCAGTCGCGCAAGGCGTCGTGACTGCGGGCGGCGATGTCGCGGACGGTCGTCTCCGAGATGCCCAGAACCTCGAAATGCGCGAGGTACCGGGCGCTGACGTCACGCACCTGATCCGCGAATCGCGTGCCGATCTCGCGTCCCCGGTCGTGGGAGTCAGAAGTGTTCGTGCGCAGTGTGTGCAGCTTCATCGTGTTGCTGTCCGACCTTTGCTTGTGAAGCACGTCACGGTGAGAGGTGGGCGATAAGCTAGATCCATAAAACGTTTAATACAATGCGTCGCCCATGTCGCCCTCTGCTCTCCCCGTCGCCCGGCCCGCGTCGGAAACCCCGATCCGGCGGCGCGAACGCAACAGCTGAAGGTCCGAACTGAGGAGGTTGCCGTGGCTCGTTCGAAGGGCGTGACCATTCGCGATGTCGCCCAGCGCGCGGGTGTCTCGGTCGCGGCGGTGTCGATGGCTCTCAATGACACCGGAACGCTGAGCGCGGCCACGCGACTGCGCGTCCGGGCCGTCGCCGAGGAGATGGAGTACGAAGCCGATGCACTCGCGCGCGGCCTGCGACGCTCGTCGGTCGGGGCCATCGGGCTCGTCATGCGATCGCTGGACGCGCTGGGTGAGTACGCGCCTCGGGGCGTCGATGTGTTCACGCGCTACATCGGTGCCGCCTCGGCGCAGGCGATGGATCGTGGACTCAGCCTGATGCTCGTGCCCGACCCGACCAGGCGGCCGACACCACCACTGGCGCTGTCGCTCGATGGCTACATCGTGACGATGCCGCACGTGGACGATCCGGTGATCGGTCTCCTCGAACGGCGCGGGATCCCGTACGTGACGCTGGGACGCGACCCCAGCCGCCCGGATTTCACCGACTGGGCCACCGAGAACGACAGCGCCAACTTCCGGCGCATCTACGAGCACTTCGCCGCATCCAGTGCCCGATCGATCGTACTGTTGCGCGGAACCGACCCCAATGCCTGGAACATCGACAGCGAGGCGACGTATCGCACATGGTGCGAGAGCGTCGGCATCACGCCGCGCGTCTACATGTCGGCCGAGCGCGCCGGCGAGCACGGCGGTGAGAACATCGCACACACGATCGTGGACGACGGAATCCCCGATGCGATCCTGTGCCACACCGGCCGTCAGGCGGTCGGAGTGCTCGCGGGCCTCACGGCTCGCGGCGTCGCTGTGCCCGACAGGACGATGCTTGCCGCGGCTTCCGACTCCGAGCACACCCGGCACAGCCGACCCGCCATCTCTGCGGTCGAACTGCACGCCGCGGAAACGACGTTGGCGCTGCTGGATCTTCTCCAGGCGCGCATCGCGGGCGAGCCGAGCGCGGGACCGGTCCTGACAACCGCCCGGTTCCGGGTCCGCGCATCCTCGCGACGCACCGACACCCATTCCTGATGCACACCCAGCCGAGGGCAGGCGAGAGTCGTCACGCCAGTGCGTCGGTGGCTTTGACGATCAGGGCGCGGGCTTCTGCCTCGTACACGGCCATGAGAGCGCGGATGTCGCAGTGCCCGAAGTCCAGGGCACGGAAGTCTGAGATGACGCGCAGGTCGCCGGTCTGGGCGATGACGTAGGTAGAGAGGTTGTTGCTGCGGGTCCAGCGCGTGTCGTGGCGCTGGGCGTAGTCGGTGCGGTCGGTGTGCCAGGCGGGGGTGATGCCGTTCTTGGGCACATTGGAGGCGCGGGCGCGGACGCCGCGTGGTCCGTTGGTGGCGGCGGAGGCGGACTGGGCTTCCCAGCCGATGCGGCGTCCGTCGGCGCCTTCTACGGGGGTGTCGGTCGGTATTCAGCTGCGGCCCACGCGGGTGCGTTCCTCGCTGTTGCCGTAGAAGCCGCTTTCGTACGCGGCCCGCAGGATCCGTTCTTGGTAGGCCTTGTGCTCGTCGCTCACGGCGGTGGTGTGGCGGTTCTCGTCTTCGGCCTTCTCGTGGACGACTTCACGCCGGCCGTTGGCCCGCAGCCCAGCTGCGGCGCCCTCGTTGTGCTGGCCGGACGACTCGCCGTGACGTGCCGAAGGGCAGTGCGGACCGCGCGACGCAATGGCGACAGTCTCACCGAGCCCGTACCGCAGCAGGCAATGCTTGCCGGCGTGTGAATGTCAGGCCGCCACCCCCGATTGTTGACTGCGCGACCGGAGGCGATCGAAGTCGCCCGATGGTGAGCCGTGGCCCTCGATGGTGGGATGTCGCCGGGCCCGGGTGAGAACCATCGTGCGGCACATGGGGGCGCGCAGAATTGCAGCGACCTGCCGATGGGGTGACGCTGAGAATCCACAGTTTGAAGTGGAGCAGCCGGCTATGGGCAGACTGGTCGTTGTCGGGGTGGATGGCTCGTCAATGAGTCTCAACGCCGTGGAAGCAGCCGCCACAGCAGCAGCACGGCGCGGTGCGGCGTTGCGTGTGGTACATGCTGAGGTTCCGGTCAAGCCGAGGCTCATGGTGCCGGACCCGGCTTCCAGCGCGCTGGTCCACGAAGCGGCGGCCCATGCCCTTGTCATGGCGCCTGAGGTCGTGGTGACCAGGAGCGTGGTGACGGGTGATGTGGTGCACGTGCTGGAAGCCGAGTCACAGGGTGCGGACCTGATCGTCGTCGGCTCCAGAGGCATGGGGCGCATCACGGGCCTGCTGCTGGGATCCACTCCGGTGTCCTTGGCGGCCCGCAGCCATTGCCCCGTGATGACGGTCCGCGAAAAGCACCAGACACCCGCTGCCGCAGGGCCTGTGGTACTCGGGGTCGACGGCTCGCCAGACAGCGACGAGGCCGTCGACGTCGCCTTCGCCGAAGCCGCGCAGCGCCAGGCTGAACTCCTGGCCGTTCATGCATGGCAGCCGGGCGAGGCATCGCCCGGGACAACCCCCGAGTCTGCAGAGCAATTGCTGGCTCAGGCGATTGCCGGCCGCACGGAGGCCTATCCGGACATCACCGTCAGACGTGAGCTGGTGGGCGGCAAAGCGCGTGAGGTCCTGCTCGAGGCGAGCAAGACCGCTCAGCTGCTGATTGTCGGCGCTCGTGGGCGCAGCGGCATTGCCGGACTGCTCCTGGGGTCGGTGAGCCAGGCCGTGATGACCCGCGCGCACTGCCCCGTCGTCACCGTTCGCAGGACGGCATGAGCAGGCCAAAAGCGCACGCCGGTCCTCATCCGTGAGGCAGCACTGTCAGGCTCAGAGTTGGCTCGACCCGATGGACCGGACAGCCGCGAGGGAAACTCAGCAGCCGGCTCCGAACAGACCGGGTGTTGCCGGCACGCCGAGGAGTGCTGACGGGCGGTGCCTCAGGACACGATTGGAGCCCAGCGGCCCACTCTGCAGAAGTGACCGCCAGGGGCTTCTCGCTAGTGCTGGTGCGTCCTGTGCCGCTGCTGCCCGACCGTTGACTGCGCGCCGTGACGATCCCCGTTGCCCACGGCCAAGTCGAGAAGCACCTTCGGGTCTTCCACCGGCGCCCAAGGTCCGTGGAACACCCCAGAAGACCCAGAATGGATCTGCGCTACTCAACCGTAAACACGTCCCACCCACCCCTGCTTTCACCTTCGTGCGGGGACTCCCACATGCGGACCAGCCAGCTCCGCGGGAGGGCCCCTGTCCTGCCTCAGACAAGGCCGGACAGGGCCACGCCCTCCCCAGCAACCTCCAGGCCCTGATCCTCGAACATCCCTGCGGGCGCGGGGGCGGCGAGGATCAGCGCGTGCCCATCCCCGCGGCCGCGAGGGCCGACTCGAGGAACACGTGGGCTGCCCCTCGTAGTTCGGACCATCCGCGCGGGCGCGGCGGCAACCCCCTGCTTCCCTACGCCACCGCAGGCCCCTTCGGACCATCCCGCGAGCGCCGGACGCAGCGTGCCTGGCGCAGCCACCTGGGGCACCGCTCAGGAGCCGCAGAGTGTCGTCCGGTGCGGCGGGACCCGGCTGAGGAAAACTGGCCGCCAGGGACAACCACCGGGCGAAAGAGACCACAGGATGACCATGGACGCTCAGCCGGCTCCCGTTCGGGTCCTGGTATTCGGCGCTGCGCTGCGCACCGGATCCACCAACGCGCAGCTGGCCTCGCTGGCGTCGAACCTGATCGTCGAGACCGGTGCCGAGGTTGACCTGGCCAGAATGCGGGATTTCGACATGCCGCTGTACGACGGGGATGTGGAGGATTCCGAAGGGCTGCCCGCCGGTGCCCTGGCCCTGTGCGAAAGGATCAAGCGCTGCGATGCGTTCGTGATCGCGTCGCCCGAGTACAACGCCTCCGTTCCAGGACTTCTGAAGAACGCCATCGACTGGGTCTCCCGGGTTCGGCCACAGCCGTTCAAGACCAAGCACGCGCTGCTGGTCTCGTCCTCCCCGTCGATGATCGGCGGCAACCGCGGCCTGTGGGCGCTTCGGGTCCCGCTGGAACACCTGGGGACACGGGTCTACCCCGACATGTTCAGCCTGCCCCGCGCGTACGAGGCCTTCACCGACGACGGCCACCTCGCCCACCCCGGCTCCCAGGAGCGACTCGCCGACACCATCTGCGGCTTCATGCGGCTCGTACGCGCCGACGTGGAGTTCGTGTGCCTGCAGCGTCGCTGGTACGAGTTCCCCGGCGATCGCACCGACGCCCTGGTCACCCACCGGAGCGAGGACTGACCCGCGTTTGCTGACCTGCCGTTCGGTAGCTTGCCCTGCTGGACATAGCCCCCAGCAAGAGTCGAACGCCCAATCGGAGTGACAACAAGCCTGCCCATGTGACAACTGACGTGCTTCGGCTCAACAATGTGCTCCGGGGATCGCGGCCGCCTCAGGGACGATTACCAGTCGAACTCCAGGCGCTCGACGGCCATCAAGCACACCTCCTCCAGAGACCCGGCGCGCCGGCCGCCATCCTGGAATTACTCCTCCTTGAGCGCTTCGGCGGCGATCTCCTGCAACTCGTGGTCACTGACACCGGCCTCCTGGGCGTTGAAGTGGCGGGCGGCACCCCGCTCGCGGTCATCCTGACCGGTGGCAACCGCAACGACGTCACCCAACCGAGACCGACGCTCCGACGTCTCAAGTGCGTGCAGGCAACACAACCTGCGGCATATGCCAGTGGGCGTCGATTCAGCGGCCAGCGGGGCGGCCGACCACCAGACTGGAGGGGTGACGACACACCGCTCCTCCCCTGACGATCTCCGTGCTGTTCTCTTCGACTCAGGCGGCGTGCTGATGCAGCCGATCGGCGGCCGATGGAACCCACGAGCCGACTTCGAGCAGACCGTCCTCTCCCACGCCCCCTCGATCACGCCGGATCAGTTCGCGGCGGCCATCATCACGGGCGACCAATTCTTCGCCGCCTCGTCGTCGACACCCGACTATGACGACTACCACCGGGTGATGCTTCGTGACCTCGGTGTGGAACCAACCGTGCGGCTCCTCGCCGACCTGCGTCGTGAGGTCCCGCCCGCCACGGTCCTGGAGACGTACCCGGAGGTCATGGGAACTCTGGAAGAGCTGAGCCGGCGGGGCGTGCGGATGGCGGTGGTCTCGGACGCCTGGCCCGATCTGCCCGACCTCCACGCCGGACTTGGGATCGGCCAGTTCTTCGAGGCGTACGCGATCTCTGCCGAACTAGGCTGCGACAAGCCGGACCCGCGCATGTACCACCACGCCAGCACCGCGCTGAATCTCGCCCCCGCACAATGCCTGTTCGTCGACGACGATCCGAGCCTGGTCGCCGCCGCGATCACACTCGGATACGCAGGACGCGCGGTCTGCCGCAGCTCGACAACTTCGGATGTTCCCTCCATCGCGTCCCTGGAGGAACTACTGGACCTCTTCTGACGCGGTCCAGTACGGCCCTTTGGCGCTCTGCTGGACGGCAGCCACGGTTCTGTCAGCAGAGCGTCGGTCAACCGTCAAGGACCAGCAGTGCGGATCCTTTGAATCGAGCGTCGGTTCGATCTGGCGGGATGCCAGCTGGCCGCTGAGTCATGAGGCGTCGGCGTAGGCGAGGTGGGTGCCGCAGATGGTGCAGCGGAAGAGCATGGCAGTAGCCCCCTCGCCGAGGTGGGTCAGGAACTGCTCCAGTTGGGCCGCGTCGTGCCAGCCGTCCATACGCAGGTCTTGCCTGAGCTGGTCGAGGGCCTCGGGGTGGGCCGCTAGTTCGCTGTATCCGACCTCGCTGATGAAGGCGGCCGCGTCGTGGCAGTGAGCGAGCCAGCGCGGATCCTGCCAAGCATGAAAGCCGGGAGTGCGGCGGGTCACCTCGTGCAGGATCTCCTCGCTGACGCCGTCGAGTCCGTAGGAATCGGTGAATTCGCCGGCGAACCTTTCAGCCGCACTGCCGTCTGAGATGCACCAGGGGCACAAGGGGCCGTTGACCTCTTGGGCGGTGAAGAAGGTAGCTGTATAGATCCACCCCATGGCGCGGCTGCAGCACACGCATGTCTCGGTGCTCTCGCGGATGGACCCGCTGGCGAGCGGATCGGGGTGGTAGCGGAAGGCGGGCAGGTCAGCACTCACCAGCGCAGTCTGTCCGCAAGGAAGTCCCGTGATCAAGCGGCGAGAAGGCATTCCTGCCGATCGGATGCCGGTCCAGAGACGCCGGAGAGCGAGGCATCCACATCTCTCCCTTCCAGCAGCGCCCTGGCGAGACGTGGGTTTCATACGCCGCCCGGATAGGGATCACGCGTCAGGAGACGGCGAAGACCTGGTGAGAGATGGGTCAAAGGATCAACGCCGCCTACGGGCTCCCCCGATCCGGAACCGGACTGGGCCAACCCCTCCACCCTGGCCATGTAGGACAACCTCCCGTGGCTGAACCCAACCGGTCAGGCATCGCTTCGGAACCGGCTCAAGGTGGCCTGGCCACCCACCTGGCCCCATGGGAAAGCGTGCAACCTGCCGTGGACCTGATCTCCGTTGCCCATCCGGCACTGTCAGCAGCGCGCTGGGCAACCTACTTCCGCAGACACAGCAACTCCCCGCCGTCGCCCGGACCGGGATGAGCCCATCAATGATCTCGAAGTACCTCAAGAAGGGCTTCGGCTTTGCCTGGGAAGGGGGAACGCTCATCCTCAGGACCGCGGGCGAGAAGATCATCCCCGTAGTGAACGCTGTGAGCACCGCCAAGGATGTGTACGACGCAGTGTGTGGGTGACGAAGGTTCGGAAAATGGCCCGCCGGAAGGCCATGCAATTGGCCCACGCATTTGGGCCGCTCTGTCCTTAGGGTCGGAAGCGTGACTACGACGGCGCCTACCGGCCCTCCTCGTTCGCGGTTGTGTGCGGTGGCGGGCATGGACGGGTGGCGCTGAGGTTGGTCAGAGCGGGCGGTCGGCCTCTTGAAGGACCGATGCCGGCGCCCACAAGGCGCGATGCCCGTCTCTCCTGAACATCCCTTCTCAGAGGAACCCTTCATGCGAGCCATCACCGTCCAGGACCGTGACGCCGGTGTCAGCGGCCTGGCCCTCACCGAGCTGCCCCGTCCGCACGCCGCCGAGAACGACGTGATTGTGCAGGTCCACGCTGCCGGGTTCACGCCGGGCGAGCTGGACTGGCCCGGCACCTGGACCGACCGGGCCGGTCGTGACCGAACCCCGAGTGTGCCCGGCCACGAGCTGTCCGGTGTGGTCACCGAGTTGGGCTACGGCACCACCGGCCTGACGGTCGGGCAGCGCGTGTTCGGCCTGACCGACTGGACCCGCAACGGCTCGCTGGCCCAGTACACGGCGGTCGAGGCCCGCAACCTCGCCCCGCTCCCGGCCGATGTCGACCACGTCACGGCCGCCGCACTGCCGATCTCCGGGCTCACCGCCTGGCAGGCCCTGTTCGACCACGCCCACCTGCTCACCGGCCAGAGCGTTCTCATCCACGGCTCCGCGGGCGGTGTCGGCTCCATCGCTGTGCAGCTGGCCCGCGGGGTGGGCGCCCGGGTGATCGGCACTGGCCGGGCCGGCGACCGCGACACCGTCCTCGGCCTGGGCGCGGACGCCTTCGTCGACCTCCAGGCGGAGAAACTGGAGGACATCGGCGAGGTTGACGTGGTGCTCGACGTGATCGGCGGCGAGATCCTCGCACGCTCCACCGCACTGGTCCGCCCCGGCGGCACCCTGGTCACCATCGCCGAGCCGGTCACCGTCCACCCCCGCGACGGGCGAGCCGTCTTCTTCGTCGTCGAACCCGACCGGGCCCGCCTTGCCGACCTCGCTCAGCGGCTGCGGGACGGCCGCCTCAAGCCGATCGTCGGCGCGGTCCGGCCGCTCGCCGAGACGGCAGCCGCGTTCGCCCCGGACAAGCGCACCCCCGGCAAGACGATCATCCGCGTCACCGAAGATGAGTGAGAAATGCCCGGTTCGGTGATCCGGCGGTCGCCTGGCTCACACCATGATGCATGTCTCAGCCCTGGAGAACCCAGGGAGCGGTGGCCGAGCCGAAGGGGCCCACTACGACGAAATTCCGGTGCCGATCGTCGTGCGCAACCAGGACCAACGGCCCGGGTCGCCTCACCCCTGCGGTGTCGTGCAGCTCGAGAAGCCGCACACGACAGATTCCGAGTTGTCCTGTTGAGGCCGTCGCCACCGACCATGAATACGGTGCCCATCTGGCCGTGCGCCATCTGGCCCAACAAGGGGCGCCGCCGTATCGCGTTGCTGCGGTTCGACACGCTGACCGCTCCCATGCTGCAGGTCGGCTACGAGCAGGCCCTGACCGCTCTGGGGCTGCAGCCCTGCCCTCCCGAGGTGCCGTGTGCGCTGGAGGAGAACGATATGGCCGACTTGGACCGCAAGTGCGATCAATTGGTGCACGCCATCAAGGACGGCCGACTCGACGCGGTCCTGGTGCACAACGACTCCATCGCCCTTCCACTGGTGAGCCGGCCGCGCGCGGCCGGCGTGCAGGTCCCCGACGACCTGGCCGTCGTCACCTACGACGACGAGCTCGCCGCCCTGGCCGACCCCCCAGTCACTGGAGTGGCGCCCCCTCGGAAGGCGGTGGGCGCCGCGGCCGTAGAGCTGCTGGTCAGAAGACTGCAGGATCCGGGCCGTCCGACGCACCACCTCAAACTGCGCCCGGCGCTGAACGTGCGGGGGTAGCCCCCGTCGGACGGGTTGGCACTGCCGGGCCGAGCTGGCCCGGCAGTCGGCCGTTCTCGTGGACGAAACCACCGGCTAACTACTCTGTAGTTGACCTGACAATTCTTGGGCGTCATGTCCGACAGTGGTCCCAGTACCAAGTACCGTACCTGGGACCAGGGTTGGACTCCGCGCGAAGCGGACCGCTATCTGGCCCATCCGTGCCTCGAAGGCCTTCTTCCAGCGGGCACGGTCACTCTGCGGCCGGCGGCAACGGCACTGACTTGAAGAGTCCACACGCCTGGATGCCGCTTGGGCCACGGGTGCCGAAGCCGACGCTCGACCTTGGGCGACAGCGGCTCGAACACCGCCCACAACTCGTCGTCAGCCTCCCACGGCTTCGACCGAGCCATCCCTCGCCCCCGGATGGGGAGTCGACCCCCTCGGGGCACCGGAGACAGTGATCGGAGGGCTTCACCGAACTGCCTGATGAGGACAGCGACTTCACCGATGCGGTTCCAAGGCATCCACGACAGGCCGCACCTAGGGAACGAGCCTCTAGGGTCACGGTATGACCAGAACATTCATATGGCTTCTCGCATGCGCCGGGTTCGCTACGACCCTATGGCTGCTGACCAGCGCACCCGACATCAGCTCGGGCTACCCCCTCTCCAAGTGCCACTCCGTCCTCGGCACCGAATGGACCCCCAATTACGGATCGATGGAGAGGGGGGCGGAGACAACGTGCGCCTCGCTCCAGACACGACGTCTGGGGTGGGCTGTGCTGGTGTCGGTGCCGACGTTGGTGCTGACGACCGCGGGGATGCGAAAGCGGGGCAACTGAGCCTGTTCGGGTTCCAGTCGACTCTGCCCAATGGCTGCACCGATGTACCCATAGTCGACGTCGTCACCTGAGACACAGACGCCCCAAGGTCGGCAGGCCGCCGGCAACTTCCTGCCAGCTGACCGAGGGGGCCGCTCGCCCTGCCGCTGCCGCGAAGCTGTGCACCTAGCGTTCGACGCGGGCTGGAGCTGCGCCGGTCCTCACGACCTCTACCAGATCCGCTGATCACAAAACACTGGCAGCCGGACCATACCCGGCTCCCCTTCGTCATCCGTCCAGGCCGCGCGCGAAGCCGTCGTCCATCGGCTGGGCGCTCTCCACAAGGAAGTTGGCCTGACGGCCGTGGAGTTGACCGGGGACAGCGCCAAGCGCTTCGCCCGCCTCCGCCCCTCCGCCCCTCCGTCCCTCCGTCCCTCCGTTCCTCCGTTCCTCCGTTCCTCCGTTCCTCGAAGGGTTCCTCGGTCCCAGCAGCGAGTGTGCAGGACTCGGTGGCCGGGACCCAGCTCCTGGACCAGGTCTCCGCCTCACGCACCCGTGGGCCGGAACGGGGGGGTAAGGGCCGCCCGCGCATCACCCCCGTAACAAAATGATCCGCTTCCTTGTGCGGGCCGCGTCCACGCCCGTGAAGTGGGCTGATGCACTTTCCAACAGCAGGCGGTCCGTTCTTCCGCCACCTGCGCATGTGGCACGCCGCCTCGGCCTCCCTCGTAGTGGCGGCGGTGGTGGCGTTCCTTGTCCTCCTCCCGTCCGACGGCGCGCGCTCGGTGCCCAACAGCCCTTGCCGACGGGCCGATTCGGCGCGCCCGGACACGCCCTCGGCCCTCGACCTCGACGGGGACGGCTTCATCGATCTGGTGCACGAGATCTCCGACACGGAGAACTTCGACGTGATCATCGTGCCTGGCTCCGAGCACGGTCCGGACCACGACCGCACGACCGTCCTCACCCGCGACGACCTCGGTGTGCCGGACGACATTCAGACGGGCGACGATCCGTGGCAACCCACGATCGCCGACCTGGATGAGGACGGGCACGCCGACCTCATCGTCAGCGGCGCCGCCCAGGTCCTGTGGGGAGGCCCCAAGGGCCCGCAAGCCGGCGGACCGCACGGGCGCGTCCCACTGCCGGGCAGCGGATACAACACCGCGCCGATCGCCGGCGACTTCGACGGGGACGGTCACACCGACCTCGCGGTCTTCAGGTTCTCGAACGAGGATCAGGAACTGGTCGTCCTCAAGGGACCGTTCCAGCGCTCTGGCGCTCCCACCCGGACCTTGGAGATTCCCAGCCCGGTCCACGAGGGCGCGTCACCCGTGCTGGTCGCCGGGGACGCGAACGAGGACCGCGCCACCGATCTCGCGCTCTACGACTCCCCGTGGGATCCGCCCCTGCTGTTCACCGGAGGCGCCCGTACTGCCGGCGGCTTGAGTAAGGAACCCGAGCGGCTGCCGGAGGGCGAGAACGTCGCCTTCGGCGACTTCGACGGCGACGGGCGGCAGGACGTCGCCATCGGACGGAGCTTCGTCGATAGCTACGACGAGATCGACACACCTCCCCGGCGCGGCCAGGTCAGCGTCCGCTACGGGAAAGAGCCGGGGAAATGGATCACCATGGATGGCGGCGACTTCAAGGAAGGCTTCGGCACCAGGCTCGCCGCCGGAGACTTCAACGGCGACGGCTGCGACGACCTGGCCGTACAGCTCACCAAGAAGAAGGAGACGGGGGACGCCCGGATCGAGGTGCTGCGGGGCGGCTCCGAGCACGGGCTCGGGTCGAAGCCCTGGCGCGCCACCAAACGCTCCGTGCCGGGTGACGACGGCCCCATGTATGGCACGCTCTTCGCCGTCCACGACTGGGACGGCGACCGCCGCGCAGAACTGGCCCTTCTTGGCGAGGACAGATGGTGGATCACCGACGGCACGGACCGCGACGAGGCATCCTTCCCGGTCACCCCCAGTAAGGCCCGAGGGGTGTAGGCACATGCTCGTTGTCCCGGGCCCGTAGACCCGGGCCTCGTAACGGACGGTCGGGAGCCCCTCCCGGGGTCTGCACGTGTACGGGGGCAGGGGGCCTGGTCCTCGTCCTCCTCCCCCGTCGCGTTGTCGGAGACCTCACCGCGGCTGATGACGTGACGCATGCGGCTGTCGCCGGGGGTGTCCCGTACGACGGCGACCAGTGCCTCCAGTTCCACCACCAGTCCGGTGAACTCCTCGGGAGTCGCCCACACTGCGCCCGCGAAAGATCCAACGATCTTCGTACTCGGCAATGGCCGATACCTTCACCGACCGGCGGTGGCGGTGAGCCGGCCGGCGGCTTCGGCGTTGGTCATGAGCTGGAGCTGCGTCGGGTGGGCGGAGCCGACCTGGACGACACCCGGCCCCGCCCCGGGGTTGCGGTGCACCTGGGGCGGGTCGGGCATCGGGACCAGGTGTCAGCGGTGACCCGGACAGGATCACGGTGGCGAGCTGGTCGCTGGCGGAAAGGGCGAGGCCGTTGCCTGCGGGTGAGGGTGTGCTCGAACTGCAGTGCTGAGGCGCTGGAAGGGAATCTGCGCCCGTCGGCCGCGATCGTCACCGAGGGGGACATCTGGCGCGGGGCGTACGCGACAGGCAACCACACCGCGTCAGAACACCAAGAGGCTGCGGCGCTGAAAGTCGGCGCTGACCGGTTGCTGCCGACGTCTGCACACGGCACGGCAATCCTGGCGATTTCTCACGATTGATAGATACTTGTCCCGCCGGAGCCGTGTGCCGCTGCGGCCGGTGCCGCGAGTCGGTGCCGTGGGACATCACGAAGGATCGACAGCGATGGCAACTGGCCGCGTGAAGTGGTTCAACGCCGAAAAGGGATTCGGCTTCATCGAGCAGGACGGTGGCGGAAGTGACGTATTCGTGCACTATTCCGCAATCCAAGGCACCGGCTACAAGGAGCTGAACGAGGGCGAGGCGGTCGAGTTCGACGTCACCCAGGGGCAAAGGGGACCGCAGGCCGAGAACGTCAACCGGATCGGTTGATCACTTCTCCGACTGGAACCGACGCGACGTAGGGCGTGCGCCCCACCTGAGCCGGCGGTACTTCACTCATCAGCGGACCTGCCTCAGCCTCTCGGACAGCGCGCGGCGGATGGGGCACTCTCTCCAGTTGGCCGCGCATCGATGGCATGTCGTGGCGTGGGTCAGGAGGGCGCGGTACGCCAAGTCCGCGGGGCTGTCCCCCAGTTCCGCGGGCCCGCTTTGCTCGCCACGCTCGATCACGTCGACTCCTCGTAGTCGGCCACACCCCGGGGCCGTTTCGCGCGGTCGCCGGGGCTCTTCGTCTGTCCTTCCGTGAAATGAGGGGTGATGGATGCGGTAAGGAGCCACACGGAGGGACCAGGAAGGGACCGAACTCTGTGCGCGCTGTCAGACGCGCGGCGAGCTCACCAGAGCTCGACCTCAATTCCCTTCAACGCCGCTCTGCCGGAGGAGTGCTGACCTCAAGGGGACCGGCGACTGGAGTAGCCCGGCGGGCAATTGTGATCGGGCGGCCATACGGTCGGTGTGGGCGCCGCGGACGGCGTGCCGTCGGTGGCCCCGCGTCCCGTGCGCAACGCGGGGCCACCGTCCCGAACGGGGGTTTGCGTCCCTCACGCAGCAGGTGAGGGCGGGTGAGTTAGCGGCCGGCGCCAAGAGGCCACGTCGAGGCGTTGCCGGAGGGGTCAGAGGTGAAGCTCGGAGCATTTCTCTCCAGGGCCAAAACCCGCCGGCGACTCTGACCGCCGGCAAGCTCACCGCCCTCGCCGAACTTGGACTCGAATGGGCAGCGGAAGGGCAGCGGAAAGATCGTGAGGCGTGGCGGTACCTCCGTGCGCGGACCGCCCTCCTCACCTCAGGATCAAAATCCTCTTCGGCATGACGCGCATCCACCCGATTCGCCGGAAGGAACTGTGCGCAGCGAGGCCGTGGCTGGTGTGATCACGAAGTCAGGGCCGTCCTGGACCACCCCGTTACCGGGTTGAGTTCCCCACGCGAACCACCCCCTGATCAAGGCCAGTCACAGGCCTGGCCGGGAGGTCAGGCTGTCAGTGCCGCGAGCTCCGCGTTGGCGCGCTCGGTGACCAGGGCGAGGACGCGGCCGGCGGCGGCCAGGTCCTCGGCGGGTATCCCGCCCCAGATGCGGGCGCTGATAGGGGTGGTCTCCGCGCCGACGGTTGCGAGCAGCTCGCGCCCTGCGTCCGTGGGACGGAGGTGCGCGCCGTCCGTATCGAGCAGCTTCTTGGCGAGCAGCTCGTCGAGGGTGGCGCGGATGTCGGCCGGATCGGCCTTGAGGGAGCCCTGGACCTGGGCGATGAGGTCGTCCGGCGCTTGCGGGGCGTCGGTGGTGAGGGCGGCGCGCAGAGCGACCTGCTGCTGGAACGTGCTGCCGTGCCGGGCCAGGACGTGCTCCAGGACGCCGCGGGCGGCGTAGTGGGCCAGGCCGAGGGCGCGGGCGTCGGCGGCGGGTGCGTTGGTGGGTGCAGTGGTGGTCATGGTGTGCTCTCCTGAGTGCTCTCGTCGTTCGGTACGGATGGAGCGAGAGGTGCGTCGAGCAGGGTCGTCAGTTCGTCGGTGAACGCGCGGGTCCGCAGGGCGTCTCGGCCGCCGAGTGGCTCCAGCAACTGCTGATGCAGCTCTTGGACCACCGCGATGGCCTGCCGCGCGACGGACTGGCCCTGTTCGGTGAGGTCGAGCTGCACGGCGCGCGGGTCGCGGGGGTTGCGGGTGCGTTCGATCAGGCCGGCCGACTCCAGGGCGCGCGCCAGCTTCGAGACGTAGAGCGCCTCCAGGCCGGTGTGGTCGGCGAGTTGGCGCTGACTGGGCCGCTCTCCGGCGCGCTGCATGCCGTGCAACGACGCCACCAGTGCGTACTGCGCGTGCGTGAGGCCCAGCGGAGCCACTGCGCGATCGACCGCGACGCGCCACTTGTTGGCGAGCCGCCATACCAGGAATCCGGGCGTGGGGCCCGGCAAGACCTTGCTCATGACAAATAGAGTACATAGCTACTATGTCCATGGCTACTATTTTTCGAAATGCGACGGTGCGCCCCTCGCGGCGTCGCGACGCGCTGCCGAACCGCCGCCGGCGGGACCGATGCCTTGTCGCGTGATCAAACAGCGCTTCGCCGCTGCCTCGGCAGTACTCCAGGGCTGTCACAGCTCGGGCTCCGGCACGCATTCCGTGACGCGCACACGCTGAGTTGCCCGGGCCGGCCGGGAGTTCGAGGACCGAGCGCACGGCCCTCTGCTGCGCCGAGGGGCACGGTGGGCACTAGTCACCCTTGCAGAGCTCATCCTTCTGCTGCACCGGGTGCGAAGCCCCACTCAGCAAGGACCTGAGGGCCCGGCGCAGCGCGTTGACGAGTTGCCCCGGCTCCAGTCGAGCTGAGTGCGCAGCTGCCGACAGGCCCCGGTAGTTGTCCAGCGGGATCTCTTCCAGGAACGGCTCTCGTCCACTGGACGAGATCACAGGCACACACAGACAGGAACGGGCATACACCGGCGTCGAAGCACAGCGCATCCAGGGGCGTTCCTGTCCGTTTACTGCACGGCGGGCGGGTCCTGACCCTCGTCGAGCAATTGGTCGAGTTCCGCGTCAGCCTGCCTCGACTGTGCCTCGCTACCGAACGGCATCATCGCGTGGCTGTACTCCAGGTAGAGCAGCAGGGCCTGGTGATCGATGTGGATGCGGGACTCGCCCCGCTCATTGCGGACTCGTAGCAGGACCGCGAGCGGCTTGCTCTGCTCGGCCACAGGCTCCACGGTGATGTCTCCTATGCCCGATGTACCGGTGAGCCCGGCGGACAGCAGGTCCCGCGAGATGACCCAGCAGACGCTGCTGTGGCCGGGCCGGGACACGATCAGGCCGACGACCAGCGGGTCATCCCTGGAATACCTGAGCATGATGTCGCACCGCTCACGTTCGCCGCCGGATAGGGTGACGAACCCCCTTGTCATGCCTTCGAGTTGACCGTCACCGTCAGGACTCACCCTGCCCATCCCCTACCCCGATGCAGCCGCGCGCCGACGACTCGCGCGCCATCGCACTTACGTCTGGAAGATCGAACGCAGCCATGTGCCCGACACCAGCCGGGTTGGGCGTCAGCCGTTCGCAACGTGTTCGGAAGAGTTCGCACACCAATCCGCTCTCTACACGCCGGCGGAGCCGTTTCGTCGCCTCTCATGTCACTCCATCGCGGCTTCCGCCGAGCCATAGATCTGTAAGGACCGGTGCAGGTTCGTGATGCGGAAGATCTGGAGGACATTCGGGTTCGTGATCACCAGCCTCAGGTCACCGGCGTGTGCACGGATCCACTTGCCGATGCGGACGAAGAGCCCCAGGCCCGTCGAGTCCATGAAGGAAACCCCCTCCAAGTCCACGATGAGACGGTGCCGGCCCGCTTCGATGCAGGCGCTCACGTACTCCCGGATGCGCGGCACGGTGGAGGCGTCGACCTCGCCGTGGACCTCGACGACGGTCCAGCCGTTCTCGTCACGGTGGCTGATGGCAAATTCGGGGTGCATGGTCCGCCTAACGGCCATGCCCTGGGGAGAGGTTGCGGGTCGTGCCTGCCGCACACTCGTTCCGCATATGCACGAACGGCTGGCCATGACCTCACCCATCAGCCCACCCGCGTCCAAGGCCCTTCCTCCGCGAGGCTCGACATGCCGACCTCGGGGCTCGGCCGGGTGCGGCGTGCTCGGTACGGTGCGGAGCTCGAAAGAGGTCAAGGCCGACCCGGCCGTGGGCGCGGCCTGACGGCACACCGTCTGGAACTGAGCTTGCGGCGCTCTTCCTTGCCGGTGTTTGGCCGACTACGTCATCCCGGTGAGACGGAGCCGAGGGTGAGGATCGGGATCAGGCCAGCGGGTACGAACGGCCAGCCGTCCGTCACAGAGCACGCGCCCACGTTGGTCACACCCGGTCGAACGGATCGCGCAGCGGAAAGAGGGAGCGGCGGTAAGAGGAGAGTGGTTGGAGTGGGGTGGCAGCCGTCGCTGTCCGCCACCCCGTCGTGCGCTCACTCCTTGAGCGCTCCCGCGTTTCCGCCGCGTACGAAGTGGCGTTGGAAGACGAAGAAGACGATCGCGACCGGAATCGTGGCGAGCAGGGCGGCAGTGAGCTTCAGTGGGTACTGGGTGCCGGATCCCAGGCCGCCCGAGACGAACTGGGCGAGACCGGTGGTCAGCGTGGCGTGGTCGGCGGACTGTGCGGTGACCACGAAGTGGGTGAACTCGTTCCACGAGCCCTGGAAGGACAGGATCGTGAGGGTGATCAGCGCGGGCCTGGCCATCGGCAGGACCACCGACCAGTAGGTGCGCAGGATGCCGGCGCCGTCGACGCGGGCCGCCTCCTCGATCTCCCGCGGAACGGACTCGAAGAACTGCTTCATGACGAAGACACCGACGGCGTCCACCAGCAGCGGCACGATCATCGCCGTGTAGGTGTCGTAGATGCCCAGGTACTGCACCACCAGGAACTTGGGGATCATCAGGACGACGCCGGGCACGGCCATCACCGAGATGAGTAGCACGGTCAGCAGTCCGCGGCCGCGAAAGCGCAGGCGGGCGAGTGCGTAGCCGGCCAGCGAGTCGAAGAAGACCCGTCCCGCCGTCACGACCACCGCGATGAACACGGAGTTGCCCAGCCAGGTCGGGAACGCCACGCCCTCGGAGCCGCTGAACAGCTGCCGGTAGGACGCCAGTGAGAGCGGGTCCGGTACGAGGCCGAGGGGCGAGGCGGCGGCCTGGGGATCGGTCTTGAACGTCGTGGCCACCTGGATGACGAACGGCATGAGGTAGGCCAGTGCCACCGCCGACATCACCAGCGTGCCCACGAGTTGTGCGTTGCGCCGCCGCTCACGCGCCCGGCTCCGCGCGGTGGCCGACGCGTGCTGTGTCACCGTCGAAGTGGTCATCGGGTGGTCCTCCTCGTGCGACGCCGTCCACGGCCGTCGCGCTCGCGCAGCGCGAAGCGCTGGATCCCCGTCATGACGAGGATGATCGCCAGCAGAACGAAGGAGATCGCGGCGCCGGTCCCGTACTGCGCGTCCTTGAAACTCAGGCTGTACGAGAGGAAGGCGGGGGTCAGGGTGGTGTTCGCGGGCTGGCCCTGGCTCATCACGTACACCTGGTCGAATACCTGCCAGGTGCCGATCAGACCGAGCGTGATCACCAGGAAGAGGACGGGGCGCAGTGCCGGCAGGATGACGTGGCGCAGCGTCTGCCGGCGATTGGCGCCGTCGAGGCGGGCGGACTCCAGCTGGGCCTCGGGGATGTCCTGCAGGGCGGCGAGGAACATCAGCATGAAGGTGCCGGACGTCGTCCAGATCACCAGCAGGATGATGGTGCACATCGCGACGGACGGTCCGGAGAACCAGTCCCACCATGACAGGCCGAGCACACCGTGGTCGGCGAGGGCGGCGGGCGGGCTGTCCGGGTCGACGATGCCGACCCCGCCGAGCGCCACCCACACGAGACCCCGTGCGTCGGTGAACCAGTTCGGTCCTTGGATGCCGACCCACTTCAGCAGGTTGTTGACGGCTCCGCTGCTCTGGAACAGGAAGAGGAACACCGTGGACACGGCGATGGAGCTGGTGACGGACGGGAAGTAGAACGCCGTGCGGAAGGCGCCCTTGCCTTTGAGGCGCCGCTGGTTGACGGCGAGAGCCAGGCCCAGCGCGAGCGCTGTCTGCAGTGGGACGACCAGCAGGACGTAGTAGAGGTTGTTGCGCAGGGACGTCATGAACAGCGTCCGGGTCAGTCCCTGGTCGGCGAACAGAGCCTTGTAGTTGGCGAGTCCGACGAAGTCGGCCGCTCCTGAGAACGGGTTCGACTGGCCGTCCCAGTCCAGCAGGCTCACCCACAGGGCCATGACGACGGGGAGCGCCAGGAACAGTCCGAGCACCACGACCATGGGGCTGACGAAGGTCCAGCCCCACAGCCCCTGGCGGCCCTCACGGCGCGGCCTGCGGCGCGGGGCCGGGGGGCTCTGAGAACCGGGTTCGGCACCCGACGTGCCGGTGGCGGTGACGGTGCTCATCGAGCGTTACCGCCCAGGACGCTCGTGCCGTTCTTCTGCAGGTCGCTCAGGAGCTTCTTCGGGTCACTGTCGGCCAGTTGGGCCAAGGAGGTGTTGAACTCGGCCATGACCTGCCGCATTCCGGGTGCGGTTACGGGCAGTTGGGCGTAGGCGGCGCCGTCGGCCCATGCGGTCGACCCGGGGTTCTGCTGCTTGTAGGTGTCGAACAGGGTCGTCTTCGACGGCATGACGCCGAGCGTTTTGGCGAACTTCAACTGGGCGGAGTCGGCGGTGAGTTGCTCGATCAGGTCGACGGCGGCGTCGTGGTGCTTGCTCTTGGCGGCGACGCCCCAGCAGTTGGTGAAGGCCATCGTGCCCTTGCCCCCGGGGCCTTCCGGCAGGGAGAGCACCTTGTACGCGGTGTCGGGGTAGTCCTTCTTCATCGCCCCGGCCAGCCAGTTGCCCTCGACGGTCATCGCGGCCTTGCCCTTGCCGAAGGCCTCGCCGCCCCACCCGGACCCCAGGTCCTTCGGATACTTCAGGACACCTTCGTTGAGCAGCTTCTTGACGAACGTCAGTGCCTTGACGTTGGCGGCGTCGGTCGCGGTCATCCTGGTCTGCCCGGGGTTCGTCAGCCATGACCCGGACTGCTTGAAGAAGGGGCCGATCTCGGCGTAGTCGGGGTTGAAGGAGAGGCCGGTGACCCCCTTCCTGGTGAGCTTCTTGGCGACGGCTTCGAGCTCTTGCCATGTCTTGGGGTAGTCGGCCTCGGTGAGCCCGGCCTTCTTCCACAAGGTGGTGTTCACGGCGAGCCCGAGGGTCGACTGGTCCTTCGGCGCGCAGTACAGCTTGTCGTTGTAGGTGAAGGCCCGGGTGAGGACAGGGCTGAAGTCGTCGCGGTCGTCGAGCTTGTCCCCGTAGGCGTACAGCGCGCCGCGCTGGGCGTACGTGGAGAACTGGTCGCCCGATGTGTAGAACACGTCGGGCGGGTTGCTGCCGGCGAAGGCCTGGCCGAGCTGCTGGTCGATGTTCTGCGCGACGTCCACCGTGACGGAGTTGCCCGAGTCCTTCGCCCAGGCGGCGGCCACCTCTTTCACCGCACTGGTCTCGGCGGAGCCGGAGGTGGCTATCAGGACCCTGATGTCCTGCTTGCCCGAGTTCTCCTGCCCGGCGTCCTTGTCGAACCCCGATGAGCAGGCGGTGGACAGCAGGGAGACCGACAGAACGCAGGCGACGAGAGGCAGTTGGGTGCGGCTCATGATCGTTCCTTTGGTGAAGGTGAGTGCCGTGTGGTGGGGATGGAAGGGGCTGCGAGGTCAGGCGCCCGCGGCAGCGGGTCCGGAGCTGTCCCTGACCACGAGCCGGGGCGTCAACAGCCGCTGCTCATAGGGGCGTCGGGGGTCGGCGATCCGCTCGACGAGCATCCGCACGCATTCCGCGGCAGCCTCTTCGAGCGGCTGCTCCACGGAGGTCAGGGGCGGGTCGAGGAGTTCCGCGAAGGGTGAGTCGTCAAAGCCGGTCACCGCGACGTCCGTGCCCGGCTGTTGCCCGCGCTCCCGCAGAGCGTCGTAACAGCCCAGTGCCAGCGCGTCGCTCACGGCCACGATCGCGGTCACGCCGTTGTCCAGCAGCGTGCTCGCGGCCCGGCGGGCGGCGTCGGGCCGGTTGGCGGCCGCCGCGGTGAGCCCGCGCGTGGGCAGGCCGCGCCGCTTCATGGTGCGCCGCCAGCCCTGCGTACGGTCGTCACCGGTCCCACTGCCGGCGGGCCAGCCCAGCAGGCCGATCTTCCGGTGCCCGGCGGCGGCCAGGTGTTCGGTCGCGGCCTCGATGCCCGCCGCGCCGTCGACGTCCACCCAGTCGCCGAAGCCCTCGTCGCTCCAGGAGCGGCCGAACGCGGCGAAGGGCACGGACCGGTCGTGGAGCCAGCGGTGGCGCGGGTCGTCGGCGGCGGTGCGGTCGAGGACGAACGCGTCGACGGCCTGCTCCCCCAGCAGTTCGTCGTAGCGCTCGATCTCCTGCTCGCGGGAGTCGACCGAGAACACGAGGAGCCGGTATCCGGCCGCGGCCGCCAGCGCGTGCAGGAAGCGGTCGTTCACCGCGTTGGAGCGCCCGGCGACGCTGCGTTCGAGGGCGAATCCGATCGTCCGCGACTCACGGCGGCGCAGCGAGCGGGCCGCGGTGTGGGGCCGATATCCGAGCTCCTCGATGGCGGCCTTCACCCGGGCCAGCGTCTCGGGCCGCAGCAGTTCCGGCTTGTTGAGCGCATTGGACACCGTCTGCTTGCCCACCTCGGCACGGCGGGCGACATCGGCCATCGTCGGCGGCCGTGCCGCCGGTCCTGAACCCCCGCCGGGAACATCTTTGTTCATTTCAATCCATACAGAACGTCGGGTACGGTGTGGACACGAACCGGCTTGGATCGATCCAATGCCTGATTGGATCGATCCAAGCACGAATTTCCGTCACTGTACATGCCGCACACGGCAGCAACGAAGGCCAGAGGTCCCGTCTCGATGACGCAGCAGATCCCGCAGCAGACGCAGTCCCCGGCGCAGTCGCTCGACCTTCCCGCACCCGTCTTCGAGTCCGGCGGCCAGCCGTTCGTCCACGATGCGGTGCTCGTCCTGTCGGCGCCCTCTTTCGTGGCTTCACGCCCCGACGGCGACCTCGCGGCGCCGGTCGACGGGTTCTACCACGGCGACCGCCGCTTTCTGCGCTCCTTGCACCTGACCGTCGACGGCGGCCGCCCGGCCCCCACCAACTCCGTGCTGCAGAGCACCGACCGGGCCACGTTCGACGCGGTTCTGCGCGGAACAGCGCAGCAGACCGCCGACCCGGCAGTGACCCTGCTGAGGGAACGCACCGTCGCACCGGGCCGGTTCACCGAGACGCTGTCCCTCACCAACCACGGCTCTCTGCACGCCCGGTCGACCGTCACCGTCACCGCCGAGAGCGACTTCGCCGCCATGGACGCCGTCAAGAGCGGGGCCTCCACTCCCCTGTGCGAACCGCGAGGCGAGGACGGCCGACTGACATGGTCCGCGCACGACGCGCGGATGACGCTCACCGCCCGCACCGGCGACACCACCGCACCGACCGGCGTCTCGACCCTGGGCCACCGCGGCGCCTTCACCTTCGAGGTCCACCTCGCTCCGGGTGAGAGCTGGACCTGCGTCCTCGAAGGCCGCGCCGCCACCGACACCCCGACCCCCTTCGGCCCGGCGGCCCACGAGGACCGCCCCTGGGGGCAGCTCCGACTCGACAGCGCGGACAGCGACTTCACCCGCCTCGTCGGCCGGGCCGAGCAGGACCTCGCCGGCCTCCTGCTCTGCGACCCCGAGGCTCCCGGCGACGTCTTCACCGGCGCGGGCGCGCCCTGGTACCTGACCTTGTTCGGCCGTGACTCCCTGTGGACGGCGCGCATGCTGCTGCCGCTGGGGACGAAACTCGCGGCCGGCACCCTGCGCACGCTCGCGCGCCGACAGGGCCGCAACGTCGTTGCCTCCACCGAGGAACAGCCCGGCAAGATCCTCCATGAGGTACGCGCCGAGACGCAGGAACTCGACGACGGCACCCGCCTGCCCGCGCAGTACTACGGCACCATCGACGCCACCCCCCTGTGGATCTGCCTGCTGCACGACGCCTGGCGCTGGGGCATGCCGTCCACGGAGGTCGCCGACCTGCTGCCACACCTCGAAGCCGCCCTCAGTTGGCTGGTGGAGTACGGCGATCCGGACGGCGACGGCCTGTTGGAGTACATCGACTCCACCGGCACCGGCCTCGCCAACCAGGGCTGGAAGGACTCCGGCGACTCGGTGCGCTTCAGGGACGGCTCCCTCGCGACCGCGCCCATCGCGCTGTGCGAGGTGCAGGCGTACGCGTACGAGGCGGCCGTCGCCGGTGCCGATCTCCTCGACGCCTTCAACCGACCTGGCGCAGACCGCTACCGGGCCTGGGCCGGACGCCTCCAGGAGGCCTTCCGGCGCACCTTCTGGGTCTCTGACGAACACGGCCCCTACGTGGCCATCGCGCTCGACGCCGACAAGCGGCCGGTCGACGCCGTCACCTCCGGCATGGGCCATCTGCTCGGCACCGGCCTGCTCAACCCCGAAGAGGAAGCCGCCCTCGCAAAACGCCTCCTCTCCCCCGCTCTGTCCGACGCGTTCGGTCTGCGCACCTACGCGACGAGCAACGGCGGCTACAACCCGCTCGGTTACCACATCGGCAGCGTCTGGCCGCACGACACCGCCATCGCCGTGCAGGGACTCGCCCGCGCCGGGTTCCCGGACCACGCCCGGCGCCTCGCCGAGAACCTGATCGCGGCCGGGCCCGCCTTCGACTCCCGCCTTCCCGAACTCTTCGCGGGTACGGCCCGTTCCGCGTCCGCCCGCCCTGCCCCGTATCCGGCGTCGTGCCGCCCCCAGGCCTGGGCCGCCGCGTCATCCGTCGCCCTGCTCCAGGCGCTCCTCGGCCTCCAGGCGAACGCACCGGAAGGAGCCCTGACCATCCGCCCGGTAGAGAGCCGGCTGCTGCCGCTCACCGTCTCCGGTCTGAACGTGGCCGGGCACGAGTTGACGGTGTCGGTCGCGGCGGACGGCACAGTGCGTACGCGTACGTCGGCGCCCGTCGAGGTGACCGCCTGACGCGCCCCCCGAGCGGCTGCCCACCGAACATGGCACGAAGCACACCGCACATGTCCATGTCCCCGCCGGCGGTGTGCTTCGTGCCTGCCCCTTGCCCGACAGCGAGCAGCACCGGCACGGCATCTCGCCGGGCTGGAGCACCCTGGTGTACGAGGGCGCCCTCGGACCCGGGCTGTTGTGCCGTGATGCTGGGAAGCCAACGCTCCAGGGCTTGCAAGCCTCACACGGTCGGCCGGTCGAGGTCATGGGCTGTCGAGACTGAGCGCTGTGGTTGGCCGGAGGTGCCTCGAGGCAGCATTCTGTTTCCGCTGCCACGAGGCACGCATGCGGCTGACCCTCAGCCATCACCAGGTCCGTGCCCGGGCCGGTGGCACACCCAGGTCAGGCGCGGCGTGTGGCTGACCGACACCAAATCCCCGTCGTGCCGAACTCACCGCCGGCAAACTCCAGCACCTCGCGGACCCCGGGCAGACCCGGGCGACTGATGAAAGGGACGCTTACTGACCACTGACTGCCTTGAAGGGCAGTGGGTACAGGCGGCCGCATGGCGGCACGGCCTGAGGTAGATGACGACCCCGTTCCTGCCATGCCTCCCTGTCCTTCCGTCGTGCCCTGGTACGCCGTGATAGCCGTCGTGTCCGTGCCTCCCCGGCACACCTGTCGGGCCGGTGGGGCCGGCCGGGCCGGAGGGACCGGAGGGGCCAGGCGGGCCGGGCAGACCCTGCCGGATGCTGTTCCCCTGGAGGGCGATGCGCCGTGCTTGGAGTTCGTCGATCTGCTGCTGGTGGGCGACGATCACAGCTGCCTGCGCGACGAGGATGACGGTCAGCGCTGCGCCGAGTGCAAGGCGCCGTTGCGGGCCACGCCACGCCTCTTTCAAACTTCCCACATCATTCCTCACGTTGTGCGATGACAAGGAGCAAAAAGCAGGGGCGCCGCAGGGGACCGACCTCTGCGTCGAGCGCCCTTCCCGGGGCGACCGGACACCTCACTTCTGCCGGTCACAGCGGGCAGGGGTTGAAGCACGTCACGGGCGCAGCGCAGGCAGCTGTGCGGAACCACGTCCATCTGCTTCGGCCGCCCTCGGCACATGGAGAAGCCCAAGAGGTGTCACGAGTTTCGGTGTCTGCTTTCGGGCCACAACCACTATGAATGCGACGTTCCAGGACCGTCCCCTGACGGCGGGTCGACGATCCCGCGCCGTGCCACGGGTGCCTCCGGCCACCTCGGCGGCGCTGCACCCCGTCCGGGCGCTGTCCACCACTTCGACTGCACTGTCCAGCCCCGCGCACGAGCGGAATACCCTCCAGCGCAGGCCGCAGGAGCCGGCCAGTGCGGCCGCGTGCCTAACTTGCAGCCGGGGCCGGCGGAGCGACAGCATCTTTCCCGTTCGCGCCGTCCTTGCCGTCCTTCCCGTTCGTGCCGTCCTTCCCGTCCTTCCCGTTGGTGCCGTCCTTGCCTGCCGGACCGATAGGGCCAGCGGGACCAACGGGACCTGCGGGACCAGACGGCCCTGAAGGGCCGGGCTCAACGTTCGCCTGGACATCGACGGGCTGCATCTGCAGATCGTCGATCTGCATTTGCTGGGCGACGATCAGAGCTGACTGCGCGGCGAGCGCGACGGTCAGCACCGTGCCGAGCACGAGGGGGCGCCGCGGGCTACGCAGCACTTCGATCACTCTTCTCACATCACTCCTCACGCTATGTGACGGCGAAAGTGTAAAGGACGAGGTCGTGGCGGGGGTGGACGGCGCGTCGAGTGTCTTCCCGGGCCGCCTCGAACGCCCTGCTTCCGCCGTTCGCGGCACGAAGGCGCTGAAGCAACACCGGTGAAGCACGAGGGAGAACCTGGCGCCGTTCAAGGCTGGGAGCGCGACTGCGGGCGGGCTCCGACGGCTCCGACGGCTCCGACGGCTCCGACGGCTCCGACGGCTCCGACGGCAAAGTAGTTGTATGCGGGAGTTCCGGTGAGTGCGTACAGGGCCAGGCGCTGCCACTCACCTCGGCGGGCGGCGTAGCGGCGACCGACCCGGACGGCCTCGGCCAGGTGCCTGTCCATATGCCGGGTGAACTCGTCGATCACGGAAAGAAGTTGCGCGGGAACGGCTTCGGGCAGGACCGCGCCCGAGAGCACGGCGGCACGGGCATCGGGGGCGGGAGCCGGAGCCGAGGTGTACCTGCGCGCCATCGCAGGGGTTGGGTGAACCGGCTGACCATCTCGATCCAAGTACCGGCAGTCGTGCGGTCCTGGCCGTTGCTGCCGAAGATGACGGCGCGCGCCGGGACGGTGGGACGGGTGGTGTGGTTCTACAGTGCGCAGGTGTCCTTGGAATCCTCTTCGCCGGGTGGGCGGCTGTCCGTGTGGAGCCGCGGGTGGGTGTGGTGGCTCCCGTTCGCGGCAGTGGGCCTGGACTTGATCTCGGAGGCCGCCGTGGGCGGGCGGGAGCCGGCCAGTTTCCTGCTCACAGGCGTTCCCCCGCTGACCGCCGCAACGCGCGGGCCAAGAGGCACCGCCCTTTCGGTGGTGGTGTGTCTAGGACTGCAGATGCTGATGGCGTGGCGCCGTCCGGGCCACTTCGACGAGCAGCACCATGTGGCGCTGTACATGGCGACATTCCTCATCGGCGTGGTCAGCGTCCTGCTCTCCGTCCAGCGGGAGCGCGCGCAGAGGCATCTGATCCGGGCGAATTCGGTGGCGGAGGCGTTGCAGCGGACCCTGTTGCGGCCCGTACCGCCCCGGATCGGACACGTGCGCGCCGCCGCCTACTACACAGCCGGGGAGGGAGGCACGCTGGTCGGTGGTGACCTCTTCGACGTGTGTGAGACGCCGTTCGGAGTACGGGCGATCATCGGCGACGTGCGGGGCAAGGGACTCAACGCGGTGCAGGCGGTGGCCGCGGTCCTGGCGGGCTTCCGGGTGTCCGCGCATGAATGGAAAGATCTCCCCCTCCTGACGGACCGGCTGGAGCTCAGCATCGACCGCAACGTGGCACGGACAGCGGTCGGCGACCCCGAGCTGTTCGTGACCGCACTGGTACTGGAACTCGCCCAGGACACCGTACGCATCATGGACCGCGGCCACCCGCCCCCGATCGCCGTCGGCCCCCAGGGCGCCCGCATCCTGGCGACAGCCCCCGCACTCCCCCTCGGACTCAAGGAGCTCTCTCCCGTCCCGGGGCTGACGACGACCTTGCACAGGCTGCAGCCCGGCGAAGTCCTCGTCCTCTACACGGACGGCATCAGCGAAGCCCGCAACTCCGACGGCGACTTCTACCCTGTCCTGGAACGGCTCACCGAACACTTCTGCGGCACACAGAGGACGGATCCGGAGACGGTCGTCGCGTTCCTGAAGACCGACACCAGGAACTGGTCGGCCACCTCCGAGGGAGACGACCAGGCCGTACTCGCCATGGCCCTTGTCTAAAACGGCCAGTCCGCACACCCCACCTACCGTCCTCTCGAGGCCATCGCCGTCTTCTTCTGACCGCCACACCGATCCCCGGTTCCGTCTGAACACGGTTCCGGACGATGCAGCACTGAACCCGCACGCCCCGCCCGCCCGGCCCGCCCGGCTTCCGCCTGAGTCACGCGGTCATCGCTGCTCTGTCAGAGGGCTTCGTAGCCACGTGCCGGTACTGGCCGAGGGAGCGAGTATCGAGGTGAAATGGCAGTCAGTGCTCTGCTCGCCGGCGCGCTCGCAAGGCCTGTCAGGAGTTGTCCGTCCAGTAGTCGGCCAGCATCTCGCCGGGCCATGCCGGTTCATGGACCGTTCCGCGTGGCCCCATCTCGGTGAAGTACGGCGACAGGTCGTAAATCTTCGTGCCCACCACCGCATCCAGATCAGTCACCCGCAAACTGAGTCCATCAACCTTGAGCAGTCGGGGAAAGCTCTGTGCCAGTTGGTTGGGGCGCCGATGGTTGCGATGGGCGAACGTGCCCGTGGCCGGCCACTGGGTGTTCCCGCGCGGGCTTCGAGCGTGGTACTCGACATCACTGGGCGATGCCTGGTCGAAGTGCCACACCACAACCAGGTGTGAGAACTCCGCAAGGCCCTGTACCGAGTCGAGGGGGAACTCGGCCTCATCGAGCTGGATCACCGACTCGACGCCACCCCAGTAGTCATCAGCGACCTCCCTGCGGCCTTCGACCACTTCCCCGATCGGCTTGATCTCCAAAGCCATGCCCCAGCCCTTCGAGCCAGCCTCAACGACACTTGCGATCAATCTACTTGGGCCAGGCACGCGGCCGCGCGGGCATCACACACACCGACGAGAATGCCACGCTTACGGCAAGGCGACAGGCGCTGTCGCAAGTCGGTTCGTCCACGAGAACGCACAGCGCTTCCGCAGGCCTTCGGCCGTATCCGCCTGGATTGGGTTGCCCGCAGTTCGACCTTGCGGCCTTCACAGCGAAGAAGGTGGCGCGCTGCGGTGAGAGCTGCCAGGGTGACTGGCGCCGAAATGTCAGCCTCTCGAGCGTGCACTGAGGAGCCAGGGCTCCCACGCATGGACCTGCCTCCCCTCATCAGCCCCCTCGACATCGACCATCTAGGCTGGCGCGGTGACTGATGAGCAGGAGCGGGTACAGCCGTCGGGAGTGTGGGCCACGGCGGTGGGAGTGGCCAGGGTCCGGGCGCTGGAGACCGAGCGGGAGACCGCGCTGTTCCGCGACCCCCTGGCACAGGCCTTCGCCGCAGCCGGCGGCCTGTGGCCCTCCTCGCCGCAGCTGCCCGACGACGAGGCCGCGCGACGCCGCCGGCTGGCCGTGTCGTTCTCCATCGTCATCAGGACGAAGTTCCTCGACGACCTCTTGCAGCAGGCCTCCGCGTCCGGGGTCCGGCAGGTCGTGCTGCTCGGCGCCGGCATGGACAGCCGGGCCTTCCGGATGGACTGGCCCGAGGGCACCCGGCTGTTCGAGGTCGACACCGCCGCGCCACTGGACTTCAAGGCTTCGGTGCTGCGCCAGGAGCGGGCCGTGGCACGCTGTGAGCGGATCACCGTCGCGGTGGATCTGCGTGAGGACTGGCCGGGCGCGCTGGCCTCCGCAGGGCACGACCCGGCGGCGCCGACCGTATGGATCGCCGAAGGACTGCTGATCTATCTGTCCGAGGACGCGGTGGAGCTGTTGCTGGCCCGCATCAGCTCGCAGTCGGCGGCACGCAGTCGGATGGGACTGACGTTGGGCTCGCGCGGCGCGATCGAGCGCTTCGGCGCGGACGCCGCGCCGGGATCGGCGGCGTCCATGTGGGTCTCGGAGATGCCCGACGACCCGGTGGGCTGGCTGGCCGGGCACGGCTGGGAGGCCGAAAGCCACACCCTGCGCGAGCGTGCTGCCGCCTACGGCCGCCCGATCAGCACCCCGCCGCGGCGCGAGGAGCGGCCTGGCGGACTGATCTCGGCGGTCCGCCGGTAGCGCGGCTCCCGGTGCCCCAGATGATCGATTCCAAGGGGCCGCCTGATGAGTGGAACCAGGTTGATGAGCGGCCAGCCAGTCGTGCCCGCACTGACCGCCTACGACCACGAGGCCCTGGGAATCGGTCATCTGGAGACTGACGACAGATTCTGGGTTCGAACGGCTCCTCAGTCGAGTGAACGCCTTGCCCTGGGCTGTCGCGCCGGGGACATACACCGCACCAGCGCATTCGCGTACCAGGTCACCCGAGTCGGCAGAGGCATACGGGTCTCTCTGCACTACGTGGAAGGCGACCCTGACGCGGCCGTGGAGGCGATGACTCACGCGTTGGGTGCCGATCGCGGCCGCGGTGGCCAGCTGTGGCCACCGCTGGTAGGTGCCGCATCTCGACGTGACCGTCCCATGCGGCGAGGAACGTCTGCCAATAGGTACGCGCGCCTGGCAGGTTCGGATCGCCCGCCCCTGACCGACCTCCTCGTCAAGGAAACCCTGCGCCGTATCGAACAGGACCACGTGCCGCCCACACCGATGGTGCAGCACGTGGCAGAGCCGACGCGCATGCGGAGATTGCGGCAGGACGAGCAGGGAAGTCATAGGGCGCTGTGATCACTTCCGCTGTGATCGCGTCGAAGGGAGCATGACGCCCGTGACACCGCCCCCCATACCCAAGGCCAAAGGCTCACTGCCGCTCCTGGGCCACGTAATCCCGCTCATGCGTGACCCCTTGGCGTTCACCGCATCGCTGCGCACGAACTACGGCCCCCTGGTGGAGATCACTCTCCCGGGTACCCCCACCGTCGTCGTCCAGGACCCCGACCTCATCCACGCCATGCTCAAGAACAACACGCTCGGCAAAGGCAAGTTCTTTGAAGCCATGGGCGAAGTCCTGGGCGGTGACAGCGTGGTCACCGCGGCCGGACAGGACCACCGTCGCAAGCGGCGCCAGCTCCAGCCCGCCTTCGCCACGCCTGAGATCACTCGGTACGTCGACATCATGCGCGACGAGGTGAACACCGCTGTCGACGCCTGGCAGTCCGGTCAGACCTTGGACGTTCGCGAGGCGATGGTCGAACTCTCCCTCAACATGCTCGCGAAGACCGTGTTCGGCGGCTCACTGCAGGGTGAAACGTTCCGCCAGTTGCGCCGTGACCTGTCCATCGTCATGACGGGCGTCGGCGCGCGCATCATGCTGCCCACTTGGGCGGCCAAGGTGCCGCTGCCGTTCAACCGCCGTTTCGACCGGGCCCGCGACGGTGTGCGGGCCACCGTGGGCCGCGCTGTCGACGAGCTGCGGGCGTCCGGGCACGACACCGGTGACATGCTCTCCATGTTGCTGCACGCAACAGACTCAGAAACCGGCGAACCCCTGAGCGCGCACGAGATTTCCAGTGAGATCATCACCCTCGCCGTGGCCGGGACGGAGACGACTGCCTCGGTGCTGTCCTGGCTGCTGTACGAGCTCTCCCGCAACCCCGCCATTGAGGCCGGCGTCCTGGACGAGCTGCACCAGGTCGTCGGCGAGCGGCCGATCGCCTTCGGCGACGTCATGCGCCTGCCCTATCTGCGCCGCGTCGTCGACGAGGCACTGAGGCTGCACCACACCGGCTTCCTGGTGACGCGTCGGACCACTACCGAGACTCGCCTGGGAAATTGGACCCTGCCCGCCGGCGTTGAGCTGGCCTACTGTCAGCACGCGTGGCATCGCGACCCCGAAGTCTCCCCCGATCCCTTGCGGTTCGACCCCGATCGCTGGCTGCAGGCCACACAGCCTGCCCCCTCGAGTGGCCACATCCCCTTCGGGACGGGCGCGCACAAGTGCATCGGTGACCGTTTCGCGCTCACCGAGATGATCACCGCCATCGCCACGATCGTCCGCCGGACACGGCTCGAACTTCCGGCTGGTGAGACTGTGCGCCCGGTGGCCCGGGCCACCGTACGCCCGCAGGCACTCCGGATGACCGTGCAGCCGCGCCAGACCACAACAGCCCCGCTGGTGGCCTGAATCGGCGGCGAAAAGGATCACTTCCGGCCGGACCATGTGCAACGGCCAAGCTCGGTTACCTGTTCCTGCCGCAGGTGCGGAGATGCGGGTACGTCGCCGAGGCGTGCGTAGCAGCACTCGACTGGTTTGCCGGGATGCTTCCCAGCGAACCAGTCGTGCTCGCCCCCCAGACCGCCGGTGTCGGCTCGATGTGCCTCGCGGCGAAGCTGGGGTTCATCGAGATAGAACGATTCGAGGCCCTCGGCGCCGAGCAGTGGTTCGGCAACTGGCCCTCGGTCACGCCGTCCGATCGAGCTCGTGCTCGACAGCACGGATCCGCAACTCGACGGCACTGCTGGGACCGAGCCCATCGCTGTCGAAACTCCTGAATAGCTCACCAGGCAGAGAAGGCCGAACACTTCCCGAAGCACTGCGCGTTCGCGTGGACGCAGCCACTACCACGCCGTACCCGCCGCCTGCGTGAACTTGGCGTCGGCTGCCGGGGTCTCGGTGTCGGGGTGGGCGGGGCTCAAGATGGCGGGCGCCTGCTCTGGGCAATCGCATCTCGCCGCGGCACCCCACGCGAGCGGCACCACTCCAGCTGAAGCGGCGCCGGGTATCCAGCGTCAGGTGGCGGTAGGCCAGGTCCGCAGCAACGCGGCGATCTTCCCCGCAGTGCAGGCGGGATCGAGGAGCAGGTCCTTGAGGGCGATGGCGTCCTCGCGGGCAGGCTTGACGGGAATGCCGGCCGCGTCGAGGTACATGACACCGGTAGCGGCGGCGACGGCCAGGTTCGAGCGTTCCAGCCAGCGGCACCGGCCCAGGCTGTGTACCAGGGCGGCAGCTTTGGTATAGGGGCCGTCGTAGACGGGTTGCTCGAACAGCTCGGCCCGGTGACGGGCCACCGCCGAGACGGGAACGCCATAATCATCAGGGGCCGGATCGTCGGCTCCGGCGGCCTCGGCGACCTCAAGGATCCAGGGAACGTCGATGTGCAGTTCCATCAGGCCGCGCGCGCTCCCCGAGGTGTCTGCTGGGCCTGTTCAGCCTCGTCGAAGACCTCTTGGTGCTCGGCCAGGAAGCGGGCAGCCGCGTCCATCGCACGGGCACGCAGGCCGCTGGCATCGTCCTGCACCAGCCGGGCGAGGTAGTCGCCCACGCTCAGTCCCAGGTCAGCGGCACGCTTCTTCGCGAGTTCCGCGACGTCCCCATCCACCCGCGCGCCCAGCTGCGTCTTCTTCGCCATACCGCGATGGTAACAGTCGTTACCACGCGATGGGGAGCCAGTCGCTGAAGAGGTGCCTCCGGCCGTCTCGTCGCTGCCAAACAGGGCAACGTCCAGGCGCGCAGGTCGGACATCCAGTCGCCCGCCCACACTGTTCAACTCACCTTCCAGGAATGAATACTTCGCGCCCCTTCGGGGGTATGGCGATCACGGGTCTCGCTGGTCACACGCACCACCACAAGCGCGGTCAGGCTGGACGGTCAGCCGGTGCGGTCCGGAAGCGGACAGCTTTGACAGCCCGAGGTCGACCAACCCCCGCCTGTGAAATGAAACTAGCGCCCGCGGCACCGACCAGCGCCACGGCGTTCTCACCTCACGAGCGGGAAGCGAACCATGACATCCGAAGGAAGCCGGACTTCGAAGACTGACCGGCGAGCATTTCCCAGCGGGCACTCACCGAACATCTGCGAGATCTGACTGCGCGAGAGCGTTCCACTCGACCAGGACTCCGGCAGGTCGGTTCGTGGCGGCGTGGCTGACGCCGGCTTCACGCCAGAGGTTGTTCTTGGTCAGCTTGCCATCCGGTGCATTCGGGTCGACAGGTGAGGAGTCGGTCCATGACCTCCCGCCTAGATCGCCTGCCAGAGAACAGCCGGCCTTGTCGGGTGTCCGCGTGGTGACGGCACAGGTGTCCGGTGGGAACGCGAGGGAGAGGGGTCTCGGGAGTACCAGCCGACGTTTCCAAGTGACCAGTGGCCTACTCCGGATGGAGCACGAATGTCTCGCTGTTGCTCGGTTCGGCCCTGTCGCCTGCGGTGGTTGCCTGGCCGGCCTCCGGCTGGGCTTTACCGTCTTGCTTGTTCGGCACAGAGTTTGCCGATTGGACTGGAATGCCCGAAAAGAGGCTAAAATATACCCTGAAATGAACGGCAGGCTTGCTCTACTCGAAGGCGTAGAGGCGGGTATCGCAGAGAGCGAGGTCCTCCGACTAGCCTTGCTGCACGCAGTCGCGGAGCTAGGCGGCCTAGGCGGCGCGGTGCACCTACGCGGCCCCATGTCTGCGCTGCGCCTGGTGGCCTCCATGGGTCTGCCACCCGGCGATGCGGGGTTGCCGGAGATCATCGATCAGGAGGGCACGGACGCGCCGGCCCTGGCAGTGCGCCGGGGACGCCGGGCGTGGGCGCCGCACCCGCAGTCGTCCGATGACGGCACCCAGGGCGCGCAGTGGTCGGGCACAGGCCTGGCGGCGGTTCCTCTGCTGGGCGCCGACCGGCCGAGGGGCGCACTGACCGTCGTTACACAGGGCGCACAACCGACCTCTGAGCAGTGGGAGTTCATGTGCGCTGTGGCCGCCTGGGTGCAGGAGCGGGCCAGGATCGCGCCACCGCCGGCCGGACGTCTTCGGGAGGAAACGGGGGGAAGCATCAGCGGTGACCTGCGCGCTGTGCAAGTAGGCACCTGGGACTGGAACATGAGGACGGGCGAACTGCTGTGGGACGACGCTGCCATGATCGTGTACGGCGCCGATCCGGAGAGTTTCGTGCCGCGGGTCGACAGCTGGATGAAGATCGTCCATCCGGACGATCTGCCCTCCACCTTGGCTGCCGTCGAGAAGGCCATCCGGGACGAGACCGTTTTCGAGGCCGAATACCGCGTTCTTCGGCCGGATGGCCGCTATGGATGGACTCAGACGCGCGCCAGGGTCGTGCTCGACGAGGACGGCGAGCCGTACCGCATGATCGGGCGGGCGTGGGAGAGCAATGAGTCGCCCTCTGCCAGAAATGCCCTCAGCCGGGTCTTGCGTCATATGCGTGATGGGTTTCTCGCCCTTGACCACGACTGGAAGATCGTCTTCACCAATCTGGAGGCCGAGCGGACACTCGGCTATCCGGACGAGGAACTCTTCGGTCGCGTCCTCTGGGAACTGCCTGCCATTCGGCAAGTGCGCGGCCTGGAGGCCGGCTGCCGCAAGGCGGCTGCCGAGGGAACTCCCGCGGAATTCGATGTCGAGGGAGCAGGCGGACACTTCTTTCACCTTCGGATGGTCCCCGCGCCGGACGGAATCACCATCTACGCAACCGATGTCACCACACAGCGAAAGGAAGAGGCAGCGCGTGTCGCGGCACAACAAGCCGCTGTGGAGCGCGCGACGCGAACCACCGAGCTGACAGCGGCGCTCTCGAAGGCAACCACTTCCCAGGATGTCATCGACGCGGTGGCTCAGACAGTTCTCCCCGGGTTTGCCGGCGACAGCCTGCTCATGCACATCGTGGAGGACGGCCAACTGCACACCGTCGGAGCACGCGGAGTACCGAAGGACCTTCTCAGCAGCGTCAACGGCCGTGCACTCATGGAGCGAGATCCGATCAGCGAGGCAATCACCACCGGCAACCCCGTCGTCGTGAACTCAAAACAGGAATTCCGAGCGCGTTATCCCCAGATGGCCGACCTCGCGGATGCAACCGGCATGAACGCTGCCATCTACCTGCCGTTGACCGCATCCGGTCACACCTTCGGCGTGTGCGTCATCATGTTCAAACAACCGAACCCCTCTCTGAGCAGCGAAGAAAGCACACTGCTCACAGCCATCAGCGCGCTCGTCGCCCACGCTCTGGAACGCGCCCGGCTCTACGAGGCGGAGCACACGCGCTCACACGAACTGCAGCGCAACCTCCTCCCGAAGGACTTGCCGCAACTGGCCGAGTGCACGACCGCCGCCCGCTACCTACCTGCCGGTCAAGGCATGGAAGTGGGTGGGGACTGGTACGACGTCATTCCCCTCTCGGCGGGCCGGGTCGCCTTCGTCATCGGCGACGTCATGGGCCACGGACTGTCCGAGGCAGCCACCATGGGGCGGCTCCGCACGGCGGTGCGCACTCTCGCCGACCTGGAACTGCCTCCCGACGAGATCATGAGCCACCTGAACGACGCCATCGGCGAACTCGGCGAGGATTCGTACGCTACCTGCCTGTACGCGCTCTACGACTCCACCGACGGGCGATGCTCGATCGTGAGCGCCGGGCACCCTCCCCCGGCCGTGGTCCGTCCGGATGGATCGGTGCACTTCCTCGATACAGTGTCGGATCCGCCGCTGGGCGCCGCGGATCCGCCCTTCAGAACGACAGAACTGACCGTCCCGGGAGAGAGCCTGCTCGTCTTCTACACCGACGGATTGATCGAGTCGTTGGTACGCCCGATCGATCAGGGCCTGGCCGAGCTGGAGCGACTACTCAATACCACCAACAAAAAGGACCTTGACCGGCTGAGCGACCACTTGGTTGCCGGACTGCTACCGTCCGACCAGCCCACCGCTGACGACAGCGCACTCCTCATCGCACGGGTCCACCCACTCGCCGCCGACCACGTTGCCACATGGTCACTGCCGGATGAACCGCAAGCAGCCGGCCAGGCACGCGGCTATGTACGGCGGCAGCTGGCGGATTGGGGGCTTGAGGAGCTGACCACGACCACGGAGCTGCTGGCCAGCGAACTGGTGGGAAATGTCGTCCGGTACGCAAAAGGGCCCGTGCGGCTGCGGTTGCTGCGGGGCAAGGACTTGATCTGCGAAGTGTCCGACGGAAGTCTGACCATGCCTCGCATCCGCCACGCGTCCGAAACAGACGAGGGAGGCCGCGGGCTGCAGCTCGTCGCAGCGCTTTCCCAACGGTGGGGCACACGCTATACCGTGGCCGGCAAGTGGATCTGGACCGCTCAGCCCCTGGCGAGCTCCGCCGCTGCAGACGTCGTCGAATTCGATGCGGATTCGATTCCTCCTCTCTAACGAGCTCGTGCATGGTTTGCGGTGGCGCGTCGCCTCCGTGATCGTTGACCGTGGCCGGTGTGGTGGGTAACCGGGCGCGTGCAGCGATCGTCCGAAGCCGGCGAAACCGGCGCGGGCCAATGCTTGCTTCTTTGGCCGGCCGAACGAGGCCTGTTGTGAACGGCTGCTAGCGGCGGCGGCAGTGGAACTCTGCATGAGTAGGACAGGGAAAATCGTGGGAGACGATGTCGAACCCGGATCGTTGCAGCATGCCCTCGACGATCCAGGTGTAGGTGGAGAACTCCTCTCGAACGTGGACTTCGAAGTCGGCCTTGGTGAAGCCTTCGCCCTCCGGGCGGCCTGCCGTGTCGATCCACTGCTGTAGGTGTGTCCGGGCGCTGGACGGCTCGAAGCTGAAGATCACGTCCCACAAATAGAAGGACCCGCCGGGACGGAGCATCGCTGCTGCGTTGAGCAGCGCCTGTTGCTTCCAGAAGTCCGGGAGCTGGTGCAGGGCCGCCTTCGTGGTCACCACGTCGGCGAGAGGGCCCTGGTGGGTGTAGTCGAGAAAGCCGGCGTGGTGCCATCGCGGTGCAACGCCGAACCGATCGGCCCGCGCCTTGGCGAAGTCCAGCATTTCCTCGGAGACGTCCACACCGTGCGCGACGGCCCCGCGCCGTGCGGCCTGGACGGCCAGTGAGCCGGTACCACACGCGAGATCGACCAGTTGAGTTCCTTCGGTGACGCCCAAGCGGTCCAGCAGCGCGTCATCATTGTGTGGGTCAGTGCCCTGGTTGCGGTCGTAGGCAGCGACCGCGGCCTTGCTGCCCAAGTCGATGCCGACCGGCCCATATTCGGAGAAGTACCAGGCGGGACAGGCAGGTGTGGTGTCGCATCGTGGCATGCCCCGTTTGTAGGCTCCCCGCAGGACCTACGGCAACGGCAACTTGCGCATCACGGCATTGCGAAAGGTGAAAGGTGCAGGACCACGACCAGTACCGTCTCTTCCTCCACCTCGCGGAGACACTCAGCTTCACCCGCACCGCGGCTGACTGTCACGTCAGCCCTGCCACACTGTCCCGCACCGTGCGGCGGCTTGAGGCCGCCACCGGACAGCACCTCCTGGACCGCGGTCCTCACGGGGTATGCCTGACCACGCACGGCCGCGCCTTCCGCCAGTACGCAGCCGAAGCCCTGGACCTATGGGCCCGTTACCGCACCGACGGCACTGCTGACGACGAACTCGAGGGGCACCTGCGGGTGTTCGCCTCCGTGACCGCATGCCACAGCCTTCTGCCCGACCTGCTGAGCCCCCTGCGCGACGCGCATCCGCGCGTGAGCATCTCCTTGCGCACCGGTGACGCCGCGTCCGCCCTTGCCCTGCTCGACCAGGGCGAGGCCGACCTTGCCGTCGCAGCCCTTCCAGCCCGGATTCCCGCCACCCTGCTCGCCCGGCAGATCGCACGGAGTCCGCTCGTCCTCGTCCAGGCCGACATCACGTCGCCCCACGGGGAGTTCAGAGCCGCGGATGAACCCTTCGTCCTGCCACGGCAGGGACTCGCGCGCGCTGCCGCAGACCAGTGGTTCCGAGAGCTGGGTGTCCGTCCACACATCGCCGCCGAGACCGAAGGCCATGAAGCGCTGCTCACCCTGGTCGCTCTGGGTTACGGCACGGGCGTCATCCCCGATCTCGTCCTGCAACACAGCGGACTGTGCTCCAGACTCCGGCAGGTGACGGCCTCATCCGTACCAGATCAGCTCGCCATCGGCGTCTGCATCCGACGGGCCGACGTACACCGTCCCTTGGTCGCCGCAGCCTGGGCAGCAACCAGCCCGGCAGCGCAGACCGTCCAGCCCCGCTGTACAGGGGCGCGAGCTAACCATCACTCGAGCACATGAAGAACCTGGGCGCGAGGACCCGGGCGACGAAGCACGCGGCCCTGCGGGATCTGGGTGCAGAACTCTCGGGAGCGGTGAGCTGCCAACTGCCAGGCATCGGCGTCACCTCCGTGGACCGGTGGAAGAACGGCGCAATCCTCGCCGAATACGCGGCCGAAGTGGCCCGATACTCGGAGGCCAAAGCCTGACTCCCTGCCTGGCCAGGCAGCCTCAGTCTCCCCCCGTACGCCTGTTGGCTACTGAGCCTTAATGAGTGACGTCGAGTGCCGGGTCGCCGAGCCGCGTTCAGCGATTAGCGGCCAGCACCGCCGCGAGACCCTCTTGTAGATCTTTGACGAAATACTCGGGAACCTCCAGCGACGGGAAATGTCCCCCCGTTTCGGGCTCCCTCCATCGGACGATCTGCCGGTACCGCTCCTGCGCCCAGGGACGCGGGCACTTCTCGACGTCGCGGGGATACATAGTGATCGCTGACGGGACGTCGACCCGGAGTTCGGGATCGAGCGCGTTGTGGCTCTCGTAGTAAATGCGAGCCGACGATGCGCCGGTACGCGTCAACCAATACAGGGTCACGTCGTCAAGCACCCTGTCTCTGGAAATCGTCTCGAACGGGCTGTCTTCGGTGTCCGACCACTCGGCGAACTTGTCGAGGATCCAGGCGAGAAGCCCGATCGGTGAGTCGACGAGCGAGTAGCCGATGGTCTGCGGTCGGGTCGCCTGCTGCTTCGCGTACGCCGCGCGGTGGCGCCAGAAGTCGCGGGTTTCCTCGGCCCATTTGCGCTCGACCGCTGTCAGCCCGTCCGTTGTCGACCCGGGCGGTCCCTCTGCGAACGTGGTGTGGATGCCGAGAACGTGCGCCGGGAACCTGCCGCCGAGGACCGTGGTGATGTTGCCTCCCCAGTCGCCGCCGTGGGCCGCGAACTTGCTGTAGCCAAGCCGGCCCATCAGTTCCACCCATGCGGCCGCGATCCTTTCGGTTCCCCACCCGGTGGTGGCCGGCTTGTCGCTGTAACCGAAGCCAGGTAGCGACGGAATCACGAGGTGGAACGCCGGCGCGTCTGCATCTTTCGGATCTGCCAGCTCGTCCACTACATCGATGAACCGAGCAATGCTGTCCGGCCACCCGTGCGTCAAGATCAGAGGAGTGGCATCTGCGCGCGCGGATCGGCGGTGCAGGAAGTGGATCCCCAGACCATCAATGGTCGTGCGGAACTGACCGATTCCGTCGAGGCGCTCTTCGAAGGACCGCCAGTTGTATCCGGTGCGCCAGTAGTTCACGACATCGACGAGATCGGCGAGTGGAACGCCCTGCTCCCATCGGCGAGGGTCGGGCGCGGCGCGATAGACCGTCTCGGCCTCTGGTAGTCGCGCCGCGGCCAGCCGCGCGCGCAGATCCTCGAGGTCGGCGTCAGTTGCGTGGGCTTCGAATGCTTGCACGTCGCTGGTTGGACGGGACATGAGACCTCCTGGCCGTCGCTGAACCGGCTACACCTCTCGACGAACCGGCTAAGCCGGTTCTAGCAGCTCTACGAGTCACGCCGCAACCGGCTAAGGTGGTTCCATGCGCACTGGGTTCCCTGACTTCCGCCTCGGCAAGGTGCTGGCGACCAGCTTCACCGGGACTCTGTCGGAGCGTCATGGCGAAGCCGTGGAACGCATTCCCACGCCGCACCGCCTCATCGACTGGCTGGCAGTGAACGGCCTCGCCGTGGACTCCTGCACCGCTGCCCAGCTCGACCTCGCTCGGGAACTGAGGGAGTCGATTCACGCCGCCGCGACAGCGGCCGCGATCCAGGAGGCTCTCCCTGCATCTGCTGTCCAAGTCATCAATGACTGCAGCGCTCAAGGTCGGGCGGCGGCTGTCCTGACGCCCGAGGGTCAGCGGCGATGGCAGCTTGGCTCGGCTTCCTGCGTGGAAGATGCCCTCAGCGTGATCGCCGCCGACGCGATCAGCATCATCGCGGGCGAACGAGACGGGAGATTGGCCTTGTGTGCGTCACCCACCTGCCAAGCCGCCTTCTTCGACACCAGCCAGAGTCGCACCCGCAGATGGTGTGACATGAACACGTGCGGAAACCGTCAGAAGAAGGCGCGCTTTCATGCCAGCCAGCGCAAAAACTCCAGATCAGCGGAGTGACCGTCACCTCGGTACATCCCAGTGGGCCCCACGCCTGCGACCCATCTGTCGCGTTGGATGGACCCCCGAACGGCACCACAAAACGGCGACACCAAGAGCCATCCGTCACCTTCGAACAGGTCCCCCATCGGGACGTCTAGGTCTGCTGATCGGCGACGTTCATCGGCTCTTCGCAGTCGGGGGGAAAGGATCTCGGCGTGTCCCAGGCTGTCTCACCGCCCGGCGCAAGCAGGTGCCCTACATTTTCCGTGGCTGTCCGGCTCCCGGCCAGCAGTCGCCTCTTCCTAGGGAGCCGGCGGCCACCCAGGACGTCGCTTCCGGACCTCTTCGGGTGTGTCCGCGCCCCGGTATCACCGGTCGCGCGCTACGACTGATCGAGTGCGCGAACGCCGGGCCCGACTGCGGCCCGGCGGGATGCAACACGGCTTCCTGGACCACCGGCGATCTGCGAAAACGCAGGGCGGTCGCCATTCTTGAGCTCGGGCCCACGGCGAGCAGCGGGCCCGGGGCTCCAAGCCTGCCCTTGTCATGGAGGTGACCGTACGGGTCGTCCATGCTGTCGAGGACGGCACCCTGCATGGGTCTTGGCAAGCACCGTCGCCGATCAAGCCCCCGCCGGCGCTTGCACGATGTCCTGCAACGCTGTCATGCAATCCAGGCAGTGTCGGTCGGTCGAGTCGTGTTGGGCGAAACTCTCACCCTGCCTGAGCTGTCCGCACAGCGTGGTGGCCGCGCCGGTCGCCAGTACGTGCCACACCAGCCCACCGCCCGCGGCATCCGCTCCAACCCACATCTCGTGCATGACCAGCTCCTTCGTAGACGACGCCACCGACTTCCATCGCACCACCTGTCCGCCCAAACGGCCCGCGGGGTGGAGTGGACGGGTGACACGCTCACCCAGCTGTTTGGGCTTCCCTCGCGGCAGGAACACTCACCGATTGGTGGCTGTCACGACGCCCCCTCATGTCACGACCAGAACTGTTGCCATGCGGCTGCTGGGCTGGGGGGTGCGCTTCCGCCGTCACTGATCCGATGCACCGTCCCGGCGGTGACCGCGGTCCATTCCCAGGCTCGCGGCAGCAGCGCTTGTACGAGGAAGCGGGGCCGCTGCCGGTACCGCCAGTGTCACGATGTGGGCGTTTGAGGCGGCAACGCAACGAGTCGGGCTGCCCCGTCCTCCGCTCAGGGCGGTTGGTCAGTACGGCTTGTTGGTCACCCGCACCGCGTCCTGGTGGACCAGCCAGCGCGTCAGGTGGGACCAGGCGGCGTGCATCGCCACCCACTCCTCCCGGCCCGCGTACGTGTCGGCGTCCCCGGCGGTGTAGGTGGCCCCGTCCGGGTTCCGCTGCTGCATCCAGAGAGCGCGCCCGGCGTGCAGCGGCTCCCAGTAGGCTCCGCCCGCACTAGCCGCGCGGTCCAGGCGCAGTTCTCGGGTGATGACGTCCATCGCCACGAAGTCCATCCGTCGGGCCACGCCCCAGTCGGTGCCCTGCGGAAAGTAGAGCTCGTGGGAGCCGCGGACGTACATCGTGCCGCCCGGTGCCTGGAAGGGCGGGCTGGTGAACTCCCGGTCCACCAGGGCGGCGTAGACCACGTCGACGTTGTGCAGGGCCGCTCTCGGGGCCGGCCGGCCGGCGAGCGCGCAGGTCAGCACGGCGTGGGTGTTCTGCACGGCAGTGGCCATGTAGTCGGGGTGGATGATCCCGTGGTTGATGACCAGGCCGTCCTCCTCCATGTTCCAGCCGTCGAGCCAGCTGCCGAGGGCGCGGCCGTGCAGCACGGTGCGGCTGGTGAGGTCCGAGGGCCGGGCGAAGGCGGAGATCATGAGTTCGAGGTTCTTGTCCTGCCACGCGGACCAGCGCGGATGCTCCGGCATCATCGCGGTGGCGACCTGCAGCACCATGGCGTTCCAGGCGTTCTCCTCCGCCTTGCTGTCGCCGGGGGTCTGCTCGACTCCGTCGCGGTCCTTCCAGTACGGGACCTGGTAGCCGACGAACCGGTCGGCCTCGGCCTCGACCATCAGGCGAAGCCGCTCGCGGGCGGCGTCCGGCAGAGAGTCCCACAGCAGCCAGCCGGCGAAGCCGTTCATCGCCGCCCACAAGGCGCTCTGCCACACGTTGCCCCAGCCGCCTGCCTCGTTGACCCGGTGGTGTCCCGCCACGGAGGTCAGCAGCCGCACCGCGACGGCGCGGGCGCGGGACTCGGTGACGCCGGTCTGCCGGCTGTCGTAGGCGCCGGTGGCGAGCGACGCGGCGAGCGCGAAGGCCTCCGCCGCGACGGGACGGATGTTGTTCTCGGCCGTGCCGCCGAGCGACAGCGGTCCTTCCTCGCCCTGATCGCCGAAGCGGGTGGTGTACCAGGTGGTGAGCGCGAAGCGGTTCGCGTTGAGCAGGATGGTGTGCAGCCTCTCCGCGTCCGCCCCGCGGGCCGGTCCCCTGCGTAGCGCCCGCCACGCGACGGGCACCACCTGGCCGCGACGTCCGGCCGCCCGCGCGGGTGGGGCAGCCGAGACCCCGGCCGCCACGGCCAGCGCGGCGCCGGACACGAGCATTCTGCGACGCGAGCACGACCGATTCACGGCATCAGCCATCGGACACCCTCATCCCTGGTTGGTGTTGTTGGTTCCTGTGGCGACGGGTGTGCTGTCCGGAAGGTATCCGTTCCCGGCGGGTGCCGAAAGGGGAGCGACGGCACCTTTCACCACCGGATGCAGCTCGCGACCTGGGTGGCAGCTGAGCCGGAAAAAATGCCGTTTCGGGCTGTGGCGCGGGCAGTTCAGTTCTTCTAGTGCTGTGAACGGTCGAGATGCGTGGGAACAGGTCGACGGTCGGCACACGGCACGGGGGCGCTACTGGGCGGCTCACCTCATCGCGGGCTGTGGCTCCTTCTCGTTCAGGGAATCGGGTGATTCCGGGCTGTCGCCAGAGGGGCAGCCCTGCAGGGCCCAGGCAAATGCACGGCAAAATGCGCTCGTCAAGCGCCTGGGCGGTCGCCGATGACGGCACCTTTCGGCCTTTCCCGCCACGCGACGGCGTACAGCCGGAGTCAGGGGCCCGCGCCCCCTATGCTTCTACAGGCTTGTAGAACTCGGATGCTGCCCTTGACGTACTCGGCATCCCCGCAACCCTCGAAACTTCTCTTACGCGCACGAAGGAGTGAACGCCTCGATGGTGTTCAAACGACTGCTCGGCTCACTCGGTGTGGGCGGCCCCACCGTCGACACCGTCCTCGCCCCCGGGGCCGCCACTCCTGGAGGCATCCTCTCCGGCCATGTCCATCTCCGGGGCGGCAGCGGCGACTTCGACATCGAGCACATCACCCTGGAACTCGTCGCCCGCGCCGAGGCCGAGCACGAGGACGGCGAGAGCCACGGCGCCGTGGCGTTCGGCCGGTTCGTGGTCGGCGGCGGCTTCCGGCTGGCCGCCGACACCGAGCACAGCGTGCCGTTCACAGTCACGCTGCCCTGGGAAACACCGATCACCGAGCTGCACGGCCAACCGCTCGGCATCGTCCTCGGTGTGCGCACCGAACTGGCGGTCGCGGGCGCAAAGGACAAGGGCGACATCGACCCGCTCGCTGTCGGACCGCTGCCTGTCCAGGAGGCGATCCTGGAAGCGTTCGGGCAGCTCGGTTTCGGCTTCAAGACCGCCGACCTGGAGTACGGGCACATCGGCCACACCAGCCAGCAACTCCCCTTCTTCCAGGAGATCGAGCTGGCCCCGTCGCCGCAGTACGCCCACGCGGTGAACGAGATCGAGGTGACCTTCCTGGCCACACCAAGCGGCATGGACGTCGTTCTGGAGGCGGACAAGCGCGGCGGACTGTTCTCAAGCGGTCACGACGCACTCACCCGGTTCACCATCGCCCATGACGACGTCCACCGCCAGGACTGGAACGCGGTGGTGGACGGCTGGATGCGGCAGTTGGTCGAGCACCGCGCGGCTCACGGCGGCCACGCCTCGTACGGCCATGGTCACGGATTCGCCGGCCACCACGAGGACCATGCTCACCACGACGGTGGGCACCGCTCCGGCCCGGGCATGGGCACGGTCGTCGCGGCGGGCGCGGCCGGCCTCGCCGTCGGTGTGGTCGGCGGCATGGTCGCTGCCGAAGTCGTCGACGAGGTCGGGGACTTCTTCGAAGGTGATGACGAAGACGAGGGCGGCGAGGACTAGGTGTTCGGGATCAGCGAGATAGGCATCATCCTGATCGTGGTGGTTGCGCTGCTCTGCGCGAAGAAGCTGCCCGAGCTTGCCCGCAGTGCGGGCAAGTCGGCCCGCATCCTCAAATCCGAGGCGAAGGCCATGAAGGAGCAGGCCCCGGCAGGCGACACGCATCAGGCGCCGCGCGTCATCCAGGGCGAAACGGTGACACCTCCCCCGACCCCTCCGGAGCAGCAGCCGAAGCCGTAGACACCGGCGCCGCGTTCGCCCGGACCAGGCAGGTCTCGCAGGCGAGCACCATGGCCTGGACATGGTCCCGCAGCCGAGTTCGGCGAGGATGCGGGAGACAGGGGTCTTGAGCGTGGTCTCCGAGAGGTGAAGGCGACCGGCCGGTTCCGTGTTGCTCAGGCCCTGTGCGAACTGCCGCAGCACTTCGATTTCGCGCGGGGTCAGGGCGGCCAGGTCAGATGCGGTTCGGGCGCCGCAGCGGACAGCGGCCGGTAGGTTTCTCGAGCGTGGTGTTCAACCGCACGGCGAGTGATCGCCGAGAGAGCTCCTCGCCCCCCACCTTCACATCCCCACCGGACACGCGACTTAACTTGCATCCTAAATGCAAGCTTTTATAGTCTGCACTCATGAGGCTGACGCGATTCACGGACCTGTCGCTGCGCGTACTGATGCGTCTCGCGGTCGAGGAGGGGAACCAGCCCACCACGCGCGAGGTCGCAGCCGCCATGGCGGTCCCGTACACCCACTCCGCGAAGGCTGTGGCCAAGCTGCAGCACCTGGGCCTGATCGAGGCCCGGCGGGGACGAGGTGGCGGGCTCGCGCTCACCGCCACCGGACGCGGGGCGTCGATCGGCTGGCTGGTAAGGGAGCTGGAGGGTGCCGGTGACGTCGTGGACTGCGACGGCACCACACCGTGCCCTCTGCGTGCGGCCTGTCGGCTGCGCGGCGCGCTGCGCCAGGCGCAGGAGGCGTTCTTCGCGTCCCTCGATCCCTTGACGCTGAGCGACCTCGTCGAGGCTCCGACGGGACCTCTGCTCGTCACCCTCTCCCCCACCCTCGGGGCCGGCTGAGCACCCTGCTCCCGCAGCATCTCACCTTCCCCACACCCTTAAATACGAATCAATAATGCATATTAAGGAGCTCCACTGATGCTCACCGACCAGTCGGCCATGGTCGTCCGCGCCACGCTCCCCGCCGTCGGCGCCGCCATCGAGGACATCACGGGACGCTTCTACGAGCGGCTGTTCGCCGCACACCCGGAGCTTCTGCGCGACCTGTTCAACCGCGGCAATCAGGCCGCCGGGGCCCAGCGCCAGGCCCTCGCCGGCTCCATCGCCGCCTTCGCCACCTACCTGGTGGACCACCCCGACGACCGACCCGACGTGATGCTGCATCGCATCGCCCACAAGCACGCGTCGCTCGGAGTGCGGGCCGACCAGTACCCCACAGTGCACGAGCACCTCTTCGCCGCCATCGCCGAGGTCCTCGGCGACGCGGTGACACCCGAGGTGGCCCACGCCTGGGACGAGGTGTACTGGCTGATGGCGAACGCGCTCATCGCGATCGAGAAGCGCCTGTACGCGGAAGCGGGTGTCGTCGACGCAAACGTGTGGCAGGAGTGGGAGGTCATCGACCGCACCGATGCGACCCCTGACGTCGCCGCGTTCGCGCTCCGGCCCGCCGACGGCCGACCCGCGCCTGCGTTCAAGGCCGGGCAATATGTCTCCGTCCAGGTTCAACTTGCCGACGGAGCACGGCAGATACGCCAGTACAGCCTTACCGGCGCACCGTCTGCCACGACCCGCTCGATCGCGGTGAAGCGGGTGCGCGGCGCCGCGGGGACTCCCGACGGCGAGGTCTCGCGCCACCTGCACGCGCACGTCCGCGAAGGAGACCGGCTGCGCGTCTCGGCCCCGTACGGCGATCTGGTCCTCGTGGCCGACGAGGCCCCGCTGCTGCTGGCGTCGGCGGGCATCGGCTGCACGCCCATGCTCGCCATGCTGGAGCAGCTCACGGCCACCGGCCACGCAGGACCTGTCACGGTCGTGCACGCGGACCGCTCACCCAGCGCGCACGCGCTACGCACCGACCACGAGGCGCTGACGGCCAAACTCCCTGGTGCCACCGCGCACTTCTGGTACGAGCACCCCGCCGAGGAAGTCGTCGGCGACGGGCACCACACCGGCCGGGTCGACCTCACGGACGTACCGATCGCACCCGGCACGCGCGCCTACCTGTGCGGTCCGCTCCCCTTCATGCGCGCGGTGCGCGGGCAGCTGCTCGACCGGGGCGCCGCAGCCTCCGACATCCACTACGAGGTGTTCGGGCCGGACCTGTGGCTCGCCGCCTCCTGACCGCCACCGCCGCACGACACCTCACCGCGCGCCTCCTTCTGCGCCCTGCTGGGGACACGTCTGCTCTCCGCCCACCGACGCTGCAAGGACCAGAAGGTCCACTCCGAGACCGGCCAGCAGCCTGCTCGCGCCAACTCCTCCCGGAGGGTGCGGACCTCAGGCCAGCCGAGATCACGGGCTCGAGACGGTCCGGGGAAGCGCAGGCAGAATCCGGCGGACGCGACCGCAGCCACGACGACCATCGCGCCGCACGGCAGAAGCGCCTGGTGACAGCCATGGCTCAGCAGCAGCGCGGCGAGCAGCGGGCCGAGGACCTGGCGTGCGTCATACCCGACGGTCAACAGGGCTCCGATGCAAGGAACTTGAAGATGCGTTCCGATCGACAGGGCGATCGTGCTGACACGGATGAAGGTGGCACCGAACAGCACGGCGGAGACGATCGGAGCGCGGGCGTCGCACCGGCGAGCACCGCCGAGCAGCGCCGAGCAGTGCCGGGAGGGCGATGCCGATGGGCTGTATGGGCAGTGACGCGGGCAGCAGAACCGACCTGTGTCAGCGGCGGACCAACCGGGCCCACACGGCGCAGGAGAGATGCGCGGCCAGTGCGACGACGATCCCAGCGTGTTGAACCCATGAGCGTTGTTGACGCGTGGGTCTTGGTGAATGGCGAAGGCCTCCGGCGTGGTGAAGGTGTCGAATCTGCACCGTCCGGAGGCCTTCATGTCCCATCCTGACCCGGCCACTGCGTCCTGGGCCGCCAAGCCGGCCGGTCCACCCGCAAGGAATGACATCGACGTCGAGCTACGGCCGCTCGCCCCGGTCCCCGACCGGGTTCGGCAGCACCGCGTCGTGGTCCCCCTGGGGTGGGGTGATCAGGGCGACTCCTGCGAGGCGTCGGTCGTGAGCGAGGCCGGTGGAGTGCTCCAGCCGCCCCGAGCGGCAGGCGGGTCCTGCAGCAGAGCGTCCGGCCTGTCACAACCGGCCTCGAACGGAAGCGCGCGGTGTACACCTGTGATCATTTCTAGGCGTGATGGGCGGTGATAAATTGAGATATGCGCGGATCACGCATGCCGTCGAATGAATCCTCGCATGGGCACCGCTTGAACAGGTCGGCCAGCAATCGGGGCAATCGCCTCCTGTCGCCGCTCGGTATCCGCAGCGTCGTAGGCCAGATGTTCGTGCTGCAAGTGGTGATCGTGATCCTGCTTGCCGCCGGCGCCGTTGTCGCACTCGTCCTCTCTGCCCAGCAAGCAAGCACCCGCGACGCCCGAAATCGTTCGCTCGCCATCGCCCAAGGTTTTGCCAGTGCACCGGGCGTCGCGCAGGCCCTCATGTCCTCGTCTCCCACCGCAGTGCTGCAACCGCGGATCACGCAGGCCCAGAAAGCCTCAAACGTTGATTTTCTGGGCGTCTTGAACCGGGATGGCACCTACGCGGCTCTCTCCTCGGTTGCGGGCCGGCCCGGAGTCCACACCACGACGGACATGGCTCCCTTGCTGGCCGGACGGACGACGACGGAGAAGGGCGTTGGCTCTCTGGGCCCTCAGGTCCGCGCTTATGTCCCTGTCAAGGCACCGGACGGCAAGGTGGTCGGCGCCGTCGGGGCCGGGGTCACCCTCGAACATGTCAGCAACAGGGTCTCGGCGCAGCTGACGTCCGTGTTGGGCTCTGCCGTCGGAGCGGTGGCCGTCATCATCGGCGGAGCAGCCCTGATCAGCCGAAGACTGTGGGGCCAGACAAGGGGGCTCGGGCCTGTCGAGATCACCCGCATGTACGAGCATCACGACGCGGTGCTGCACGCGGTGCGGGAGGGCGTGCTGATCATTGGTGGTGACGGTCGGTTGCTGCTCGCCAACGACGAGGCACGGCGGTTGCTCGGCCTGACCGAGGACGCCCAGGGGCTGCCCGTCCCGGACCTGCATCTGGACCCGCGCATCGCCGAACTGCTGGCATCGGGGCGGTCGGCCAGCGACGAGGTGCATATGGCGGGAGACCATCTGCTGTCGGTGAACGTGCGGCCGACCGCCCTTTACGGCGGACCGGCCGGAAGCGCGGTGACGCTGCGGGACACCACCGAGCTGAGGGCCTTGGCGGGCAGGGCAGAGACCGCTCGCGAGCGGTTGTCACTGCTCTACGACGCGGGCGCGTGCATCGGCACCACCCTGGATGTGGCGCGCACCGCCGAGAAGCTGGCTGAAGTGGCCGTTCCACGCTTCGCCGACATGGTCACCGTTGACTTGCTGGATCCGGTTCTTGCAGGTGAGGACCCTACCGAGGAGAGCACCGAGATGCGCCGCGCCGCTGTCAGCGGCGTCGTGCCGGGCTCGCCTCTGCAGCCGGTGGGCGAACTGATCAGATGCGCACCCAACTCGCCGCAATTGTCGAGTGTGATCAATGGCCAGGCGGTCCTTGAGACCAGCCTGCACGAGGCTGAGGGCTGGCGCGTCCAGGACCCCGAGTGGTCCCGCAGGGTCCTGGACGCGGGCATCCACTCGCTGATCACGGTGCCACTGCGGGCGCGAGGCGTGGTGCTTGGACTGTGCGACTTCTGGCGAACCGAGGGCTCTGAGCCCTTCGACGAAGAGGACCTGTCTTTCGCCGAGGAGCTGGCGGCCCGGGCGGCAGCGGCGATCGACAATGCCCGCCGCTACACCCATGAGCGCACGGTGGCCGTCACGCTGCAGCGCAGTCTGCTCCCCCAGACACTGCCCGAGCAGGCGGCCCTGGAGGTCGCCTACCGCTACCTGCCCGCACAGGCCGGCGTCGGCGGAGACTGGTTCGATGTCATTCCGCTGTCCGGCTCTCGTGTTGCCTTGGTGGTCGGTGACGTGGTCGGCCACGGGGTACTCGCATCGGCCACGATGGGCCGACTGCGTACCGCGGTGCACAACTTCTCCACCCTGGACCTCTCCCCCGACGAGTTGCTGAGTCATCTGGACGAGCTAGTCACCTACCTGGACATCTCCGACGCCTCCAGCAAGAGGGAGGGCATCACTGGCGCCACCTGCCTGTATGCCATCTACGACCCGGTCTCCGGGGCGTGCACCCTCGCCCGAGCCGGCCACCCGGGCCCCGCTGTGATGCACCCGGACGGCACCGTCGTCTTTCCCGACATCCCGGTCTCACCACCCCTCGGCCTGGGAGGCGGCCTCCCCTTCGAAACCGCCACGCTCCAGCTGCCGGAGGGCAGCCAGCTGGCGCTCTTCACCGACGGGCTTGTCGAGAGCCGGCAGCGCGACCTCGACACGAGCCTGGAACTCTTGCGAGACGCTCTCTCACACGCCGACCACACGCCGGAACAGGCTTGCCAGACAGTCTTCGACACCTTGCTGTCCGAACGCCCCCGCGACGACGTCGCCCTGCTCGTCGCCCGCACCAAGTTGCTGGGCCCCGACCAGGTCGCCGACTGGGACGTGCCCGCCGACCCTGCCGCCGTCTCCCGTATCCGTGGCGACGTCAGCCGCCAACTTGTGACCTGGGGGCTGACCTCGGTCGCCTTCAGCACCGAGCTGATCGTCAGCGAGCTGGTCACCAACGCGATCCGGTACGGCGCCCAGCCCATCCGACTGCGCCTGCTGCACGGCCGAAACCTGATCTGCGAGGTGGCCGACGGCTCCAGCACCTCCCCGCACCTGCGTCGGGCCCAGCTCACCGACGAGGGTGGCCGCGGCCTGTTCCTGGTGGCTCAATGTGCCCGGCGCTGGGGCACCCGCTACACACCCCAGGGCAAGATCATCTGGACCGAGCAGTCCCTCCACGAAGACCCTGGCGAACCCGGCATGAACCTCGCCGACGCCCTCCTCGACCAATGGGACGAATGACGGGCCGGTTGCTCCCCGCACGGCCCGGCCCCCGGCGGACCTGCCCCGTGTTCGTGCCCGGCGCAAGTCTGGGACCCCGGCGCCGACCGGATCGACCAGCGCGTCGTATGCCTGCTGTCACTCGCCCCGTATGGCGTGATCGCCCTACTCGTTCCTCTTGCCGAACTTGACCCCCGGTTCCTTCAGGGCTCGCGCCAGCCGGTAGCCACACCGTGGCGTCCCCTTGCTTCCTGGAGCTGCTGCCCTTGCGAACACGCGTCCGTGCCACCGTCCGCCTCCCCATCGGCTGGCCGATCGGCGTGATCCTGGCCGTCGGCGCCACCCAGATGTCGGCGGCCTCGGCTGGCACGTGGTCGCGATCGCCGGCGAACTGGCCGGCGCCTGAGTCTTCGCGATCCGTGCGCGGGTGCCCGAGTCGCCCTACTGGCTCGCCGAACGCGGCCGCCACGCAAAGTTGCAGCTGTGCCGCGCAGTCTCGGCGCAGGCTGTCCCGGAAGGCTCCGTCTTCGTCGGCTCCCACGACCCCTCAAGGGGTGGGGAGTTGGATGACGTGCAGATCCGCCATCGGAGTCGTATCGCTCGCCGACCGCCGACACGGCCCCGATGGCGTGAACCAGTAGGACAACCGGTCCGCCGGAGATCCGGCAGGGCTCACTTTCGCAGAATGTTCGCGCGAACAAGGGTGTGCGACCGGGCGGCTTTCCGCCAGGGCCATGGACCGCCACCAGGGCCCGTTTTCAAGCTCAGACAGACGTGCCACATGCGCCAGGCCGAAACATCTCTGCCTGGACACGGAAGAAGGGGCATCGCCCATCACGGCGGACCCACCCTGCGGGGATCAGATACAGACGCGATCAGCCTGCGACGCGGACACCGAACTGGAAGCTGCCGATCGTGCTCATCGACTCGTAGCGTACCGAGGCCCCCGGGTGTGGCGCGTGCAGCACCTGGCCATTGCCCGCGTAGAGGCCGACATGCTCGGTGTTGTTGAAGAAGACCAGATCACCGGGCTTGAGTGCGCTCATGCCCACCCGAGTTCCCTCGTTGACCTGTGTGTACGTCACCCGGGAGATATGGATACCGGCCTGCGCGTACGCCCACTGTGTGAGGCCCGAGCAGTCGTAGGAGTTGGGCCCCGTGGTCCCACGGACGTACGGCTTGCCTATCTGGGAGGCGGCCGCGTTCAGGGCGGCGGCACCGAACTTGGAGGCGGCCACCTCGTCTCCGAGGTTGACGCGGCCCGTGGACGATCGGCTGGCCCGCGCCTCATCGGCGGCCATCTCGGCGCGCTCGGCGGCGGTGAGGGAGTTCAGCAGCTTCTGTGCCTTGCTGAGCTTGCCCTGGATTTCCTTCTTCTTCTTGCCGAGTTCGGTGCGGGTGCCGGCGAGGTCCTGGAGCTTCTCCGCGGCCTCCGCGCGCTTCTGGGCCAGCTCGCGCTGCTTCGCCTGAACCTTCTTGAGCGACCCCAACTGCCGCGCGGAGAGCGAGTCGAGCGTGGACGCCTTGTCGAGGTAGTCGTCCGGGTCGGCGGAGAGGAAGAGCTGGACCGAGGGGTCGAGACCACCGGAGCGGTACTGCTCGCCGGCCATCGCACCGAGACCGGTACGCAATTCGTTGAGCTCGCCCTGCTCGCGGGCGACCTTGTCCTGGAGCTGGCCGATCTCCTTCTCCAGCTTCTTCTGCTTCTCCTTGGCCCCGTCGTACTGGTTGGTGGCCCGCTCCGCCTCTTCGTAGAGCTTGTCGACCTTTGCCTTGACCTCGCTCTTCGTGGGCTTGGGGGCCGCGTTGGCGGCCTGCGAAGTAAGGGCCACGGCAGCGGCGGCGGTCGCCGTGAGCACGGTGACACGGGAACGGCTCGACTGCTTGGAACGACGGTGGGACGCCACGAAGGCGGTCTCCTTTTTCTTCCAGCCGCCCGCAAACACCCAGTGGGCGGTGCCTCTCCGCCGTCACTCACCTTATGTGAGTGATCGCCCGAGCGGAGGTTCGAGACCCGACCCTAGTGACCTTCCTGTGACCATTTCAAAGCCTGACGTGAAAAATCTCGCCCATACCCTGCATTTTTTGCACACAACTCACCTACAGCGATATTTACTTGACGCTGCGTTGCACGGTGGCTTCACCAATCGGGCTAAACAGAAAGGGCGGTGCAATCCCAGCAGAAACCCGAGAACAGTCACGGAGAGCCGATCTATGAGCATCGCGGACACATCTGAACACGCGCACGACCTGGGTCTCATCGAGACTTGCGTCGTTGCCGTCCGGGGTGTCCCGACTGTCCACGTAGGCGAAGCAGGCGGCCGGCTCCGCCTCTGCCGCTCCTCCCGTTCCACATCACGGCCCCAAGCCAGAGCGGGAACCAGCGAGCCCATTCCGGCAAGCCGTGTGTGAGCACTGACCAGACACGGAACAACGCGTCGCCCAACAGGTAGCCGCAGCGCGCTCTGCCTTGGAGCCCGCGGCCTGCCGCATCGATCGCATCGCCATCCCGCGACGGTACGAGACACCACCACAACGCGCCTGAGTACACGTACTCGCAGGACAAGCCAGTTCACATGCCACCGATCGTGCAGCAGCCCAGCCCTCTCCAACCTTTCCGCGGGATCGCGACCAGGTACGACAAGACCGCCACTTCTTGCGAAGCGGCGGTCAGTCCGGCGACGCTCCTGCTCAGGGCAGGATCCGTTCGGCGTTGGACCCTAGTTGACGTTGACCGCCGTCCAGGCAGCGGCGACCGTCTTGTACTCCGTGCTCGTGGAGCCGTACAGGGCCGACGCCGCGGAGAGCGTGGCCGTGCGGGCGCCCGCGTACTTGGTCGTCGACGTCATGTAGGTCGTCAGCGCCTTGTACCAGATCTGCAGGGCCTTGGCCCGGCCGATGCCGGTGACCGTCGCGCCGTTGTAGGTCGGGGAGTTGTAGCTGACTCCGTTGATCGTCTTCGCGCCACTGCCCTCCGAGAGGAGGTAGAAGAAGTGGTTCGCGACACCGGACGAGTAGTGGACGTCCAGGTTGCCGACGCTCGAGGACCAGTAGTTGGCGGAGCCGCCGTCCTTGCTGGGCTGGTCCATGTAGCGCAGCGGGGTGCCGTCACCGTTGATGTTGATCTTCTCGCCGATGAGGTAGTCGCCCACGTCGGCGGAGTTCGCCGCGTAGAACTCGACGCCGGTGCCGAAGATGTCGGAGGTCGCCTCGTTCAGTCCACCGGATTCACCTGAGTAGTTGAGGCCCGCGGTGCTGGAGGTGACACCGTGGCTCATCTCGTGGCCCGCGACGTCCAGCGAGGTCAGCGGGTGCGTGTTGCCCGAACCGTCGCCGTAGGTCATGCAGAAGCAGCTGTCGTCCCAGAACGCGTTCACATACGAATTGCCGTAGTGCACGCGGGAGTAGGCGCCGACACCGTTGTTCTTGATGCCGCTGCGGCCGAAGGTGCTCTTGTAGAAGTCCCAGGTCTCCTGGGCTCCGTAGGCGGCGTCCGCGGCAGCCGTCTGGTCCGTGGTGGAGCTGGAGGCGGTGCCGGTGCCCCACACGTCGTCGGTGTCGGTGAACAGTGTGCCGGTGCCCGACGTCTTGTGCTGGAGGTTGTACGTCTTGTGGCCGCCGCGCGTGCCGTCGGTGAGCTGGTACGTCGAGCCCGACAGGGTCGTGGAGAGGCTGACCGTACCCGAGTAGAGGGTCTTGCCGGTGCCGGTCTCGATACCCTGGTACTCGTAGAGCTTCTTGCCGGTGGCGGCATCCGTGATGACGTGCAGCTCGTTGGGCGTGCCGTCGTCCTGGAGACCGCCGACGACGGTCTCGTAGGCGAGGGTCGGCTTGCCGGTGGCGGCCCAGATCACCTTGCGGGGAGCCTGGTCGGCCGAGGTCTTCGCCGAGCCGGCTGCCTTGGCGGCCGTGAGCGCCTGCTTCTCGGCCTTCGCGGTGGTGACCACGGGCTTGAGTGAGGCGACCTTGATGGCGGCCTTGATCGCCTTGGTCACTGTCTCGGTCGTGCCGGCCTTGTTCTCGTGGACGACGAGGTCGCCGCCGAGGACCGGAAGTCCGTTGTACGTGCGCTCGTAGCGGGTGTGCACGGTGCCGTCGACGTCCTTTATGACGTCTCTGACGACCAGCTTCTCCTTGGTGCCGAGGCCTATTCGCCGGGCGGTCTCCGCCGTGGCGGCGTCGGCCTTCTGGATGAGCGCGGCGCGCGCCGAGTTGGACAGTTGAAGGGGGGAACCAGCGAGGGGAGCCGTCTTGCCGTCAGGGAGTGCGGCGGCACCGGTGGTCAAGCCAGTGGCGAGCAGGGCTCCGGCAGCGACGGTGGTGGCAATGGCCAGAGTGGTCCGCTTGCGACGCGCGTAGATGGGGGTCACGCAAACTCCTTCTTGGGGGGTCCGAACGGCATGGGTGGCCGGACGGGTGATTGCGAAGTTGCGGTGCGGGTGAGCCGTGCGGTGGAACAGTGCCATCCAGGCCGCGTACATGTCAGGAGGCCAAATGGACCTTGGCCGAAAATCGTCGATCAGGTGAACAGCGGCGTGATCGCGCGCCGTGCCCACCCCGACCAAGGACGGGTCAACACAAACCCGCGACCTGGGCAAAAGAGGGTCTCCGCGCCGGGAGTTGAACCTCCGGGACGGGCCCTCACGCCGCACTCGACAGCGACCTACGAGAAGGTCGGCTCCAGCCGTTGATGTAGCCGGCGTCCTGGGCCGCCTGGTTCTGGACCTGCAGCTTTTACGTCTCACTGGCGACTGCGGAGGATGCGTTGACCGTGCAGGTCGCGTCCGCGCCGTCCGCCGCTTCGGACGAACTGGGGCACTAAAAGCTGCACATGGAGCCGTCCGGGGTCACCAAGAGTTCCGCCGGGCGACCGCTGACTGTGATTGACAAGGCGACGGCAGCGCCGTTGGCCGAAATCGATACGTCGCAGCCAAGACACTCGATGCCATGAGCGAGACGGTTCATCGGGCACAGCTCCGTCACCACAATCGCGACCTGCGCGCACCTGCGGACCGCCGGGGAAGTAGCCGAAATGTTCGGTGTGAAGCCGATCCTGGATAGCAGACCGCGGGGGAAATCCTACGGTGAGGCAGGTGGCCAGCCGCGGGAGCATCTGGACCGGAACTTCGTCCCACCGCCGGCTGTCGGGGAGCGAATGGACACACCGAGAGCGTGGAGGACGCTGAGACCAAAGCGGCTTGGGCGGTAGGCGAGTTCACCGGTGGTGCAGTGAGTTCAACGACCACGGCGCTGCCGGGTGGATGTGCCGGGCTGGGGCTGCTGCAACGGGGCTACACGGTCCATCTCCTGGCGCACCTGGGCCATACCGGGGGCCGAGGCGAGCGACTTGACGGCCCGTGAGGTCGACACGCCTGTGACAGAACGAAGACGTCGCGGAGGACTGCCTGTAACTCAGTGCGAGATACAAATATTTCCGACCACACGCACCGCGCTACTCCCGGGGGAACACACCATGAAGTACACCCGCGTCACCGCTCTCGCCGCCATCGGCGTCGCCGCCACCCTCTCGCTCACCGCCTGTAGCGGCGACGGCTCCGGGAAGGCCTCGTCCTCCAAGGACTCTTCGTCCTCGTCATCCTCTTCCTCCGCCGGTGACTCGAAGTCGAAGGATGGCTCGACATCGGAGGGTGGCTCGGGCTCCGGCGGCTCACAGGCCGGCAACGCGAAGGCGGGTTCCGGCGACGACACCAAGGCCGACGCAGACACCGCGAACGGCGCGACGAAGACCGGCAGCAAGATCACGTCCTGCAAGACGGAGGACCTGGCCATCGACGCCAGGAACGCCGCGCCCGACGAGGAGTCCGGCAGGATCGACATCACCATGATCAACCGGGGGTCGACCACCTGCTCGGCGACCGGCTTCGCGGGAGTCGACATCACGGACATCGACAACACCTCGAACCCCATCGAGCGCGGCCAAGCCCAGCCGCGTATCACCACCCTGAAGCCCGGCGACGCCGCTGTCTTCAACCTCGCCTACGACATCGACAACACCGGCAACAGCCTCTCGCACCCGACCAACATCCAGGTGACGCCCCCGAACGAGACCCACACCGTGAGCCTGAAGTGGCCCGCGGGCGCGGGGGAGATCAAGGGCGCTTACACCGACGTCGAGGTCTACCCCACACACACGACCAAGTAAGGGCGCTGCGCGCGCAGCCCTGGTGGCCAACCGCCACATCCGGCCGGGACCTTGGCCGTCCAGCGTGCAGCCGGCCCGTGTCAGCGACGCCTGACATGCCCGCTTCCCAGCCGGTTCTCAGCGGTCGACGGGAGACACCTGATCCAGGCCGCTCTCACGCAGGATCTGCTGCACGGTCTCGTCCAGAGTGCTGGCCGCATCGACAACGGTCTCCAGAGCGTCGGGCAGCAGATCCTTCTCCCGGTACCAATCGCGCAGATGGTCGGCGGTGACGCGCTTCCGGTACTCGGCATCGCCCTTCGTCGCGTGCCGGAGCACCGTCTCCGTGTACGGCACGTAAAGATAGAAGCACCGCGTGACGCCACGGTGGGCGCGCGCCAGGTCGTGAAGCATCGCGCCGTAGCGATCGGCGGACAGGATGCCCTCCACGACAACGTGGAAGCCACTGTCCAGGGCGTAGCGGGCAGTCAGATCGATCAAGCCGATGTTGGCGCCGCCGGGCCGGTCGCGTTCGCGCAGCACGAGCCGGCGCAGGTTGTCCTGGCCCACGATCGCGAGGTTGCGGCCGAACTTCTCGCGCAGCCCGGCCGCAACGGATGACTTCCCCGAGGCGCTGTTGCCGCGGATCACGATCAGGCGCGTGTCTTCAGTTCCCACCACACATCACACGATATCGACGGCCGCTGACACGGCCTGCCTCATGCGGGCGCCTGCAGCGCGCGTCGGCGGGTCCGCCGCCGACTCCTGACTGCGGTGGACCGCACGACACGCGCGGCCCACCGCAGAGTTGTGCCGGAGATCTTCCCTTCGAGGATCGTCGTGATGTCGCTGTGGAGGGTCCCCATGGGTCTCCACTCACTCGCCGTGTCCGTCGCGGCGGGAACGGCGAACTTGTGGGAATGCCACGGCGGCACCGGTCTCGCGGATCGATTGCCATGACGTTGCCTGTGTACATGTGCTGGCGTCAGCGGTCCACAACGGGCCACGCCTTGAGGACTCACACTCCCCCAACTCGATGTTGTCCCAGCACTCGTCGCTGGAACTCGCTTCCCAGGCCAGGGGGCGTAAGCAGATCTCGGAGAAGACGGCCTGCGCGAGATGTTCCCCAGCCGTGCCGCGGACGTTCGGCAACTGGGCCGGACCATCACCATCCCCAACTACGCGACGCGCGTCTTGCGCGCATGTTCCACGGGATGAGGTGCGCGTGGTGGCGAACATCCCCATCAGTACCGACCGTGTGACCTGACCCGGTGCCGGAGAAACGAAGTAGGGCTCCCGTACCGCGGTGCTGACCTCGCCTGGTGAGCGGCACTGATCCGGCCAAGGCTGCGACAGAGCCGGCGCTGCGGCAGAGCGGGCTCTGCGGGGGAACTCCGGCTCGGTGATCGCGCACGTTGCGATGTGCCCTGCCGCGGCGGCCTGTTCCCATCCGTACATACACGCAGCGGTCATCGCCCATTGGGGCGCGGCGCGCACTCATTCGGGCGCATCGCCCGCGTCGTCACTCCCTCTCGCTTCCCCAAGTGGTTTGAGTGATCTTCCGCATGTCGTCATCCGTCCTTCCGGGGCTGGTCCGCACGGCCACTTTTCCCGTGCCACCCCGCACGGTGACGGCGTCCCACGACCACCAGGAGTTGTAGTGACATCACCACGACGGTGTGCCGGGCTCGCCGGCGCGGCTGCCCTGCTGGGCTCGCTGTTTCTCGGCAGTCCGGCCGCCCAGGCGGCACCGGTCGCAACGGCCGCCGATGACGCGCATCGGCCGACCGTCTGCCGGCACCTGGTACCGGACCCCATTCCGTATCCCCTGCGCTCGGAATACTTCTGCACCGACTGGCGGCTCGGCCCGAAGAGGCTGCCGACCCACGGGCTGGTGGCGCACACGCTCCACCGCTACCAGCGCCTCGGCCACCTCACCGCGACCCAGTTCCTGAACCGCTGGTGGGACCCGGCTGCCGACACCGGCCAGGGCGACTGGCGCTACCCCGACGCCGACGGATACGCGAAGAACTCCCAGGGACAGCCGATCGCCGCCGAACTCGAGCTCCACAAAGGCCAGAGGGTCGACCGGTTCGGCAATGAGGCAGGCCGCTACCTGGCCCCTGCCGGCACCAAGTACGGCAAGCGGAGTATCCCGCCGTCCAGCCTCAACACCGCCGATCCGCGTCACCCGTACAACTACTACCTGTACAAGGTGATGAAGGACGTCAAGGTGTGCGCGGGGCCGATCGCCCCGGCGTTCGAACAGCCGGGGCTGGGTGTCCAGTACGTGACGTCAAGCCAGTACTGCCCGAAGATTCCGCGCACCTCCGTGCTGGACCTGGTGCGCAACGGGACTTTGGTGCGGCTCGCGACTTCGTAGCTTCCGGGCTGCGACAGCCGGCGCGCTCCTCGTACTGATCGCCCCCGATGGGAGACTGGTTCCGTGGACCGTCACCAGCTGTGCGAGGCGTTGCGGGCAGCCGGGGTTCCCGATGCACATTACGAGATCCCCGACTGCCCGGGCGGCCAGCCTTCGCTTGAGGGCTACTATCTGGCTCAGCGCGAGGGCCAGTGGATCGTGGGAGTCCATGAGCGTGGCAGACGCGAGGTATTGGAGACCTTCGCCGACGAGAGCCGGGCCTGCGCATGGCTCTACGAACGCCTCACCGACGAGACTTCGCCGCCTGTCCGGCCCACGGCGGCGGAGATGGACGAGATGCTGCACGACAGTGAGGGCATCGAACGGCGAGCGCAGGAACAGCTCGAGCAGGCGCTCGCGAAGAGTCGGCGCGAGGCCCGCGGCGGCCCACCGAACGGCGGTCCACCGAACGATGGCCACTGAGCGGTGCCGACCCAAAGGGCCCGTCGGTCGCACGTTTCCGGGCCGAAGGGCGGCAGGGCGGCTGTGCCCGGTCCACGGCCGCGCCTTCGTCCCGAGCGCGCTCAGCCGTTCGGTCGCCTCGGCGATGCCGCACGGCACTGATTGCACCGTCAGCAGCATGCCGCGGCGCGCTGAGCCCGGCACTTGGATGTCGGGGCGCGTCACTTGTCGTCTGACGACGTGTGACGGGCGTGTGGGTGGCGCAGGCGTACCCAGATGTCGCGTGCCTGCCGTCCGGCGGCGGTGCGGCTTCGGGCCACAAGTCTGCGGGCCTGTTCCGGCGTCTCGACCATGGGGCCGGATCCGCGCAACGGTCGCCCCGCGGTCTCGTGCAGGAAGAACGTCGAGATGAGGCCGATGGCTCCGGCGACCATCAGGTAGTACGCGGGGACCATGTTGTTGCCCGTCGCCTCGACCAGGGCTGATGCGAACAGGGGTGTGGTGCCGCCGAAGAGCGACACGGACAGGTTGTAGGCGATCGACAGGGCGCCGTAGCGGATCCGGGTGGGAAAGAGGGCCGGCAGTGTGGCGGCTGCGGTTCCCGCGAACATGACGAGCAGCACGCCGAGGATCGCGCACCCGAACGCCGGAAGCAGGATGCCGCCCTCTCTGATCAGCAGGAACGCGGGATAGGCCAACGCGATGAGTGCGATGCTCCCGGCCATGAACATGGGTCGGCGTCCCCACCGGTCGGACGTTCTGCCGACGGTCGTGATCAACAGGACGACCAGGAGCATCGTGCCGAGGACGAGCAGCTGCGCTGTCGTGTCGCTCTCGCCGAGCGTCACGGTCATGTAGGTCGGCAGGTACGACGTCACCATGTAGTTGGTGACGTTGTAGAGCAGGACGAGGCCCATACAGATGAGTACCGCCTCCCAGTGGCGCGCGAAGATCTCTCTCACGCGGCCCCTGCCCGACTGCCGGGCCTGCTCCACAGGGTCTTCGTCCGCCCTCTTCCCCGATGCCTGCGCGTGCGCGTACGCGGCCTCCTGCTTGAACGCGGGCGTCTCCTCCAGCTTCATGCGCATGTACAGGCCGATGAGACCGAGCGGACCTGCCACGAAGAAGGGGATACGCCAGCCCCAGTCCTCTAGGCCGTCGCTGCCGAGCGCCAGCGTGAGCACCGTCACCAGGCCGGAGCCGAGGGAGTAGCCGATGAAGGTGCCGAAGTCGAGCCAGCTGCCGAGGAAGCCCCGGCGCTTGTCGGGCGCGTACTCGGCGATGTAGGTCGTGGCGCCCGCGTACTCGCCACCGGTGGAGAAGCCCTGGACGAGGCGGCACACCAGCAGCAGGATCGGGGCGAGGAAGCCGACCGCCGAGTAGGTCGGCAGGAAGCCCACGGCGAAGGTGCTGGCCGCCATCATGATCATCGTGGCGGCGAGGACCTTCTGACGGCCCACGCGGTCGCCGAGGGGCCCGAAGACGAGTCCGCCCAGGGGGCGCACGATGAAGGCCGCGGCGAAGGTGGCGAAGGTGGAGACGACCTGCGCGCCAGGGGAGCTCGAAGGGAAGAAGACCTTGCCAAGGGTGCCCGCCAGGTAGGCGTAGACGCCGAAGTCGAACCATTCCATGGTGTTGCCCAGAGCTGCCGCGGTGACGGCTCTGCGCACCTTCGGACGGTCGGCGACGGTCACGTCCTGGGCCGAGAGGGCCTTCTTGCGGCGGCGCAGCAGCGTTCGCAGCATGCGGTCGGTGGCCGGATGCGACGCACGCGGGGCGTTCCGCCCCGGTGGATCGGATTTCCGGTGCCGGAAGAGACCTGGCATGGGCGGGAGCCTCTCTGCGGACGGCTGCGGGAGCCGCGGGTTGCGGCACTGCTGCGGAGGGCTCTCATTCTTCGCAGTGGGCGGCCGGACCGCCTCCAGAGGCGGGCTGTATGCGTGGCCCGGGGCACGCCGACGCGATGCCGCCTCTCCTCGACGAGGAGCGCACCATGTGCCGTGCCGGCCGTGCCCTTCCCACCGTCGGCCTCGACGATTACCGAGGTCACCAGCCCGCTCGCGCGACAGTCGGTGTTGACCTCTCCTCCCGGATCGGCCGCTGCCGGTCTGTCGGTGCGATTCAGGCGGCCGCGCCGAACCATGAGGCCAACGCCTTGTGCATGTCGTGGTGCATTGACTCGCCGGGCCTGTCGTCCGTGGCCCACGCCAGGTATCCGTCGGGACGGACGAGGACGGCGGAGGCAGACAGGTGCCGGTCTGCGGCACGGGCGGTGATGACGTCCACGCGGTCCCTCCAGCCGTCAACAGCCTCCGCCGTCGCGGAGTGTCCGGTGAGGTCCACGAGCACGGGGCGGGCGGCTCGCAGCCGCTCGGTGATCCGTGCCCAGCCCTCGTCGACATGCTCCCGGAGGTCGGGGAGCCACCGCCCGGCCAGTTCGTGCCCGGCGTTGTGGCCCATGGCGTACTGAATGTCGGCTCCGGACAGGAGGGCCGCGATGCGCGCCCGGTTGTGTGGGTCGTCGAGCAGTTCCGCCAGCAGGTCGCGGGTTGCGGTGATGTCGGCCGCCGGACGCATCAGGGCCATCTGGGCACGGGTCTGCATGAGTACGCGCCGGCTGACCGGAGCTCGCTCGCTCTGGTAGGTGTCCAGCAGTGTGGGGGGCGCCCAGCCGTGGATCTGGGCGGCGAGTTTCCAGCCGAGGTTGATGGCGTCCTGCATGCCCAGGTTCAGTCCCGGCCCGCCGACGGCGGAGTGCACATGGGCGGCGTCTCCGAGCAGCAGGACGCGGCCTGCCCGGTAGGCGTCGGCGTGCCGTGAGTTGATACCGGTGAGGCGGCGCAGCAGGTGCGGTCCGGGAGTGGTGGGCGGGCTCATCGGCAGGTCCGTGCCCAGGACGCGGCGCACGCCGGCCCTGAGTTCGTCGAAGGTCATCGGTGTGCTGTCGTCGACCGGCGGCTGGTCCCACTCGAAGGTGGCTACGAGGTGGGTGCCCGATCCGGGTTGCATCATCGCGAAGCTGAGCACGCCGTTGGGCAGGCGGTTGTGGGCGTACGGGCGAAGGTGTAGGTCCAGTTCGGGCAGGTTGAGTTCGCCGGTGGCGGGATCCAGCAGCGCGTCGGGGATGGTGACGTGGCCCGCGCGGGAGGCGAAGCTGTCGTCGGTGGTGCCGGGGAAGGCGATGCCGGTCTGTTTGCGGACTGTGCTGTGGCCGCCGTCTGCTCCGACCAGGTAGCGGGTGCGGGTCCGGTAGGCGCCCTGTGGTGCTCGGATGTCGAGGGTGACGGCGTCGTCGTCCTGGTGCAGAGCGGTCAGTTCGTGGCCGCGGCGGATCTCGACGCCGAGTTCCCGGGCGCGCTCTTCGAGTACCTGCTCGATATGCGCTTGCGGGACCTGGAGGGCGTACAGCGGGTTGTCGCGCAGGTCGCGGAGGTCCAGTGGGAGACCACTGAACTGGTAGAAGGGCAACGGTTGCGCGGGGCCGGAACGGCCGGTGAGGGGCTCGTACAGGCCGCGCAGTTCCAGCGCCTGGACCACGCGGCCGACGAGCCCGTTGGCCCTGGGGGCCTCGCTGCGGGCGTGCAGCCGCTCCAGGAGCAGCGGTCGCACACCTGCGAGCCGTAGTTCGCAGGCCAGCAGCAGTCCGTTCGGGCCGCCTCCCACGATGGTGACGTCAGCGGTCATCAGGGCTCTCCTTCAGTTCGCCGGGCGGAGGCGTCGAGCCGCCACCGGATGTCAGTCTGGCCTGACGGCGCGGCTGGCGTCAGTCTGGGTTGACAGGCAGGGAATGTCAATCCAGACTGACAGACATGGAAGCGGGAGATCTCTCAGAACGTCTCAGGTCGCATGACCCCGCGGTGGGGCTGCGGGCAGTCGGCGCGCTGCACCGGCTGGCCGAGCAGGTCGAGGCCGCAGCAGTCGCACGCGCCAGAGAACAGGGGTGGTCCTGGGAACAGATCGGCGACGCCCTCGGCGTCTCCCGGCAATCCGTGCACGCCAAGTACGGGAAGTGAGGCGACCATGTTCGAACAGTTCGCGGCAGGTGCCCGTGCGGCCGTCACTTCGGCACTGGGCGAAGCCACGCTGCGTGGCGATCGCCGCATCGGGACCGAGCACCTCCTGTTGGGAGTGCTCCACGAGCCCGACGCAGTCCGGGCGTTCGGAACCGACCTGGAGAGCGCGCGTGCCACTCTGGATGCCCTCGACCGGTCCGCGCTGACCGCGGTCGGCATCGACGTCCAGGGGATCGAGCGGCCTCCGATTCCCGCCTCGCGCAAGCGCACACCCTTCACCTCCGGCGCTCGCGCCGTCCTCCCCCGCGCTCTGGCTGAGACGAGGAAGGCCGGCAGCCGGCGCATCGCACCGGAGCACCTTCTGCTGGCCCTGCTCGACTGCGAGCAGCCGGATCCTGTGGCAGAGCTCATGGAACAACTCGGCGTCGACCGAGCCGCTGTCCGGGAACGCATTCGGCGGACGGGCGCTTGAAACGCGGGGTCCCGCACAGGTCATCGGCCACCGGTCCTCACTCGTCAGCCCAGCCCAGTCCAGCCCAGCCGACCGGGCAGCTGCATCTCCCCCTGCACCCCTATGCACTTCCTGGAGCGGCCGCCGACGACTGAGACTTGAACATGTTCAAATTCCGTGTCAGGGTACGGCGCGGGTTCTTCAGTCCACTGGTCGCGCACGCGGCCCGCGGAACCCGTCAGGGGTGGAGTGTGTTGCGTTGCCGTCGTACTGCGCTGATCTTGCTCGCCATGGCCTTTGCTCTCACTGCCTGCGGCAGGTTCACGGTCATGCCGCCGCCCGAAGGCGAACCGGTCGTGCTGAAACCAGCCGAACTTGGTACCACGTGGACCGATGCTGACGGCGGCACCCTCACCCTGAAGCGGGACGGGACGTTCATCGCCGACAAAGTCTGCGTCGCCGTCCGCTGGTACGACAGTTTGACCTGGTCCGGAACAGGCACTTGGGAGCAAGGCGCCAACAAGAAGCAAAGCTTCGTCGGTGTGACCTTCGACGCCGCTCACTCCTACGACGCCGCTCACCCCGAAAAGGGTGAGAGGCGGCCCGATCCCTACGCCGCCTTGAGGCAAGGCAAGGTCCTGAAGCTGTGGGTCGCCGTCGGTGATCCGGACAACGATTATCCGCACTGCATCCTGACCAGCCCGGCGGGTTGACCCGGCTGCCGCGCGGCCGGTTGATCTGCACACGGTCCGGCATCGCATAAAGGCTCGGTCCGAGTCGATCGTGTCCTCCCGCCGTGATGTAGGGGGATCAGCCCTCGGAGGGCCTCGGTGTCGACGGTGGCGTAGACGGTGGCCAAGCGCCTTCGGGAAGGTAGCGGCGGGGAAAGGCGATCCATTCGTCGTGCTTCTCGGCCTGCACTGCGGTGGCCAGTCGCAGAACGGCGGACCCCCAGCACCCCCAGCACCCGCATCGAATGGGAAGCCGGCCGCTCCGTACCGAAGGGCGGCCGCTCCTCGCTCCCGAGGCTTCCCAGCCGCGGCCTTGACGCGAACGGCGTCCTCTGGCGCGACAGGCCTGCCCTTCAGTCCTAGCGTCAACCCAGGACGTCTGTACGCGGCGTACCTACGGCCCCGCGCTCCCCACGCCAACCGTGCGCGGTGCCACCGATACTGCCGTGGGGCCCGAACCCGAGTGCGGGCCCCACGGCAGTTGTCGCAGAGCGTCCGCTACGCAATGGGACGTTCGTCGGGCCAGTCCGGCACGTCGTTCGCCGACTTGAAGGCTTCCGGCCGGTGCGTTCCCTGATCGGCGGAGCAGCGGGCGCGCTCGACGCCGCCGTACGGTTCGGCGGGCGACGGCATCCAGGCCATCACCCTCGTCTCACAAATCCTGGCCGGTTACACCACGCGACAGAGCACCGTCCTCGGGTGAGGATGCACGGCGCCCCTTTATTGAAGCGGCCGGTCATCGGGCGGCCTTTCGGTAGCGACTGAGGACAGCGGCACCGACCCGCTCGGCAGCCAGGCACTCCAGCTCGGCGTGGGGGCTGTCGGCCGGGAAGAGCCGCCGTCCGGTGCCGAGGACGGTGGGGAAGGTCAACAGTCGGTATTCGTCGATCATGTCCGCGGCCATCAGCCGGTCCACGACGCTGAGGCTCCCGGTGACGACCACGTCCCGGCGCTCGCGTTTGACGGCGTCGACCAGGTCGCCGTCCAGCAGTTGGGAGTTCGACCACGCCGATGTGTCGGTGTGGGTCAGGGTGCGGGAGGCGACCAGCTTCGGCACGGCGTTCATCCGCGCGGCGAACGGGTCGTCGCGGCCCGGCCACAGCCGCGAGAACAGCTGCCAGGTAGTGCGCCCGAGCAGCAGCACGCCGTCGTCCAACGTGCGGCCGAGCCGGAACTTGTCTCCGGCGACAGCCTCCGGGCCGTGCCGGAATGCCCAGCCGCCCAGCGGTGTACCGGCGGACCCGTCCGGGTCGGACACGATCCCGTCCAGGGTGATGAACTCGATGACGATGACGCTCACGATGAGGTTCCCTTCGGTTCGGTGCTCACCAGTACCTACTGGGCGCACCACCCCGACTCATCGCTCACGGCGCAACTGGTCGGCAGGAATGTCGCGCGGCAACTCGAAGACGTCCAAGACGCACGGATCGGCGAACACGACGTTGTGCGCGATACGGCCGCCGGTGACGGTGAAGACCTGCAGGGTGTGCAGACGGTGCCCGCCGCCGGGCTCCGGCGCGTACGCGGCCAGCGCGGGCTGCCCGTTGGAGGTCAGAGCCCGCATGCCCCAACCCGGACCACGCATCGCGAACACCCGCTCCAGGAACCGTCCGTAGTCCTGGCTACCCCGGTACCACAGCGGCACCGGCGGCATCTCCAGGACCGCGTCTTCGGCCAGCAGCCGCACCAGCGCGGGGACATCCGTCGCCTCGAACGCCTGTATGTACCGCTGGATGACCGCCTGCACCTCGGGATCGTCCGGCTCGGTGACCGCACCGGCATCGCCCACGCCGGCGAGGGCGGCACGGGCGCGCTGCAGCGCGCTGTTGACCGCCGCGACCGTGGTCCCCAACTGCTCGGCGACCTCGGCGGCGGTGAACGCCAGCACCTCGCGCAGCACCAGCACCGCCCGCTGCCGCGCCGGCAGAACCTGCACCGCCGCCACCCACGCGAGCCGCAGGTCGGCCCTGACCTCCACATCGAACCGCGCGTCGGGGAAAGGCTCGAGCCAGGGCACATCGAGTGCCGGCACGAGCGCCGCCCCGGGGTCGTCGCTCGGCATTCCCAGTCCGGAGGGCAAAGGACGCCGACTGTGCCCCTCCAGTGCGGTCAGGCACGCGTTGGTCGCGATCCGGTAGAGCCAGGTCCGCACCGACGCGCGCGCCGGGGCGTACCGGTCGCGGGCCTTCCAGGCACGCAGCAGCGTCTCCTGCACCAGATCCTCGGCCTCGTGGAACGACCCCATCATCCGGTAGCAGAACACCACCAACTCGCCCCGGTACGGCTCGAAGTCCACCGGATCATCATGCCGCACACCAGCCTTACGCCGAGACGGACTTCAGCAGGATCCGCCAGGGCTTTGTACGGATGCCACTCGACGTCTTTTCCCGACGATGAATCTCGGTGGCCATCGGCCGCCGCTCGACTCCCTGATACATGCCCGCGAGCTGGGAAGGAAACTGGCCACGGACAAAAGAAGCTGGCCACCGACACCGCTAGGGGCTCCCAGAGGTCCGGCCAGGGGGGCCCAGGTCGCAACCGGGAGGTGCCTGGCCTCGGCAGCGTATTCCTCAACCTTGCCGTCTCAGTAGGGGCGCGGAGAGGTACGGAACAATCCACGCACACCGGCTGGAGAACGGGCGCGAGTCGGCCCGCCGGCACCGGAGGGGAGCCAGCGAGCCGACGTCTCACGCTCGCACGCGCTGTCGATCTGCAGCGGGCTGTTCGCGACGGCGAGCGGGGCGGGGGCGCGAGAGGTCCCGACGGCCGGCGCTTGCCGTGCGACCGATGAGCGTTCCCGGACCCCGGTCAAACGCGCGGATCAGCGCAGTCCGGCGAAGAGATCGTTCTCGGGGACGGCCGCACCGGTGGCGTCCTTGACCCGCACGAAGGTTTCCATGCCCATCAACTCGCCGAACCTCTCCTTGCCCATCTTGAGGAAGAAGATGTTCTCGCCCTGACTGGCGTGCGCGGCCAGCGCATCGAACTTCTGACCGCTGAACGCGGTGGTGTCCACCCACGTGGTGATCTCATCGTCGGGGAGGCCGATCTCGGCCATCGCGGCGGCCTCGGCGGGATCCGGCTCCGGCATGTCCTCATGAAACTCGCGCATGATCTCGCCGAACCGCTGCATCCCCGAGCGCGGCACCGTCGTCCAGTACACCTTTGGCGTCAGCTCGATCATCTCCAGCGCCGCCATCGTGATCCGGTGGGCCTGGATGTGGTCGGGGTGGCCGTAGAAGCCGTTCTCGTCGTAGGTGACGACGACATCAGGCCGGTAGTGCCGCATGAGTTCGGCAAGCCGGGTGGCGCCTTCCTCCACGGGGGTCTGCCAGAACGATCCTGGGGCGTCGTTGCTCGGCCAGCCCATCATCCCGGAGTCGGCATAGTTCAGCATCTCCAGGTCACTGACCTTCAGCACCTCACAGCTCGCCTCGAGTTCCTGACGGCGCATCACGGCGACGGTCGCCGAATCGTGTCCGGGAGTGCCCGGCTTGACACCCCCCGGCCCATCACCACAACCACCGTCGGTACACGTCACGAGAACCGTGCGCATGCCCTCCGCGGCGTACCGTGCGAGGACCCCTCCGGTCCCGGTGGCCTCGTCGTCGGGGTGAGCGTGCACTGCCATCAGCGTCAAAGGCCGGTCGTTCATAAGAACAGTCCTCCTGCAGAGATACGTCTCGGTTCGAGCGCGCGGCGGGCATACCACGGCCCCAGGGCCCGGAGCCTGGCGGGGCGAACGACCTCTTGGTCTTCGTGTTCGCCGCCCGTGCGGCACCGATCCCTCGCTCGATGCAACCGATCCGGCACGACCAACTGTTCCCAGTACGGCCGCCTCTCCCGCCATACGTCGGCGTATCGACGCGAACGAGGAACAGGCGCGATCTGCACGTCTCAGCGCGACGGCGGATCCGGCTTCCATCCGTCCGGCACCTGCCGTGAGATTCCGACATGGAAGCCCGCGCACGCACACGCCGGGGGCTCATCCCGAATTCCGGGCCAGACGGCAAGAATCGCCGACATCGGACGTCACCAGGCCGGAATCCCTGCCCAGCGGGTCGCTTGGATGACAGGCGAAGGATTCCGCAGGCAGATGGTGATTCACCAGCTCTGAAATGCGGAGGAGGAATGACGGCATTACGTCGATATGAACGTGGGGACGGTCAGCCGTCACACTGGCGGCTGACCGTCGGGGCAGGCAGCGGCAGAGGTCACAGGCTGTGCCAGCCCCATCGACCCGAAGGCGACCGGTTGCCACCTCCGGGTGCATGGCTCAGATCGACTACGTAGCAGAGGGTGTCGTCCGGATCGGCAAGCACAACGAAGTCAGGATCCGGCGGGTGGGGATTCCATTCGACGGTCTGTGCACCAAGTGAGACCAGCCGCTGGACCGCTGCTCCTAATCCTCCGTGATAACGGTGAAGAGGCCCAGCGAACACAAGGACGTGGCTCCGCCCGCGACATGCTGCACATCAGACCGAGGGTCGGTCCTGCTGGCGCCATCGGAATGATCGAGCGCCGGCCACGCCTCGCCCTTCCACTCCTCGGTGGCGACCGTGTCCAACGCCTCCACTAGAACGCGACTGCGCGGAAATCAGCCATCTGCCCGGGCCTTTCGGACTCGTATCCGCCTGGGCTGCTGGAAACAACTCCTCGACCTCACCCTGCAGGAGACGGTCCTACTGCCGTTCGACCACCCATCAGACGGGTCAGTCCGACTCCTGGCGAAGGACGCGCCGAGCCGCCTCAGCCTCGGCTGCCGGCGGGGACAACTCGTCGAGGACGTCCAACTCGTCGTCCCCCTCCAGCTCCCGTTCCCAGGCTGCGGCAAGCCGCTCCTGCTCCTCCCCGGGCCTGGCCACGACTGTCTTTCTTTCCTCAGGCGCCAAGGACGCCAGGAAGCGTGCGACTGAGTCGTTCGGCATGCTAAACACCCTTCGCTGGGCATGGTGCTGGTCCAGGCTCAGCATGTTCAATCAGTCCGGTGATCACGGCCCGACACAGCCGCAGCACACCCGGATGGCGCCATCTCGCGTGCCAGACCTTGTCCGACATGTACCGCCCGAGTGCACCTTCAGCCTTCCTTGCTCCCGCGCTCATGCGCTCGTACGGGCGATCGACAAGGAGGTCCCCAGACCTCAAGCGCGCCGGGCCTCGATCAGACCCTGAGACTCGTTCTTGGCTCCCAGCGGCGGACGCACGATGGCGACGGCCCGCGGTCCTGGCGATCTGCGCGACGGGCGGCCAGCTCTCAGAGTTCATCAACTACCACACGCTTCGATGGATCAGCATCCACGACCGGCATCGTGCCGCACGAACATCAAGTCGTGTGAGACAACCGCTATGCCTTGATCGGTGCGGCCGACCTGGCGGCCTGCTCGATCTTCGCGCAGTAGGCTGCACGGGCTTCCTCGTCGATCTGCTTCTCGTGTTCGGCGCGCAACCCGGTCCGGCCGTCGAGGCCCTCGCGCAGGATATCGGCGTGCCCGGCATGCCGGATGGACTCGCCGAGGACATGGACCATGATGGCGAACAGGTTCGTGTTCGGATCAGGCTCCGGCCACCACGGCACGTGGCCGGGGGCGTCGAGGGGAAGCTCGTTGATCGTCGCGTCCGAGTGTTCCCACGTGCGCCGGTAGAACCCGATGATCTGATCGCGGGTCTCGTCCTCGGTCGCCCACAGATCGCTGCCGTCGGAGTCCTGCCACCGGGGCAGCGGTTCCGGGGAAGGGCGGTCGAAGACCTCGCCGAAGTACCTGGCCTCGACGGTGGCCACGTGTTTGACCAGGCCGAGGAGGTTGGTCCCGGTCGCTGTCAAAGGCCGGCGGGCGTCGTATTCGGACAAGCCGTCGAGTTTCCAGAGCAGCGCCTTGCGGTCCCGCCGCAGTCGACCGTGCAGGTTGTCCTTCGCGAATTCATCGATCACGCGGCATGAGCCTGCCATGGGCTGCCCATGGTCTCAAGATCCCGTACGTGGTCCGCAGCGGCTGGCAAAGCAGAGGCCCGGCCATGGCCGCCGCCCAGAACTGCTACAAGAAGCCCACCACACCGTTCCGGCGGCGTCGGCTGTGACGGAACTGGCCTACCGCGTCGCCCGCATCGTCGAGGACGAAAGCGGCCTGACCGGGCACGACTTCGAAGTGGACCAGCCCATCCGAAGCGGCGCTCCCGCCAAAGCCGCCGCCCGACTGAGCAGCGTCTCCGATTGGGCACACCATCGCTTCCGCTGGCGGATCACAGGTCGGACCAGACGAAGATGCCGGTGATGTGGAGGGGGCGCGCCACGTAGATGGTCGCGGTCTTCTCGTAGAACCGGCAAGGCCGCGTCACTGCTTGAGGCGGTTGCGTGCTCGGCCGATTCGCCGGTCGGGTCCCATTTCCTTTGCAGGCCCCGACCGCATGTCGGTGAAGCGCACCAACATGGAGTCCACGGATACGGACACGGCCCCGGTCAGCTCCCCATCCGCATCAGCCTGGCGATCAGCAGGCAATCGTCGATCACCTCACGGTGGTCCCGCCACCGGCAACCCGCTTCGGCGTCCGGTCCGGGAGCCACGGTTCGATCCGCGCCCACTGGGAGTCAACGCCCCCGGACCAACGACGATCACCTGGCCCAAACGCAACTTCCTAGCCTCGCCCGCCCTCTCGCGTCCGGGGGCGCCCCGTGCTCTCCCGCACCACCAGGCGCGTCGGCACCAGCGTGGCGCCCGGTTCCGCCTCGCCCTGCCGGACCTGGCGCAGTGCGCTCTCCACGCAGCGGCGGCCGACCTCGGCGAAATCCTGGTGGACCGTGGTGAGCGGCGGCTGGAACGAGCCGGAGTCGGGGATGTCGTCGAAGCCGATGACCGAGACGTCCTCGGGGACCTTGCGGCCCCGCTCTTCCAGGGCCCGCAGGAGGCCCAGCGCCATCTGGTCGTTCGCCGCGAACACTGCGGTGCAGTCGGCCTGTTCGGCCAGGCGCAGGCCCGCGCGGTAGCCCGAATCGGCCGACCAGTCGCCGCGCACCAGTGGTGGGACCGCGCGGCCGGCGGACTCAAGTGCCTTGCGCCATGCGTCCGTTCGGCGCTGAGCCGCGAACGACTCGGAGGGGCCCGCAAGGTGCCAGACCGTGCGGTGCCCGAGGTCGAGGAGGTGGCGTACCGCGTCGCGGGTGCCGCCGGCCTGGTCCGTGTCCACCACCGCGTAACGGTCGTCGGCGTCCGAGTCCGCGACCACGACTTTCACGTGCGGCGGCAGGGTGAGGCTCGCCGAGTCGAGGAGATGGACCTCCATGATGACGATGACCGCGTCCACCGCCAGTTCGCCGAGACGTGAGAACGCGCCACGTACTTCGTCCTGGGTGGGCACCGCGACGGGGAGGAGCGTGACTGCGTAGCCCTCCTGCGCGGCCGAGGTCGCGATGGCCTCCAGCGTGCGCATGTTGCCCGTCGTGGAGAGCGTGAACGTGATCACGCCGATGGTGCGGAAGTCGCCCCGCTTCAGTGCTCGCGCGGCGCTGTTGGGGCGGTAGCCGAGCTCCTTCATTGCGGCGAGGACCCGCTCGCGGGTCTCCTCGTTGACGCCGGGAAAGCCGTTCGAGACGCGGGAGACCGTCTGGGAGGAGACACGCGCAACCCGGGCGACGTCGGCCATCGACGCGTTGTGCGTGCGGCGCCGGGCGTCGGTCCTGCCGCGCTCCGGGGCACTGTCCGTTGCTCCCACCGTTCACCTCACCAGGTCGAGTTGATCGTTCACGGGCGACTCTTGACCGTCCTCTGCGAGGCAGTGTAGACATGCCGCCACCGGATGTTTACGCAAACATAGTACCCGTCGGCCGCTGACGCACTGAAATGTTTACGCAAACATCCGGGCACCATCTGCGAGGCACGTACGAGCGAGGGACGCGAGATGACGACGCTTCAACCGCCGGCCGCCGCAAGGCCGCGACCGGCCGGGCCACCGGTACGCAGGGCGCGCCGCTCGTGGACGGGGTGGGGGTTCATCGGCCCCTTCGTGCTCGTCTTCGCCCTGGTCTTCCTCGCGCCGCTCGCGTACTCGGTCTATCTGAGCCTGTTCCGCACCCAACTCATCGGCGGCACGACCTTCGTGGGCCTGGACAACTACCAACAGGCCTTGCAGGACGGCCAGTTCTGGGAGGGAGTCCTCCGCGTCGGACTGTTTCTGCTGATCCAGGTGCCGATCATGCTCGGCATCGCCCTGCTCGTCGCCCTGGCGATCGACAGCGGACGCCTCTACGGCAAGGACTTCTTCCGGATCACCGTCTTCCTGCCCTACGCGGTACCCGCCGTCGTCGCGACCCTCATGTGGGGCTTCATGTACGGCACCCGCTACGGCCTGGTCGGCGACATCAACGACGCATTCGGCGTGAATCTGCCCGACCCACTGTCCGCCAAGCTGGTCCTCGCATCCATCGGCAACATCGTGACCTGGGAGTTCGTCGGCTACAACATGCTGATCTTCTTCGCCGCGCTGCGCGTCGTACCGCACTCGCTGTACGAGGCGGCCGAGATCGACGGTGCCGGACAGTGGCGCGTCATCACGGCCATCAAGCTCCCCGCGATCCGCGGTGCCCTCGTCATCGCCACGATCTTCTCGATCATCGGCAGCTTCCAGCTCTTCAACGAGCCCGCCATCCTGCAGAAGCTCGCGCCGAACGCGATCACCACCGACTACACGCCGAACTTCTACACGTACTCGCTGTCCTTCGCGGGCCAGCAGCAGAACTACTCCGCGACGGTCGCCATCGTCATGGGCGTGATCACGATGATCGTCGCCTACGTGGTCCAGCTGCGCGGTATGCGCAAGGGAGCGTGAGCGCGATGACCACCACCACCGACTCCGTACGGCCGACGGCACCGGTCAATTCCGCCGCCCCGCGCCTGCGCTCACCGCGCCGCCGGACACCCGGCCGCCCCCGACGCAGCGTCCTGCTGACCGTGCTCACCGGCGTCGTCCTCGTCTACAGTCTGCTGCCTCTCGTGTGGCTCCTGATCAGTGCCACCAAGTCCCAACAGGGTCTGGCCCGTTCGTTCGGCCTGTGGTTCGACGGGAACTTCGACCTCTGGCACAACATCGGCGAGACCTTCACCTACCAGGACGGTGTCTTCGGCCGCTGGCTCCTCAACACCCTCCTGTACGTGGTGGTGGGCGCGGGCGGCGCCACCTTCCTCGCGGTCCTCGGCGGATACGCGCTGGCCAAGTTCACCTTCCCCGGCAAGCGCGCCGTGTTCGCCGTCGTCATCGGCGCGGTCGCGGTGCCGGGCACGGCCCTTGCCGTCCCCACGTTCCTGATGTTCAGCAAGATGGGACTCACCGACACCCCGTGGGCCGTCATCATCCCGTCGCTGATCTCGCCGTTCGGCCTGTATCTGATGTGGGTGTTCGCCACGGAGGCGATTCCCACCGAGCTGATGGAGGCCGCCCGCATCGACGGCGCGAGCGAGCTGCGCACCTTCTTCCAGGTCGCCCTGCCGCTGCTCGCGCCCGGCACCGTCACCGTCCTGCTCTTCACCACGGTCGCGACCTGGAACAACTACTTCCTGCCGTTGATCATGCTGAAGGACCCCGACTGGTATCCGCTCACGCTCGGCCTGGACTCCTGGAACAAGCAGGCGCAGACGGCCGGCGGCGAGGCCATACCCCATCTGGTGCTCACCGGCTCACTGCTCACCATCGTGCCGCTGATCGCCGCCTTTCTGCTGCTCCAGAAGTACTGGCAGTCCGGGCTCTCCGCCGGAAGCGTCAAGGAGTAGGCACAGCACCGCAGTTCCACCGCGTACACCCTCTGTAGGACCACGAAGAAGTGGAAGCATGCCCATGCCCAAGAACTCCCGCCGCCTGCTGCGCGGCATAGGTCTCCTCTGCGCCCTCGCCCTGGGGACCACCGCCTGCGGCGGGTCCGACGACGACGCCTCGAGTGACAAGCCGGTCGGTTCGGCGGACATCCAGTCGGCCCTGAAGAAGGGCGGCACCGTCACGGTGTGGGCGTGGGAGCCCACCCTGAAGCAGGTCGCCGCCGACTTCGAGAAGAAGTACCCGAAGGTCGACATCAAGCTGGTCAACGCGGGCACCAACAACGACCAGTACAAGGCTCTGTCGAACGCGATCTCGGCGAAGAAGGGCGTTCCGGACGTCGCGCAGATCGAGTACTACGCGCTCGGCCAGTACGCGCTGACGAAGCAGATCACCGACCTCAAGGCGTACGGCGCAGAGAAGCTGGCGGACTCGTACTCCCCCGGGCCGTGGAACTCGGTGAAGTCCGGCGCCGGCGTGTACGGCCTGCCGATGGACTCGGGCCCGATGGCGCTCTTCTACAACAAGAAGGTCTTCGACAAGTACAAGATCGCCGTCCCGACGACCTGGGACGAGTACGTCGAGGCTGCCCGCAAGCTGCACAAGGCCGACCCGAAGGCGTACATCACCAGCGACGTCGGCGACGCGGGCCTGACCACCAGCCTTCTGTGGCAGGCCGGTTCGCACCCGTACAAGGTCGACGGCACCAAGGTGGGCATCGACTTCACCGACGCGGGAGCGAAGAAGTACACCGACACCTGGCAGAAGCTCATCGACGAGAAGCTCGTCTCGCCCGTCACCGGCTGGACCGATGACTGGTACAAGGGCCTCGGCGACGGGACCATCGCCACCCTGCCCACCGGCGCCTGGATGCCGGCCAACTTCGCCTCCGGCGTGAAGGGCGCCTCCGGCGACTGGCGCGTCGCCCCCATGCCGCAGTGGGAGAAGGGCGCGAACACCAGCTCCGAGAACGGCGGCAGCTCGCTCGCGCTGCCCGCGCTCGGCAAGAACAAGGAACTCGCCTACGCGTTCGTCGAGTACGCCAACTCCGGCGCGGGTGTACAGACCCGCATCAAGAACGGCGCGTTCCCCGCGACGACGAAGGACCTGAACTCCTCGTCGTTCCAGAACACCGAGTTCCCGTACTTCGGCGGCCAGAAGGCCAACAAGATCTTCGCCGAGTCCGCGAAGAGCGTGCCCACCGACTGGAAGTACCTGCCGTACCAGGTGTACGCCAACTCGATCTTCAACGACACCGTCGGCAAGGCGTACGTCTCGTCGACCCAGCTCACCGCCGGGCTGAAGTCCTGGCAGGAGGCGTCCGTCAAGTACGGCACCGAGCAGGGCTTCACCGTCGAGAAGTAGCCCGCCGCCTCCCTCGACCGCACCTGTGGAAGACCGCTCCCCGAAAGGACGCGCATGACCGCCCCCCTCACCTCCCGTTTCCCCTACGCGAAGGGATCGGACGGCACCCGCCGCCTCGGCTACGGAGCCGACTACAACCCCGAGCAGTGGTCACGGGAGGTGTGGGCGGACGACATCCGGCTCATGCGTGAGGCCGGGGTGAACGTCGTCTCCCTCGCCATCTTCTCCTGGGCGCGCATCCAGCCCACCGCCGACACCTGGGACTTCGGCTGGCTCGACGAGATCATGGACCTGCTGCACGCGGGCGGCATCGGCGTCGACCTGGCCACCGCCACCGCGTCGCCTCCGCCGTGGCTGACCGCCGCGCACCCGGAGATCCTGCCGGTGACCGCGAGCGGTGAGACGCTGTGGCCGGGCGCCCGGCAGCACTGGCGGCCCACCTCGCCCGTCTTTCGCGAGCACGCGCTGACCCTCGTCCGCAAGATCGCCTCCCGCTACGCCGACCACCCCGCCCTGGTCGCCTGGCACGTCAACAACGAGCTGGGCTGCCACAACGTCTACGACTACTCCGACGACGCCGCCCGCGCCTTCCGGTCCTGGCTGCGCCGCCGCTACACCACGCTCGACGCCCTCAACAACGCCTGGGGGACGGCCTTCTGGTCCCAGCGCTACAGCGACTGGGAGCAGATACTGCCGCCGCGGCTCGCCGCCTCGCACCCGAACCCGACGCAGCAGCTCGACTTCAAGCGCTTCTCGTCGGACGCGCTCAAGGACCATCTGCTCGCCGAGCGGGAGATCCTGCGCGAGCTCACCCCGGACACACCGGTCACCACCAACTTCATGGTGATGTCCGGCACCAAGGGCATGGACTACGCGGACTGGGCCGACGTGATCGACTTCGTGGCCAACGACCACTACGTCACCCCCGGGCCGCAGGACCGCGACGAACTCTCCTTCTCCGCCAACCTCAGCAGCGGCATCGCCGGACACCGCCCCTGGTTCCTGATGGAGCACTCCACCAGCGCCGTGAACTGGCAGCCCGTCAACCCGCCCAAGACACCGGGAGAGTTGGCCCGCGACTCGCTGCTGCATGTCGCGCACGGCGCCGACGCCGTCTGCTTCTTCCAGTGGCGCCAGTCGGCGGCCGGAGCCGAGAAGTACCACTCGGCGATGGTCCCGCACGCCGGGGCCGACAGTGAACTCTTCCGCTGTGTGGTCGAGTTGGGCCACACGCTCGACACGCTCGCTCCCATCGCGGGCAGCGAGCGCGAACCCGCCCGCGTGGCGATCCTCTTCGACTGGGATTCCTGGTGGGCCGGCGAGCAGGACTCCCACCCGACCTCCCGCCTCGACTACCACCGCGAGGCCCTCGACTGGTACTCGGCGTTGCTTCGTCTGGGCCACCGCGCCGACGTGGTGCCCGCGCACCGCACCGACCTGTCCGCGTACGACGTCGTCATCGCGCCCGTCCTGCACGTGGTGCCACAGCCGCTCGCCAAGGAACTCACCCGGTACGTCGAGGGCGGCGGCCACCTCGTCACCACGTACTTCTCCGCGATCGTCGACGAGAACGACCACGTCTGGCTCGGCGGTTACCCGGGCGCGCTGCGCGACGTCCTCGGCATCCGCATCGAGGAGTTCGGGCCCCTGCTCGACGGGGACACCGTCGACCTGGACAACGGCACCACCGGCAGCCTGTGGACCGACCGGATCTCCGTCACCGGCACGGACGTCGAGGTCCTGGCGGGCTACCTCACCGGCACGTACGCGTCGCGCCCCGCCGTCACCCGGCGTGGCACGGGCCATGGCTCGGCCACATACGTGTCCACCCGGCTCGGCGCCGACGGACTGAGCGTGCTGCTGCCGGAGCTGCTCGCGCCCGCAGGGGTGGTCAGCGAGCTCCCGCACGACGCACGGGGGCTGGTGGAGCACGTCGTGCGGCGCGACGCGGAGCACCGCTACCTGTTCCTGGTCAACCGGAGCGACGAACAGGTGGCGCTGCCGGGACTGACCGGTGACGTGCTCGTCGGGCCACCGCGGCGCGAGGGCGACGGCCTCGTCCTGGCGCCTCGCCAGGTCGCCGTCCTGCGGCAGTCCGCCTCCTGAATCCATCCCCTCTCGCACCACCGGACACCCCACCCATTCAACGACATTGGGAGCACACGTTGGCGCGCATGACCCGCAGACGGTTCATCGGCATCGCCGCGGCCACGGCCGCGGCCGCAGGAACCCAGCTCTCGGCCGCACCGCTCGTCGCCGCGGCCACCGGCGCGACGGTCACGGTGACCCTCGACCCCTCGTACCGGCAGGAGAGGTTCGAGGGGTGGGGCACCAGCCTGGCCTGGTTCGCGAACGCGACCGGACACTACCCGCACGAGATCCGCGAGCGGATCGCCGACCTCGTCTTCGGCCGTGACGGCCTCGCCCTCAACATCGCCCGCTACAACATAGGCGGCGGCAACGCCCCCGACGTGCCGTCCTACCTGAGGCCGGGCGGCGCCGTCGAGGGCTGGTGGAAGGCGCCCGAGGGCACCACCCGCACCGACACCGACTGGTGGGACCCCGACAACGGGGACCACTGGAACGGGGACGCCGACGCCACCCAGCGATGGTGGGTGGACCGGATCAAGAAGGACATCACCCACTGGGAGACGTTCTCCAATTCGCCGCCGTACTTCATGACGGTCAGCGGCTACGTCTCCGGCGGCTTCGACGCGTCGAAGGAGCAGTTGAAGGAGGCGTCCGTCGACGACTTCGCCACGTATCTGGCCGGTGTGACGCGGCGCCTGGAGCAGGCGCACGGCATCAAGGTGAAGACCGTCGACCCGTGCAACGAGCCCAACACGAACTATTGGGGCACGACGTTGGGCGCCGACGGGAATCCGACCGGTGGCCGTCAGGAGGGCTGTCACATCGGCCCCGCCCTCCAGCAGAAGATCGTGCCCGCGCTGCACGCCGCACTCGGGAAGGCGCGGACGACGGCGGTCGTCTCGGCGATGGACGAGACCAACCCGACGACCTTCACCACGAACTGGACCAGCTACCCGGGCGACGTGAAGAGCGCTGTCTCCCAGATGAACGTCCACACGTACGGGACCGGCGGTCGGACCTCCGTCCGCGACCTCGCCAAGGCCGACGGCAAGCCGCTGTGGATGAGCGAGGTCGAGGGAGACTGGGGCGACGGCCAGTCCTTCACCGACATGCGGCCCGGACTCGGGCTCGCTCAGCACATCGTCGACGACCTGCGCGAACTGGAGCCCAGCGCCTGGGTGTTCTGGCAGCCCGTCGAGGACTGGGACAACATGAAGCCCGGCGGGGAATCCGCCAAGGGAGGCAACTGGGGCGAGATCCAGGTCTCCTTCAGCGCCGGCCCCGACGACACCCTGGAGACCTGCCCGGTCCACACGAACACGAAGTTCGACACCGCCCGGAACTTCACCCATTACATCCGTCCCGGCGACCACCTCATCAAGACCGACGACTCGAGCAGCACCGCGGCCGTCACCCGTGGCGGCAACGGCGCCACCGTCGTTCACGTCAACAGCACCACGTCCGCCCGCACGGTGACCATCGACCTGTCGAAGTTCGCGACCGTGCGCCATGGGGCAACCGTCACCCCGGTCGTGACCAGCACGGACGGCAAGCTGGCCGAGCAGACGCCGATCGCGGTGACGGGCCGTACGGCGACCTTCACGGTGCCCGCGCAGTCGGTGACCACGTTCGTGATCAAGGGTGTGTCCGGGGTCGCGAAGGACGCCGCGACGCTGCGCAAGGGACGCACGTACGAGCTCACCGGTGTCCAGAGCGGAAAGGACCTCACCGTCGCCGACGGCGGCACCGCACTCGTCATCAATTCGGGGACGGGCGCGCCCGGTCAGCGGTGGCGGCTCGCACAGATCAGCGGTGACGGACCGGCGAACCGCAGGCGGCACGTCTTCACCAGCGTCGCCGACGGCAGGCGGCTGGCCGTCCGCGACGGTGCGCCGGTCGTCGAACCCGACAGGGGCGAGCGGGACGCGGCCGCGCAGTGGATCCTGTCGACGACGGGCGACGGCACGTACACCCTCGTCAACGCCGGTACGGGCCGCCTGCTCGAGGTCGGCGGACAGGCCACGCACGAGGGCGCGTCCGTCGGGATCTGGCAGCCCAACTCCGGTTCCAATCAACGGTGGAAGGTCACTGACGTGAATTCCTGAGGACCGCGTCGAGGCGCGACCAAGCCCCCTTGCCGGGATGGCCGCCCACCACGGACAAACCCGAGCGCCCCGCCCGACCCCACAAAAAAACCATCCGGGGAACACACCC